>CAPAOV010000017.1 GCA_948579355.1 uncultured Eubacterium sp. | reverse complement strand
CAGCTTGATTTCCAGCTTCCGCAAAGATTTGATATTGACTATATTGGGGCAGATGGAGAGAAACATCGCCCGATTATGCTGCATAGAGTTGTATTTGGCTCGATAGAACGTTTTATTGGTATTTTACTAGAACATTATGCAGGAAAATTTCCTGCATGGATTGCACCTGTACAGGTTAAGGTTCTCCCGGTTTCGGATAAATATAATGATTATGCCAAGAAGATTGAGGGAACTTTGGAAGAAAATGATATCCGGGCAGAAGTGGATGTTAGAAGTGAGAAACTTGGATATAAGATTCGTGAAGCGCGCATAGATAAGGTGCCATATATGATTATCATAGGTGAAAACGAGAAAAATAATATGTCTGTATCCGTAAGACAAAGAGACGCAGAGCCTGATAAACAGAACATGGGACAAATGAGTCTGGAACAAGTAGTCAATTTGGTAAAGAGAGGTGAGATAGAATGAAAGCAACCATAGTTTTCATCGCAGATAACGCATTTTCACGGCAACGCCGACAGAACGTATAGCACACACGCTTTGCTTCGTAAAGTCGTGTGCCAAATGGGCGCTTTAGATACCCCGCAACAAACAGGCGCTATGACCCTTGCTGGGAGCATAGCGCCGTTTGGTTGTCGGCAGTCCGTTTCATGGTCTGCGTGTAGTTCCTTGTAAACTGACCTAATGTTTTTCTTATAAATATTATTCGAAACAGGCTTCTGGAAGATAAGTCAGCAATGCCTCGTCCAGTTTGGAAGCAATAATAGGTTTTTCCAGAAAATCGGTAAAACCGGCATTGATATATCGTTCTCTTGCGTCCGTCATCACATTAGCGGTGAGCGCAATGACAGGCAGCGTTTCAAACTTTCCTTCCATACCGCGTATATGTCCGAGTGTTTCTATTCCGTCCATATCCGGCATAAGGTGGTCTAAGAGTAATAAATCGTAATGGTTTTTTCTAATCATTTCCAGACATTCCTTGCCGCTTCGGGCGCAATCCAGTTGGATTGCCGTGCGTTTCAATAATCCTTTGACGACGATTAAGTTGGTTCGGGTGTCGTCAACCGCCAATATTCTGGCTTTCGGAGCATATAGATTTCGTTTTCCCCGTGCTTTTTCATCCTGCGGTTTCCTGCGGACATCAAAGGCGCCGATTGGCGTCGGATTTGCTACCTCCTGCGGCAAAATAAAGGAAAAGGAAGAACCTTTGCCATAAACGCTGCTTACTTCTAATTTGCTGTTCATCTGCTCCAAAAGGCGGACGACAATACTCATGCCGAGTCCGGTCCCCTCAATGCGGCGATTGCGCTGTTCGTCGAGACGCTGAAAGGCAGTAAATAAATTTTTCATTTCGTCCTGCTTCATTCCTATACCGGTATCGGTTATTCTGATTGCCAGTCCGATTTTATCCGCATCCATTTTGGTATGGCTGACATGGAAAGTAATACTGCCTGTTTCCGTATATTTGACAGCGTTGGTCAAAATATTGATAATGACCTGCTTAATGCGGAGTTCATCCCCATACAGAAGCGAGGGAATGGTTTCTTCAATTTCAGTATGGAAAGTAAGCTGTTTTTCTTTTAAGCGGATGGAAATTAAGTTATAAATATCCTGAATCATGTCTGCGACACAGTATTCGACAGGGATGATTTCCATCTTGCCAACTTCAATTTTAGAGAAGTCCAAAATATCATTAATAATGCTCAATAACATTTTACCTGCGTTTTTTATATCATTGGCGTAAGAGCGAATCGTCTCATCTGTCGTTTCGCGTAAAATCATTTCGTCCATGCCAAGAACCGCATTAATTGGTGTGCGGATTTCATGCGACATATTAGAAATGAAGACCGTCTTTGCCATGTTGATATCGGTAAGCTGCTGGTTTTTTTCCTCCACGGCGGCAATGATATTTTCCTGCTGCAGCAGACGGAGCATATCTTCGTGGATATCCTGCACGGTATATACAAACACGGGATTTTCCCGCGAAAAACCTTTCATGCGGTTAAACATAAGACGAACCCAGATGTATTCCCCCTGCATATTCTGCATTTGAATCTCAAATTTGAAAAGTTTCTCCTGCTCCAACTGCCGGATAATGTATTCCGGTTCCGACATCATCAGAAACATGCTCTTATCATCCGGCAAAAACATGTTGGCAATCATGTAACGCCACTGTGAATATTTGATATCCAAATAATCCTGTCGGTCTACGCTGAGTTCGGTCGTTGTGGAGTTTTTGCATGTGTCATTTTTCAAATCCACAATCATCGAAAACAGGTAGTTTTCCTGTATTGTATCCATTTTTAATTTTTCAAATTTGTCGGATTGCAGCCCGTGAATATTTTCAAAAAACATTAACACGCTTTCATCGTCGGCGATTTTGAGTATATGAAAATTGTAACGTCTGTTTTCCAAATCGAGACTGCCGCTAAAGTTGTCCTTTTCAAATAACGATTCGTCCGTAAACGCGTCATAACTGGAGGCGATAGTATCCGAACTTTTCTTGCTGCTAGAAAAGAGAAGACGGTACGCCTCGGATAAAGTGCCTTCTTGGGCAAGGTATTCTTTTAAAAAGTCATCAGCCTGTAATTCCTCGTAAGTGCCCTCCTCCGGAAGAATTAAATATAAACCGGAAATACGGGGATACAGCTTTTTCAGTACTGCCTGAATATTGTTGTCGTTGCGCTCTTTTCCTATCATCATATTTACTCCGTATGTAATCATTCAATTATTATAACAACAGTATATCACAGGTAGTTGGGAAAGACAAAGAAATCTTGCAGTATATGGGAAACGTGTGCTGAATTGAGGATAGTTTGGGAGTGTCAAAAGGTATACTTTTTGATAACTGTAGGATAAATATTGAAAAAATGTAGTAGCAGATATAATAGATAACCGGATAGCCAAAGAAATATATTTAGAGGGGTAAATGAGTTACTTAAAAAAATTTTTTTGTCTTGAATAAAAATTTTTGTGAAAAATATCGTGTTTTGCTTTTATGAAAAAAAATATATGATAAAATGAGTAAGAGTTAAAAGTAAAAATAATAAGACTTATTTTTACTTTATTTAAAGAGGATCATTAGGTGATAGGTACTAATAATTTATTTTAACACTTTGAGGAGGAAGATTTATGTCTAAGAAACCAGAATTTATTTTAGCATCCTATGTAACATATAAAGAATTACATAAATGTGAAAAATATCGGAGTCAATATCAAATTTTAGCCAAGTTTATCAAATATGCAATTTATGAAAAAAGGGTGTATCAATTTTCGAGTATAGAGATACGAAAAATAGTTGAAGATTTATTTGGATAAAAGCAGATTATGCAACAAGCATTTCTATTGTTGTTACTATTATTAGTATAGCATTTAGTGTTCCGAATATGATGAAAAATTCGTATAGAAAATATTTTCCGTCAAAGAGAGTCGATAAATTATGTAATTAGAGTAAAAAATTGGTGCTTTTTATAGATGGGATCAAATAAAATAGTTTAATATTTGAGGTAAACTTGTCGAGTTTGAGTGATGTGAAAATAGCAGGAAGTCCTGTAAATAGGGACTTCCCGTTTTGTGTGCTTGCAGTTTTTAGAGTCACAAAATTGCAATAATAGTTATGAGGTGAGGTTGATGAACAAGATTATTGAACAGATAGAGAGAATTAGGCAAATAAATTCAAATGAGAGCCTTGTGATTTTTGTAGGGGCTGGAGTTTCTAAAAATTCTGGTGTGTGTTCATGGTGGGAGTTGGTTAAAGAAATAGCAGATAAAATTGGCGAAAATAAGTGCTCATCATGCGAGATAAAAGATTTGATATGTGGAGAACAAATTGAATTGTGTAGCATGGATGGTTATAAATGTAAATTGAAGTATAATTTTTCAGCAGAAGATTTTTTGCGTATTCCCCAACATTTTTATGAAAGTTTTGGCGATACCGAAGAAGATAAAGAACCTTATTATGATTTTTTGAAAGACAAGTTTTGTGGTAAAGACTATAAAACAAATATTATAGATGAAATTATTGTTAAATTGCAGCCAGAGCATATCATTACGACAAATTACGATCACTTATTAGAAAATGTAAAAGATCCTGCTGTTTCTAAATACGCAATAATTACAAAAGACAATGATATTTTGTCTCAAAAAGGCAGAAATTATATTATTAAGATGCACGGTGATGTTGATGATATAAAGAATATAGTATTAAAAGAGGATGATTACTTAAATTATTCACAAAAACATATCATAATAGAAACATTTATAAAATCGTTATTGATAGATAAAACATTTCTTTTTGTAGGGTATTCATTAAATGACAATAATTTAAAACTTATTATGAGCTATATTGATTTTTTCGTAAAAGAAAAGAGAGTAGAAAATCGCCAACCACATTATTTAGTAGTAGATGCTGTTAAAGACTCAAAACATGATATTCTATATTGGAAAAATAAAGGTGTGGAATTGGTGGATTTATCTGAAATTTCAGACTATATGGTGGAAAATTCAAACTGCACAAGTATAAGTAACGTGGTAGGAAAAAAGTTATATGCATTCTTATATTATTTGAGCAATGAGGGCATGGCATATACAAATGATAAGACGCAGGCATTAAATAGCACATTACGAAAACTAATAGAGGATGTTTCCTGTTTTAAATTTGTTAGTTATAAAACGATTATTGAGGTATTTGGTTTTAAAAGTATATATGGAATAAAAGCTTCAGCAATGACTTTTACAGATGAAAGAGAATACAATAATTTTAAGTTGCTCATAAGAAATGATGAATTGCGCAGTTTGCTGATAAAATCTGGCATATATGGAATCCAATTGGAATTAGGAGATGATAGAGATAGCGTACCTTTTGAAGAAGAAATGAAAAACAATGATATTTTGTTTAATCTATCTTTACACAATAAGTACCATGAAATTATGGATAAAATAGAAAAAAGTGAAACAAATTCTGTAAAGGCATATTATTATTCATTGATTAGATATACAAATGGTTTATCAGATATTATGAATGAATTGCAAGTACAATTTGATGATGTTGCTTATCTACATCTTTCAAATCAAAAGTGTTACGAATTAGCAATATATGAATTTAATAAAACTTGTGCCCGTTCTCTATTATATATATATAAAAGGGATAATGACTACAATAGATTAAATTCATTATTAAATATTGCTGCTGCAAGATACAGTAAAGCATATAACGCTTTAAAAGAAATTTCAAATAATGGAAATGAAATTCAGGAAATGAATGATATTTTGCTCAAACACGAAGAGTATTATATGAAAAAGGCGAATATGTCAAAAATAGGTGGAACAATTTATGGTGATTTATTCAAAATTAGGCAAATAGCATATGATTACTATTTTTTCTATAAGAAAAATCATTTAATGTTGGATTGGTTCAATAATGTTGAAAAAATGGTGACACCATATATAAAAGCTATATTTTGTACATACTATCCGGATGATTTCCAAGGAGATTATCGGGGAGGTTTTTTTAGAACAAATGTGAAACCATATCCTCTAGAAATATTGGATGTGGATATGATGGTAAAGCATATTAAGCAAAAGGATTTAAGAAATATAGCATTGCATTATAAAGTTGATTCGGTAATACTATCTGATGAATTTGACATTTCTGTATTGTTTGAGGATTTTTGTTTATCAATGAAAGAATATTGGAATGAATGGATGATAGAGCAACTTGAATCGTTTTGTTATTTGTTGTCACTATGTGAGTTGAATCAAGAACAAAACTCTAGAATCGTAAAAGCTTTTATAAATTTGTTAATGATATCTGAAAATGAAAATATCCATGCGATTACAAATAACATATATGCGTTGTCAATATATGTGAAAGCACATTTTGACGAAAATGTCAAAAAGTATGTTGACTTATTGAGGCTATTGATTAATAGTGATATTTTGTTAGAGGCAACAGTTCACCCTAATGCATATCCCGATTTAATTAATGCATTATCCGAGATGGCTGACAAAAAGATATATAATAATTGTTGTATAGAGTTTGATAAAATAAGTGATAATGATCGTCAAAAGACATCATGGGTATTTATTAATAGAAAAATTTTGTTGAAATATGATGAAAATAGATGGAAAAATTGCATAGAAGAGAATCTTAACAATAATTTGGAAGAAGAAATATTTCAATTATTATACGAGAAGATATTAGTATTTGATTCAAATATTAAGGGGTACTATGTAAATAAATTTAGGGGGTATTCCGACTATAATGTTGAAAGATTATATATATATCCTAATCATGAGGAAAGGGCAATTAACCAATTAGTTATATTTGTATTATTAGGTATTGCAAATGAAGATGATATAAGTTTCATGAAAGAGTATATGTATATGAGTGATTATCTAGAATTTATATTTGAGTCGGAATCCTTTGATTATAAAAAAATAAAGATATCTGACTATATGTGGTGCAATTTCATTAATAATGACCATTATAGAGAGAAAATATTGAAACATAAGAATGAATTTTGGAATAAAAATGAAGAGAGAAGAATTGATTTAGGATTTGGAACTTCTTTTGAGAACCGAGTTGCGTATAAATATTTATTTGAGTAAATATACGCAGGTTGTCTTATATTGAGAACTATACAGGCGGAGAGAGAGTTGCCTGCATAGTTCCGAGAGTCCTCTGTTTAATGATGAGTTTTCCCAAAAATTCGAGAGTTTTCAGGAGCAGAAAGAAACAGGGTATGCAGATGAGAAAGAAACTTTGGGGGCTTTAGTGCTTTGTGATAATCTGTATCGACGTATCAGTAATGCAGATGCGCTGTCGCAGGATGGGATTCCGATTGATATGTTCTGAGAGTACTGGATGAAACAGTTATTGTTACCTACTTTCCCCAATGTAAGGCGTATCAGCAGAAAATCCGTAGTTGGCATTTTGGTATATCAGCTCTTGGAAAAAGGGATGAATGACAGTTATACCTGTGTCAGATTTTAGTGATGATTCGAGACATGAAAATGACACTGCTAAATAAGAACAACAACTATATTCTATCCTATAAGGGATGTGTAGAGTTTCAAGTGCTTTTTCCGGCGCGGGATTGACTTTTTGGTTGTAAGGGTAAGGTGGAAAGTGTATAATATGAATGAAAGTATATTTGTAAAGATAATGGGAAGATAATGAGGCAAAAATAGCGAGAAATGCAATGCTGATTCATCTTTATATCAAAAGTGGTGGATACCTCTGCCGGAAAATGAAAATCAGTAAATTTGTTTCCCGATTAGCTTCAAAGAAGAGAAAGGCAAGCTGGAGTATAGGCGTTCCACGTGGTGGCCGGACAGCTATGATTACGTTTTATGCCAAAACAGACAGAAATATTGCTTACATAATATTTATAGAAAGGGCAAGTAAATGTTAAAATGAAAAAAGCAAAGATTTCAACTCGAAAAATCAGACAATTATCAATCCTGTTGCTGTTAATTGCGTTCGCAGACACAATGTCTGCCGGAGTAAATGTGTGGGAAACCAAGATTGTCAGTGCAGAGAGTCAGAAGAAAGTCAAACCGGCAAAGTTATCGAAAAAGAACAAAAAGGCAAGAAAAGCCTATCAAGAACTTTTGGAAAAGAAAAAGTTTAAGCGGACAGAGCACAATAAATTTACATATGCACGAATTGATTTGGATAGCGATGGAGTTGATGAATTATTAATAGATTCCGGAGGGGATTGTAACGGGAATATGCATTATTTATTATATACTTTCAAAAAGGGGAAAGTAAAGAAGCTATTGTGTGTTTAGCGCGAGCCATTTATTGTATATGAGGAAAAGCTTTGAATCCGCACGTAAGAAAGCCAAGGTGAAGTATTATAAAAATACAGCTAAGAAAAGGAAATTAATGTTGAGAAAGAAATGATAACAGAAAGGACAGGTATTTTATGCTGAAAGAAAAGATTGAGGGATATCGGGAGGGAATTGTTGCCAAGGAAGCGTTGGCAGATTGGAACTGTCATGTGGCAGCAACGAATGAAAAGGAAGTGTTCCGCTACATTGAAATATTTTGTGAAAACGGGGTGCGCTATTATGTGTACGAGGATGAAAAAGGCTACGCCCTGTTTGAGAAAAATTTCATGAGCAACCGCTTTACATCCTACCATGAGTTCTGGACGACGGATGAATTGGCGGTGGAACAGCGGGGAGCTCTTGAATTGAAATATTATGTCAGACATGACGAAAATGTATACCGTTTTACTCCGTTAGCGACTGCCCGAGAGCTGCTTAAAGAATATGAGCAGTTTCCTATGCGCATTACCGTACTGGGACAATATGACAGAGAGGCAAAAGCTGAATAGGGGAATTGCAACTTTTGATGCCGCTGAATCGTATTTTCTATATAGACAAAACAAAGTGGATGCGTGTGGTTCTTTGCGATGAATCGCTCAGAAACGGAGGGTTATATGAAAAGAAAAATTGCCAATGGAATTGTTATCTTTATGCTCTTAGCAGTATGCGGCATCTTTACCGGAGCGCGAGAGGGAAAAGCGGTAACATGGAGTAAGAAGGCATATACCGTCACCAAGGGGAAATTTAAGTTTTATGCCCATTTGTCCAAGAACAAGAAGAAGAGCTGGGTGTACTTTGTGAAGCCAAAGAAGAAAAAGGCTTCGCCGACCAGTCTGAAGTTTCCGAAGAAAATTAAAAAAGCCGCGGTGACACGTATTGGGGCGGACATGTCAATCATGGGTGATGGCGATAATGAATTTTATAAGAACATATTTGACGTGTGGGTAGAGTATGCGCACGGGTGTGACGGTTATTGTAGAGCAAACAGTAAAATCAAGACAATGTCACTGCCGCCTGCCCTGACACAAATTGACTATACTTCTTTTAGTGGAATGAGTGCGCTGACGAAAGTCAGAATACCGGATAAGGTTAAAGTATTGCACGCGGAGACATTCTATGGCTGCAGGAAATTAAAAGAGGTAAAGCTGCCGAAGAATCTGTCATCATTTTCAAATTATTTGTGTTTTGATGATTGTCCGAAACTGGATAAAGTGACGCTGTCACGCAAAAACAAGAAATATACGGTGAGTAATGATATATTGATGTCAAAAGATAATAAAACTCTCATTTGGGCAATTCCGAAGAAGACAACCATTACGGTTCCCGATACGATAGAGACAATTGAGAGCGGAGCATTTTTTAATTCTCAGGTGAAAAACATAAAGCTTGGCAAATATGTCACAAATTTGAAAAGCAGCAGCATAATGGGAACAAAGATAGAGACTATTTCCATAGATGAGGGAAATCCGGCTTATGCCGTGGATGGTCAGTGTATTTACAACAAAAAGGATGCTTCTTTAGTTGTCGGTATCGCAAAGAACGCACAGCTTGTCATTTCGGATAAAGTAAAAAAGCTGACGGGAACGGCCTCGCTTTGCGGCTCGCTAAGTGAAGACAGGCAGTTGTATTTGCTGGATATTCCGGCGAGTGTCATCTGGCTTGGGAAAAACTGGGATGAGGTGCTTCCCGTAAGTGGGTTGTCGAAAGTATATTTTCGTGGCGCTACGCCGCCACAGGTAGAGAAAAAGGGAGGCTATTATGCCGCTTCGCTTCCGGTTTTTTGTGATATCTATGTACCCAAAGGTTCACTGTCTGTTTATAAAAACTGGTATAAGAAGCTTGACCTTTATGAAGATACGGAAAAAGAAGAATGGCATACCTTTTAGAATAAAAACAGGAGGAACAAGATGAAGAAAAAACAAATGATTGCCGCGGCATTGACAGCGGCGCTGTTATTCAGTCAGGCAGATATGGTGCAGGCAAGAAGCGCTAATACTCAGGTTTTATCGTCTGACCGTACAGAGTTAGCGCAAAATTGTATGGAAGCCGGTGTTGAGGGGGAATATATTACCGAGGCAGAGGCGGTGTTGCAGCGCATCAATGCGATTCGGCAGGAGGCTTGTCAGGAGGGAGTTCCCAACCCTCAAAATCCATCGGAAGCGCTCACAATGGATGATTATAAACCGATGCAGTGGTCGTCGGATTTGGAATATGTGGCGCGCATTCGTGCGGCTGAAGCCAGCATTGTACCCGACCATACGAGAACGAGCGGAGCAAGTTGTTTCGATATAAATTCTCCGAATCATGTTTCCGGCGGCGCGGAAGTTCTCGCTTGGAATTTTTCGAAAACAATGTTGTCCGGCGTCAATCAATGGTATGAAGAAAAGAAAGACTGGGTCAGCCAGAATGCGTCGGCAGTTACGGGACATTATACGAGTATGATTAATCCCCGCAATATCTATGTCGGAGTAGGAACATTTTATTCTGCGGACGGAGTTTTTCCAAACAGTACGTGCGGCAGGTTTGCAAGTGGAGGAGAAACAGACAGCTCTTATATGCCGCCGGTTACGGAGGTCATTCAGAAGATACAGCTCCAGACAAACCTGTTGAAACAGGCCGCTATAAAACAGGACTATATTATATCCGGAACTTCCGGCAGCCGCTTAGCCGTAGGAGACAGGCGACAATATTCCCTGCGTGCGGTAACTTCCTATCAGGGAAGTGAAAGTAGTGTTATTCTTTTGGGAAATCAGACATGGACGTCTTCGGATTCCTCGGTACTGGAAGTTGACTCTACAGGCGTAGTATCAGCAAAGAAAGGCGGTTCTGCCACAATAACAGCAAGGGCCGGAAGTTTTACATCAAGCCTTTCCATTACCGTAGAAAAGGGGCCGCAAACATCCGCAGACTCTTCCGGAGAGGTGAAGACCGGTGATACAAACGGCGGAACCGGTAATAAGAAAAGTAAAGTAACAATGAAAAAAACAAGGGTAAAATCTATCACAGCCGGCAAAAGAAAACTGGTTGTCCGTTGGAAAAAGGGTGCGGAAAATGTAACGGGATATCAATTACAGTGCGCAGCGAATAAGAAGTTTAAACGAAAAACAACGAAAACCCATACAATCAACGGGCGCAAAAAGACGAAAGCGACAATAAAGAAACTAAAGAAGAAAAAGAGATATTATGTGCGCGTTCGAACTGTTGGCAAAGAGAATGGGAAAAAGTATTATTCTGCTTGGTCAGCGGCGAAGAGTAAAATCGTAAAATAGTACAACGAATACTAAATAGTTGAAAGGACTTTACAGATGGGTAAAAAGGTAAGAGCATTTCTGAAGCGGAAAGATATTGAGATTTCTGCGAAGAGATACGGAGTCGACGCTATGGGAGCCATGGCGCAGGGCTTGTTTGCTACGCTGCTGATAGGGACGATTTTGAATACGCTTGGAACACAGTTCCATATTCCTTTTTTGACGGCGGCTCTTGCCAAAGTCAATGACACGGCATATACGGCAGGAGATTTAGCCGCAGCCATGAGCGGGCCGGCGATGGCTGTTGCCATTGGCTACGCGCTTAAATGTCCTCCACTCATTCTGTTTTCACTGATTACCGTTGGTTTCTCGGCAAATGCGCTTGGAGGTGCAGGCGGGCCTCTGGCCGTACTTATTATTTCCATTATATCGGCGGAAGTGGGAAAGGCAGTATCCAAAGAGACGAAAGTAGATATACTCGTTACACCGTTGGTGACAATTGGCAGCGGCATAGCGCTTTCTGTCTGGTGGGCGCCGTATCTTGGCCTCGCAGCCATGAAAGCGGGTGAGGTGATTATGTGGGCCACAGGCTTACAGCCGTTCTGGATGGGAATACTCGTCTCAGTTTTTGTCGGTATTGCGCTGACGCTTCCGATTTCGTCAGCAGCCATCTGTGCCGCATTGGGCCTGACTGGACTGGCAGGCGGGGCGGCGTTAGCGGGGTGCTGTGCGCAGATGATTGGTTTTGCCGCCATCTCCTTTCGTGAAAACCGTTGGGGCGGCGTTATCTCGCAGGGAATCGGTACGTCAATGCTGCAGATGGGCAACATCGTCAAAAATCCGCGCATATGGATAGCCCCTATCGTAACTTCCGCTATTACAGGGCCAATCGCCACCTGTCTGTTTCATCTGGAGATGAACGGAACGCCGGTTTCTTCCGGTATGGGTACTTGCGGCTTCGTCGGACAGATTGGCGTCTACAGCGGCTGGCTTCAGGATGTGGCAAACGGCAGCAGAGAGGCAATTACTATTTTCGATTGGGCCGGCCTGCTTGGAGTATCGTTTGTCCTGCCTGTTTTGCTATGTGTTCCCATCCATGAAATGGTGCGAAGATTCGGCTGGGTAAAGGATGGGGATATGAAACTGTAATATGCAATTCTATTGTGCCGGGGCCGGTGTATCGGACGGCGTGGCTGTCGGGTCTGTGTACTTGTCCGGATTTACAGGGTGTTTATCCGAGCTGTCCGGCGGAATCACCGGATTATTTTTCTTTTTCGGTAAAGTATTCGCGCGCTGTACCGCACTGTCAAAGCTTTTCTTATAGGAATTATATTCGCCGTATCCTTTTAGCTTGCGGATGGCAGCTTTGCCGTCCCGAATAAGCGCCTTTGTAGTAGAAGTTAAATATTTTCGCTTCTTAAGCGTATCAATATACCATTTCGCTTTTTTCAGACGATTTGCTTTGAGCGTACTGTTTGCCCGGTCGGACGAATCTTCGGCGTCTACTTTCTGCTGTTTTTGTCTCCGCTCAATTTCCGCTTCTTTTTCTTCCTCGATTACTTTTTTCCATTTTTCTTTGACAACGGAAATCAGGGAATTATATTTTTTGGCAGCCCGTTCCGTATAAGGCGTTTGTTCGTATTCATCCGGTATTTTGTGGATGACGGCCATCACTTTGTCATACTCCGTTTCGAAAGCGCCGGCCGATTTTACATCGTCTATTTTATACTTTTCAAATGCGGTAACAGCCTTATCTGCCGCTGATTTTGCGGCGGATAGCTTATATTCTTTTTCCCAGGCGGATTTTCGGCCGTCGTTTTGCTGCGAGTAGTAATCATACCCGTGAGGACGCTGACTGTAGTAGCGCTTCTTGTCAGAATAAGAAATTTCGCGGGAAGAATCCGTGAGGTTACCGCCGGATATACGGCGTAATTCAATCGTATTCGGTATTTCAAAGTTTTGCTTTTCTTTATTTTTATGGACGTCATTCATAAATGCAGACCAGATGCGCAGTGGATAGGTATTTCCATACATACCCGGCATTTTACGCGGAGTATCGTAGCCAATCCATACGGCAGTCGTATAGTAGGAACTAAAGCCGCAGAACCATGCATCTTTATTGCTGCTTGTAGTACCTGTTTTGCCGGCATAAATCTGCTTGTCGTTATATCCGGAATGTCCGGTACCGTAGCCCTCCTGAAAGGTTCCCTGCATAATATCTTTCATAATGAAAGAAGTGTCTGCCGAAAAAACTTCGCTCTCACTGTCTTCCAGCTCCGGCGCCTCGTAAATAGTGCCGTCGGTTTCGTGTACAATACTTACCAGACATGTGCGGGAACTCACTTTGCCATTGTTTTCCAATGTGGCATAGCCGCGGCACATATCTTGAATCGTCACGCCGTGGGTAAAACCACCGAGAGATATGGCGGGAGCAGAATTATCAGCAAAGGAAAGCGAGGAAAAATGCAGCTTGTCCAAATATCCTAAAGAAATTTCCGGCCCCACGTCTTTAAACACCTGAAAGGCCACGGTATTGATACTTCTTGCCAGCGCCTCACGGACAGAGACATTGCCGCGGTAACGGCCGCCGCTGTTTGACGGACTGTAACTTTCCTTATTCGAATCGTCCCAATATACCTTTTCGTCACAGTAAATCGTGGAACCGTTAATAATACCGTTATCAATCGCGGGTGCATAATCCAACAACGGCTTGATGGTAGACCCCGGCTGTCTCTTCGATAAAAAGGCGCGGTTATACTGGTCGTTTTTCGTACGGCCGCCGACTACGGCAACGACAAATTGAGTTTCGTTATCAATGCACATAGCGGCGCTTTGTAAGGCGTATTTCTTTGTTTTCTTGTCTTTCTCTGTAAAAGTGGCAAGATTTTTAGAAACCGAATCTTGTAATTTCTTTTGCAATTTTGGGTTCAGCGAAGTGTATAGCTGATAGCCGCCGGCACGGATTTCAGCCGAACGTTTGCGGTATTCCGCAGAATATTTCTTGTCGTATGCTTTTTGCTCTTTCTGCGTCTTGAACGTGTATTGGAACGGAAAATCATTTTGTTTCATAAGTTGGATTGCGGCACAGTCAATGGCGTAACTGACCATATAATTTTCCGAGGAAGCTTTTGTATCCAAACCGACAATCGTAATTTCTTCTTTCTGTGCTTTGTCAAATTCTTTCTCTGTAATATAATTCTGCTCCAGCATATGCTCCAAAACCTGATTTTGTTTTTCCTTGGCCAGTTTCATACTCGCAATGGGATTATAGTTGTTAGGACTGTTGGAGATACCGCATAACATCGCGGCCTGAGCAAGAGTTACGTCTTTGGCAGAGCAGCCGAAGTAAAATCTGCTTGCTGTCTCTACGCCGTAACAACGGTTGCCGTAATAGTTACTGTTGCAATAAAACTCCATTATGTCCGCTTTATTAAATTTGCGCTCCAGAGCAGGAGCCAGAAGTACCTCCGTCATTTTGCGGGAAAACGTCTGTTTCTGCGAGAGAAAATTATTTTTAATGACTTGTTGCGTAATGGTACTTCCTCCCTGACGGATTTCCCCGTCGTGGCTGATGAGGGAAATGCCGGCGCGGAAAATGGATTGCAAATCAACGCCGCCGTGCTGCATGAATTTTTTGTCTTCGGTAGCAATGTAGCCGTTTTGTATGTAATGTGAAATTTTATTTATCTTTACATATTTATAAGAACCACTGTCGATTTCTCCTATCTTTTTTCCATTGGTATCATAAATTACCGTATTGGAAAACATGTGGAAACTATTCTCATTCAGATTGGATAATTTTTCATATGCCTGTGCGCTGGCGTCTTCGTACATCGGAAGAAATCTTGCATAGAGAATGCCGCCGGTAATTCCGCACACGATAAGAATCAGCAAAAAGATGTTGAGAATTATTTTTGAAAACCGAAGAATAAACGAGAGAAAGCAGTAAATGACAAGAAAAGGAAACGCGATGATTCGACAGATAATATCGAAAACACGGCTCTTTTCTCTCCATTCTTTCCATTTTTGACTCATAGGTTGTCCTCCCTTTCAAGCTTTTTTGCCAATCGGTAAGTACGAATCCGGCGAATAAGGTTATAGATACAAACAGCTTCGAGAATAAGCAGCAGCCAATTCAATAAATTTCGGAAAAAGTGAACCTCAAACAGACTGTTTGCCGGCGCATAGATGTTGACATGCAGTGTCAGCGCCGTTCCCGGTTCCCGGGACAGACCAAATAACGGTTCCAGAAAGAAATACTTCTTTTCCGTGTATTGCTGCCCGTGGAATTGATAAGTAACTTCAACTTTCGGAATCAACAAGAGAAATTCATCAGTAGTCCGCTGTACTACGGTAGCAGTAACCGTCTCATAGCTGCTTCGGTTCAGTAAGTAACAGAAAGCATTTATATTCATGAATAGCATTAACATAACGAGAAATAGAAACATAACAATTCGTGATAAAATGGCAGGCGGTTTTGGTTTGCGCTGCTTTGTACTGTCTTTGCTCATAAATATCCTTTCTTATTATAAATATGTTTGTATCAGTATAATCCTTTTCTATTATACTAAAAAAAGGGACAGAATACAATGCTAATGTTTTTGCGGCGTTATGTCGATATTCCTTATAGATACCCATGATTGGCTGCATTGAAAAGGAGTTCAGTGCAGGTTTCAAATTTATTCAAGGAGGAATGAGTATGAGTATAGCATCTAATGTAACAGGACAGTGCGCAGCTTCTGCAGCGGCTTACGAAACACAGAAAGCGGAACAGAAGACGGAGAAGAAGACCCGGGTATACGGGCAGACGATTGGGAAGCCGCAATTGAGTGAGAAAGCGCAGAAGTATTATGAAGAGTTGAAGAAAAAATATGGCGATATGGATTTTATTCTTGTGAGCTCGGATATGAAAGAGGTTGCCAAGGCGCAGGCAGGCAAATACGGAAAGCCGAATCGTACGGTCGTATTAATTGATGAAGAAAAAATTGAGCGCATGGCTGAGGACGAATCTTATCGAAAGCAGTATGAGGGCATTTTGAGCAATGCAAGGAATAAGATTTCACAGATGAAAGAAACGCTGCAAAAGACTGGAGCGAAAGTAAAATCGTTTGGTATACAGGTAAATGATAATGGAACCGCTACGTTATTTGCTACATTGGAAAAAGGCCGTGAAGCGCAAAAAACCAATATGGAGAAGCGCGCTGCCAGAAAGGCGGCACAGCGGAAAGCTGATAAGAGAGCAGAAAAGAAAGAAAAAGCAGAGGAAGCGCTCGCTTCAAGGAGAGATAAGAACAGAACGGATGCTGTGGAAGACGAAGATACAATAACATTTTCGGCCGATTCGATGGAAGAACTGCTGCGCAAAGTAAGCGACTATATGTTTATGCAGCGAAGTGATATGGTACAGACAGAGGCAGAGAAGAAAGTCGGACAAAGCTTTGACTTCCGAGGGTAAACATCCCGCATTCTGTTGCTTTGTTTGTCTGATAAGTAACATTGGTTAGCCTGACGGTGACGAGTCGAACCCGACTTGTCACCGTCAGTTTAGATTTTATTTTGTAAGCGTGCCACGGATGTAAGCGCTTTTGGATGGAGGTAAAGTATGGCAAGAAGACCTATGAGAGAGAAAGAAGCAATTATTATATCCGGTGTGCTGGGGTTGGTAATTTTACTGTTAGCAAGTCCGTTGTGGGCGCCGATGATATGGAATACACCCGAAGCAAAAAATCCGCAGAGTATATCCGGAGGCGGGCTCAAAGGAACGGATAAAGAGAAGAAAGAGAAGCCTCAAAAAGAACTTCCGGTTGTAGATGAAACGGGATTGATGTTAAAAACCCGAATCAATCCGCCGCATGGCTATAAGAGAACGGAGGAAGAAAAGGATAGTTTTGGTGAATTTGTGAGAAACTATGAAATAAAGAAGTCTACAGGTGTAGTAAAGTATTGGGATGGGCAAAAAAAGAAAGATGAAGATAAAACCATTGTTCAGGCCGTGTTTAAGCTGCCGATGGAAAAAGAGGATTTACAGCGCTCGGCAGGCGCCGTAATAAGAATGTATGCGGAATACTTCTGGGCACAGGGCGAGTATGATAAAATTTCATTTCAACTGATAAACGGATTTCAGGCAGATTTTTCTAAATGGCGGGAGGGCTATCGCATCCGTACCGGTGCGGCAGGCTCCATGTGGGTAAATGGCGGCAGTGAAGATGACTCCAAAGAAAATTTTAAAAAATACCTCCATACGGTTTTGACGTACACTTCGGCGGCGTCGATGAAGAAAGAGAGTAAAAAGGTGAAGAAACAGGACATTCGGATTGGAGACATTCTTTTACAGGATGGTACCTCGCCAGAGGTGGCAATGATTGTCGACGTCTGTGAAAATACGCAGGGGCAGAAAGCGTTTTTGCTTGCTAAGGGAGGAAAGCCGGCACAGCAGTTTTATCTGATGAAAAATCCGGCAAATGAAAGTGACCCGTGGTATTATGTCGACGAGGTGACATATCCGCTGAAAACTGCGGACGGTGATTTTGCCAAAGGAAGTTTGCGGCGTCTGCCTTATCTGGAGGACAAGCAGACAACACCGCAGTGAGGAAATGATTTCATATTTTTGAAAAATTAGTAAAAAACAGTTGAAGTATATAGGTTCTGACTATATAATGAATAGCGTATAAATAAAAAAATGTAAGCGTTTTAAAATACGCGGAAATGAGGATTATTATGAGCGAGATGTCTTGTTTGGAAAAGCAGCCGTTGTGCGACGAGATGTTAGAAAAAATGAATGCCTATTGGCGTGCTGCAAATTATTTGTCTGCAGGGCAGTTATACCTGTTGGATAATCCATTGCTTCGCAAAGAATTGACAATGGAACATGTAAAGAAAAAAATTGTAGGCCATTGGGGAACCGTTCCGGGGCAGAATTTTGTGTGGACACACTGTAACCGTGTAATCAAACGTTATGATTTAGATATGATTTATATTTCCGGTCCCGGACATGGCGGCAACTTCCAAATTGCTAATACTTACATAGACGGTACATATAGCGAAGTTTATCCGAATATCTCTCAGGATGTCGAGGGAATGAAAAAAATGTTTAAGCAGTTTTCTTTCCCAAGCGGAGTGCCGAGCCATTGTGCACCAGAGACGCCGGGCTCCATTAACGAGGGAGGCGAGCTCGGTTATTCCGTGGCACACGCATTTGGAGCAGTATTTGACAATCCGGATTTGATTGCGGTTCCGGTTGTTGGTGACGGAGAGGCTGAGACCGGCCCGCTTGCTACTTCATGGCAATCAAATAAATTTTTAAATCCGATTAATGATGGAGCAGTTCTTCCAATCCTTCATTTGAATGGTTATAAAATCAGTAATCCAACCGTATTTGCCCGTCTTTCTCATGAAGAAGTTGAGAACTATTTCAAGGGATGTGGCTGGGAGCCTCACTTTGTCGAGGGAAGCGACCCGATGACGATGCACAAACTGATGGCAGAGACGATGGATACCTGCATAGAGAAAATTAAAGAAATTCAGAAAAATGCCCGTGATAATAATGACGCCACAAGACCTAAGTGGCCGATGATTGTTTTGCGCACACCAAAGGGCTGGACGGGGCCGAAAGTCGTTGACGGACTTCAGATTGAAGATTCGTTCCGCGCACATCAGGTGCCGATGTCCATGGAAAAGCCGGAGCATTTGGATTTACTGCGAGAGTGGCTTCTCAGCTATAAGCCGGAAGAGCTGTTCAATGAAGACGGCAGTGTAAAAGAAGAGATTGTTGACATGGCGCCGAAAGGGGACGCCCGCATGGGAGCAAATCCACACGCCAACGGCGGTTTGCTACTGAAAGACCTTCGTCTTCCGGACTTCCGTGAATATGGTTTGAAAGAAGTTATTCCGGGAAAAACACAGGCACAGGATATGATTGAGCTTGGAGCTTATGTCCGCGATATCTTTAAGTTAAATAAAGAAAATAAGAACTTCCGTATTTTCGGGCCGGATGAGTCTATGTCAAATCGTCTGTACTATGCGTTTGATGCCGAAAACCGCGCATGGAATGCCGAGATGTACGAGACTGACGATTGTCTGGCGCAGGACGGACGCATCATGGACGGTATGCTGTCAGAGCATATGTGTGAGGCTTGGCTGGAGGCTTATCTTCTGACCGGACGCCACGGGTTCTTCGCCTCCTATGAAGCGTTTATCCGTGTTGTCGATTCGATGGCGGCACAGCATGCAAAGTGGTTGAAAGTTACCAACCAGCTTTCATGGAGACAGCCGATTGCGTCACTGAACTTCATTCTGACTTCAAATGTATGGCAGCAGGACCACAACGGTTTTACGCATCAGGACCCTGGTTTTCTTGACCATCTGGCAAATAAAAAGGCTGATGTGGTACGCATGTATCTGCCGCCGGATGCCAACTGTTTGTTATCTTGCTTTGACCACTGTGTGAAGAGTAAAAATTATGTCAATGCTATTGTGGCGTCGAAACATCCGAGCAAACAGTGGCTGACGATGGAGCAGGCAGTAAAACATTGTACACAGGGAATTAGCGTATGGGAGTGGGCTTCCAACGACCAGAACGAAGAGCCAGATTTGGTTATGGCTTGCTGTGGCGATACGCCGACACTGGAGACACTTGCCGCTGTCACTATTCTTCGCGATGCAATGCCGGATTTGAAGATTCGCGTTATCAATGTTGTTGATTTGTTTAAACTGGAATCGGACAGCAAACATCCGCATGGTCTTTCTGACCGCGAATACGATGCTCTGTTTACGAAAGATACGCCGGTAGTCTTTGCTTTCCACGGCTATCCGACGCTGATTCATGAGTTGACATACGAGCGTGCGAACAAGAATGTTTCTGTTCATGGTTATCTGGAAGAAGGTACGATTACCACGCCGTTCGATATGCGTGTGCAGAATCAGATTGACCGCTTCAACTTAGTAAAAGATGCCATTATGCATTTACCACAGCTTGGCAACAAAGGTTCTTATCTCATCCAGCAGATGAATGATAAGCTTGTAGAACATAAGCAGTACATTGCCGAGTACGGTCAGGATTTACCGGAAATCCGCGATTGGGAGTGGCATACAAATTAAAGGCTGTTAATGAAAAAATATATTGGGGGACTTCGTTTGCGAGGTCCCCTTTGCAGCATATGGAGTGCTGACGAGGGAAAAGGGGATGAGTTCGATTAAAATGGAAGCAATTGCCCATATTAGAAGTGATTTTCCCGAAAAGTTTGGTATTCCCAGACAGAGCGGGCTGGTAGATAAATTGGAAGCGGTTGTCGTATTTGCTCCGTCGTATCGAAATGCGGATGCAATCCGCGGTTTAGAGGGATATTCCCATATCTGGCTTTTGTGGGAATTTTCTGAAAATATCGGCAGAGATTGGTCGCCGACCGTGCGTCCTCCGCGTTTGGGAGGAAATGAGCGTGTGGGAGTTTTTGCCACACGTTCTCCCTTTCGTCCGAATCCGCTTGGCCTCTCTTCAGTTCGTCTTCTCGGGATTGAAAAGCACGATAAGTGGGGAGTCATTCTTCGGGTGGCGGGGGCCGATTTGCTTGATGGCACGCCGATATATGACATCAAACCGTATTTACCGCATATTGACAGCCATCCGCAGGCGGCAGGAGGATTTGCCACAGAAGTAAAAGAATACCGGTTGCAGGTGGAATGTCCGCAACATATACTAACAAAGCTGCCGCAGGAGAAACAGGAGGCTCTGCTGGAAGTTCTGGCAAATGACCCGCGTCCGGCGTATCACGACGAAGATATGCGGATTTATGGCATGAAGTTTGCTGGATATGAGGTGAAATTCCGGGTAGAAGATGGAATTGTGTATGTAAAAAGCATTGTTAGAGAGGGAAATGGATAACGGTATTTGGCTTGACATTACAGGCAAAATTGCTATAATAAGAGAGTAAGGTTAAAATCCTATCAGGAAACTAGGATTTAATAGAAAGAGACGTTGTACTAGAAATGGAGGATTCACGATGAGTGATGAGATGATATATTTGGACAATGCGGCGACTACAGCGATGAAGCCGGAAGTTTTCGAGGCGATGAAGCCGTATTTTATGGAAAACTATGGAAATCCGTCAAGCGTATACCGTTTTGCAGGAACGGCAAAAAAGGCGGTGGAAGACGCCCGTGAAGAGATAGCCAAAGCTTTGAATGCTAAATCTTCCGGAGAAATATATTTCACTGGAGGAGGCAGCGAGGCGGATAATTGGGCAATCAAAGCAGCAGCCGAGAGCTGCAGGGATAAAGGGCGCCATATTATTACGACGAAGATTGAGCATCATGCGGTACTTCATACGACCGAATGGCTGGAGAGGAACGGCTACGAGGTTACTTATCTCAATGTGGACGAAGATGGTTTGATTTCTCTAGAGGAACTGGAGCAGGCCATTCGTCCGGATACAATTTTGATGTCAATTATGTTTGCTAATAACGAGATAGGTACGATAGAGCCAATTAAAGAAATAGGAGTGATTGCAAAGAAACACGGTGTACTATTTCATACCGATGCGGTACAGGCATTTGGCCATGTGCCGATTGACGTGCAGGAGATGAATATTGATATGCTGAGCGCAAGCGCCCACAAATTGCATGGACCGAAAGGAATTGGTTTTTTGTATTTGCGCAATGGTATTAAGATGGGAGCATTGATTCATGGCGGAGCGCAGGAGCGTTCACGGCGGGCAGGTACGCATAATGTACCGGGAATTGTCGGCATTGCCGAGGCAACTCGTCTGGCGGTGGCGAACATGGAAGCAAATGCCAAAAAGGAAACGGAAATTCGGGACTATCTCATTTCCCGAATCGAGAACGAAATACCTTATGTAAAAGTAAATGGACATCGTGAGAAACGTTTGCCTAATAATGTCAATGTTTGTTTTCGTTTTATCGAGGGAGAGTCGCTTTTGATTTTATTAGACCAGAAAGGGATATGTGCTTCAAGCGGTTCGGCATGTACCTCTGGTTCATTAGACCCCTCCCACGTGTTATTAGCGATTGGTCTCATACATGAAATTGCACATGGCTCTCTGCGTCTGACCTTGTCAGAAGAGACGACAAAAGAAGATGTTGATTATGTGGTTGACAACTTGAAAACCATTGTAGCGAAACTGCGCAGTATGTCTCCGTTATATGATGATTTTGTGAAGAAAGAAAGCGAGGGTAAATAGATGTATAGTGAAAAAGTAATGGACCATTTTTCGAATCCGAGAAATGTCGGCGAGATAGAAGACGCCAGTGGCGTAGGTACGGTAGGAAACGCCAAATGCGGCGATATTATGAGAATGTATTTGGATATTGACGAAGATACAAAAGTGATTAAAGAGTGTAAGTTCAAAACATTTGGCTGCGGTGCTGCCGTGGCGACGAGCAGTATGGCGACAGAACTTGTCAAGGGAAAGACGATTTATGAAGCACTTCAAGTTACAAATAAAGCGGTGATGGAAGCCTTGGATGGACTTCCTCCGGTGAAAGTGCACTGTTCGCTGCTCGCCGAAGAGGCGATTCATGCGGCGTTGTGGGATTATGCCGAGAAGCATGGTATTACCATTGAGGGATTGGAGAAACCGAAAGAAGATATCAATGATGAAGAATAATAAGACGGTAGTGGTAGGCATGTCAGGAGGAGTAGACTCCTCTGTGGCAGCCTACCTTTTAAAAAAGCAAGGATATGATGTCATAGGCGTGACAATGCAGATTTGGCAGAAAGAGGATGCCTGCACGGTAGAACGTGAGGGCGGATGTTGCGGGCTCTCGGCAGTAAACGATGCAAGAAGAGTGGCAGAACAATTGGATATTCCCTATTATGTTATGAATTTTCGCAAAGAGTTTGAGGAAAATGTCATCCGCTACTTTGTGAGGGAATATCGGGAGGGGCGTACGCCGAACCCGTGTATTGCCTGCAATCGCTATGTAAAATGGGAGTCATTGCTGCAAAAGAGTCTTGCTCTGGGAGCGGACTATATCGCTACAGGACATTATGCCAAAATCCGGCAATTGGAAAGTGGGCGCTATACGCTGCTTCGCTCGGACGCAAAAGGAAAAGACCAGACGTATGCGCTCTATAATCTGACACAGGAGCAGTTAGCTCACACGCTTTTTCCACTCGGGGAATATGAAAAACCACAGGTACGTGAACTGGCGGAAATGGCAGGTCTGCGGGTGGCGCAGAAACCGGACAGTCAGGAGATATGTTTTGTTCCGGATAATGACTATGCCGGATTTATTGAGCGGGAGACCGGAGTAAAGGAGGAAGTTGGCAATTTTGTCAGTACGTCCGGTAAGATACTCGGTCAACATAAGGGTATTGGACATTATACGATTGGCCAGCGAAAGGGATTGGGGATTGCTTTTGGGGAGCCAATGTTTGTTGTGGAAATCAGGGCGCATTCAAACGAGGTTGTTCTCGGTAAAGGAGAAGAGGTTTTTGCCGGGCATTTAACTGCCCGCAAGGTGAATTATATGGCAGCAGGTGGTTTTGAGGTCGGACAGGAAGTGACAGCTAAAATCCGTTACAATGACAGTGGGGCGAAAGCGATTATTTCCGCAGTGGGAGATGATTTTTTTACGTTGGACTTTCCTGTTTCGGTACGGGCAGTGACGCCGGGACAGGCAGTTGTCCTATATGATGGCGCGTATGTCCTTGGAGGGGGAACCATAGATTCATCGTCTTGATTTAACAACTTTCTAATAAGTGTGTGTTATCATGTACAAAGAACAATGACAGCAGTTGCAGTGTGCGGAAGTGAGGGAAGGTATGGCGGAAATCCTTATTGTGGAAGACGAGGAATTGATAAATAATTTGATTAAGGAGAATCTTGTACTGGCAGGACATGCTTGTACACAGATTTATGATGGTCAAATGGCGTTGGAGGCAATTCGCACTCATACATACGACTTAGTTTTATTGGATATTATGCTGCCGGGATGTTCCGGATATGATATATTGCCGAAATGCAAAGACATTCCGGTTATTATACTGACGGCAAGGGATGGGGTCTACGATAAAGTAAAAGGCCTGAATCGGGGGGCGGAAGATTATATTGTAAAACCGTTTGATATGTTAGAGTTGATTGCACGCGTCAATGTAGTACTCCGGCGGAATGCCGGAAGCCAAAAAGAGATTTTTGAGCTGGGGAAGTTATGTGTTGATTTGCAATCGCACAAAATCAGTCTGGATGGCAAAGAGGTACTGCTTACGCTGAAAGAATATGAGCTGCTTGAGTATTTTATCCGCAATAGGAATATTGCCTTGACAAGGGAACGCTTAATTGAGCAGGTATGGGGATACGATTATGAGGGCGACAGCCGGACTGTGGATGTTCATGTAGCTTCAATCCGGCGTAAACTGGATTTGGGGAAGCAATTGAAAACTGTGTATAAGCTGGGCTATCGTCTCGAAGTACAGTGACGCTCAGAAATGAGGATAGTATGAAGATATGGGAAAAAATATATTTGTTTGTAATCATCCTTTTTTTGCTTGTACTCAATCTCTGTAACATTATTGTATTCCGCTCATCTTATGAAAAGAGTTTGGAGTCCGTGGAGAATACAGCGGTATCGTTCTGGCGGCATATTGCCTCGTCTATGGCTGAGGACATGGCGGAAGGAGAGGAAGATGAGACGCTGGAATGGCAGCTTTTTCAGACGTATGTCTCCGAATACAGTACGCCCGGCCATACGTTTGAACTCTGGAAAAAAAAAGAGCTTTGCGCCAAATCGGAGAGTGGAACACAGATTACGTTTTCTGCCGCCGAGGGGCAATTGCAGTCGGGTTTTTTGACAGATAGGGCGAAGCAGGAAGAAATATTGATGTTAGAAGAGGGGGGGGGGCAGGTTGCCATATTGGAGAAAGATGGTGAAAAGTATACTTGTACATCCGGTAGATTGATTGGTACACATTACCGTCTTGTCATTTATGAAAATGTTTCTGATGTACTGACAACATGGGAAAAGCAGTTGTTTACTTTTGGTCTGACGGAAATTATTGCTTCTTTGCTCATGGCCGTGCTTCTCTATCTTGTTATGAGAAAATTTCTCGAACCGGTATCCCACATATCAAAAGTAACCGCTAAAATTGCGGCCGGAGATTATTATTGCCACATTCGGGTGAAAGGAAAGGACGAGTTGTCCAAACTGGCAGAGGATATTAACTATATGACGGAGCAGGTGCGGGAAAATATTCAGAATAAGGAAGAGGAGGCACACCAGAAACAGGAGTTTATTGATGCGCTTTCCCACGAGCTGCGCACGCCGCTTACTTCCGTTCGTGGTTATGCCCAACTGATGCAAAATACAGACATTGGCAGAGAGAAACAGCTCGAGTATTCTGATTATATTGTGCGGGAATCCGGACGTATGGTAGATATAACGGAAATTTTGCGAAAGGTACTTCTGTTACAACAAGAGGAAATTGAGAAAGAGGAAATTTCATGTCAGGCACTAGCGGACCGGCTGCAGCAGTTGTCGGCTTATCAGTTGACAGGAAAAGAAATTCACTGGTATTTCGAGGCTGACGGGGGAGTTCTCTATGGCAACCCGGTGTTGATGGAGATTCTCTTTATGAATCTTATCCGCAACAGTTTTCATGCCTGTGGGGAGAACGGCGATATTTCTGTTATAATTAACGAAAATCAGGCATTTGTGACGGATAATGGCATTGGCATGTCCAAAGAATGCAGGGAGCATATCTTTGAGCCGTTTTATCGGGAAGATAAATCGCGGAGCAGAAAGTTAGGAGGAACCGGTCTAGGAATGTATTTCTGCCGACATATTGCAGATAGCCACGGCTGGCGGCTTCATATTACTTCAGAAAAAGGAAGAGGAACGAAAATCGAGATTCAGATGGCGGGGCAGAGGGAGTGAAGAGATTGCCAAAAGAAAAAAGCAAATTCTAACAACTCTTTTACATTTTTGTGATAACTTGAAAAAAATGCAGTGTTACTCTGTAGATGTAACAGGATAGCGAGTTGTGAAACAACGGAGCAACCCACAATATCATAACATTAGAATGTTAAAGGAGGTTTCGCATGAAAAAGAGATGGATAATTTTTGGAGTTTCCGGTCTTATGCTCGTGGGAATTGTGACAGGAGTACTATTTCTTCTGCATTATTCCATGGCGTCAACGTCTGGAAGAAAAAAAGAATTTAGCACGAATCGGCAATTTTCTGATTCGTCCACAGGGAGTGGGGGAGAAAGTTTTCGCAATAGCGCGGCAGGTGACGGGAAATTAAAGGAGCAACCGCAGCAGAGTACCGGAGACGGCAAGTTAGAGGAGCAGCTGCAGCAGGATACCGGTCATCATGGTTATCATGGCTGCTATAACGGTGCAGGCAGTGATTGCTACTATGGTGATGACGATGATTGTTATGGAAATCAGTGTTCCCTTGATAACGGGGAGATTACTCTGGGAAGACAGGTTGCAGATTTTGCATCCTGTCATCAGGGCATCCGTTATGTGTACGGGGGAGAAAAACTTCCAGACAATGAAGAGGGTGGGAACTTAAAATGTGGCGTTAAAATTAAAAATGAGGATTGCGGGGTGGATTGTTCGGGATTCGTGAGAGCCGTCTATAAGTATTATAAGATTGACCTGCCTCGCGACTGCAAGAAACAGGCAGAAGAGGGAAAAGAGGTCAAAATAAAAGATATTGAGCCGGGCGACATTGTTTTTTACGGGGCAAATAGGAATAATATAACACATTGTGGCATCTATATTCAGGATGGAAAAGTAATCCATTCTTCAGCAGAAGCGAAAAAAGTTGTTATAAGCGATATGAATTATCGCAGAATAATTACCGTACGGCGGGTGGTTTAGCACCATCCGCCGTCCATCGTAATAATCTGTCCGGTTAGATAAATGGGCGCCTCTGCCAAAAGAGCAATGGCTTCTGCCACTTCTGCGGGAGTACCCATTCGTCCGGCAGGAATTTCGTCGCAGATATGTTCAATCTCATGTTTGGAAAAGCAGGCGTTCATTTTCGTATCAATCATACCGCAAGCTAAGGCATTCACGGCAATATTACTCGGCGCCAATTCCTTTGCCAGTCCCTTTGTCAGACTGTGGATGGCGCCTTTTGCCGCCGAGTAGGCGACCTCGCAGGAGGCGCCGATGGAGCCCCATACGGAAGAGATATTGAGGATGCGTCCTGCTTTCTGCCGAACCATTGCCGGAACCACGGAACGACAACAGTAGAATACAGAAGAAAGGTTAGTATTCAGTACGTTGTTCCATTCGTCATGAGACATATCAGCAAGCAGTCCGATGTGTGCCATACCAGCACAATTCACTAAAAGGTCTATCTGTTCTAACAGCTCAAGAGCTTCTGCCAAAAGAGCTTCTGCCGCGGTATATTCTCCTAAATCTCCTGTGATGGAGAATATTGTCTTCTCGGATTGTCCAGTATATATGCGGCATTTATCCGCAACTTCCAGTAAACGTTCTTTTGATTTGTTTCCAATTAAAACTAAGTGGTAGCCGTCGGCGGCCAGTCTTTCGGCAATGGCGCTTCCAATATCTCCGGAAGCTCCGGTAACAATTGCAGTTCTTTTTTTCATAGTTACCTCATTTCTGCGTTGTCGCTTTCTTATTTGTCCTTTATTGTAAGTGACATTCAAGTGAAATTCAAGAAAAACCTGTTCCTCAACTATTGACGCGTTAGAAGTTATTCTTTATTATTCTAAATAAACAGACGTAGTTTAGTAGTCAAAGAGGTGATAAGATGCAATCTGTATATATTGTAGAAGATGATGCTAATATTCGTGAAATTGAGCTATTTGCTTTAAAAAACAGCGGTTATGATGCAGTAGGTTTCGAGTGTGCTTCCGATTTTTTTACCGGCATTGAAAACGCTAAACCATCTTTGATTTTACTGGATATTATGCTTCCTGACAAAGACGGCATATCTGTTCTGAAAAAATTGCGTTCAGAGCCTGATACAAAGAATCTTCCTATCATAATGGTGACGGCAAAGACAACAGAGATGGATAAAGTAAAAGGTTTGGATTCGGGCGCGGATGATTACATAGTAAAGCCTTTTGGGATTATGGAACTGATATCGCGTGTAAAGGCTCTTCTCAGGAGAACAGAACCGGATGAGCCAGAGGATGTCCTTATTCTGTCAGATATTATTTTATCCAGAGCGAATCGGTCGTGTAAGGTTTCGGATGTGCCGATTGAGCTGACTTATAAGGAGTTTGAGCTTTTATCCTTTCTTATACAGAATGCCGGTATGGTCATGACAAGAGAAGTATTGATGGAAAAAGTATGGGGGATAGATTTTATTGGCGAATCAAGAACGCTGGATGTACATATTAAGACATTGAGAAAGAAATTAGGAACTGCAGGAAAGGCAATTAGAACGGTAAGAAATGTAGGGTACTTGGCTGATAAAGGAGTATGTGAATGAGAAAAAGAATTAATTTGAATTTCATATTAGTAGTTGCCATTTCCATTATTGTGACGGTATGCCTTACGACGATTGTATCTTATCGTTTATTTCAAAATGAAGTGTATTCCGACCTTTGTTCTTTCGCAGAATTAATAGATGACTTGGATTTATTGGAGCAGATGAAAGAACGGGGTTTTGTAAAACCGGAAGACGAGTTGAGGATTTCTTGGATTTCGGGGGATGGTTCCGTATCGTATGACAGTTATACAAAGGGCATGGAACTCGATAATCACAGAGACAGGCCGGAGGTAAAACAGGCAGTGCAAAAGGGGGAAGGCTTCTGTATCAGAAAGTCGCAGACGATGGAGAAGAATATATTCTTTTATGCTAAGAAAATGGATGACGGAACAGTCATTCGAATCGCAAAGGAGGCGGGGAGTATATGGAGTGTGTACAGAAATACACTGCCGTTTACGGTGCTGATTGCCATATTAGCCTTTCTGATATCCGTTGGTACAGCCAGACACCTCACAAAGGTGTTTGTCCGGCCAATTGAACAAATGGCTGCGGATATGAATCATTTGGGTGAAGTAACTACATATAAAGAACTTATGCCTCTTATTGAGCGGATAAGTTCCCAACATAAGGAAGCGTTGCGAAATGCGAAAGCCAGACAGGAATTTACAGCCAATGTAAGTCATGAATTAAAAACTCCGCTGACTTCTATATCCGGTTATTCAGAATTAATTGCCAATGGAATGGCATCCAAAAAGGAGGGACGGCATTTTGCCGAGGAAATCCATAAGAATGCCCAAAGGCTTTTGGCTCTTATTGATGACATCTTACAATTGTCTGAATTAGATTCTCCTCTGGAGCATAAAATCTCTTTTGATACTGTCGATGTCTATGAACTTTGCAAAGATTGTATGGATATGCTGAAACCGGTAGCAGATAAACATGGAATTTCCCTTTCTCTAAAAGGAACCCCTCTCTTGATTCATGCAAACAGAGAATTGATTCAGGAATTACTTTACAATTTGTGCGATAATGCCATTCGTTATAATCAAAAGGGCGGACATGTATGGGTAACGGTTACCAATCAATTGATTATTCAGGATGATGGGATTGGGATATCGCAAAAGTATCAAAAGCGTGTATTCGAACGCTTTTTTCGTGTGGATAAAAGCCGCTCAAAAAAGACCGGCGGTACCGGTCTTGGTTTGGCAATTGTAAAACATATTGTTGAAGTCCATAAGGCATCTATCTCATTGGATAGTGATGTAGGTATCGGAACGACGATTTGCGTCGATTTTCTTTCTTGTATCTGAAACAATTATCCTACGTGAATATATCAAAGACTTAATTTTCATTGTACTAGTCCAAATGAGCAGATTGTACGACATCAATAATACGAATACAGTGTTCGGCTATTTTCTTTAATCCAAGTAGAATATCAGATAGAATGAAGCCCATATCGACACTGCACTTTTCCTTTTTCAGACGTTTTTTGTGGTTTTTCGTGATTCGTTTTTCAATGCGGCTCCTCTCATTTTCCAACCGGAAAGCATCATTTGCGGCGATAGTATCATATGTTTCCCAATAATGTATTGTATTTTTTACAAGAGCCAAAACGATTTCGTGATATAATGCCAAATCTTCTTTTGCGTCTTTTGAGAAAGAAAGTTTTTTCTTTTTCATTTTTTTCATGCGGATGGCGACGTCCAGTGAATAATCTGCGATGCGTTCAATATTACCGAGACAGTGCTGCATCAGCGACAACTCTTTCGAATCCGATTTTGATAACGGATATTGGGAGATTTCAAACAAATAATTATTAATTTTATCTTCGTATAAATCAACATAATGTTCCAGTTTTTTCACGGCGTCTGCTCTTTTTTCGCTATAATCAGAAATTAGCAAAATTGTTTTTTCCGCTGTTTCACCGGCTAATGACAACATGCCGCCGGTTGCTGTTTTACATTGTTTCAGGGCAAATGGCGGATTATCAAGAAAACGTCTGTCCATGTGAGATAATGCGGTCAGTTCCGGCGGGAGTTTCTGCTTTGGAGCAGAACTTTTTTCGGGAACGGACAGTTTTGCAAATCGCACTAATTGCTGAGAAAATGGAAGTAAAAGGATTGTGGCGGCAACATTGAAACAGGAATGAATGATTGCTATCCCTGCCGGCGTGGCAATTTGGTTTAAGAAAGCAAATGGGAAAAACGCATGTACGAGATAGAAAGCGCCCGTAAATACTGTTGTTCCGATTATATTGAAATATAAATGAATAAATGCGGCTCTTTTGGCATTTGTATTCGCTCCTACAGAGGATAAGAGCGCGGTAATGCAAGTTCCTATATTTTGCCCCATAATAATCGGCAGGGCGGCAGAAAAAGAAACGGTTCCTGTCGCACAAAGCGCCTGCAGAATACCTATAGATGCCGAGGAACTTTGTATGATGGCAGTTAGTATCGTGCCCGTAAGGATGCCAATGAAAGGATTTGAAAAAGCGACAAATAATTGCGTGAATGCGGGTACATTTTTCAGAGGTTCAACAGCAGTACTCATAGTATCCATACCAAACATCAAAATGGCAAAACCTAATAAAATGCCTCCGGCTTCCCTTTTTTGCTCCGATTTACTGAACATTAGAAAGAAAACGCCAACGATTGCCAGTATCGGTGAAAAGGCTTCCGGTTTTAGCAGCATAACAAAGACAGAATCGCTTTCTATGCCGGACAGACTCAAAATCCATGATGTAATCGTTGTTCCGATATTCGCGCCCATGATAATTCCGACCGCTTGTTTTAACTGCATAATGCCGGAATTGACAAAACCGACGACCATGACGGTAGTCGCTGAAGAGGATTGGATGACGGCCGTTGTTCCTGCGCCGAGCAGCACCCCTTTTAGGGGGGTGTCGGTCATTTTAGAGAGAAATGTTTCCAGTTTTCCGCCTGAAAGTTTCGCCAGTCCTTCCCCTAAAATGTGCATTCCGTAAAGAAACAGCGCTAATCCCCCAATCATGGATAAAATAGTAAGAATATTCATTTTGATACCTCCTTTTTCATTATGAGATAACGGTATCATGGCTTTGTAAAATCAGAGAGATATATAAGTAAAATTTATGTAAAAAATCTAAAAAATGTGAAGTTGTATAATTTTACCATATCTGTTATAATGTAAAATACGGATTTTTAGAGCAATGATTTTCAGGGAGGGAAAAATATGAGAAACCGTAGTATAGCGCAGATTATTCTGATTCCGTTTCTTAAGACAATCGGAGTTATTTTACTGTTGCTTGGTGTGGGTGTTTTAAGTTATTATCTTACCATTACGTTTTTAAAAAAGACAGCGCGCGTGGAGAGAAGTACACAGTATGAGCACGTCATGGACATTAACGCGGGAAATGAATCTAGCAATTTAATATACAGTTTTGATGACAAGACAAATCGGATAGAGGCAATGGTACTGGAGTTGTTTGACAGCGGAACAAAGAATTTAACCTATATTACCATTCCGGTAAATACACAAGTTACCATTTCCGGTAAAAATTATCAGAAACTACTGGAGAAGAGCGGTAAACTGCCACAAATGGTAACGATGTCAAAACTCAACGAATATTTTAGTGGAGACGTTGCTTACGAGTATGGTATTCTGATTTTGCAGGAGGCATATAAGGCGGATATCGGCTATTTTACCGCAATGAAATCGTCAGAGTTTAAAAAATGTTTTGAGCGTGAGACGGGGAAGAAAATAATTTACCGTCCGACGAAAGTATTGCTAGACGAAGCGGCACAATGTAAAGATGAAGAAGCAATGAATGATTTAATTGAGAGAAAATGGGATACGCTAATTAGTAATATCACATTATCCCAAAAGCAGCGCTATGCTAAGGACTTGATTCAGGTTAAGAGGGATTTGATTTATACACATCAGGCATTTGGCTCGGAATCATCCGGTGCATTCCAATTGAACAAACAAAAGAATCAGGAATTTGTCGATGGCATATGGGAAAAGAAGTCTTATGCAAAGCCTCAGGGCAAGTCTGCCGTCAACACAAAAGTCGCTTCTGGAACGACGGTTTTCATTTACAACGGAAGCAAAATTACGGGTCTTGCCGCCAAGTACCAGAAAAAACTTGAGGAGGCCGGTTTTGTCGTAAAAGGGATTGACAATGCGACAGGCGATTTGCGCAAGACAACAACGATTTATACCAGTAAAAAGAAAACGGGGGAGAAATTTGAAAAGTATTTTAAATCTCCGGTATTGAAACTGACTTCCAAGTTGGGCAGCGGCGCGGACGTGGAAATTGTTTTAGGAACAAATGACGATTTGTCCTAATGAAAAAAATGAGAAGAGGAGGCAGGGAAGATGGGAACCAAAGTAAAGGTCATGGATATCGAAGTAGATTTATTGACCCAAGAGACCTGTCTGGAGGAATTGCAAAGCTATTTGGAGAATGATTATCTGAATATTGTACATATGATATCGTTAGATTATATTGACGCCTATGACAAAAATGATTTGGTTCAGACAACTTTGGAAGAAGCCGATTTGGTTTTACCGGGAGAAAAGGCTATCCTATCGGCGCATCATGTAGATGTGCTGCAGACGGGCGGCATGATAGTCGATTATCACAGTATACTGGATTTGCTGGAGTCCCCTCATTTAAACGGCAAATCGATTTATCTTGTCTTGCGGAATGCCAAGGAGGCGAAATTTTTTTATCAGTTTTGGAAAGAACATTTTCCGCAGGAGCAGATATCGGGCGTCTATGCGGCGGACGGAGACGTGACGGAAGAGGCGCTGATAAACGATATTAATACAAAATTGCCGGATGTAGTCTTTCTGTCGATGGCGAGTACCGAGCAGGAAGAGTGGCTAAAAAACAATAAGTCAAAGATTAATGCCAGACTTTGTTTTGTGGCGGGAAGCGTGATGCCGCTGATTTTAAGGGAAAACGTGCATGTTCCGGTGTGGATACAGAAAATGTATTTGGGCAGCGTATATCGCTGGTTTGTGAGAATGCCATATTCGCATTCTTTTCGAAAGCGTATATTTAACAGAAAAATGGACGACTATAATACTAAAAAGAAGTTTTGGAGGTAATGGATGTCCATCATATGGAAAAAGAAAATATGTTCCTATGGTGCTATCACAATAGGAACATTTCTTATGGCGTTGGGAACAAATTTTATATATGAACCATTGTCTATGGTTACCGGTGGTTTTTCCGGTGTGGGAATTATTCTGCACTCGCTGTTTCGCATTCCGGTATGGATAACTACGGTTACGCTCAATATTCCCTTGTTCATTTTGGCAAGAAAGAGGCACGGGACGGATTTTCTGTTCCAGTCGCTCTATGCCATGGTTAGTTTCAGCGTGTTTCTGGCTGTTCTTCCGATTTTGACGGTCGTGGATAAGGATTACCTGATGGCGGCCATTTTGGGAGGCTCTCTGCATGGCGTAGGACTGGGGCTTGTGTTTACCACGGGAAGCACAACGGGAGGAACGGATTTGCTGAGCTCCCTTATGCACCCGCTCTTTCCGGTAATGCGGATGCCGAATATTTTAGGAATCATCGATGGTTTAATTGTTGCTGCCGGCATGCTCATTTTCGGAATCCGCACTGCGCTTTATGCGATTGTGGCAGTCTTTGTAACCTCGAAAATCATGGACGGAGTAACGGCGGGCATGCGTTATGCAAAGGTTTTGTATGTGATTTCCGATGAATCACAGCAGATAGCGCAGCTTGTCATGGAAAAGCTGCAGCGGGGGGTAACGGCGCTAAAGGGCAGCGGAATGTATTCCGGAGAGGAAAAACAGGTGCTGATGTGTGTTGTTTCCCGCAGAGAGGCCGTCGCCATGGTAAAATATGTCAAGGAAGCAGACGAGAGAGCCTTTGTTATTATTGCGGATGCGAGGGAAGTAATGGGAGAGGGATTTGGTGAGAGTGAACTGTGACACAATGTCTATGCGGGGCAGGGCGTCAAAAGGCGCTCCTATGTGCAAATTACACGAAAAGTAGTAAAATGATTTGTGAATTTTGGATATAGTGTTTTTGATAGATATGGTGTATAGTATCACATAGGTGTTTGAGACAATAAATAAAAATCCTAGGAGGAAGTAGAAATGGCAAGTTTATCATTAAAAAACATCAACAAAGTATACCCGAATGGCTTTCATGCTGTTAAGGACTTTAATTTAGAGATAGAAGACAGGGAGTTTATCATATTCGTTGGCCCGTCCGGCTGCGGTAAATCGACGACGCTTCGTATGATTGCCGGCTTGGAGGAGATTTCCAGCGGTGAATTGTGGATTGGAGATAAACTGGTAAACGATGTAGAGCCAAAGGACCGTGACATTGCGATGGTATTCCAGAACTATGCGTTGTATCCGCATATGTCCGTTTATGACAATATGGCATTTGGTTTGAAACTGAGAAAAGTTCCGAAAGACCAGATTGACCGTCTTGTACATGAAGCTGCTAAGATTTTGGATATTGAACATTTATTAGACCGCAAACCGAAAGCGTTATCCGGTGGACAGAGACAGCGTGTGGCGATGGGCCGTGCTATTGTCCGTGACCCGAAAGTATTTTTGATGGATGAGCCGCTTTCGAATCTGGACGCAAAACTCCGTGTACAGATGCGTATTGAGATTTCCAAGCTGCATCAGAGACTGGAGAGTACGATTATTTATGTAACACATGACCAGACTGAGGCTTTGACACTGGGAACACGTATCGTCGTTATGAAAGACGGCGTTGTTCAGCAGGTAGACTCACCTTTGGATTTGTATATGAAACCAAACAACTTGTTTGTTGCCGGATTTATCGGTTCTCCGCAGATGAATTTCATTGACGCTAGGGTTGTAGTATCCGGTTCTGACGTACGCCTTATGTTTGGTTCCAACTCCATCAAATTGCCGGAAAATAAGGCGAAGAAATTAATTGACGGAGGTTACGAGGACAAGATAGTTACATTTGGTATCCGTCCGGAAGATATTAAAGATGAGGAGATGTTTATCAGCAACTCTCCGGACACATCTTTTGAAGCTGCCGTTAAAGTATACGAGATGCTCGGTGCAGAAGTATTCCTGTATTTCACGGTGGAGACCTTTGATATTACGGTACGTGTAAATCCTCGTACAACGGCTCGTCCGGGAGATACGATTAAGTTGGCGATGGACGGCTCTAAAATTCATTTATTTGACAAAGAGACGCAGGAGACAATTTCAAACTAATTAATAAAATGAGCTTTTCAGGCGCTTATCAATGGAAATATTTCCATCGGTGAGCGCCTTTACTTTTAACCGCAAAAGTGTTACAATTAGGTGCAAATGGAAAAATGAGGAGGTATACATGATATCAAATCAGATTTTGCAAAATACGATTGATGGTATTAGGGGGATTACGAAGATTGACCTCAGTGTGGTAGACATAGAAGGCAATATATTGGCAGAGACGACAAATGGAAACCATGAGTATGAGCGACTGGTTCGCCCGTTTGTAGATTCGCCCGCAGATAGTCAGGTATTACAGGGGTATCAGTTTTTTAAAGTGTTTGATGAGAGCCAGTTGGAATATGTTGTGATTGCCAAAGGGGATGCCGAGGAAGTTTATACGATTGGTAAGATTGTAGTCTTCCAAATCCAAAACCTGTTGGTTGCCTATAAGGAGCGCTACGACAAGGACAATTTTATAAAAAATCTGTTATTAGATAATCTTCTTCTTGTTGATATATTTAACCGCGCTAAAAAATTACATATTGAAATGAATGCGCGTCGCGTCGTGTTTATTATTGAGACAAGCAAAGAAAAAGATAATGGGGCGCTGGAGACTGTCCGCGGCCTCTTTGCCGGTGCAAACAAAGATTTTATTACTGCGGTTGATGAGAAAAATATAATTTTGGTAAAAGAATTGTCGGAGAAAGAAACGTATGACGATTTGGAGAAGACAGCACAGGTGATTGTAGATATGCTCAATACGGAGGCGATGTCGCGGGTTCATGTGGCGTACGGTACGATTGTCAAAGACATTAAAGAAGTTTCGCGCTCTTATAAAGAGGCAAAAATGTCGCTGGATGTCGGTAAAATATTTTACAGCGACAAAAAAGTTATGGCGTATAGCAATTTAGGCATTGGCCGGCTGATTTATCAGTTGCCGCTGCCGCTTTGCAAGATGTTTATTAAAGAAATTTTTGCAGATAATACACCGGACAGATTTGACGAGGAAACGTTGTCGACGATTAACAAATTTTTCGAGAATAATCTGAACGTCTCGGAAACTTCCCGACAACTATACATTCATCGAAATACTCTTGTGTACCGTTTAGATAAGCTGCAGAAGAGTACGGGGCTTGACCTTCGTATTTTTGAGGATGCGATTACGTTTCGGATTGCCCTGATGGTTGTAAAATATATGAATTATCTGGAGACGATTGATTATTGAGAGTCAGAGGATTGAGGAAGGACTGACGGGATGGAAAGCAGAAAAAAAGTGATTCCCATGATTGCTATGGAGCATATTTCGAAGCAGTATACAGAGGGAGTAGACGCTCTGCACGATATATCAATTCGGATTCATAAAGGGGAATTTGTTTTTGTAGTAGGTAAAAGTGGGTCCGGCAAATCCACTTTTATTAAATTGCTTCTGAAAGAACTGAATCCGACCGGAGGACGGCTTTTTGTGGGAGGGCGGCAGGTTACGGAATTAAAGAGAAAACAAGTGTCTGTGTACCGCCGTCAAATCGGCGTGGTGTTTCAGGATTTCCGGCTGCTGGGGAAAAAGACGGTGTACGACAATATTGCGTTTGCGCAGCAGATAATCGGAGTGCCCAAGAGGCAGATTGCCATTAATGTTCCGATTATGCTGGAGATGGTTGATTTGAAAGGGAAAGCGGACGCCTATCCGCATGAATTGTCGGGAGGAGAACAGCAGCGTGTGGCGATTGCCAGAGCGTTAGTCAACCGTCCCGCCATTTTACTGGCCGATGAGCCTACCGGAAACTTAGATTCAGAGACGGCGTGGGATATTATGATGTTGCTGCAGGAAGTGAATAAGATGGGGACTACAGTTGTAGTCGTCACTCATAACAACGATGTGGTGGACATTATGCAGAAGCGAGTGATTACTTTAGAGGAGGGGCATTTAGTTCGCGACGACAAAAAAGGCGGGTATGAATATGAAAGGGATTAACCTATTTTTATATAGCCTCAAACAGGGGATTGTGAATTTGAGGAAGAACCGTATGTTTACTCTGGCTTCGGTGGGAACGGTTGCGGCGTGTCTGTTTGTCTTTGGATTGTTCTATTTTGTGCTCGGCAATTTTCAGCATATTGTTCACAGCGCGGAACATTCGGTCGGAGTTTCGGTCTTTTTTGATGAAACTATAACAGAACAGGGCATTCAAATGATAGGCGATGCGATTCGCACAAGAGAGGAAGTTGACAAGATTATTTTTGTGTCGGCGGAAGAGGCATGGAAGCGGTTCAAAGAGGAGAATTTTGCCGATTCGCCGGATTTGATAGAGAGCTTTGGAGACGATAATCCGTTGGCGGATTCCGCCTCTTATGAAATATACCTAACGGATATTGCCAAGCAGGATACACTTGTAGAATACCTAAAAACCGTTGCAGGAATAAGGGATATCAAGAAATCAGACGAGGTGGCGGGCGGTTTATCGAACTTTAATCAGCTTGTGGGAGTGATAACGATAGTGTTGATAACGGTGCTGCTTTTAGTATCGGTCTTTTTAATCCATTCTACCATTGCCACCGGAATCGTTGTCCGACGTCAGGAGATTGCCATCATGCGTCTTATGGGGGCGGCGGATTTCTTTATCTGGGCGCCGTTTATTGTGGAGGGAATTGTCATCGGCCTGGTGGGAGCCATACTTCCGCTTCTTGTTCTGTCCCTTACTTATGGAAGATTGATACAGTATGTTCACAGTCACTTTTCCTTGTTTGCACAGGAATTATCATTCCTATCTGCCGGACAGGTCTTTTCCGTGCTGGTGCCGCTCTCCCTTATCGTTGGGATGGGGATTGGATTTGCTGGCAGTTTTATAACGGTAAGGCGCAATTTGAATATTTGACAATAAAGGAGAGGTTGAAATGCGAAAGCGTTATGTTATGCGGATTGCCTTGTTCTGCGCCCTTTTTCTTGTTTTGGCGGGAAGCCACACACAGGCAGTTAATTATGACAGAGAAATCAAAGAGGAAGAGAAAAAACAGAAGAGTTTCGAAAAAAAGGCGGCCGGGCTTCAAAAGGAAATACAGGAGATAGAAAAGGTGAGGGAGAAGTCGCTCGTTTATATTGAAAAATTGGACAAAAAGACCGGAGAATTAGAAGAATCACTGGAAGAGCTGGGGGAGAAAATAGCGAAAGCGAATGCGGAATTAAAAACGGCTGACAAGAACCTGAAGCAGGCTCAGAAAGAGGAGCAAAAGCAGTATATCACGATGAAAAAGCGCATAAAATATATGTATGAAAATGGCAATGGAGAATATTGGCAGATTATTTTTGGTGCTACGAGTATGTCGAGCCTACTCGGACGCTCCGAATATGTAGAGAAGATTAGCAGTTATGACAACCGGGTTTTTACAAATTTTCGGAAGATAAAAAGTGAAGTGAGCGCACAGGAAAAGGACTTACAGAGAAGACGGAATGAACTGTTAGAACTGGAAAGCGAAACAAAGACAGAAAAGCAATATGTCGCAGAACTCAAAAAGAAAAAGAAAGAAGAAATAAAAAAATATAATGAAAAGCTGGATTCTTCGCAGGAACGAGCGGACGAGTACATCCGTCAGGCGATTGACGCAGAGAATAAGGTAGAAGAACTTCTGCAGAAAAAGCAGGAAGAGATAGACAGAGAGCAAGGGGTGGAGGGAGACGATTCCGACGAGACGGCCTCCCACTCAGGGCTTCGCTGGCCGCTCAGCGGCGGCGCCGGACGCATCTCTTCGTCTTTTGGGCCGAGAAAGAGTCCGAGAGCGGGAGCCAGCAGTTACCATCGGGGGGTGGATTTGGCGATTGCCTCCGGAACTCCTGTGTTAGCAGCGGGAAGCGGACGCGTCGTGACGTCGACGTATAGTTCAAGCGCCGGTAACTACATTATGATATCGCACGGAAAACGTCTTTATACCGTCTATATGCATTGTTCCCGCCGGATTGTAAAAGCCGGAGATTCTGTCAGCAAGGGACAAGTAATCGGTTATGTCGGTTCCACGGGCATTTCCACAGGCCCTCATTTACATTTCGGGGTATCAAAAAACGGAACGTATGTGAATCCGCTTAATTATGTTTCAAGATAGAGAATGGAGGATAGTAATGAAACGGGGTAATAGAATAAGTTTTATCAAAGGGATGATAGCGGGGATACTGCTCATTGTTTTGTTTCTTGTGGTAACAAGGTATTTTGGTATCCATATCTCATTTAACCGCTCGACAGCAGATGATATATGGGAGAGGGCGACAGTAGTAGAATCCTATATTGACCGCTATTATTGGAAAGAAGATACTCCGAAGCAGAAGATATCCGAATATGCAGCGAAAGGAATGGTGGCTGCGTTGGGAGACCGCTATTCGGTCTATTATACGTCGCAGGAACTGAAAGAGAGTATGGAGAATATCGAGGGGGACTATGCGGGAATAGGCGCTTCCATCCGTCAGGATGAGAAGACAGGAAGCAAGATTATAACAGAGGTACAAAAAGGCCGGCCGGCGGAGAGAGCGGGATTGAAAGCCGGAGACGAACTTGTGAAGATAAACGGTAAGGAGATTCGCAAAATAAGTCTGACGGAAGCGGTCAGCCAAATCAAAGGAGAAGAGGGAAAGAAGTCGGTACTGACAGTTCTGCGCAAGGAGAATGGGGAGACCGTCTCCAAGGAGGTAACCGTAGTCTGTGAAAAGATTATTGTACAGACGGTGACGAGTAAGATGCTGAAAGGGAAGATGGGATATGTATGCGTTTCCCGTTTTGATAAAGAGACCGTCAAACAATTTAAAGATGCCGTTTCCCGACTGGAAAAAGAGGGCGAAAAGGGCTTGATTATTGATTTACGCAATAATGGGGGCGGTTCCTTGACGGCGACGATTGAGATGCTCGATTATATGCTGCCAAAGGGTGAGCTTATTACGGAAAAAAATCGCGTAAAGGGAGATAAACTGTATACATCTACCGATGAACAGCATTTTGACAAGCCGGTAGTAGTTTTAATTAACGAGGGGAGCGCGAGCGCTTCGGAAGTATTTGCCGGCTGCATGCAGGACCGCAAGGCGGCTGTTTTGCTCGGCACAAAAAGTTTTGGCAAAGGGATTGTACAGACCGTCTTTTCATTAGAAAGTTCCTGTGGGGGTGGAATTAAACTGACGACAGGGGAATATCTTCTCCCGAGCAAACGCTGTATACAGGGGAAAGGCTTGACGCCGGATGTGGAAGTTAAGAGCGCCGGCGATTCGGAGCAGTTGGGAGGAAAGAAAGATATTCAGCTTCAAAAAGCACAGGAAGTTCTGGAAGAAAAAATAGTACAATAGAAAACCATGAGGACACACTTTTTTCACAATATGCTTTCGTTTCATAGTTGAACCTATTATTGGATAATGTTACAATGAAAGGTAATTGACAACTTGATTTTAAAGGGGGGCATATGAGTGTTATCAAAATTCAGTGTTAGAAAACCGTTTACAGTTTTTGTAGGCGTGGTTATTATATTGGTTCTTGGTTTTCTGTCATTTCGTAATATGAGTACGGATTTTCTGCCAAGTATGGAATTTCCGTATGCGATTGTTATGACAACATATCCGGGGGCCAGTCCCGAAGAGGTGGAAAAGGCTGTCACGGAGCCGGTCGAGCAGTCTATGGCCCGTATTAATAATGTAAAAGAAGTGCAGTCCATGTCGATTAACAATATGTCGGTAGTAATCATGGAATTTAATGACGGCACGGATATGGGTTCTACAACTGTAGATATGCGGGAAAATCTGGATATGGTCACGGCACAGTGGGAGGAAAATATAGGCAGTCCGACGATTATGAAACTCAATCCGGATATGATGCCGATTATGGTAGCGGCCCTAGACTATGATAAGCTGGAAAGTACAGAGGTGACAAAGCGGGCGAAACAGGATATTATACCGGAACTGGAAAGTGTGGAGGGCGTTGCTTCGGTCAATGAATCCGGCGCCGTGGAAAAGAAGATTCAGGTGCTGCTTCAGCAGAAGAAGCTCGACAAAATGAATGAAATCGTTCAGGATGCCATTGACGGTAAGCTTTCTGACGCACAGGAGAAGATAGATAAGGGTAAGAAAAAGATTGAAGACGGGAAAGAAAAGTTAGAGGATGGCAAGGAAAAGGCGGCAGATAAGATTGCCAAAGGGGAGACAAAGTTAAATTCTGCCTCGGAGCAAATCCGAGAGGGTCTGAAGACGATTGATGAGAACATTAAGCAGATAAAAGAGCAGAAAAAGACATTAGAAAAGACGGAGAAGCAGGTGAATACCGGACTGGCAACGGTAGCGGCCAACAAGGCATCGCTGCAGGCAACGGTTAAGACATTGCAGACAGCGAAATCGCAAATGGAAACGCTGCAGTCAAGCTTGAAACAGTTGACGGCGCAGGAGACGTCGCTGCAATCACAGATAGACGCTCTCGGCGATAAGGCGCCGCAGGAGCTGAGAACTTCTCTGGCTGCAGTGAAGACACAATTGCAGGTAGTCCGCGGTCAGTTGGAGCAGAACGGCCTCAAAGAAAATGAATTGCCGGATAAGATACAGGAGTTGTCGAAAAATCTTTCGCAGGCACAGGGCAGTTTGCAGGAGTTGGAAAAGCAGGAGCCGACGCTGCAAGCTAATAAGAAAAAGATAACAACGGCAAAGAAAAAAATCGCCAGTGGTCTGAAAAAACTGACGGCGACGAAAAAGAAGCTGCAACAGGGAAAGATATCGACGACAGAAGCGTTAGAGCAGTTGAATAAGCAAAAAATTCTGGCAAGTATTCAGCTCAGTGTATCCGAGGCGCAGATGAACAGTGGCGCGGCTAAACTAGACGATGCCAAAAAGCAGCTTAAAGATAATCGAAAGACGACGAAAGAAAATGCGGATTTAAATAAAATTATTACTAAGGAAATGGTGGAAAACATATTAAAGGCAGAAAACTTTGATATGCCATCCGGTTATGTGACGGAAGACGATGCTTCTTATCTTGTGCGTGTCGGCGATAAGATACAGTCAACGGATAATATAAAAGATTTAGTGATTTGTGATTTGGGAATCGACGGTCTCGACCCGATTTTGCTGAGCGATGTCGCAGACGTGGCCGTAACGGACAACAGCGATGATGTATATACCGTTGTCAATGGCAATCCGGCAGTTTTGGTCACGATGCAGAAGCAGTCCGGATTTTCTACCGGTGATGTGACGGGAGACTTGGAAAAACGTTTCCAAAAACTGGAGGAGGAAAACGAAGGACTGCACATTTCCATTCTAATGAATCAGGGCGTTTACATTGACCTTGTAGTGGACGCTGTCATTCAGAACTTACTTATCGGAGGAATTTTGGCGATTTTAATATTGCTGTTCTTCTTAAAGGATTTCCGTCCGACATTGATTGTTGCCTGCTCTATTCCGCTCAGTGTAGTGGCGGCGATTGTGGGGATGTATTTCAGCGGCGTGACGCTCAATATTATCTCTCTTTCCGGTCTGGCATTAGGTGTCGGCATGCTGGTAGATAACTCGGTTGTCGTAATTGAAAACATTTTCCGTTTGAAACAGGAGGGGTATTCTACCCGCAAGGCGGCAGTGGAGGGCGCCAAACAGGTGGCGGGAGCGATTATTGCCTCGACCCTCACAACCGTTTGCGTATTTTCACCGATTATTTTTACAGAGGGTGTTACAAAACAGCTTTTTGTTGATTTGGCGTTGACGCTTGCTTATACGCTGGGAGCCAGTCTGCTCGTGGCGCTGACGCTTGTGCCTGCGATGTCGGCCGGTATGATTAAGCATGTTACGACAAAAGAATTTCGCATTGTGGGGGCGATGCAGCGCATATACGGAAAACTGATTGGCGGGGTTCTCCGCTTCAAATGGCTTGTCTTTGCAGGTTCCATTGTGTTTCTTATTCTGTTTGCTGCACTCTCGTTCCGCCGCGGCTTCTCGATGATGCCGGAGATGGAGAGCACGCAGATGACGGTCAGCCTCACGTTAGAAGAAGATACGGATTTAAAAGAAACAAAGAAGATTTCCAATGAGGCGATGGAGAGAATCCGCGAAGTGCCGGATGTGGAAACGGTGGGCGCCTATATCGGCAGTGGTTCATCAATGTCCATGCTGACGGGAGGAAGCGGTCAGGATGTTGTTACAATGTATGTTTTGCTCAAAGAAGAGCGGGAGTTAAGCAATGAAGAAATTACAGACCGGATAACAGAAAATACAAGAGATTTGGATTGCGAAGTGGACGTAAACGCTTCTGCCATGGATATGAGCGCTCTGATGGGCAATGGCGTTGTTATCATGGTAAAAGGAAAAGATTTGGATAAGCTGCAGAATGTCTCGGAGGATATCATGGCACGTCTGGAAGAGGTAGACGGTCTGTCGGAGATTACAAACGGTCTGGAGGATGCCGGTCAGGAATACCGCATTGCAGTAGACAAGGCAAAGGCGATGAAATACTCCCTTACCGTGGCGCAGGTATATCAGCAAATTCATGCGAAAGTAAAAGACGCCTCTTCCGTGTCGACCGTATCGACGGATACGGATAATCTAGGTATCTACGTGGAATCATCCGTGGATGAGTCATTGACGCGCAAGGATATCCGGAATATGAAGATAGACTATACCGACCCTGCGACGAAGAAAAATAAAAAAGTAAAGTTAAGTAAGATTGCCGATTTTAAAGTAGCGGATTCGCCGAATAATATTTTGCATGACGGGCAGATGAGAGTTCTTACCGTTAAGGCAGAAATAGACGAGGGATTTATCATAAGCGATGTTGCCGCTGATGTGGAACGTGCGCTGAAAGATTACAAGGCGCCGGCGGGATACGAAATTATTTTCGATGGTGAAAATGAAGCGACGATGGAAGCGATGGGGCAGGTACTTTTGATGATGCTGTTAGGTGTTATCCTCATGTATCTGATTATGGTGGCGCAGTTCCAATCCCTGTTATCGCCGTTTATCATTTTGTTTACGATTCCGCTTGCCTTTACCGGTGGTTTCCTCGGTCTTTGGATATCCGGTAGTGATGTGAGCGTTATCGCCATGATTGGTTTTGTCATGTTGGCGGGTATTATTGTAAATAATGGTATTGTGCTTGTTGATTATATCAACCAACTGCGGCGTGGAGGGATGGAGAAGCGGCAGGCGATAAAGGAAGCCGGCGTCACCCGTCTCCGCCCGATTCTGATGACGGCAGTCACGACAGTACTGGGTCTTGTGCCAATGATAGCCGGAAACAGTATGGGAACGGATATGACGAGGCCGATGGCGATTGTTACCATTGGAGGATTGATTTACGGTACGCTTCTGACTTTGTTTGTCGTACCATGTATTTATGATATGTTTAACCGCAAGAAAGATATAACGGAAAAAGATATAGATTAAAAATGGTTCCCCGATTACAAATGTTTCCGGAAAGGAGGAATACTATGAATGCACCGATTGGCATCTTTGATTCCGGTGTCGGAGGATTAACTGTTGCCAAAGAAATTATGCGGCAACTGCCGGGGGAGAGTCTGGTATATTTTGGCGATACCGCCCGCGTACCATACGGTACGAAGTCGAAAGCGACGGTCTGCAAATACAGTAGGCAGATTGCCAGATTTTTGCAGACGAGAAAAGTAAAAGCGATTGTAATCGCCTGTAATACGGCAAGCGCACTGGCTCGCGAGGAGCTGGAGGAAATGGTCGATGTACCGATTGTTGACGTGGTGCGACCGGGAGCAAAGATGGCTGCGGAAACAACGAGAAATAAGAAAATAGGTGTGCTTGGTACCCGAAGCACGATTAAGAGCGGTATTTATGAGCGGTATCTGCACCAGATAGATGCGGAAATCACGGTTGTCAGTAAAGCATGTCCTCTCTTTGTGCCGCTTGTAGAAGAGGGCCTTTTTGAAGACCGGATTACCGAGGATGTAGTGGGGCGTTACCTGCATGATATGAAAGAGTACGAGATTGATTCGTTAGTACTCGGGTGTACGCATTATCCGCTGCTGAGGGGGGTTATCGGACGAGAGACGGGCGATGGGGTCAGACTTGTAAATCCGGCTTATGAAACGGCAAAGTCCCTAAAGGAGATGTTAAAGGAAAAAGAATTATTGGCGCCTGCAGGCGGAGAGGTCACACATGACTTTTTTGTGAGCGACGGAGCCGACGAGTTTATCAGTTTTGCCAATTCTGTTCTGCCAAGGCGTGTGGAGAATACATCACTGGTTGATATTGAGGCATACTAATACGTCGAAACTTATATATTGCTATATACGATGACAGCCTGACGGTAACAAGTTAAACGGGTTCGAGTTGCCGCCGTCAGGCTAAGCAATGGAGTGAGTGTGATATGAGACGTAAAAGGAAGCGCTGGATGAAAGCGGCAGCCTGTTTGGCCCTGTTTTTTCTGACGCCGGTATTAACCGGTCTGGTAATGAATTTAGTCTGGGTTAGCGAGGAGCCGTCGCTGATGGAAGACGTGGGACGTTTTCGCGAGATGAAAGTGGCGGCAGAGCGCATGGAGGGCTGCGAGAATTGGAACGGAAAAGAGTATCGTAAGTTAGCCAGAGATTATTTGTATTATGATGGCAGCATAAAGCAGGGAATGAAGTCGGTTTCCCCATTTTCATGGTATGGTATGCTCCTGCCCGAAGACAAAGTCAACGGATACGCAAAAGCGTTTCAAACGGTACTGTCGGATGTGAAGTGTTTTCCCGTAGCCAATGATTCACAGGGAAAAGAGACGGTGAATTACGAGGATTCATGGGGAAAGTCAAGAAATTACGGGGGGAAACGCATTCACGAGGGAACGGATATTATGACGTCAAATAATGTGCGGGGGTATTTTCCCGTTGTGAGTGTGAGCGACGGCATCGTGGAGAAAAAGGGATGGCTCAAATTAGGAGGATACCGCATAGGGGTGCGGAGCGCTTCCGGAGCTTATTTTTATTACGCACATCTGGCAAACTATAGCGGAGAGCTGGAAGAGGGCAGTAAGGTAAAGGCCGGACAGTTACTCGGCTATATGGGCGACAGCGGTTACGGAAAAGAGGGGACGGTCGGAAAGTTTGATGTGCATTTGCATTTTGGCATCTATATTAAAATCGGTAAAAATGAGGTCAGCGTAAACCCGTATGAAGTTTTGAACAGAGTGAAGAAGAAGAGGGTTTCGCTTGTCGGGATTCAGAAACAGAACTTTGCATAGAGCTGTTTTTGTGGTACACTAACAATAAAATAGCAAATGATGGGAGCAATACAGAGTATGAGAGTTGAAAAAGGAGCAGAGGGATACATTGGAAAGCGAAAGAAAGTGGACGCCATTTGTCTGCTTTTCTATATTGTGCTTGGAATTATTATCTTTTTATCTGGATATTTTATTACGAAAACAAGAGCGAATATTTTTACGGTACTGGCAGTACTGATGGTGCTTCCGGGCGCAAAGAGAATGGTGGCGTTATGCGTCATGTTACCGCGGAAGAGCGTCTCGCATGAGCGCTGTGAGAAGATTAGGGCTGTTGCAGACGGGGGAACACTGTATGTCGATTATGTATTCACATCAACAGAAAAAATCATGCACTTGGATTTTCTGCTTGTGAAAAATGGAAACGTACTCGGAGTATTGGCATCTTCCAAACAAGACGAAGATTATATAAAAAAGTATCTTACTGGCGGCGTCCATAAGATATCTTCGCATTATCATGTTTCGCTCTTTTCCGAAGATGATGAATTTGTGCGGCAGATACGGCATCTTTCCCAAAAAGAAGCCGATAAGGACAAGGAGAAAGAAGTACTGGAATATTTGTATTCCCTGATAGTATGAATCAGAATTTGCAGATGAAGAGGGATATTTTGGAGGTAAATGACATGAAAATGCCCAAAATGGTACTATTTGATTATGGACAGACGCTAATTGCAGAACAGAAATTTGACGGTGTAAAGGGAACAGAGGCTGTTTTACAATATGCTACAAGAAATAGATATCATTTGTCGGCAGAGCAGGTGCAGGCCAAGGCAAATGAAATCAATCAGGAGTTCGGAAGATTTGTTCCTGAGAAAAGACATTTGTTTCAGATAGAAATACCCAATACAATGTTTACGCCTTATCTTTATGAATCTCAGGGAATTGAGATTGCACTCAGTAACTCTGAAATTGATACCGTATTCTGGAATGCTGCTTCTCCGGGAACGCCGACAGAGGGGATAAAAGATTTTTTGGAATATTTAAAGAACAATGGTATCCGTACAGGCGTAATCAGCAATATTTCTTATGCTCCCTCTGTGGTTGCAGAGCGTATTAACAGACTGCTTCCGGAAAATGCTTTTGAATTTATCATTACTTCCAGTAATTTTATCTTTCGCAAACCCAATAAAAGGATATTCGATTTGGCTTTGGAAAAAGCACAGTTACAGCCGGACGAAGTCTGGTATATCGGGGACCAGTACGAATGTGATGTGAAAGGTTCTTTAAATGCCGGACTGTTTCCGATATGGTATATAGGGGCGATTGATTTGCCATATACAGCAGATAAAAACATTTTGACAGTAACGAACTGGAGCGAATTAATGAGTGGAATTTTTGATTAAATCATAATCGGATTTGCAATGGAGATTGCCATGAGAGAAATCAAAATAGAAAGAAATGACAGCGGACAACGTCTGGACAAATTTCTGCAAAAATATTTGAAAGAGGCTTCCAGAGGATTTCTTTTCAAGATGCTGCGAAAGAAAAATATTACGCTGAATGGAAAGAAAGCGGAGGGGAACGAGATATTATCAGAGGGGGATACGGTTTCTGTTTTTTTCTCAGATGAGACGTTTGAAAAATTTCGCGGCGTGCAGAAAGGATATAGGTATCCAACGACAAACCTTGATATCTTATATGAAGACAGTGAAGCCGCGCTCCTTAACAAGCCGGTGGGGATGTTATCGCAAAAGGCGAAAGAAAGCGATGTTACTCTTGTAGAATACTTTCTTGGCTATCTTCAGCAGAAAGGAGACTGGCAAGATGGCGGCTCTTTTACTCCGGCTGTGTGCAATCGGCTCGATTGCAACACAAGCGGGGTGGTCATTGCCGGAAAGAGTCTGTACGGACTGCAAAAAATGTCAGAACTTTTGAAGAGACGCGCGATAGATAAGTATTATCTGACGATTGTGGAGGGTGTGATGAGACAGCCGTCTGTGATACGGGGATATTTATGTAAGGATGAGAAGATAAATAAAGTGACGGTTTATGATGAGCCGGCTGCGGACAGGCACTTTATCGAGACGGGGTATGAGCCCTTGATGGATAACGGCAGTTATACGCTGCTTCGGGTAAAGCTCATTACGGGTAAGACGCATCAGATACGGGCGCACCTTAGCAGTATCGGTCATCCGCTGCTGGGCGATGTTAAATACGGAGGGAAGAGGCAGGAGGGAGTGAAAAACTTTTTCCTGCACGCGCAAAAGGTATGTTTTCCTGCGTTGGACAAGCCGTTAGACGGTTTGAGTGAACGGGAGATACAGGCGCCGCTGCCGACCCGTTTTGCAAATATGAAACAGCACTTATTTGGAAAGTGAGAAATGGAGGAAGAGAATGAAACGAACAGTAATGTTTTTTGCCGAGGGATTTGAGACCGTTGAGGCGCTGATGGTAGTGGATATTTTGCGCCGTGGCGGCGTGGAAGTAGTAATGACGGCGATTGGTGAGGAAGAGAAGGTGTACAGCGCTCACGGAATCGGCGTTGAGATGGATGCAACGATGGATGAGATTGACGTGCTGGATTTTGATGCGGTCATTCTGCCGGGCGGTATGCCGGGAACGCTTCATCTCGGAGAGAGCGAGGCGGTGAAAAAGGCGCTCATGCTTATGAATGAGGCAGGTAAAATTGTAGCGGCGATTTGTGCGGCGCCAGGAGTGCTTGGCAAACATGGTTTGTTAGAGGGAAAGAATGCCTGCAGTTATCCGGAACATGAAGTTAATCTGCGGGGAGCGAACGTGTCCCGTGCTCCGGTTGTCGTAGATGGAAACATTGTGACAAGCCGGGGGCTTGGCACGGCAATGGAGTTTGGTTTCCAGTTATTGGAATTACTGGAAAGTAAGGAAAAGGCTGACGAGATTAAGGAAGCGATTGTCTATCAGGAGTTAGCGTAGATGGGAACATGGAATTCAAGAGGATTGCGGGGCTCTTTTTTGGAAGAGATGGTAAATCTCACGAACGAAAAATATCGCAATCAAAAACTGGCGCTGATTCAGAAAGTACCTACTCCCATTAAACCAATCCATATTGACCAGTCGACAAGACATATAACACTGGCTTATTTTGAGCAAAAGAGTACGGTAGATTATATAGGTGTTGTACAGGGGATACCCGTCTGTTTTGACGCCAAAGAGTGTGCGACGGAAAATTTTCCGCTTGCCAATGTGCATGAACACCAGATGGCGTTTATGGAAGAGTTTGAACAACAGGATGGCATCGCTTTTTTGCTTATTTACTTTAAGCGAAAAGACTGCTATATGTATTTGCCTTTTGCACAGTTAAAAAAATTTTGGCAGCGCATGAAAGAGGGAGGGAAAAAGCATTTCAAATTAGAAGAATTGGATTTGTCTTTTGAAATATCCACCTATTCGGGAACTTTTGTTCATTATCTCGAGCAGTTGCAGATGGATATGGACAGACGATGAAAATGAATAGAACAAAGAAAAATCCACAAATCAGCGGGAGCAATTGGTGTGTTACAGTACCCCTGCTCGAGTGAAAAGTGGATTTTTCTTATTATTTGAAACTATTAATTTCGTACATCGTTATTACTAACGCATGGACTCTTCCTGCTTTTTAATCATCTGACGAACCATCTCGCCACCGATTGAGCCAGCCTCACGGGAAGTAAGATCTCCGTTATAACCATCTCTCAAGTTAACACCGATCTCGTTTGCTACTTCCATTTTGAAACGGTTCATAGCCTCTTTAGCCTGTGGTACTTCCATCTTAGATGAACTGTTGTTTGCCATAGTGTTTCACCTCCGTTTTATTATTTATAGTGAAGATAAAGGAATGCATAGTCGGTTTTATGCATTCCTTTTCTGATGTTTTCCTAATGAGCGTTGCTATTAAGAACCCGTCGTATCGAAACGCGTGAACCGTGTGTTGCACTCGATTATCTTGATACTATTGTAACCACGAAAAGGGAAATTATAATGGAAATTTGTGGTACAAAATTATATGAAAAATAGGGATGACAGAAAATTTTTAAAATGATATAATGAAGACAAATGTTGCAAAAGTTTAGTAGTGGTGTACAGGGGAGGAGGATTTTCCATGCGGATTCGCGATATGGGGGTACAGTTACGGTATGACGGTGATTTCGAAATTTATCGGGAAGATGGAATTTCCGGCTATGGTGAAGCGGACTATTTATTTGTCTATTTTCACAGCAAATGTTTTGTCGAGATAAATGGGGAAGAAATTCAAGTTGCGCCGCCGGCTGTTATTTTGTTTGATATAAACAGCAGACAGCATTATTATGCCGCAGATGATTCTTATATGGATGATTATGTGCATTTCTGGTTCGATGAAAGCCGCTCCTTTGTAGATGAATTGAATCTTCCGATGAATACGTTAATCACGCTGCCGGATAATACTATTATATCCAATCTGCTTCTTCAGATGTATGAGGAGTTTGTCTCGATTAATGAATATAGGGAGCGTTCTTTGGAATATTTATTTCGTATTGTTTTGTTAAAAGTGGCGGAAATGTCAGAGCGGAGCAGGAGAGCGAAAGTTCCGGACCGATATGATGAAGTTTTTCAAAATTTGCGCTCTTCGGTTTACCTTGAGCCGGCAAGACAATGGCACGTTTCGGAATGCGCCTCGAAACACGGATTGAGCACGCCATATTTTCAGAAATTGTATAAATCTTATTTTGGCAACACTTTTGTTCAGGATGTTGTCAGAAGCCGGATGGAACATGCCAAACACTTTTTGCTTATGAGTAATTATTCCATCAAAGAAATAGCGGCGTTGTGCGGCTATAATAATGAAACGTTTTTTATGAAACAGTTTAAAAAGAATATTGGCATGACGCCAAGTCAGTACAGGACAAAGAACTATGAAAAGGAGATAAAGAAATAAAAATTATTTTATCATGTTTATGCCACATTTTTCTGATACTGTATCTATGGTAGTTACATTGTGACTACTACTCCCACCCTATTATACGATGGAAGGCATCCGGTCTTTTGGCTGGATGCCTTTCAAGTTATGCGAAGTTTTTCGAATAAAAGGCGGTAAAAGAAGTAGAATACAAATCGGGGTTATGATATACTTAAAACCAGATGTTGGAAGAAAAAGGAGGGCTTATTTTGAAGAAACAAGCAGTTAATCCGTATCTGCCTTCGTGGGAGTATATTCCGGATGGAGAACCTTATGTATTTGACGGGCGTGTCTATATATATGGTTCGCATGATTTTTACAATGGTTATGTGTTTTGTATGGGAGATTATGTATGCTGGTCGGCGCCTGTTGATGATTTGGCGGATTGGCGTTTCGAGGGAGTGATTTATCCGAAGACGGCAGACCCGTTGAACCGGGACGGAAAAATGTGTCTGTATGCGCCAGATGTAACGGTAGGACCTGACGGACGTTACTATTTGTATTATGTGTTAGATAAAGTATCGGTAGTATCTGTGGCTGTCTGTGACACGCCGGCGGGGAATTATGAATTTTACGGCTATGTACATGATAAGGACGGTGTGCGGCTGGGAGAGCGGGAGAACGATGAACCTCAGTTTGACCCCGGTGTTCTGACAGAGGGCGGCCGGACATATTTGTATACCGGTTTTTGTGGCCGGGGAGATATGTCGAGAACGGGCGCCTTTGTTACTGTTCTCGGGCCGGATATGCTGACGATTGTGGAAGAGCCGGTGCGCGTCGTGCCGGGATGTGAGTACAGTGAGGGTACGGTATTTGCCGGCCATGCATTTTTTGAGGCCTCTTCGATTCGCAAAATCGGAGACGTCTATTATTTTATCTATTCTTCCGAGGTGATGCACGAGCTCTGTTATGCGACAAGCGCATCGCCGACAGGCGGCTTTGTTTATCAGGGCGTTCTCGTAAGTAACTGCGATATGCATATTGACACGTATAAACCCGCCGGTATGCCGGCCGCTTACGGAGCAAACAACCACGGCAGTATCGTGCAGATAGGTGAAGAGTGGTACGTTTTTTATCATCGCCACACCAACGGAACATGGTATAGCAGACAGGGATGTGCAGAGCGTCTGCAAATCGGAGCGGATGGGGTGATTTCGCAGGCGGAGATTACGTCCTGTGGTCTTAATGGCGGCCCTCTGCGCGGTGAGGGGGAATACCCGGCATATATTGCCTGCCACCTGTTTACGGAAAAGCCGTCTGTGTATGTAGGTGGCGAGTCATATCCGAAAGTAATGCAGGATGGCCGTGACGGTGACGAAGAGACGGGATATGTTGGCAATATTCAAAATACGGCGACAGCCGGCTTCAAATATTTTGATATGAAAGATGTAAAAAAAATTCGTATTACGACACGCGGATATGCAAATGGCGTGATGGAAGTGCGCACAAAATGGGATGGTGACGTGTTGGCGGAACTGCCAATAGTATACACAAACGTGTGGGAAACATATGAGGCTGACATTGCCATGCCGGACGGCGTCCAATCGTTGTACCTGACGTTTCGGGGTGAGGGAAATGCAAGTCTCAAAAGTTTTGAATTGCTTACATAATCCGCAAAGGAGGGAAAGGAATGCTGGACAGACATTTGATTGCAAAGACAGAGCCGGTGGCTTTGTCTGACAATATGGTAATTGAAAAAAACTTACGGATAACCGTATTGGAGGAGCGGCTGTTCCGGATTGAGCAGTCACAAAGCGACAGTTTCTGTGATTCGGCAACGCAGTGCGTATGGTACCGCAATTTTGATAAAGTTGCTTTTACGGCAGAGCGCGGGAGCGGGGAACTGCGAATCCGCACCGGACAGACAGAACTGGTATGGAGGGGAACGATAGAGCAAAGTTTTGTCATACTGAAAGAAGAGCAAAAGCAGATTCCACTTGGAAATGAGGGCAATCTTCTCGGCACATACCGGACGCTCGATTGCTGCGACGGGGATATGTGGATACCATTCGGGACAGAGGTGGATAAGGCGGAAAAGATTCGTCTGGAAAACGGAGTTGTATCGGAAAACGGCGTGGCGATACTTGATGACAGTGAATCCCTGTTATTGAGAGAGGACGGAATGATTGGCAGGCGGGAGAATCCGGAAAAGGATATTTATGTCTTTGCTTATGGAAAGGATTATCGGGGAGCAGTCAGAGCACTGTATTCGATTTGCGGGAAAACTCCGCGGATACCGAGGTTTGCACTGGGAAATTGGTGGAGCAGATATTACGCTTATACAGAAAAGGAATATCTGCATGTTATGGATAATTTTGAAGAGAGAGAAATTCCCATCACGGTGGCGACCGTCGATATGGATTGGCATTGGTCGTTTACGCTTGATGAGAAGAAGCAGATAAGCAAACAGGGGAAAAACGACGCCTTGCATGGTGGCGCTGACGGGTGGACAGGATACAGTTGGAATACGGATTTGTTTCCGGACTATAAACGGTTTTTGAAAAAACTGCATGAGAGGAAACTTCATGTGACGCTGAATCTGCATCCGGCTTCGGGAGTTCGGTATTTTGAGGACTGCTACCGCGCAATGGCGGAGGCTGTAGGCGTGAACCCGGAGACGGAGCAGCAGATTCCCTTTGATATGACCGATGAGCGTTTTATCAATGCCTATTTTGATATTCTCCATCGCCCTTACGAACACGATGGCGTTGATTTCTGGTGGATAGACTGGCAGCAGGGAGAAGAATCACGTCTGGAGGGATTAGACCCCTTGTGGGCGCTGAATCATTATCACTTTTTAGACCATGCGCAGGAGCATGAGCCGCTTATCTTATCCCGTTACTGTGGAATCGGAGCGCACCGCTACCCGTTGGGATTTTCGGGAGATACGAAAGTGACATGGGAAAGCCTGCAGTTTCTGCCGTATTTTACAGCGACGGCGTCCAATGCCGGCTATAGTTGGTGGAGCCACGATATCGGCGGCCATATGGGAGGATACAAGGATGATGAATTGTATGTCCGTTTTGTACAGTTTGGTGTATTCAGCCCGATTAACCGCCTGCATAGCACCTGTTCTCTTACGTTTACGAAAGAGCCGTGGGCGTATGGAAATGGTACGGGACTGATTGCCGCTGAATTTTTGAGACTGCGCCATCGCATGATTCCTTTCTTGTACTCCGCTTCTTATGAGACGGCGGAAAATGGTTTGGCGCTTGTTGAGCCGATGTATTATGAATGGCCGGGAAATGGGGAATCCTATCAATATCCCAATCAGTATATGTTCGGCGGTCAGCTTTTGGTGGCGCCGATTACGAAAAAGAGTGAGACAGACGGTATGGCAGACGTGGATGTCTGGCTTCCGCAGGGCAGATGGACGGACTTGTTTACGGAAGATGAATATACGGGAGGACGGGAACTTACAATGGTTCGCTGGCTGGAAGAGTATCCGGTACTTCTGCGGGAGGGCGGCTTTTTTGTGCTTGATGACAGAAAATACACGAATGATGTGGAGAATCCGGACTGTTTAAAAGTATATGTGACAAATGGAAATGGCAGCTATTGCCTGCATGAGGATAAGGATGGCAAACGGATAGATACTTTGTTTACGTCGGAAGAGAAAGCGGGCAGACAGAAGGTGACGTTCCGCTGTCGGACAGAGGGAACGGAAGTACCTTTAAGATGGTATCATCTGCACTTTTGTAATATTTGCGGAGGAGAGGTGACGGTACTGGCTGACGGTGTGGAATATCCGGTAGTCACAGATGACAACGGCCGACTGAGCGTCGTCTTGGAGGGTGTTACTGCCAACGTCGAATATGAGATTACGATATCCTTTTCGGAGCAGTTGGAGGAGAAGAGAGGCGAGGCGCTCAGAAAGATTGTCACAAAATTACAGATGGACCATGATTCCAAAGATGTTTTGTATAAACGTTTATGCGCCTGTGACGCAGAGGAGTATTTGGATATTGTGGAGAAGACGTCGCTGCCATCCGTAGTAAAGGCGCGGTTGTGTGAGATAATTTAATGTTCTTGGCGGAAAGGGGTAAGACGTGTGACGGAGCTGTTATTGGTAGAGGATGATAGAGCAATTGTGGAAAACCTGCGGGAGTTTTTGGCGGGCGAGGGATTTTGTGTGACTCCGACGTCCGGTCAGAAAGAGGCTCTTGATATGTTGGAGGAGAGGCATTTTGATATCGTTTTACTGGATATTTCACTCTCGGATGGAAACGGTTTTGCCGTATGCGCACATGTCAAAAAAAATACGGATACGCCGGTCATTTTCCTGACGGCTTCGGGAGACGAATGCAGCGTAGTGACAGGACTGGATATGGGGGCGGACGATTATATCAGCAAGCCGTTCCGCCCTAGAGAATTGGTTTCGCGGATTGGCGCCTGTCTGCGCAGAAACGGAAAGAAACAGGTTTTGCTTGAGGCCGGTAATGTTACCGTAGACACGATGAAAGCGGTTGTAAGAAAGGATGGGGAAGAGATTTTTCTCTCCGTACTGGAGTATCGGCTTCTTCTTATTCTGTTTCAAAATAAGGGAATGGTTCTGACGAGGGAAAAGTTATTGGAGGCAATTTGGGATATGGCGGGCGAGTTTGTCGAGGACAATACGCTGACGGTATATATGAAAAGGCTTCGTGAAAAGATTGAGGATAATCCTGCCAGACCAGAGATAATTAAGACGATACGGGGGATGGGATATGGGGTTTTTTAGGAATCCGGAAATCCGGAGAGAAATGGTTTTATGGGGAGCAGGCCTTGCCGTCTGCCTGTTTGCAGCGCATCTTTTTTCCGGCAGCAGGGGAATGGTTGTCTGTCTGTTTGCCGGTTTTCTTTTTACGGCGGCGCACTTTTTATCTTCTTTTTTCCGATATCGTAAAATTGCTTTCTTATCGGAAGAGGTGGAGCGCTGTCTGCATGGAAAACAGCGGATGGAGATTGCGGAGCAGGCAGAGGGCGAGCTGGCAATCTTACAGACGGAACTGCAGAAGATGATACAGAAACTGGCGCATCAAGCGAAGCTTCTTCAGGACGATAAGATTTATCTGATGAATTCAATTGCCGATATTTCCCATCAAATCCGCACGCCTCTGACAACCATTAATCTCATTGTGTCAAGACTGGCTTCCCGCGGCTTGGAAGAGAAGACGCGATATGAATTGCTGCGCAATCTCGAGGGATTGTTACAGCATATGGAATGGCTTGTGGAGACGCTGCTGAAGATGGCGAAACTGGACGCCGGAACGATTCAGATGAAAAGAACGAGAATAAATGTCGGGGAGTTAATTGAGAGAGCTACGCGGGACTTATTGATTCCGATGGAATTGCGGGAGCAGAAGTTGATTGTTTCATGTGAAAAGGACACGGGGTTTCTCGGAGATATGGCGTGGACTCAGGAGAGCCTTGCTAATATTGTGAAAAATTGTATGGAGTCTGCGCCGATAGGGGGCGAGATACGCATAGAGGCGGAAGAGAATATCCTCTATACGAAAATTGTAATAGAAGATAATGGTTGCGGCATTTCGAAAGAGGATTTGCCGCATTTGTTTGAGCGGTTTTATAAGGGAAAACATACTTCAGAAAAGGGAGTGGGAATTGGTCTGGCGCTGGCGAAGATGATTGTAAAAGAACAGGGGGGGATTTTAGAGGCGTCTAATTGTCGGAAAGGCGGAGCCCATTTTGAGATGCGTTTTTACAAAAGCGTTGTCTGAATGAGCGCCCAAATGGCATAACTCCTTTTGATTCGTACATACTGTTAGTGTATTGTGCGGTAGTTATTCAATAATTGCCGAATGCAGACAGAAGTGCGAAAGGGGTAACGTATGAAGTCAATTTGGATAAAGGGAAGAAAGCTCCCTGATTTTCCACGGCTGGATGGGAATCAGAAGACGGATGTTCTCATTATAGGCGGTGGAATGGCGGGGATTTTGTGCGCTCATTTTTTACAGGAGATGGGAATTGATTACATGCTCGTTGAAAGGAGCACAATCTGTTCCGGAGTCACGGAAAACACAACGGCAAAGATTACGGCGCAGCATGGAATTTTGTATCACAAATTGCTGAAAGGGGCGGGCAGAGAGCGCGCCCAACTTGTGCTAGATGCAAATCTGAGAGCCCGGGATAAGTATGCCGGGCTTTGTCAGAACATAGATTGTGATTTTGAGGAGCGGACGTCGTATGTTTATTCCACGGATAACAGGAAGAAACTCGAGCAGGAAGCAGAGGCGCTCGACAAGCTCGGTCATCCGGTTTCGCTTGTGCCGACAGAGGAACTTCCGTTTCCTACTGTGGGGGCGCTTGCATTCGAAGGGCAGGCACAGTTTCATCCCTTGCGGTTTGCCGCGCAAATTGCCGCTGATTTAAAGATTTATGAGCACACCTTTGTCACGGAATTAAAAGAAAATACGGCGGTAACAAATCGGGGCGAGATTGCCTTTGAAAAACTTATTATTGCCACACATTTTCCGATGGATAATAAACACGGAATGTATTTTATGAAAATGTATCAGCACCGCTCTTATGTGATTGCACTCAGAAACGCCGCCTGCATAAAGGGGATGTATGTCGATGAGAAACGGACGGGATTATCGTTTCGCAGCTATCGGGATTTCCTGCTTGTTGGCGGCGGCAGCCACCGTACGGGAAAGCAAGGAGGCTGCTGGCAGGAACTGAGAGATTTTGCGAAGTCCTGCTATCCCTCTTCGTCCGAAACCTATCACTGGGCGACGCAGGATTGTATGACGCTGGACGGAATCCCGTATATCGGAAAGTACTCAAAAAATATGCCGCATTGTTTTGTGGCTGCGGGATTTAATAAATGGGGGATGACTTCTTCGATGACGGCAGCAATGATTTTGGCAGACTTAGTTTCCGGAAAGGAAAATGCCTACGCACAAGTATTTTCTCCCTCGAGGTCAATGTGGAAGCCGCAATTATTCCTGAATGGGTGTGAAGCTCTCGTCAATCTTCTTTCACCGGCGCGGAAGCGCTGTCCGCATATGGGATGTTCCCTGAAGTGGAATGGCGTGGAGCATTCATGGGACTGCCCCTGCCACGGCTCGAGGTTTGATGAACAGGGGCGTCTGTTAAATAATCCGGCAAATGGAAATCTGGGCAAAAGGAGAGAATAATGGCAAATCGACTGAAAGACCAAAGTAGTCCGTATCTCTTGCAGCATGCGGAAAATCCGGTAGACTGGTATCCGTGGGGAGAAGAAGCATTTGCGAAAGCAAAACGGGAAGACAAGCCTGTATTTTTAAGCGTCGGCTACAGTACATGCCACTGGTGCCATGTGATGGCGCACGAGAGTTTTGAAGATGGGGAGACGGCAGCTCTTTTAAATCGTTATTTTGTGTGCATTAAAGTTGACAGGGAGGAGCGGCCGGATATTGACAGCGTCTATATGACTGTCTGCCAGGCGCTAACGGGAGGAGGCGGCTGGCCGCTGAGTATCTTTATGACCGCGCAGCAGAAGCCCTTTTATGCTGGAACGTATTTCCCTCCGGATTCCCATTCCGGAATGACAGGTTTTCGGGATTTGCTGCGTGCTATTGCCGAGCAATGGGAAACGAATAAGACGGCGCTAATCGAATCGGCGGAACAGATTCTCTCCCATGTAGGAGCGGAGGACGTTGCGGAAAGCAGTTTGATAGACAGGGAATTACTAAAGCGGGCGGTGTCTCTTTTTTCGCAGAGTTTTGATAGCAGATATGGGGGTTTTGGCGCGGCGCCGAAATTTCCTACCCCCCATAATCTGATATTTCTTCTGTTATATTCCGTGACGGAGGCGGACAAAGAAGAGACTGTTTTTTCCCACAGAGCCGTTTATAAGACACTTGAACAGATGAGGCGGGGCGGGATTTTTGACCAGATAGGTTTTGGTTTTTCCCGTTATTCTACCGATAGCTATTTTCTTGCCCCGCATTTTGAGAAAATGCTCTATGATAATGCGTTATTGATTCTTGCGTATGTTTCTATGTTTAAGGTTTCGGGAGAGCCATTCTTTCTTGATACTGCGGAAAAGACGGCAGCTTATGTTTTCAGGGAAATGACTGGAGAAGAGGGAGAATTTTATTCCGCGCAGGATGCGGATAGTGAGGGAGAGGAGGGGCGCTTTTATCTTTGGGACTATGAGGAAATCTGCACGATTCTTGGCGAAGAGACGGGCGCCTCTTTTTGTGAGCATTATGGGATTACGGAGCAGGGGAATTTTGAGGGAAAGAACATTCCCAACCGTTTGGGGGGCGGAACGATTGCCGATTCCTTTGATAGGGAGCGGCAGATGTTGTATGAGCACCGGAAATCGCGTTATAAACTGCATATGGATGATAAAATTCTTACGTCGTGGAACGCCCTGATGATTTGCGCTATGGTCTTTTTGTATCGGACCACGGGGAAGCAGCGGTATCTTCAGGCGGCGGAGAAAACACAAAAATTTATAGAGGAAAATCTGGCAGAGGGAGATTTGTTATTTGTCAGTTGCCGTGACAGGGCCCGTTCCGTCAATGGTTTTCTGGATGATTACGCGTATTATATGGCGGCGCTTATTTTTCTCTATGATGCGACGGCAGAGCCATATTATCGGGAACGTGCCCAAACGCTGTATCATCAGGTGAAAAAGCAGTTTTTGGATACAAATGGCGGTGGCTTTTTCCTATATGGCAGAGAAAATGGCCGCTTGATTACGAGGCCGAAAGAAACTTACGACGGAGCCATGCCATCGGGAAATTCTGTTATCGCTTACTGTCTCGTTCGTCTCTCACAGATTCTCGAAGAAGAGGAAATAAAGAAAGACGCCGAGTGTCAACTTGCCTATATGTCCGCAGCGGCGCAGCAGTATCCGGCGGGATACGCCATGTTTCTGATTGCGCTCATTTTGTACTATCATCCGCCGATGAAGATTACCGTAGTACTTTCGCATGACGACAGCAGGGAAGAAATATTATCCCATCTTCCGCTTCACTCCGAAGTTAATATTCTTTCTCATGCGACAGAGGACTATCGTTTATTAAACGGAAAGACAACCTATTATGTCTGTCATAATCATGTCTGCCTGCCGCCGGATAATTCTCCTCCACATTAAGAATTATACGATTGGTATAAAGTGGTTGTAATTTTGCCGTTTGGTAAGTATACTGATGTACCAGAGTCTTGAATAACCGTTATAAGAGAGAGGACGGCTCAAAATAATTGACGGATAAGGAGGAGAAAAATGATAACAGATAGTTTTGACAATCAATCAGAGGCAATTATAAATCCTTGTATTAAGAAAGATGCGCCAAGGGTAGACGCCTGTATCCTGACATTTTCCCATGTTATTGAAGAGTTTGTTTTGAATAATTACGACTGTAAACAAATTGCTGTTTTTTGGTTTGCAAGCGGAAGCACACCAATTTACCGCATAGAATATAAGGGGAAGGTTTTTGCGTTTTATAAAACATATGTAGGAGCTCCTGCGTGTGTCGGAACGGTGGAAGATACGTTGGCGGAAATCAAAACGGATAAATATATTGTCTTCGGCGGCGCCGGCTGTCTGGACAGAGAAATTGCCCATGGGAAAGTTATGATACCGACGGAGGCATATCGCGATGAGGGAACCTCATATCATTACGCACCTGCAGCAGATTATATTACAATAAAAAATGCGGATATAGTTGCAGCATTTATGAGGGAAAATGGCATCCCATTTGTAAAAGGAAAAACGTGGACGACGGATTCTTTTTACAGGGAAACAATTAATAATTTTAATAAGCATAAAGCAGACGGCTGTATTTCCGTTGAGATGGAATGCGCCGCCCTGCAGGCAATGTGTGATTTTCGAGGTTTGAATTTCTACTCATTTTTTACGAGTGGGGATTTGCTTGACGCCCCTGAATGGGATAGCCGGCGTAAAGAGGGAGAAAGGAAAGGTACACAGCACGATTCAGGACATTTTGATATTGCGTTGGAGCTGGCGCACTATGTTGTTTCTATGTGAAAGTGCAGAGGATAATTTTGGTATAGGAGCATTTTTTATGGAAAGGGATTTCATATAACTTTGCTATTGCGTGGAATAGCTATTGCTAGTGCCCCTAGCAGGAAGTTCCACTATCTGATATGATAAAACATATCATAAAGGACGACAAAAGGAATTGTTTGACAAAACAAATCCAGAGACAGGGTAATTCCATCCGGGTAATAAAACTTTGTGTTTTCCGAATGGAATTATTTTTTTCTTTTTTGCTGCCGGCAGGAAGTACGAAAGGGTCTTGACAATAAAGGCAGATGACAAAAGAAATGAGGAGTTTGCGAAGAGAGGGGTTTGATTATATGAAAAATCTGAAAAAGAAGTTAATCGGGGTGACAGTTGCCGCCTTTCTGTGTGGTATAGTTTTATGTATTGGTCATACCGCCGCTCAGGCGGCAGGCGGGAACCCCACCTCCGATGAGAACCTCACCGTTGATGACAACCTCACCTTTGGTGAGGTGTACAACACCGCCGTCGAAGAAGCTTACGGCGACA
>CAPAOV010000016.1:13465-64111 GCA_948579355.1 uncultured Eubacterium sp. | reverse complement strand
TAAATGGCAAAGAAGTCGGTTACAGTGAGGATTCGTTCAGTCCGCACAGTTTTGATGTTACAGATTATCTGACGGAGGATGGAATGGATAATCTTCTGGCAGTAGAAGTACATAAGTTCTGTGACGGCACATGGATGGAAGGGCAGGATATGATTTATGACGGCGGTATTTTCCGCGATGTCTATTTGTATTCCACGCCACTTATTCATATTGCCGATTATAATGTCGTCACGGATTTGGATGAAAATTATAAAAATGCCAATCTTGATATTGATTTGGCGGTGAGCAACGCCAGTACTGCGGATTTATCCGATTATGCAGTAGATGTGCGGCTTTTTGACGCCGCCGGAAATGTTTTTATGAATGGTTATACCATTGATATCCCGACGGTTGGCAAAGCGGCGCAAGATGGTACGAAAACGGTTGCCACTGCTTCCGGTTCACATATCGTCTATGAACCGTTGTTGTGGTCTGCCGAGCAGCCGAATCTGTACACGATGGTAATGACGCTCTATCATAAGGAGACAGGCGCTTATATTGAAAGTGTTTCCCAGCAACTGGGATTTCGGGAGATAGAATTTGTCAGCAGTCAGGTAAATGAGAACGGCCAGCGTTCTACGGCGGATAAAGAATACAAGCCGGTTACGATTAACGGACAGCCGCTTCTGCTCAAGGGAACAAACCGGCACGACACAGACCCGATATACGGGAAATATGTGCCGGAAGAGACGGTGCGGCAGGATATTGAGACGATGAAACAATACAACCTCAATGCGCTCCGCACATCGCATTACAGCAACGATGAATATTTGTACTATCTGTGTGACAAGTACGGTCTGTATGTCATGGCAGAGACGAATGTTGAATCTCATGCGCTGATGAATAAGGGGAACGACCAGAAACATTTTAAGAAAATGGTAATGGACCGTACGGTTACGGCATACGAACGGCTGAAAGACCGCACGAGTGTTGTCATGTGGTCAACGGGAAATGAGAATTACTATACGTCGGACAAAAACTATGCCGATAGTATGTTTTATGATTTAATTCAGTACTTTAAGGAAAAAGACTCGACAAGGCCGATTCACTGTGAGAGTTCCGGTAATCAAAACGGTGTGGATATGGATAGTAATATGTATCCGACAGTGGCAACGGTAAAGGGGAAAGCAAAAGCAAACATGCCGTATGTATTATGTGAATATGACCATGCCATGGGGAATGCCGTGGGAAATATTAAAGAGTACTGGGATGCGATTCGGAGTTCGGATAATATGCTGGGCGGTTTCATCTGGGACTGGGTAGACCAGTCGAGGCTTGCGGAACTTCCAAGCGGGAAATACGATTATTATGCGGAAAGTTTTGCCCATAAAACATTATATGGCGATGAGGCAAAAGGAAAATATTACGCTTACGGGGGCGACTGGAAAGACCAGCCAAACGATGGCTCATTTTGTGTCAATGGTTTGGTTTCTCCTGACAGGGATGTGCAGCCGGAGCTGCATGAGGTAAAATATGTTTACCAGAATTTCTGGTTTTCTGCCGATGAAACGCAGTTGGCACAGGGGAAAGTCAAAGTATATAATGAGTCGTCCTTTGATAATATGAATCAATATAATCTCGTGTGGAAACTTTCAGAAGATGAAAAGGAGATAGCCAGCGGTTCGGATTGTATTGACGTAAAGCCGAGAGAGAAAAAGGAGATTGCGCTGCCGTATGTGGAGAAACTTCCTAAAGAGCGCAAGGCGGGAGCAGAGTATTATCTGACAATCGAACTGCAGCAGAAAGCAGATAACTTATATGCGAAATCCGGTCACGTCGTTGCCCATGAACAGTTTTTAGTGGGAGATGTAAAGACGGATACGGCATTTCAGGCAGACAGCCGGAGTGTAGAAATTGAAGAAAACGAGACAGGGCTACATGTGAAAGGAACGGAGTTCTCTTTTGACATAAAGAAAGCAGACGGCCTGCTTCACGATTACAAGTACCGCGGTACGCTGCTTCTGTCACAGGGGCCGACGCCAAACTTTTACAGAGCGCCGATTAATAACGATAATTCACATGATACGAAGTGGAAGACGGCAACGAACGGTCAGGCGCTAAAGGAATATAAAATCGGAACAAAGAGTGACGGACGGAAAGTGATTCGCACGGTGTTCTCCTATACGAAGCAGCCGGACTTTCAAGTGTCGATGGACTATACGATTGAGGGAAATGGAGCCGTAACGGTAAAACTGACTTCCGACGCCACGAATACAAAAATGCGCAATTACTTGCGAATCGGTACGGATATGCGTCTTCCGGAAGGCTATGAAAATATTACGTGGTATGGAAACGGGCCGGTTGAGTCGATGAGCGACCGCAATAATTTTGCCGTCGTTGACAAATACCAGTCAACCGTTTCGGAAATGTTTTATCCTTATCTGGAAACGCAGGATACGGGAACGCTGACAGGAACGAAGTGGTTTACGGTCACAAATCCGAACCAGAAAGAGGCGCTTGTCGTTGCCGGAAAAAAAGAAGTTGAGACATCGGCGCTGCATTTTACGGTGCAGGATTTGACAAAAGCCAAACATCCTTATCAGCTCCAACCGCAGAAAGATACGATTTTATCCGTCAACCTTGCTTCGTCGGGGGCAGGAAACAAGAGCTGCGGGCCGGATACGTTGACGCAATATACGCTGCCGAATAAAAAGGCATACACTTATGAGTATACATTGCTTCCATATGATACGGCGGCTGTTGATACACTCACGGATTTGACAAGAAAATATCGTTTTGAACAGAGCTCGGATGATGTTGTATTTCAGGGGCAGCAGGAAAAGCCTCCGGTGACAGACCAGCCGGATAAAGACGTTACCCCGAACCCGCCGGATGATTCCCAAATAACTAATCCTGATACGGGCAAAAAGTCCGTCAAACTGGCAAAACCGAAGAAACCGGTGTTCAAGTCACTGAAAAAGAAAGGACGCAGGTTTGTTTTGAAGTGGAAGAAGTGCAAAGCAGATGCAATTGAAATTTATATGAAAAAGGGCAAGGGCAAATTTAAGAAAATTGCCACCAAAAAGGGAACGGCTACCTCTTACAAAACAAAAAAACTTGCCAAGAAGAAAAAATATTCATTTAAGCTGCGGGCAGTGGCGAAGAAAGGCAAGAAGAAAGCTTACAGTTCTTTTTCAAAAGTAAAAAAAGGGTAGAATGTATCTTGTAATTAAAATTTGCATATGCTATAATGCCAATAGGCAAAAAGTAATGACGAGTCCATTTGGACAAAAGAACGAATCCCCGAACCGTGTTGCAGCACAGTTCGGGGATTCTTCTTGTCTTTTCAAATCAAATTAGCACTCACCCCTTGACAGTGCTAACAACTTGCGTTATACTGTACCTGTGTTCTATATAAAGTATAACAATAAAGTTTGTATTGGATTAGGTGCCGGATACAACGTGTCTAAATCCGCATACTAAATCGTGAAGGGAGTGTTTGTCATGGGTGGTACGAAGTTTACACAAAAGGCGGAAGAGATTATAAACGGTGTTGGTAAAATTGTTTATGATTTTGGTAATCAGGAGATAGCGCAGGAACATCTGCTTTATGGAATGCTCACGATTGAGGGCAGTCTGCTGGCAGAGCTCATACAGAAGATGGATATCTCTCCCGAGGTGTTGACGGCTCAGGTTGAGGGGTTGATAAAAAAGAGGCCGAAAGTCGAGGGCGGTCAGATTTATCCGTCAAACGATTTCAATAAAGTAATTGTTTATGCAGAGAGTGAAGCGAAAGAGATGGGCGACGAATATATTTCGGTTGAGCATTTATTTCTGAGTATGCTCAAACATCCATCGAAAGAGCTGAAAGAGTTATGGAAAGAGATGCGTATTGACCGAGAGCGGTTTTTGCAGGCGTTATCGAAAGTGCGCGGAAATCAGAGGGTGACTACAGATAATCCGGAAGCTATCTATGAAAGTCTCGAAAAATATGCGACCGACCTTGTGCAGCGCGCGAAAGAGCAAAAACTGGACCCTGTCATAGGCCGTGACGCCGAGATACGGAACATGATACGCATCTTATCGCGCAAGACAAAAAATAATCCGGTGTTAATCGGTGAGCCGGGTGTCGGCAAGACGGCAGCAGTGGAAGGTTTGGCGCAGAGAATCGTCAGAGGCGACGTGCCGGATTCGTTAAAAGATAAACAGGTGTTTTCTCTTGATATGGGCGCGTTGATTGCCGGAGCCAAATACCGCGGCGAATTTGAAGAACGGTTAAAAGCCGTATTAGAGGAAATAAAACAGAGTGATGGGCAGAGTATTCTTTTTATTGATGAACTGCACACGATTGTCGGGGCGGGAAAGACGGATGGCGCCATGGATGCCGGAAATCTGCTGAAACCGATGCTGGCGCGCGGGGAACTGCACTGTATCGGCGCTACTACGCTCGATGAGTACCGTCAATATATTGAGAAAGATGCGGCGCTTGAGCGGCGGTTCCAGCCTGTGCTTGTAGAAGAGCCGACGGTGGAAGATACGATATCTATTTTGCGCGGATTAAAAGACCGTTATGAGGTATTCCACGGCGTAAAGATTACCGACGGCGCGCTTGTTTCAGCGGCCGTATTGTCAAACCGGTATATCAGCGACCGCTTTCTGCCGGACAAAGCTATTGATTTGGTAGACGAGGCGTGTGCGCTCATTAAGACGGAGCTTGATTCGCTGCCGACGGAGCTGGATGAAATACAGCGGCGCATTATGCAGATGGAAATAGAAGAGGTGGCGTTAAAAAAGGAAACGGATAATCTCAGTCAGGGCCGTCTGGCCGAATTGCAAAAAGAGCTGGCGGAGCTGCGAGAGGAATTTGCCGGACAGAAAGCGCGCTGGGATAACGAAAAATCTTCTTTGGAGCAGGTGCATGCGCTGAAAACGCAGATTGAAGATATAAACAATCAAATTGAGCTGGCACAGCGCAATTACAATCTGGAATTGGTTTCGGAATTACAATACGGCCAGCTTCCGCAGTTGCAGAAGAAGCTGCAGGAGGCGGAAGAGCAGAAGCGGCAGGGAGAACTTTCGATGGTACACGAGAGCGTCACCGACGAAGAGATTGCCAAGATTATTTCCCGCTGGACGGGGATTCCGGTTGCCAAGCTGACCGAATCGGAGAGAAATAAAACGCTTCATCTGGACGAGGAACTTCACCGCCGCGTGATTGGGCAGGAGGACGGTGTAACCAAAGTGACGGAAGCTATTATACGCTCCAAAGCCGGTATCAAAGACCCGAACAAACCGATTGGCTCTTTTCTGTTTTTAGGGCCGACTGGGGTAGGCAAGACAGAACTTGCCAAGAGTCTTGCAGAATGTTTATTTGACAATGAATCCAATATGGTTCGTATTGATATGAGCGAATATATGGAGAAATATTCCGTGTCACGCCTGATAGGAGCGCCTCCCGGATATGTCGGTTATGAGGAGGGGGGACAACTGACAGAAGCGGTACGCCGGAAACCATATTCCGTTGTACTTTTTGATGAGATAGAGAAAGCGCATCCGGATGTGTTTAACGTATTGCTGCAGGTGTTGGATGACGGACGGGTGACGGACTCGCAAGGCCGCACAGTCGATTTTAAAAATACGATTCTCATCATGACGTCCAATCTGGGGGCCGAGTATTTGCTGGAGGGCATTGACGCCGAGGGAAATGTGGCAGCAGAGAGCGAGGCGTTAGTTATGGAGCAGTTAAAGAGCAGCTTTCGTCCGGAATTTCTCAACCGTTTAGATGAAATTATTATGTTTAAACCGCTGACAAAAGAAAATATTTCCGGTATTATCGACTTGCTGCTGGCAGATATCAATCGCCGCATTGCCGATAAGGAACTGGAATTGTCGCTGACGGATACGGCGAGAGATTTTATTACGCAGCAAGCTTACGATTCGGCGTATGGAGCCAGACCGCTGAAACGATATTTGCAGAAAAACGTGGAAACGCTATTGGCAAAGAAGATATTGGCGGATGAAGTCTCGGCTGGAGAACACTTGACGCTGGATGTGGAATCGAGGCAGTTGCTAATTCGCTGACATCCTCTCTTCCGAGACACATTTATGACGCAGGAATACCCAATTTATGCCATAAAAAAGGAAATGTTTTGACATTTTAGTTTGCTAACCTCCTATCATAGATATTGTGATAGGAGGTTTTCGTATGGGACGGTATGAGAAAATAAAAATCCGTTGGAGCAATTATTGGAAAAATCCATATGCTACCGTGCGTTCGGGGCAGGATATATGCCGTATGTTAGAGTGTATGTGTGGGGGAAACAGGAAAATGTTTGCGGAGCAGATTAGCACAAAGATTCAAATCAAAAAAAGCCATGCCAGAATTTCTTCTATGTTAGAGCAATATTATGAAGCGTTGCTGGACAAGAAAAAATATTCGGAGAATCATATGCTGGTCGTAATGAATCCGTATCGTCAGGCGCCGTTGACAGCGCTCATTTTACTGACAACACAAGTGCCTTATGCGGTGAGAGTATCGCTTGAAGACGGCAGGGATTACTCGTTGACGACGGAACGGACAACGAGACACCGTATTCCGGTGTTCTATTTGCATGCCGGCAGGGAAAATGAAATCACGCTTGAGTTTCTGGATGATAAAGGGGAAGTCTGCCTGAAAAGAAAAGTATATGCCCAGACGAAACCATTGCCGAAGTCCTTGGAAAACATGATACGCATGGAAGAGAAGACAAAAGACAGCGCAACCCCAATGACGTTTGTCTTTGGCGGCGATACGAGATATCCTTACGTTTTCGATGAAAAGGGGGAGGTGCGTTATTATCTCAGCCGTAAGCCGAAATCCTATGGCGTATTTTTGTTATCGGGAGGACGTTTTTTGTTTTTAGTTAAAGATATCTGCGCGCCCTCTTATGCAAATCCGCACTCCGTTCTCTGTCAGGAGATGGATTTTCTGGGGAGAGTGTATCATGAATACTATGTGCCGGAGGGGATTCATCACGATGGATGCGAGATGAAACCGGGCGGAAATCTGATTGCTGCCTCGAGTTCAATGAATGAATGGGTGGAAGACGCCATTATTGAAATAGACAGGGATACCGGAGAAATTGTAAAAACGCTTTGTCTGGAAGAGGTATTGTCGGAACACTCCTATTTTGATTATTTTGACTGGGCGCATGTAAATACAGTCTCTTATGAGGAAGAAGACCACAGCGTCATCATTTGCATGAGAAACCTGCATTCAGTCATTAAGGTGGACTGGCAGACAAATGAACTGAAATGGATTTTATGTGATACGGAATTTTGGAAAGGAACCAAATACGAGGAAAAGGTTTTGCAGCCGGAGGGCGACCTGTCGTTTTGTTATCAGGCGCACGCTGCCTATATGCTGAAAGAAGAGGGTGGGGAAGAGAAAAGACTGATAATCTATGACAATCATTGGAGTAAAAGGCGTCCGGTGCCGTCTTTTGACGAGGATGAAAATTCTTACGTGAAAATATATGTGCTGGACGAAAAGAACGGGCGCGTCCGTCTGGAGCACCAGTATGCGACAGAAAAATCCATTATTCGTTCGAACGGCATTTTGTCCGGTGACAGGGTATTTGCCATGAGCGGCTGCCTTGAAAAGAAAATTGACGGATATGGCGGAATGATAACGGAATATACGCACGGCACGGAAGAAGTCGTCAACCGCTGTCTTGTTCGGCAAACTTTTTACCGCGCCTATCCGTTTTCCGTGCCATTTGAGAGTTTCTGCCTGTCCATGCCGGTTTCGACCCGCTACTTAATCGGAACGGAGGACAGGGATTGGGAAATATGCGAAGAGGCGCCATTGGTACAGTGCTCTCCGATTAAGAATTTTTCTTCCAAGATTCAATTTTATGAAGATATGCTGATGATATATGGAAAAGACCACCAGATAGGTAAAGTCTGGGTGCGCGGAACGAAACAGACGTATGCCATGGATTACCATGGTACGGTGCAGAAAGCGCCGTCCAAATTCGCTTCGTTTCAGTATTACCTTGCTCTGCCTATTCGCCCTCTGGCGGCCGACCAATATGAAATATACTTAGAAGCAGACGGCGGTGTCGTTTACAGAACCGAAAAGCGCTTTGTAAAGAAAGTTTCTAATGCATAGAAAACAGTACTTTTAACAGGGCATCGTTATCTTCCGGCTTCATGAAACAGAAGCGCAGATACTGGTGGTTGAGGAAAGGGAAAGAGGAGCAGTCGCGTATCATAAGATTGTTGCGAATCGCGGCGTCGAACACGTCTACTGACGTAAAATTACCCTTTATAATTTTGACAAGCACAAAATTAGCATTGGGATAAAAGGGTTTATAGTTTTCGCATTTCTCCAACTGTTGGTAAATACGTGTGCGCTCGCCGGCGATTAATTCCCTTGTCTGGCGAATATATTCCCCGTCGGTAAACATAATTTCTCCGGCGATGGCGGCAAGGGAATTGATAGTCCACGGATTTTTCTTTTGATTGATTTCTTTTAGTAAATCACGGTTTCCGCAGACAGCATATCCGAGGCGCAGTCCGGGAGCGGCAAAAAACTTGGAAATGCCGCGCAGGATAATAATATTATTGTAATATTCGGTAAGCGGTACGGCGGTCACTGCCTCCGGTTCTTCCGTAAATTCGACATAGGTTTCATCTACGAGCACGGTGATGGATTTTCGCTTGCAAAAATCTAAAATGTCTCTCATCTGCGTCCGTTTAATAACCGAGGAAGTCGGGTTGTTGGGGTTGCACAGGATGAGGAGGTCAACATCGTGCGACAATTCGTCGGTCAGAGAAGCCGTGTCCAGAACAAATTCGCTTGCCTCGGTAAGCCGGAAATAGTGCGAGCGTCCTCCGCCGAGCGAAACTTCCCGCTCATACTCGGAATAAGTTGGGCCGACGATAAGCGCCTTTTTCGGGTGGGTAATCTGGATAAACAGCGAGATTAATTCGGTGGAACCGTTGCCGACCACGATATTTTCATCGTTTGTCCCCACATAACCGGCAATACATTTGCGCAGGGAAGTGTATTCCCTGTCTGGATATGTGGTAATGGCGTCAATATGCGTTGTCAGCGTGTCGCGCAGACGGAACGAAACCCCGAGGGGGTTGACATTAGCCGAAAAACTGATGATATCCTCTTTGCGTACGCCATATATTTTTTCTATTTTTTCTAAATCACTTCCATGAAAATGTTCTTTTGCTTTCATTTTTTTCTCCCTGAGATGAGGTTTTTCATGCAGAACCCGCATTTTTTCTCAATTATAGTCCTGTCAAAGTATTTTCGCAAGTTAAAATATAAAACTATTCCATTGTTCTCTAAAAAATGGTATACTATAGAATTAAGATTAGGAGGTTCTGCATGAGAGAAAAAATCTTATCCCTTGCCAAAGGAAATTTTATCTATATGACGCCTGAGTTAGTGCTGCCGGAAGAGCCGCTGACATTATCAGTAGTGTCCGGAGAACGCCTGATATATTCTTTTTCTCTAAAAAATGTCAGGGGAAGCAGGCTCAAAGGGTTTGGGGCAGCAGAAGATGTACATATTGATTTTCTTCCGTTTTTCGAGGGAACGGACAATGAACTTACCATGGAAATAAATGCAGAAGAGCTGGCTCCGGGCGAGCATTTGCGGGGTGAGCTTTTGTTGGTGACTGATTGCGGCGAAGCACAGGTGCCTTATGATATCAGTGTCGTAGCGCCGGAATTGCGGGATGAGAAAGGGGCGGTCAGGGATTATCATGCGCTTCAGGACAGAATCGAAGAAAACCCGGAGCACGGGGTAGACTTATTTTTATCCGATAAATTTCAGGAAGCCTTTTTGTACCGCAACGAGAGCGGTAAGATTTTATATTACTATTTGACGAAGAAGAATACAAAGCTGCAAGGAATGGAAGAGTTTCTGGTGGCCATGAAAGTAAAAGAATCTCTCCGTTTTGAAATTCATCATGAGAGCGGCAATCAAATATCATATGAACTGAATGGAACGGACATACAGGATACGCTGCGGATACGGGTAAACACATGGGGACACACCGGAATTTATGTTACGAGTACCGCAGATTTCATTGAGCCGCATATTCATGTTTTGTGGACGGATGAGTTTGAACATAAGCAGGATATTTTAGAGTTTACCATTGTGGCGGATAAAGTGCCGCAGGGGCGTCGTTTCGGACAGCTCATCTTGCAGACGCCCTATGAGAAGAAGATTGTGCAGATTGAGGCGCACAACCAGTGGGGGGAACAGGAGCGTAAAATCAATCGGGCAAAAAAAGCAGCAATCGCTACTATGATACAAATGTATCTGGCGTTTCAGGAAAAGAGAATCACTAGGACAAATTTTCAGAGTTTCCTCAAAAGTAACCGCTACATATTAGAAAAAGTGAGCGGCAGATACAGTCTGGCTATGAGAGGTTACATCGCTATTATTCTTTGCGAAGAGGAAGATATTTTATCCTTTTTTCAGGAGACGGAAAATTTGGAAGTGCCTCCGCTGGGGGCAGAAACTTCCAAAGTCGAAAGCTATATTACGATTCAGTTCGTAAAGACGTTGTATACAAAACGGGAAGAAGATAAGGAACGCCTGCTTCATCTGATAGAAGCTTATGAAGAAAACGGATACCAGACGAGTTCGCTGACGTATATCCGTACGCAGATAGATAAGCGGTATCGTTCGCTCCGCCTGTTGGAAAAAGATGTCCGTGCGCAGTTAGAGGCGGGCAGCAGCAGTCCCTTTCTGTATTCGGTGATGATGCAGGCTTATCGGGAGGACGCCACGCTGATTGCCAGTCTGGATACGGTGACGGTAAATACGGTGGACTACGGATTGAAGCGGGATTTAACGACGAAAGAAGTTTCCATGGCGGTGAGTTTTCTGGCAGAGCGTCTTCCCTTTTATGACGAGACGGTATTTCGCATTTTGCAGCAGTTGTACGATTTTTTTGTTATGACTGACACGCTGCATGCCATCTGCAGTATGCTCATACGAAATGAAATTCGTCATGTAAAGTATTTTCCGTGGTTTGCCAAAGGCGTCGCCAAGCGTCTGCGGCTGACCGATTTATTCGAGTACTATATGTATACGATGGATTATGAAAAGGTGACCCGCTTGCCGGACGTTGTACTTTCCTACTTTCAGTATGAGAACCATCTGAATGCGACTTGTAAAGCTTTCTTATATTCCTACATTGTGAAAAACAGCAGCGAGCGTCCGGAATTTTACCGGATGTACCATACACAAATCAAAGAATTTGCCTTTCATCAATTGGAACATCGTCGAATCTCTCCACATCTGGCTGTTTTGTACGAAGAGCTTCTGGACGGGGAAGAGATTCGCGACGAAGTTGCGGTAAACGTGTCGCACATTATGTTCAGTTACGGGATTTGGTGCGACAATGAGCAGATGGACGGTGTTGTTGTCGTTCACAAAGAATGTGAGGGAGAGACTTATTATCCGCTTGAAAACGGATATACACAGGTTGCAATCTACACCCCGAATGTACAAATATATTTTGTGGACGACGCTGGACGGTATTATACAGAGACGATAGAATACCGTATGGAGCGTCTGCTTGATTTTGACAACTTTGCGTGGCAGTGTTATGAAGAGGGGGCGGAATGTCTCCCGCTTCTCATTCATCTGGCGGCAAAGGCTGAGCGGATGGCGAAAATAGACGAGCAGCATGCGGAAGTTCTCCATCGGGTACTAAAGCGCAAAAAACTGCGGGAGTACATGCAGCAGAGAGTGTTGTTGTGTCTGTATGATTATTACCGGGAGACAAAAAATATACCGCTGTTGTTAGAAATTTTAGATAATATAGATTCGGATAAGATAAAACGGGAGCGTCTCGGAGACGTTGCAGCGGACTGCATATATCAGGGTATGTTTGACAAGGCTACAGCAATGTTATGCAGGGGAGGCGTGGAACAATGCGAGCTTGCTGCGCTTTCGATGCTGGTGACGGAACTGATACAAAAAAATTCCGGTGAATTTGAGCCGCTGCTGCTGAAATGGGCGTTCCATTTATATCGAAAAAAGCATTATGAAAAGGCGGCGATGGAATATCTGCTCCGCTATTATATGGGAGATGTCGCCACGATGGCTTCGATTTATCGTATCTGCCGGAAAATGCCGGAAGTGGAAATGGGCGAAGAGGCAGACGAACGGCTGCTGGCACAACTGCTTTTTGTTGACGCCGATTTGACGGAATATGTGCCTTTATATCAGGAATATTACGAAAAAGGCGATAACCGTATGCTGGCAAAAGCATTTTTATCCCGATATGCTTATGAATATGTGGTGGAGCGAACCGAGTTGTCCGAGGAACTTTTTGTTCTCATTGAAAAAGAAGCGCGCTATGAAAAAGATTTGGTTATGGTTTTGGCCGCTTTACGTTATTACCGTGAACAGAAGACGTTTACTGGAAAACTAAAAGAATTTGTTGAACTAAGCTTGGAAAAATGCGCCGGCGAGGGGCTTATTCTGGCGTTTATGAAAGACTATATCAATAAAGTGAACGTACCCCATGAGATTGAAAATACGGTACTTGTCCAATATTACAGCGGAACGGACAGAGATGTCTTTCTCTGTGAGCAAAAGCCGGATGGTGAGATGGAGCGGCAGCCGATGAAGCAGGTTTTTCCGGGGGTGTTTACGAGAGAACTTCTCCTCTTTGGCGATGAAGAGAAGAAATGTTGTATTTACGAAGAGGAAACCGATGAGAAAACGGGACTTCTGACGGTCAGGCGTGCGAAAGATATAACTGTTTCCCAAGGTTTTTTCCGGATGGTGAATGAAATGATAGAAGCAAAAGAACAAGAGGATGAGGACAAATACCGTGAAGTGAGAAGCGCTTATGAGAGAGCCCGTTATGCGGCGGAACGGTTATTTGTGATACATTGATGGGGCAGGCTGCTCCGGAGGGGGGAAAACATGGGCGAGAGGACATTGCTCTTAGGGTATAATCTGGGAGATGAGAAGACGCAGATTGCAGTGTATGACAAAAAAACAAGAGAGCCGGTATTAATCGGCCGGACGGAGGAGAATCCGGATGCGTTCATTGACACGGAAATTGTCATGGAGGGCAGGAAACCTCTCGTGGGATTTGTTGATAAAATCCGACGGGGAGAGGAAATTGTAATGGATGGGAGACATTCCCATCCGGCCAATGTGCTTGCTCATTTTTTTCGTAAAACCCTGTCGCTGACGAGGCAGCAGTATCCCGGGGAAACGATACGGCAACTGGTCGTGACGGCAAGGGATGTCACGCAGGAATTTGCGCAGATTATATATGAGGCTCTGGAAAAAATCGGCATAGGAAAAGAGCGTGCCTTTGTGGCAGGATATAAGCAAAGTTTTCTGTACTATGTTCTGTATCAGAAAAAGGACATATGGGTTCACGACGTCGGACTGTTTGATTATTATAACAGACATCTTACCTATTACCAGATGCACGTGGATTCCACGAAGAAACCAAAACTGGTGGGAGTGAATGAAAAAGATTATTCGGACGCAATAGAATTTCCGGCTTCCGGTGAGGAATATCAGGCTTCTGTCATTGAAAATGTTATCTATGGAGCGGTGCATAAACAGCTTCTCTCCACTTTGTTTATGACGGGAGATGGTTTTGAGGGGAGCTGGGCGGACGAAGTATTTCGCAAATTGTGTATCGGGCGCCGCCTGTTCAAGGGGCAGAACCTGTATGTGAGCGGGGCCTGCTTTGCTGCACGGGAGATAGCGGAAACACCCCGTCTGGAAAGCTATCTGTTGTTAGATGACGAGATGATAAAAAATTATGTATGGATAAAAGCATATGCCGACGCGGGCGAGCAGGAAATCGTACTGGCAAAAGCAGGAACGCCGTGGTATCTGGTAGATGAAGAGGTGGACATAATTCCCGATGGGGATAATGAGATTCTTTTGATGGTAAGAAATGTATTTCATCAGGGGGAAAAGCAATTTTTGCTGGATTTAGAACCGGTTCTCACAAGGGTAGACAGACATTGCCGGATTGGTATGCGGGTACGGTTTTCTTCTCCCGACACCTGTGTGGTGACATTAAAAGACAAAGGGTTTGGAGAATTTTTCCCTACTTCCCACCGGATTTGGGAGAAAAGTTTTAAATTAGACTGAGAGTGGAGGGCGTCATGGTAATTCTTGGAAAAGGCAAAGTAGCTGATAAGCCGTATACAATGCCGTATCATGCCGGACAGGTGTATAGTATTGAGGAACTGTGTTATTATATATACAATCATATATATACGATTAACGAAGATTTTTTTCAGCCTGCCCTGCCGGTATGGCTGACAGAAGAACTCGATATGTCAGTTTTATCGGTAAAGCTGAAATATATGATAGAAGAAAAGCACGGTATGAAAGATTTGGTTGTAGCTGTATTATGTAGCTGCGATTATTATAAGGAAGAGGAAATAAGACAAATAGTAGACATTTTAGATGAGATAACGAATTTGCCAATATATAAGAAAAAGAAAATCAAAGCCGATAATTATCTCCGCGCCGGCTGCTATGCAAGAAGTCTTCACGAATACCGTAAATTGCTGCACGGGAGTTTTGCAATCAATTTTACGCCGGAGGAATATGGAGACATTTTACACAATCAGGGGATTGCTCATTTTTATATTTCTTCGTTTGAAGAGGCGATGGAAGATTTCAAAGAGGCTTATGTGCGAAATCACAAAAGCGATTCGCTGCAACACTATTTGTGGATTTTGCTTATGCTTGGGAAAGAGGCGGAGTTTGAGGCAGAGGCGCTCTCGTTTGACGTTTCTCAAAAGGAAAGAGAGGAAATCCGGAGACGTTATCAGGAGGCGTTGGCGGATTTTCGCATGCCGGAAGAACGAAAAGACGATATTACAAAATACAAGGCCTGCATGCGACAGGCATTTGTGTACTGATAAGGAGGTGGCAGCATGGGATGGCTGAAAAAATTCAGGAGTAAAAAGGCAGCGGAAGAAACTGCCACGGAGAACGATAATCCCGAGAGTACGAATCCGCTGTTGGAGGAGCTGGAAAACGCACCGGTACAGGTGGAAAAGGAGAAAATTGATGTGCGGGATGACCATGCCCGCGTCGCCTATCTGCAGCGGCTCAATGAGGCGATTGTCGAGGCGAAGCGCCAATGTGAGGACATTAAGTTTGAGTACGGTCAGGTTACTTCCTATCTGAAAGACATCCAATTGCTGGATCAGGCGCCGGACGAAGAGAAGCTGCGTCTTCTCACCGCAGCGCAGGTGATTGTGGAATTGACGAAAGAGCGGAGAAAGCTGCAAAAGCAGGAATACAAATTTACGGATGCCCAGCGCAGGGCGATGGAGAAACATGAGGAAAACGTACGGAAAGACATTGAGAAACTGCAAGGCTATGAGGATTTGCAGATGAAAATAAAAAATGACTTGCGGCAGTTGGCTGGCGAGAAGAATTTATTGCTGGCAGACAAGAAAGATATTATACGCAGGCAAGCGATGCTAAAAACCGTCGGTAAATGCCTGACCGCACTGCTTGTCGCTACCGGAGCCATGCTCGTGGCGCTGGCATATTGTTTTAAACTGGATATCGGTATGCCGTTTGTCATTGCGGTAGCAGCAGGTTTTGTACTGGCGGCGATTGTTCTCAATGAGGCGAGAAAAAATCGGGTGGATATGGTAATTACGGAAAAGAAATGTAACCGCGCCATATTTTTAAGCAACCGTGTAAAAATAAAATATGTCAACAATGTGCGGACGCTGGATTATATGTATCTGAAATATCAGGTGAGAAACGTAACCGAATTGGATTATGTGTACAAACAGTATTTGCAGGCAAAGCGCGAATGGGCAAGACAGAGGGAAACGAGTATCCGTATTGATGAAAACAATAAGATTTTATTGGCAGAGCTGCGGCGTCTCGGCATTAAAGACTGTGATATCTGGCTGGGGCAGGTAGCGGCGCTGGTAGAGCCGAAAGAAATGGTCGAGGTGAGACACGACCTCAATGTACAGCGGCAGAAGCTGCGCGAACAGTTGGATTATAATACGGGAGTGATGCAGGATTGTTTAGAAGAAATGGAGTCGATACGCAGTCAAAAACCGGAGTATGCAGTAGAGGTGGAGCGGATTTTGAGCGGTGTGCCATTGGATAAGACAGAGCGTTGAAAAAGTACGCATAAAACAGGGGGATTAAGAAAATGAAACCGGACATGAATTACACGTTATACTTATGTACCGATCGGCGGCTGATGACGACCGATACGTTGGAAGAGGCGGTTGAACTGGCGATACAGGGAGGGGTTACGGTAGTACAACTGCGGGAAAAAGATTGCACATCAAGAGAATTTTATGAAGAGGCGGAGAAAGTAAAAGCAATTACCGACGCCTATGAAATTCCGCTGTTGATAAACGACCGTCTGGATATTGCCTTGGCGGTTGGCGCCGACGGTGTGCATCTGGGGCAGACCGATATTCCGGTTTGGGCTGCCAGAGACATTTTGGGGGCGGATAAGATTGTCGGAGCTACGGCAAACACATTGGAGAAAGCGGAAGAGGCGTGGAAATCGGGCGCAGATTATCTCGGTGTGGGGGACGTCTTTGGAACATCGACAAAGGCAGATACAATTCATGTGACATTGGAAGAATTGGCGGCAATTAAAAAGCAGGTTGAGATTCCGGTCGTTGCCATCGGTGGCATCAATGCGGAAAACATATCGTCGCTAAAAGCAACCGGAGTAGACGGAGCGGCAGTCATATCCGCAATCTTGGCGAAGAGGGATATAACTGCCGCGGCTGAAACGCTTATTTCAAATTTTCTAAGAGCATAACGGGAACGCGGAGTTTACCCTCTCCACGGCCGAGTTCGATATCCGGCTTATTCGTTCCGTGAAAATCGGAGCCGCCGGTAATAAATAAATCGTATTCATCTGCTAACTTGCGGACAAAAGCTTCATCAGTGCCCCGATTTCTCGAATAGAGCGCTTCGATACCTTTAAGTCCGTATTCTTTTAATTCAACAATCATATTTCGGATTTCCGTAACTGACATTTTGTACAATAAAGGATGTGCCAGCACAGGGATGCCCCCGGCTTGTTGGATTAATTCAATTCCCTTTTTGGGGGTCAGATATTTGCGCATGACAAAGTAAGGCCCGTCCTGCGCCAGTATCTTTTTGAAAGCTGCGTCCAGACTGGGAATGGCGCCCTGTTCCAGTAAAAAGCGGGCGAAATGCGCGCGCGTCAGTATCTTATTGCCAAAACGGGCGACAAGCGAATCGTAGTCAATGGGATAACCGGCGGCAGACAGATTGGCGCACATTTTCCGGTTGCGGTTGTCGCGCTCGTCGGCGACGGCAGTAAGCGCCTCGCACAGTCCGGGGTGCTTCCAGTCCAATTGATATCCTAAAATGTGGATTTCCTTTTTGCGCTCAGGCTCGATTGTATATTCACAAGATAATTCGATGCCGGGAATGACTTCCACGTTTCTGTCTTTGGCAGCGAGGATAGCCCGTTCCACACCGTCAACGGTATCGTGGTCGGTAAGCGCGAAAGCAATTAAATCATTGTTTATGGCAAGCTCTACCAATTCTTCTGGTGTAAATGTTCCGTCCGAACAGACGGAATGGACATGCAGGTCAATATATTTCATGGTTCCCTCCGTTTCTAACGTCTGTTTTTTTGGTTTTGCAATCTATTGTAGCACAGTTCTATTTTTTTGCAAAGACTCATATGTTAAATTGATAAGAAATATCGCAGACGGAAACAAACGGGGGAGGGTCTATGAAGAAAAAAGTAGTGTTGCAGATGGGGAAAGGGTTAGTGCTGGCCTATATTATTTCGGCGGTTGTTTTAGTGCTGTTGGCGTTTTTGATGTTTAAGATGGAGCTCTCGGAAGGCGTCGTGCGCGGCATCATCATATTTGCTTATGTGTTATCCTGTTTTATCAGCGGGATGATTGTCAGTTCCAATCGGGAGGGCCGACACTATTTGTGGGGACTGCTTCAGGGCGTGCTGTATTATGTCGTTTTGCTGACGGTGTCCATGATTTGCAACCGCGCTGTTTTTACACAGATTTCCGGTGTTATACCGGCGTTTTTCCTCTGCTCTTTCGGAGGGATGCTCGGAGGAATGCTGCACTTGGGGAAAAAGTGAGCGATTGTCCTAAAAAGTGAGATATTCTGCTTGAAAATATTTCCGGTTTGTGCTACAATATAGACGATTATCGACAAAAGGATGGTGTATATTGTGAAAAGAATTAAAACATTAACGACGAAAAATCTGAAAGAGACGATGAAAAAAGGCGGTTGCGGCGAGTGCCAGACATCCTGCCAGTCTGCCTGCAAGACTTCTTGTACCGTAGGAAATCAGAGCTGCGAAAATAAATAAGAGATGTTTCGTAAAGGGGTTGCTGTATTTCTCCGCCACCCTTGTTTGTGTCATAAATGGCAAATATAGAGACAGAAGGAAGAGTAATGTTGGAATGCAATGGAGGGCTGACCGAAAGTATGCTTTCGGTCTAGTCCTCGTTCCATGTTAGCCTGACGATGAAGAGGAGATACGATGATACATCAATATAAGAATAATGGTTATAATATTGTGATGGATGTAAACAGTGGTTCCATACACGTAGTAGATGATGTAGTTTATGACACGCTGGCAATGCTGCGGGAAGATGACGGAAACCGCTACGGAGACGAGAGTTTCCGCTCTGTGGCTTCAGCGTTGATGGATAAATATAAAGAGGATGGCGTCACGGAACAAGACATGCGGGATGTGTTTGCCGACATAAAGAAACTGGAGGAAAACGGCACGCTTTTTACAAGAGACGTCTATGAGGATGGCGTGATTGATTTTAAGAAACGCCAGACCGTTGTAAAAGCTTTGTGTCTGCACATTGCCCACGACTGCAATCTGGCATGCCGATACTGCTTTGCAGGCGAGGGGGAATACAAGGGAGACCGCTCGCTTATGAGTTATGAGGTGGGCCGGAAAGCATTGGATTTTCTCGTTGCCAATTCCGGCAGCAGACGTAATCTCGAAGTTGATTTTTTTGGCGGGGAACCGCTCCTGAATTTCGATGTCGTAAAAAAACTCGTTGCTTACGGTCGGGAGATAGAAAAGAAAGAGGATAAGCATTTTCGTTTTACATTGACGACGAACGGCGTTCTGCTCAATGATGAAGTGATGGAATTTGCGAATCAGGAAATGGATAATGTCGTGCTCAGTATAGACGGGCGGAAAGAAGTTCATGACCGAATGCGTCCGTTCAAAAACGGAAAGGGCAGTTATGATTTAATTATTGATAAGTTTAAAAAGATGGCCGCATCAAGAAAGCAGACAAAATACTATGTAAGAGGAACATTTACACGTCATAATCTTGATTTTGTGGAAGATGTTCTCCATCTGGCCGACGAGGGATTTGAACAGATATCTGTTGAGCCTGTAGTGGCGGGGCCGGAAGAGCCATATGCCATTTCCAAAGAAGATATTCCGGCTATTTGCGAGGGCTACGACCGATTGGCAGCAGAGATGCTGAAACGTAAAAAAGAGGGGAGAGGTTTCAATTTCTTCCATTTTATGATAGATTTGAGCGGCGGCCCCTGCGTATATAAAAGGTTGTCGGGATGTGGTTCGGGAACAGAGTATTTGGCTGTGACGCCGTGGGGGGATTTATATCCCTGCCATCAGTTTGTAGGTGAAGACAAGTTTTGTCTGGGGAATGTAGAGGATGGTATCGTCAAGACGGACATCTGCAATTCTTTCAAATTGTGTAATGTATATGCAAAAGAGGAGTGTCGCAACTGTTTTGCCAAATTCTATTGCAGCGGCGGTTGTGCTGCCAATGCATACCATTTTCATGGTGATATCAATAAGCCATATGAGATAGGATGTGAACTGCAGCGTAAGCGTGTCGAATGCGCCATTATGCTTCAGGCGGCATATGCTGAGGAAGAATCATAAAAAAACTCTTTGAAATATATGAAAAAACGTTTATAATAAGGATAGGCAAAATGGGAATACTATACAGGAGAAACGAAAGGAGAGAATAGGAAAGTGGCTTTTGATATTGGAATTGATTTGGGCACAGCCAGCATTTTGGTTTATGTTAAGGGTAAGGGAGTCGTGTTAAAAGAGCCCAGTGTAGTTGCGTTTGACCGCGACACCAACCGTATTAAGGCGATTGGCGCAGAAGCTCGTCTTATGTTGGGACGTACTCCTGGTAATATTGTAGCTGTTCGTCCTCTCCGTCAGGGTGTTATTTCAGATTATACCGTGACAGAGAAGATGTTAAAATATTTTATACAGAAAGCAGTAGGAAAACAGCGGTTTCGTAAACCGCTTATTAGTATTTGCGTACCGAGTCAGGTGACGGAGGTAGAGCGTAAGGCGGTTGAAGATGCTGCCTTTCAGGCGGGTGCGCGCGATGTGAAGATTATTGAGGAGCCGATTGCGGCAGCGATTGGAGCCGGCATTGATATCGCCCGTCCGTGTGGAAATATGATTGTTGATATCGGCGGAGGAACATCGGATATTGCCGTTATTTCTCTTGGTGGAACCGTAGTGAGCGCGTCCATCAAAATAGCCGGAGATGATTTTGATGATGCGATTGTCCGCTATATGCGTAAGAAATATAATTTATTGATTGGTGAGAGGACGGCGGAGGATATTAAAATCCGCATTGGTTCCGCTTATCCGCGGCCGGAAAGCGTCGCCGTCGATGTTCGGGGACGTAATCTTGTCACTGGTCTGCCGAAGACGATTACAGTGACGTCGGAGGAGACGGAAGAGGCGTTGAAAGATACAACTTCACAAATTGTGGAGGCAGTACACAGCGTGCTTGAGAAGACGCCGCCGGAACTGGCAGCGGATATCGCTGACAGAGGTATTGTTCTCACCGGAGGCGGCAGTCTTTTGTATGGACTGGAAGAATTAATTGAATCAAAGACCGGTATTACTACGATGACGGCAGAAGAGCCAATGACGGCGGTTGCCATCGGTACCGGCCGCTATGTGGAGTTTCTCAGCGGGGAGATGGAAGCGGAGCAGCGTTAGTTTTTGACAGAAAGGAAGGGGGAACGATATGCTAAGAGGTCTCTATACTGCATGGACAGGCATGGTAAACGAGCAGAAAAGACTGGATGTTATTTCTAATAACATGGCTAATTCCAATACGGTTGGTTATAAGGGGGAAAAAGTGGCCAGTCAGGCATTTGACGAGGTGCTTGGAATAAAGATAAGAGACGGTTCTCAGGCATACCATAACCAACTGATTGGACGGTTGAGTCTGGGCGTCAAAATCGGAGAAACATATACCAGTTATGACCAGGGGTCTGTTCGTCAGACAAATAATACATATGATGTGGCGTTGAGCGGCAAAGGTTTTTTTACCCTGAGCGTAACGGATAAGGCAGGGGAGGTTCATACCCGATATACGCGGGACGGCCGCTTTATGCTGACAAAGGATGGCCTTTTAGTAGACGCCGATGGCAATCCGGTGCAGGGGGAAAACGGAAATATTACCATAAATCCATCTGCAAAATCCGTCAGTATTTCCAATCAGGGAGTGATTACTGCGGACGGGGAAATGATTGATACATTAAAAATTGTTGATTTTCAGGACTATGACTATCTTAAAAAATATGGTGATACAATGTATGAGCCGGTGGAAGGAGCCGCCATGCAGGATGCCACAGCAGAAGTGATTCAAGGATATACAGAGCAATCCAATGTTAATGTTGTGAGGGAAATGGTCGATATGATTACTATAACCCGTGCGTATGAGGCGAACCAAAAAGTGATTCGTTCTTATGACAGTATGTTGGACCGCTCGGTAAATCAGGTAGGAAGATTGGGTTAATGAAACGATAATATTTGGAGGTGATACCCTATGATGCGTTCTTTGTGGACAGCAGCAAGTGGTATGATTGGACAGCAGAGTAATCTGGATGTAATTGCAAACAACTTGTCAAATATCAGTACAACAGGTTATAAGACACAGGCTGCCAATTTTAAAACGTTAATTTATCAAAATTTGCAAAAAAATTCTACAACTACAACCGGAGAAGCAAAACCAGTCGGGGCGCAGGTGGGATTGGGCGTACGAATAGGTGCCATATCTTCGGATTTTACGCAAGGGAACTTGTATGCCTCAAACGGGGCGTTTGATTATGCCATTCAGGGAGAGGGTTTCTTCATGGTAAGGCAGCCGGACGGAACGACGGCGTATACGCGTAACGGACATTTTAATATGTCGATTACGGAAAATGGCATTGCTCTGACGGATAGCGCCGGATGTCCGGTGTTAGACACACAGGGGCGTGAAATCGTGTTGCCGAATACTTACCGTACAAGTGAACTGTCGGTCGACGTGTTTGGAAACTTGGCATATCCTGACGCCAATAACAATCCACAATATATTGGCGTTCAAATCGGACTGGCACATTTCCCAAATGCCGGGGGATTGGAAAAGGCATCCGGCTCGAATTATCTGCAGTCGGAAGCTTCCGGTGCAGCAACCGTATATACGGCAAATGATTTGAATGCAAAAATCGTATCCGGCCGTTTGGAGGGTTCTAATGTGCAGGCGGCGGATGAGATGGTAAATATGATTATTGCACAGCGCGCTTATGAGATGAATTCAAAGGCGATTATTGCCTCTGATGAGATGTTGCAGCAGGCTAATAATTTGCGCTCATAATTTAGGGGATATATTCCGGAATGGAGGATTATATGGCGATTAACGGTATTGGAGATACTTATTTAACAAATTACTCGACAACAGCCAATGACATTGCGTCGAGCCGGCTGACAAGTCAGGTACAAAATGCGGAAAGCGACGAAGCAATGATGGATGCCTGCAAACAGTTTGAATCTTATATGATTCAACAAATGTTTAAAACGATGCAGGAGTCGGCTAAAATCTTCTCAGAGGAAGAAGATGACAGTACGGATTATGTGAATATGTTCGAAGATAATTATTTATCTGCCATTGCAGAGCAGATGGTGAATAGTGGCCAAGGACTTGGCATTGCAGAACAGTTATATACTTCGATGAAGAACAATAGTGGTGAGACAGCATAATTGATTTCGGAAAGCGCCGTTTTGCGGCGCTTTTTTCAATCAAACAGGTCGGAGGATTTTCATGGAAGAACGTAAGGGATATGTGTCGCATATTATTTATCGGAATGTAGAGAATGGATATACGGTATTTGAATTAGAGACGCCCGACGGAGAGGAAGAGACTTGTGTCGGGACGTTTCCTTTTATAAATGAGGGCGAATATGTATGTGTGCGTGGGGAGATGGTACAACATCCGGTCTATATGGAGCAGTTGAAAGTCGTTTCCTATGAAGTGCAGGAGCCGGAAGATAAGATGGCGATACTCCGTTACCTGTCATCGGGGGCGATAGCCGGCATTCGCGGCGGACTGGCCAAGCGTATCGTAGATAAGTTTGGCGACGAGACGTTTGAGGTGATTGAGAAAGAGCCGGAGCGTTTGGCGGAAGTAAAAGGTATCAGCGAAAAGAAAGCCCGCAGTATTGCCCTGCAGTTTGAGGAAAAGCGAGAGATGCGCAGCGCCATGATTTTCCTACAAGACTATGGAATTTCCAATGCGCTGGCAGTGAAACTGTACAAAGCATACGGCAATTCCCTGTATGATATCGTGAAAGAGAATCCCTATCAGATGGCAGAGGATATTAGAGGAGTTGGATTTAAGATTGCGGATGAAATCGCGCGGAAAAGCGGGATTTCTCTTGATTCGGAACAACGTATGCGGGCCGGTATTTTATATGTGTTGAATATGGGATTGCAGGGTGGTTATGTCTATATGCCGGAAAAGATGTTGTTAAAAGAAGCTGTGTACCGTTTGGAGGTAAGCGTGGAAAGGCTTATGGATGTGCTGCAGCAGATGGAATGGGACAAGACGGTGCTTGTGGATGACGAGCGAAATGTTTATTTGCCGAGCCTGTACTATTCCGAATTAAATTGTGCCCGTATGCTTTCAGACCTCAATGTGCCGATGGGGCGCAGGGATGAAACTTATGACGGAGTGATAGACGAGCTGGAGCAGCGGGAAGAGATTTCTCTGGACAGGCAGCAGCGCGTAGCGGTACGCGAGGCGATGAGTAACGGTCTTCTTGTTGTCACCGGAGGGCCGGGTACCGGAAAAACGACGACAATTAATATGATAATCAAATGTCTGGGAGAAGAGGGGTTATCTATTTTGCTGGCGGCGCCGACCGGACGGGCGGCAAAACGAATGTCGGAGGCTACCGGTTATGAGGCGCAGACGCTTCACCGTCTGTTGGAATATAACGGTGCCTTGACAGAAGAAAACGGGAACGAGAATGAAAACGGAGAATTATTTGGCAGGAACGAATGGAATCCTTTGGAGACGGATGTAATTATCATTGATGAGATGTCAATGGTAGATATTTTTCTGTTTCACAGCCTGCTGAAAGCGGTTACGGTAGGCACTCGCCTCATTTTGGTGGGCGATGTGAATCAGCTTCCGAGTGTTGGGCCGGGCAATGTCCTGCGCGATATCATTCATTCTCATTGTTTTAACGTAGTTAAGTTGTCCCGCATTTTTCGGCAGGCGGCGGAGAGCGATATTATTGTAAATGCCCACCGTATCAATGACGGGGAAGAGATTGCGCTTGACAATGAAAGCAAAGATTTTTTTTGCTTGAAGAGAAAAGACGCGCATGGGGTTCTTGAGGTTATGCTCTGGCTTGTGCGGGAAAAGATGCCGAATTATACGAATTGCACGCCGTTTGACGTACAGGTACTTACTCCGATGAAAAAAGGGGAACTGGGAGTGTACCGCTGCAATGAGGTTTTGCAGCGCTATTTGAATCCGGAGAGACCGGATAAAAACCAAATGGAAATACACGGAGTTATTTTTCGCGAGGGCGATAAAGTGATGCAGATGAAAAATAACTATCAGATTAAGTGGGAAGTCCGCGGCTACAACCGGATGCTGATTGAAGAGGGAACAGGGGTATTTAATGGCGACTGCGGCGTGATTACGGAAATCGACATGCTTAATAAAGAAGTTACCGTCCGTTTTGACGAAGAAAAGTATGTTACATATCCACAGGGAAATCTGGAAGAGCTGGAACTTGCTTATGCGATTACCATACATAAATCGCAGGGCAGCGAGTATCCGGCGGTCGTCCTGCCTTTGCTTGATGGGCCCCGAATGCTGATGAACCGCAACATATTATATACTGCGGTAACAAGAGGGAAAAAGTGTGTGACCATTGTCGGCAGTAAAGAAACTGTGCGGGAGATGATACATAATAAGTCCGAACAAATGCGTTATTCTTCACTGAGTGAGCGGATTCGTGAGATAGATGAAAAAAATAGGATGCAAAATGGCGGATAATTTGGTATGATAGATATATAGGGGGCGGGGAATTGAATCTTTTGAATTTTATATTTCCACTTAAGTGTCCGGTTTGTGGGAACGTGTTAAAACGGGGAGAGAATGGAATTTGCCATTCCTGCCGCATATCGCTGCCCCGTGTGAGCGAACCGAGGTGCAAGCGCTGCGGAAAACCGATAGATGTACCGGAGGAGCAGTACTGCCATGACTGTGAAAGGAAAAGAAAAGGGGCGGATGCTCTTACTGCCGGAGCGGCGTTGTGGGTCTACGATACCCGCATGAAACGGGTCATGGCGAACTTCAAATATGGGGGATGTACTACGGATGCCTCGTTTTTTGCAGAGGAGCTGGTTCGGTTTCGTGGAGCGGAGATTGAAAGATGGTGTGCGGAAGCGATTGTTTCGGTGCCGATTCATCGCAGGAAGAAGTGGTTTCGGGGGTATAATCAGGCGGCTGTGTTAGCGGATGAACTGGGGAAGTTATTGCAGCTTCCGGTGCTTTCGGACGTCTTGCAGCGAACACGTTATACGAAACCTCAGAAAGGATTGGCTTCAAAACAACGGGCGGCCAATGTGGCGGGTGCATTTGCTCTCAAAGAAAAGGGAGAGAATGCGCTTTGTTCCCTGCGCAGCGTGTTGCTGGTCGATGACATTTATACGACAGGGGCGACGTTGGAGGCGTGTGGAGATATATTATGCCGGACAGGGGTACAAGAAGTATATTTTGTCTGCCTGTGTATTGGAAAAGATTAGATTAAATAAATACTTCAGAATGGGGGATTATTATGGAAATTGTTGCTTGCAAAAGTTGTGGGAGATTATTTAATTATATTCAGGGAATGAGAGTATGTCCGACGTGCGTCAGGAAGATGGAAGATAAGTTTGTGCAAGTGAAAAAATACGTGCGCGAAAATCCACATGTGGGTATCCATGAACTGTCTCAGGAGATGGAGGTCAGCGTCTCCCAGATAAACCGTTGGGTGAGAGAGGAACGTCTGGTTTTTTCAGATGATTCACCGGTAGGTATTCCTTGTGAAAGCTGTGGAGCGACGATTAAGACAGGACGTTTTTGCGAGAGCTGTAAAATGAAATTGTCCAATGGTTTGCGGAGCGCTTCCGGTCTGGACAGAAAGAAAGAACCGGAAGCAAAAAAGAAACGCTCTACTTCAGACAAAATGAGATTTTTGGACAACTAATATTTTTGGATGCCGTTTTCCGTCTGCTTAATTCTTTTCTCTTTAAGCAGGCGGCCGATGGCTCTTTTAAATGCTGCCTTACTCATCTGAAATTCACGTTTGATGATTTCCGGTGAGCTTTTGTCGTGGAACGGAAGAAAGCCTCCGGCCTGTTCTAAACGTCCGTAAATGAGTTCGGCATCTTTTCCCATTTGCTGTTTGATTTTTTCCTGAAGACTGAGGGTGAGTTTCCCTTCTGGCGTAATATCTTTGATACGGGCGTCAATTTCGTCCAATACGTGCAGTTCTCTTGTCATTTCATTGTGTGGAATAAGGGCCGAATACCGGTCGTCTACGGCGACAAAGGCGCCAAAAGAATCCAAAATTTCGTAAATGCGTCCGTGAACATGGTCGCCTTTTTTGTAATTGCTTTCTGTGGAGAGAAGATTGTATACGTGCATCGTAGCGCAAAGACGTTCACTTTTATCGATATACAAGGTTACAAGTACGCTATCTCCTGCATGAAGTTTCGTTGTCTGTTCTTTAAATGGAAGAAATAAATCTTTAGCCAAACCCCAGTCGAGAAATGCCCCAATATTGGTTACGTCTTTTACTGTCAACACGGCGAGCTCTCCAAGGGACAGATAAGGTTGCTGCGTTGTGGCAATCAGCCGGTCTTCTGAATCTTTGTAGAGGAATACCTCATAAAAATCGCCCGTTTCGGTTTCTGGTCTGACTTGATTGTTTGGTAGAAGTACTTCGAGCTGCGGAAGCTTACCGGAGCTCAGAACAACACCGTATTTTGTCTTTCTTATTACATGAAGTCTGGTAAAAGTACCGAGAAACTGTTTTTCGATATTCATTATTTGTTATCCTTTCCATTCCGTTCGTGTACCGTATCACTTGCATTCTGTAAATTCACTGAGAAAATAAGGGGTTCCTGCGGCGTCCGTAAATACCGCATAATAGTGCTCTGATGTTCGGGCTGTGTGGATGTGCATCGTATCGCCCATTTTGGCCGCCCGACGGAACTCGGCCCGAAGTTCTCCTACTTCATAATCCGGAGGGAGCACATTGACGGCGAGACGGATATATTGTCCATTATTTACATGATTATTAGTATCCAGATAGTTTTGGCACACGTCGACTTTTTGGACTAAAGTGAGGTCGGCGGGACAGGATACTTTGCGGGGCTTGTATTCCATTTCATAAGCCGGCTCTGTCGGATAGGCGTCTTTTTCTTCCCTGTCAACAGGCGCGGGTTGTCCGGTCAATGAATCAAAATAGAACCATTGCGAATCCGCATAGGCAAGTACTTCGTGTTCGTCAGTTTCCATTAAGAAATTGCGCGAGCCGAAAATACTCCGAAATTGATAAGGCCATGTGTGGACGGCGAACTGTTCGCCCATTTTCGGGCGGCGCTGAAATACAACATGCCATGAACTGACTAACCATGCACGGTTCTTCTTTAATAAGTCCAGAGCGGAGTGGCCGACATCTTCGCTGTGGAACAGACAACAGTCCTGCATGGCGTCGACGACATTGGATACGCCTAACAAACCATCTTTATCAATACGGCTGTAGGATACGCGGTTGTGATAAGTATACATAGGAAGTTACACTCCTTTACGCTTGCATTTGTTTCCTATTAGGATTCAGTTGTCAAAAGCCCTTTAGTTCTTAATGTATTGGCATATGCACAAAAACAATATCTTCGCAGCTGGATGCACGAATCATTCCACTGAGCCTCAAACGTGGAAATCGTGTTCAGCAAAGGCTTCCACGATTTCCTGAGTCTCAGCTCCATCGTGCATAATGCTGCTCACCTGTTGTTTTTGTGTATATGGCCACTTCCCTTAATAAGAAAGGGCTTTTGACATCTAAATTCCATTATACTACCGGACGGCGAAAAAAACTAGTGATTTCTTTTGTGAGTTAGGGCAATCGCTTAATCATTTGTCATCTCAGGACAACAGGTATCATGCGGTATCTCATCCGGTATCCACTCCTAGCGAAAAATACATTGTTTCTTTTGTTTACAGAAATCTTTCGCCGCTTCCTCGCAAAACTCGCTGTCTACTGCATTGTCGTTTTTCCTGACTTTTGCAGCATTGACCGCTCGGTGGTGCGTTAGTACCGTTGCGTAGCGGTCTAGTGCAAACGGGCTGTCAAAAGTCAGGAAAAAACGACAGCAGACATCTCAGACAATGCTCGGGGCGGCGCTCTGTAAACAAAAGAAACAATTAAGTGATTGCCCTATTTTGTGAGTTGCGTTATACTGTGAAAGAGGCGGTAACCGTCTCGGAATGGAGGGCAAAAATGAAAAAAATAATAACAACTAATCAGGCGCCTGCTGCAATAGGGCCGTATTCGCAGGCGATAGAAACAAAAGGTTTCTTATTTACGTCAGGGGTTATACCGATTGTGCCAGCGAGCGGCGAACTGGTACAAGGAGGAATAGAAGAACAGGCAGAACAAGTTTTTTTAAATTTATTTTCTTTAATTCGGGCGTCGGGAGCAAACCCGGACAACACGGTGAAAACGACCGTGTTCATAAAGGACATGGATGATTTTGGAAAAGTAAACGAAGTCTATTCCCGTTATTTTCAAAGTGACTGTCCCGCCAGATCTTGTGTTGAGGTGTCGCGTCTGCCCAAAGATGTTGGGATTGAAGTCGAAGCAGTCGTAGCGCTGGAAAATTGATTTTTTGTTACAGGAATGTTACAAAACAGAAAAAGCAAAAAAGTCGAAAGCTGTAGAATAAAAACGATAAAAATAGAATCCTGTGCCGAATTGGTATATTTATGAAAAAACATTGAGTTTTCAAGGGTTGACAGATGATTATATCCTTGTTATACTGTGAAATGTATTTAATAATTTTGTAACATTTATACCAATCCGATACATGGAGGGAAGTATATGAAACATAAGAAAATAGGAAAATATGCAATAGGAACAGGACTTGTATTGTCTTTTGGCCTATGTGGGCATTATATGAGTTCCTCGTCAACGACGATGGGAACAGAGACGGAATTAGCCGGTATGGCATATACATTAGACCAGTATTGCACGATGCAGGTTGGCGCCGGTCAGTCAGACCCGGAAGCAATCGTTGCCTTTGAAGATACATCAAATACGCAGGGGGGTAACTCAACCGTGAGTGGTTCTGCGGTAGGAGGCGCTACGCCGCCGCCAACGACGTCAGCAACAGCCACGGCAACGCCAAAGCCGGAATCAGAATATGCAAACGTCGGTATATCAATTGCGGCAGATTATGTGAATATTCGTAAGAAGCCGAATACAGAGGCGGAAATTGTTGGTAAATTGTATCGGGGGAGCGCAGCTACGATATCTTCTACAGAAGGCGATTGGGTGTACATCCGTTCCGGTTCCGTCAGCGGTTATATTATGAAAGACTATTTGGCGATTGGCTATAGTGCGGAAAAGCTGATTGACGATTTCGGAACAAAATGGGCGACCGTTACGACGGAAACTCTTCGGGTTCGTGAGGAAAAAAGCGAGACATGTAAAATCCTTACGTTGTTACCGGAAGACGAGACATATGAAGTTTTGAGAGAAGAGACGGATTGGGTGAAAATACGAGTAGACGGGGATACTACCGGCTATGTAGCGAAGCCATATGTGAGAATATCCGTCCAGTTCAAGAAAGCCGTTTCTATTGAGGAAGAGCGGGAAGAAGAGAGAAGAAAAGCAGCGGCGGCAGCAGCGGCAGAAGAAGAGAGACAGCAAAGCCACAGTTCCAGTTCTTCTTCCAACAACAGCAGTAGTAATCATAGCAGTAGTAGTAGCCATAGCAGCAGTAGTAGTCGCAGCAGTTCGGGCAGCAGTAAAAAGAGCAGCTCCAAGTCTAGTTCGTCCAAATCCCGTAGCTCCGGAAATTCCGGAAGTCTGGGGAGCGATGACAGCGGTAATAATATTACAAAGCCGACTGAAAGCAAGAAGAGCAGTTCCGACAGTAAGAAAAGCAGTTCCGATGATGGTGGAAGTACATTAGGAAGCGGCGATGGTTCGGCAATTGCCTCTTATGGCCTGAAGTTTGTCGGCAATCCGTATGTGTACGGCGGTTCCAGCCTGACTCATGGTACAGACTGCTCCGGCTTTACGATGTCCGTGTTTAAGAAATTTGGAATAAGTTTACCGCGTACTTCCAGTGCGCAGTCGAGAGTTGGCAAGAAGATAAGTCCTTCCAGCGCGAGGGCAGGCGATTTGATTTTCTATGCCAGCGGAGGACGTGTCAACCATGTGGCTCTCTGCATAGGAGGAGGACGCGTTGTACATGCAAGTAATCCGCGCGTTGGTATTACGACGAGCAACTTATATTATCGTACGCCGTATTGCGCAAGGCGGGTATTAGGATAAGCGAAATTTTGTTGCGCTGAAAAGAAAAATATAATAAGAGGAAATGACGAATTGACAGGAGCCGGAGGCATGAAATCAGTTTATCATTTCCTCTTTTTTTGTGAGGAAATCCGAAATCAGCGGACTCGGTGGAAATGTTTGACAATTAGAATCGAACTACTGTGCGTAGACACGTGTAGTCTTTTTCACTCATGGAAAGTATCAACATTTTAAATGACGCAAATACGATAATCTCTAGTTGTCAACAGAGTTATGAACATTGTCAACAAACAGGGTAGACATATGTAGCATATTTTATGTTGGAATGACAATTGTTTGAATTGTCACACAATTGATACAACTAAATCAAAGGCGTCCGTCAACAATCCGATTTTTCTATTGCCGAAAGGAATAATATCATGTATAATAGGAGTACAAGCAAGGAAAGATTTAACAGAAAGATTTTTCCTGCTGAAAACTTATGGGCAAAGGAGCTGAGCAATATGAATTTAGTAATTAGCGGAAAGAATATTGACATAACAGAAGGGTTACGTTCAGCAGTGGAAGAAAAAATTGGTAAATTGGAGAGGTATTTTACAGATTCCACAGAAGTGCATGTGACATTGAGTACAGAAAAGAACCGTCAGAAAATCGAAGTTACGGTACCGATGAAAGGTTCCATTATTCGTGCGGAAGAGACAAGCACAGATATGTATGTATCGATTGATTTGGTAGAGGAAGTGATTGAGAGACAACTGCGGAAATACAAAAATAAGCTGATTGATAAGGCGCAGAATGCAGTACAGTTGAGCAAGGCATTTATTGAAGAGGACGCATATGAAGACGAGGATATCCGGATTATCCGTTCCAAAAAGTTTGAGATGAAGCCGATGGACCCGGAAGAGGCCTGTGTGCAGATGGAGCTCTTGGGACATAATTTCTTTGTTTTCCGCAATTCGGAGTCAGACGAAGTGAATGTTGTATATAAGAGGAAAGGAAATACATACGGTTTGATAGAACCGGAATTTTAATACAATTTAAATTATTGTGAAGAAGTGCCAGTCTGGGCGAATGTTGTCATTTGTGCGGATTGGTACTTTTTTATTGCCTTATTTGCGGATGAAAACACCTTTCTGACACAAACTTCTATGTATTTTGGGTTGAAACATAAGCAAACTAATGTTAGAATGTATGAGGGTAAGAAACAAGTTTTGTGATTAAATAAATGGAGAGTGACAAAATGGGACTACTAAGTAAAGTTATCGGAACGCATAGTGAACGTGAAGTAAAACGAGTGATTCCGATTGTAGATAAAATTGAAGGTATGGAACCTGAGATGGAGAAGATGTCCGATGAAGATTTGAGGGCAAAAACAGATGAATTTAAGAAACGGCTTTCGGACGGAGAGACGTTAGACGATATATTGCCGGAGGCATATGCCGTTGTGCGGGAAGCCTCTAAGAGAACTCTTGGTATGAGACACTTCCGCGTTCAGCTAATCGGCGGTGTTATTTTGCATCAGGGCCGTATTACAGAGATGAGAACCGGTGAGGGAAAGACGTTGGTCTCCACACTGCCGGCTTACCTAAACGCCTTATCCGGAAAAGGGGTTCATATCGTTACGGTCAATGACTATCTGGCAAAGCGTGATGCCGAGTGGATGGGACAGATACATGAATTTCTGGGACTGTCTGTCGGTGTTATATTGAACAGTATGGACAATGATGAGAGACGTGAGGCCTATAATTGCGATATTACCTATGCCACGAATAATGAGCTGGGTTTCGATTATCTGCGTGATAATATGGTGATTTACAAAGAGCAGTTAGTGCAGAGAGAACTTCATTATGCTATTGTCGATGAGGTGGACTCGGTTTTGATTGATGAGGCGAGGACGCCGCTTATTATTTCCGGCTCCAGCGGGAAATCAACAAAGATTTATGAAGCCTGTGATAATCTTGTGCGTCAGTTAAAGAGAGGTACGGAAAAAGAATTGTCCAAAATGGACATTATTATGAAAGAAGATAATAACGAGACCGGAGACTACGTGGCAAATGAAAAGGAAAAGACGGTCAATCTGACGGAACAGGGTGTCAAAAAGGTAGAGCGTTTCTTCCATCTGGACAATTTGGCAGACCCGGAAAATCTAGAGATTCAGCACTGTGTGAATTTATCCCTGCGTGCGCATGCACTCATGCATATTGATAAGGATTATGTCGTGAAAGAGAATGAGGTTCTTATCGTCGATGAATTTACCGGACGTATTATGCCGGGACGCCGTTATTCTGACGGACTTCATCAGGCGATTGAGGCCAAAGAACATGTTAAGGTGAAGCGCGAGAGCAAGACGCTGGCGACCATTACGTTCCAGAACTTCTTCAATAAATACAGCAAAAAGTGTGGTATGACCGGTACGGCGCTTACGGAGGAGAAAGAGTTCCGTGAGATTTACGGCATGGACGTTGTTGAAATACCAACCAATCTGCCGGTGCAGCGTATCGACCATAACGATTCGGTGTACAAAACAAAAAAAGAGAAATTAAATGCTATTGTCAAAGATATTATTGCCAGCCATGAGAAAGGCCAGCCGGTGCTTGTCGGTACGATTACCATTGACGCCTCGGAAGAACTGTCGCAGATGCTGCGCAAAGTTGGCATTCCACATAAAGTGCTGAATGCCAAGTTCCATGAGATGGAGGCGGAGATTATAGCGGATGCCGGACATAAGGGTGCGGTAACGATTGCTACCAACATGGCCGGACGTGGTACGGATATTAAGCTAGAAGATGGTGTAACGGAGCTTGGCGGCTTAAAGATTATTGGTACGGAGCGTCATGAATCCAGACGTATTGACAATCAGTTGCGCGGCCGTGCCGGACGTCAGGGAGACGAGGGTGAATCCAAATTCTATATCTCATTAGAAGATGATTTGATGCGTCTGTTTGGCTCGCAGAACCTGATGCAGATGTTTAATTCGTTAGGTATGCCGGAGGGCGAGCAGATACAGCATAAGATGCTTAACAAGGCGATTGAGCGTGCGCAGAAGAAAATTGAAAGCAACAACTACGGGATTCGTAAGAATTTGCTGGAATATGACCAAATTAATAATGAACAGCGCGAGATTATCTATGCGGAACGTCGTAAAGTGTTAGACGGCGACGATATGCGGGAAGACATTATCGGCATGATTAAAGAGGTCGTGCAGAAATATGTGAATATCGTAATCGGAGACGACCAGCTTCCGGAAGATTGGGATTTGACGCAGTTAAATGACATACTGATTCCGGTGATACCGGTAGAGCCGGTTACGTTTGATAGGACAAGAGACGAGGGAATTACGAAAAACGATTTGATAGAGCGGTTGCAGGAGGAAGCTCTGCACATTTATGAGAATAAAGAAGCCGAGTTTCCGGATTTGGAACAGATTCGCGAGATGGAGCGCGTCGTATTGCTGAAAGCTACCGACAGCCGCTGGATGAACCATATTGATGATATGGACCAGCTTCGTCAGGGAATTGGCCTGCAGTCGTTTGCCCAGAGAGACCCGGTTGTAGAATACCGTTTACAGGGCTATGACATGTTCAATGAAATGACAGAGTCCATTCGTGAAGAAACTGTGAAGATGCTTATGCATGTGCGCATTGAGCAGAAAGTTGAACGTGAGCAGGTAGCTCAGGTCACAGGTACGAATAAAGACGATACAGCCAACGCTCCGGTTGTCCGCAAGAGCGACAAGATTAGCCGGAATGCACCGTGTCCGTGCGGTTCCGGTAAGAAATATAAGCATTGCTGCGGGCGCTGATAAGGCGGTATCTGCGGATAAAGATAGAGAGAAAAAATAAAGGTGGTGATTCGAGTGGTTGAATTGGATAATATACGAATCGAATTAAGCAGTTTCGAGAAACCGCTTCTGGAAGTAAGGGATTCACTTTAACTTAGCGGAAAAGAAGCTTAGAATTGAGGAATTAGAGAGAAATATGGAGGCGCCTGATTTTTGGGAGAATGCCGAGAAAGCAAGCGCCGACATGAAAGAAGTAAAAGACTTAAAAAGCATTGTGGAACGTGCGGATAAGCTCAGTATGGCGTATGAGGACATACTGACCCTGATTGAGATGGGAAATGAAGAAGAGGATGAAACACTGATTCCGGAAGTTCAGCAGGAATTTGAAGATTTTCAGCGTGAATTTGAAGATTTGCGGATTACAACGCTGCTGACAGGCGAGCATGACGGCGAAAATGCCATACTTACGCTTCATGCGGGAGCCGGAGGTACGGAAAGCTGTGATTGGGCGAGTATGCTCTGCCGCATGTACGAAAAGTGGGCGGATAAGCGCGGATTTCATGTGACGGTATTAGATTCGCTCGACGGTGAGGAGGCCGGACTGAAGTCGGTCACGCTGGAAATCAGTGGTGAGAACGTGTACGGCTATCTCAAAAGCGAGCACGGCGTTCATCGTCTTGTACGGATTTCTCCGTTTAATGCGGCGGGAAAACGGCAGACTTCGTTCGTTTCCTGCGATGTTATGCCGGATATCGAGCAGGATATTGATATTGACATTGCGGATGACGATATTCGCATTGACACATATCGCTCCAGCGGGGCCGGAGGACAGCACATTAACAAGACGTCGTCCGCTATCCGTATTACGCACTTCCCGACGGGTATTGTCGTTCAGTGTCAAAACGAGCGCTCCCAACATATGAATAAAGATAAGGCCATGCAGATGTTAAAAGCAAAGCTTCTTTTGCTTCGTGAGCAGGAGAACCTTGCCAAAGAATCCGATATACGCGGAGAAGTCAAAGAGATTGGCTGGGGGAGTCAGATACGTTCTTATGTTATGCAGCCATACACGATGGTAAAAGACCATCGTACCGACGCAGAGACGGGAAATGTTTCTGCGGTGATGGATGGCGATATTGATATGTTTATGAATGCGTACTTAAAGTGGATTAATTCTTAGGAGGAGACAGTGCAGGATGAAAGAGATTGTAACATTTACGCTAAGTGGCAAAGAGTATGGTGTGGAAGTGAGCAGGCTTCATGGGATTGAGAAGTATGCCGATATGCTGGAAGCGCCGGACTTGCCGGAATGCATGCAGGGAGCGGTAACGATTCGCAACGAGTTGATTCCGGTGTTTGATATTAAGAGGTGTCTGGCATTACCGGCCGCAGATGTTACACCGGAAACGAAATATCTTGTACTCCGGACACGGCAGGGGAAGTTGGCGATTGTGGTCGACGACGTATCGAAGATTGTAAAGGTAGAGGGAAATGAGGTTCAAAACTTTCCGGCGCTGCTTCGGACAGACGACACATCTTATGCGGAGTTTATTATCAAAAGCGGGGGCACGTTGATTTTAACGATGAATCCCGAAAAGTTTTTAGAAGAAGCGGAATGGAAAGAAATTCAAAAAGCGCTAAAAGAGTTAGAAACAGGAGGCAGTAATGATTAAGATAGCAGTATTAGGATATGGAACGGTAGGCTCCGGTGTGGTTCATGTTCTTCAAACCAATACAAAAATAATAGCAAAACGTGCCGGACAGGAAGTGGAAGTGAAATATGTTCTCGATTTGAGAGATTTTCCAGATGACCCGATTCAGAGCAAGGTTGTTCATGATTTCAATATTATTTTGGAAGACCCGGAAGTGTCTATTGTGGTGGAGACGATGGGAGGTACGAAACCGGCCTATGAGTTTGTGAAAAAATCACTTTTGGCTGGCAAAAGTGTTTGTACATCTAATAAGGAACTGGTTGCTGCGCATGGTGCAGAATTGGTACATATTGCCAAGACGAAAACGGTCAATTTCCTTTTCGAAGCCAGCGTTGGCGGCGGGATTCCAATTATCCGTCCATTGAATCAGAGCCTGACGGCAGATAAAATCGAGCAAATCAACGGTATCCTTAACGGTACTACCAATTATATTTTAACGAAAATGGCGAATGATGGTTCGGATTTTGCTGACGTATTAAAAGAGGCGCAGGAATTAGGATATGCTGAGAAAGACCCGACAGCGGATGTGGAGGGGTATGACGCCTGCCGTAAGATTGCCATTCTGACTTCTCTGGCATATGGGCAGCAGGTCGATTACGAGGATATCTACACAGAGGGAATCACAAAAATCACGGCTGAGGATTTCAAATACGCGAAAGCAATCGGGGCGGCCATTAAGATTTTCGGTACGAGTAAGAAAATTGGCGGTAAGCTGTATGCAATGGTAGCGCCGCAGATGATACAGAGTGACAATCCTCTCTATGCGGTAAATGATGTATTTAATGCGATTTGTATCACCGGAAATATGCTTGGCGATGTTATGTTTTATGGTAAAGGCGCGGGAAAAGAAGCAACAGCGAGCGCGGTAGTATCGGATGTGGTAGATGCCGTAAAACATATGAATACCAATGTGATGACAATTTGGGAAGATACCAAACAGGAAGTGGCGCCGATGGATGAGATGACGAACCGCTTTTTTGTCCGCATTGGTGCGGAAGAAAAGGGAAAGGCAGAGTCGGCATTTGACGACATTGAGGTAATAGATGCGGGAATCGGCAGTGAGTGTGGTTTTATTACGGAGCCGATGGCGGAGAAAGCGTTCCATGAAATTATCGGTGATTTTGACACTTTCATTACAAGAATACGGGTTGGTTTTTAATATTGATAATGCCGGAAAGGAAATAGATAAGGTATGGTTACATCAGCACAGATGACAGGACTTATTATGGCGATTGCCCTGCCGTTGCTTGCGGGAGCGGTTCTGTACTATCTCTTTTGGAAGAAATCCAGCAAAATTGAAACCGGTATGATGGGCGCTGCCGGATATGGTATTTTAGGATATATTTGGCAGGAAGTAATCTATAGTTTCCTTGCATTGGTTCTCTTTGCCAATTTGCCGTGGCTGCGAAATATAACCGGAGGGGCCGCTCTTCTTTTTGCGGCTGCAGAGGCGCTGATGAGCGCAGTTTTTATTGCTTTGGGACTATATTGGGGCGTCTATTTGACGAATACAAAACAGCAATCCCTATATCGTTCTGCAACTGTAGGAATCGGTTTTGGTATTGGTTATTCGATTCTCAGTTATGGTTTTGATTTGTATTATGCGATTCAAATCAACAGCGGTACTTATTCGGGAACAGAGGCGGTAAAAGCGAAACTTCTCGCAACGTCGCCGGGGATGCTCTATGTATCTTCATATCGGAACATTCTCATGGTAATTATTTTCATGGGTATTGCTTTTGCGATGGGAAAGTATTATTTAGAAAAGAATCGTCTTCTGGCTTGTGCCGTGCCGGTTGTTGTTTATGTATTTATGCGCTTTACGGATGTGATATTGAACACATATTGCCCGATGGCGGTGGCAAGAACGGTCATATGCGTTATATTAACGCTTATGTCTGTTGGCGTTGTATGGCTCTGCCGCCGTTGGAAATAATAAGAAAAGGTAAGAGAAATCAACATAAAGTAGACACAGGCATATACAGCTTGTGAAAAGGTTTTTGCTGATTTCTCTTACCTTTTTTCGATGTCTCCGCATAAGGGAACATATTTTATTTGGACAGGTTTTGTATAACACTTAAAATCTGTTCCGGTTCAAATGGTTTTTGAATAAATTCGTTGGCGCCCAGTTTAATGGCGTCAACCATTTTGTTTTTCTGTCCGGCCGCTGTAATCATAATGACATGAGCCTTTTCATCATATGCCATAATTTTTTTCAGGGAGCCGAGCCCGTCCAAAACAGGCATGGTAATATCCAAAGTGATAATGTCAGGGGATAATTCGATATACTTTTCGTAGCCGATTTGGCCGTTTTCTGCTTCGCCAACTACTTCGTGACCGTTTTCTGTCAGAATATTGCGAAGTATGCGCCGTGAAGTACGGGAATCATCAACAATTAATACTTTTGCCATAGTAGTCATTCTCCTTTAAATACACATTATATTAGGTTAATTTTACGATTAGGTTAGTCTTACTGCCGTTTATATAGAGAGGCAGGACAAAAAAGTCACCTTTATCTTTAACGGTGCCGTCAAAATAAAATTCCGGAGGAAGCATATCAATCGTAATATCCTGATAGCTTAACTCCGTTGCATAAAGTCCATTGACGCAATTGGTAAATTCACATACAGAATCCAATGCATCCTCATCTACCTTTGCAAATTTTTCTTTGCCAAAATTCTCCGCTATCGTTAAGATGCTGTCATCATCGCAGGTAAAGCCAAGAAATCCGTCAAAATCTCCCGTTGTATGCTGATAGACGATATAACGTGCGGATAAGGAAGAAGTAAAGCTTCCTTTTTCAACGCGGATATAAGAACTGACAAAACGAACAATGTTGCGCAAGGTCAATCCGATAAGCGCAATGTATTTATCATTGTCGACGTCAACGAATGCCGGCAGCATTTTTTCGATATCACCGTTTTGAATCGCCTGTACGGTTTCGTCGGCCAATCCGTTTGCGGTTTTGAAATTCTGAATGGCATCGTTGATTTCATCTCGGGTAAGGAAATTATTCTCTTCCAAAGCTTGTACGAAAATTAGATAAGGATTACCCTGACGCCCTAAAAGATATTTAACATCCGTCTCGGTTAAATAGCCCTTCTCCACTGCCAAGTCACCAAAACGTTTGTCTGTCTGCATCTGCAACTGGTTAAGTTCATTCGCCTGCGCGCGAGTCAATAGTCCTTCCGTCTCTGCGATTAACCCCAACTTTACACGGTTTTGTCTTATGTAATCCATGCAGGAAGAAAATTGCTCAGCGGTAATTAAATCATTTTGTACCAGATAATGCCCCAAAAATTGACTAAACATAAAAATCTCCTTTCAATTATATTGAAATTATTATACAATAGATTGCAGAAAAGTTCAAGATGCTAACGTGAAAGGATGTGTAAGAAAATGGCGGGTTCGATAACGGGAGAGGTGTTTCGCATATCTACATGGGGAGAGTCGCACGGCAAAGGACTCGGTGTTGTGGTAGATGGCTGTCCGGCCGGCATTTCATTGAGCGAGCAGGATATACAGATGTACTTAAACCGCCGGAAACCGGGGGAAACGAAATATGCGACGCCCCGTAAAGAGGGAGATGAAGTAGTTATTATGTCGGGGGTGTTCGAGGGGAAGACGACGGGAACCCCCATTGCCATGATGGTGCTCAACAAATCGCAGAAATCGAAAGATTATTCGGATATCGCTAACGTGTACCGTCCGGGACACGCAGATTACACTTTTGACGCCAAATATGGTTTTCGTGACTATCGCGGCGGCGGGCGTTCTTCTGGACGTGAAACGATTGGACGGGTGGCGGCCGGAGCTGTGGCGGCCAAGGTGCTGAATGAACTGGGAATATCGGTTTTGGCCTATACGAAACAAATCGGCCCGATTGTTTGTGACAGCGCCCGTATGTCATGGGAAAACATAGAAAAGAGTCCGCTGCGCATGCCGGATTTGGAAGCTTCGGCGGAGGCGGAAAGCTTTCTGGAGCAGAAAATGAGGGAGCATGATTCAACGGGGGGCATAATTGAATGTGTGATTCAGGGAGTGCCTGCCGGCGTTGGGGAGCCGGTTTTTGGCAAGCTTGACGCTGCGCTGGCCGGTAATATATTTTCGATTGGCTCCGTCAAGGGCGTGGAGATAGGCGCCGGATTTGCCGTGGCGGAGAAATGCGGTTCAGAAAATAACGATGCATTTTACATGTCCCCCGACGGGAGAGTGAGGAAAGCGACAAATTTTGCCGGCGGTATACTGGGCGGTATCAGCGATGGCGACGATATCGTGATTCGGGCGGCATGTAAGCCAACGCCGTCTATTTTTCAAAAGCAGAAGACGGTAAATAAAGACGGGGAAGAAGTTGAGATAGCGATAAAGGGAAGACATGACCCAATTATTGTGCCACGTGCGGTTGTTGTAGTAGAGGCGATGGCGGCGTTGACTGTTGTGGACAGCTTGTTTGTGGGAATGTCGTCACGTATCGACAAAATTCGGGATTTTTATAATCACTGACCTCTTTTGCACATATATTAAAAGGGAAAATAGTTTTAGGTGGTTACATGGGGAGTAAAAGCAAATTAATTGTGGATGATACCACCATCTATGAAGTCGATTTGGACTGCTTTCACTGTCTGCCGGAGGAGGAAAGATGGCGGTATTATGGTGAAGCATTACAGAGAGAACTGGAAGAACAGGATTTTGAAAGGGCTGACTGAATGGCAGCCCTTTTAAATTGTTTTGCTGCACAGAAAAAGGGAGCTGCCTGCTGACAGCTCCCTTTCGACTCGTATGAAGTTGCTATCTTAGCAGCCACAGCCACATCCGAATCCGCCGCTGAACCCGTTGCCGCCACAGCAGCAAAGGAGCAACAGTATCCAGATGATACAACTGCAATCGCCGCCCATACCGCCGCCGAACCCATTGCCGCCGCATCCGCCGCAGAGCAAAAGAAGAATTATAATCCAGCAGCAGGAAGAACCGCCTTCGTTGCAGGAGCATCCTCCATTACAGTTTGTTGCTGACAAATCACTCATAGGTTTGCCTCCTAAATATCATTTACACTGTTATCCTATGCGGGGCAGCTTGGGCAGTTTACAAAAAAGAATAACTTTCAAAAGAAATATTTTATTTGCATATGGAAGAAGAATATACTATAATTAGAATGATTTTGAGCAAAATATGTAAAATAGGGAAAAACAGTTAATGAGGTATATACAAGGATGAAACAGTTACTATGGATGGGGTTCATGGTGCTTTTTGCATTTGGTGTGTGTGCCTGTGGCAATACACAGAAAGAGGAAAATAAGGAGACGGCGAAGCCGACGGCAACCGTTTCCGATGTGTCGGAGACTTCCAGTCCGACGCCGATTTCTTCCGATGAAGCGTATCTGCAGGCCGAGAAAATGTTGGCGGGGATGACGTTAGAACAAAAAGTCGGTCAGATGTTTCTGGTGGACTTATATCAGCTTGACCAGAAACGTACGCTGGATGGAGCTGCCCGTAAGATAACGGCCGATATGGGGAAGGCGCTTCGGCAGTATAATGTGGGCGGCGTATATTTAACGGAATTAAATATTACTGATAAGAACCAGTGCAGGCAGTTGGTTGACGACTTGCAGGCGGAGGCAGTGACCGGAGGTTCTCTTTACATCGCAGTAGAGGAAGACGGCGGGGGAAGCAATTCCATTTCTGCCAAAGTAGCCGGACTCAATGATACCGGCTATATTGCGCCGGCTGAGATGGCGCATAATATGACCGAACAGCAAGTGTATGAAGCGGGAAAAAAGATAGGCAGTGAACTGACTGATATTGGGATTAATCTGAATTTAGCGCCGGTGGCGGACATAGGCAGTGAGAATAATCCCGACTATGCCAAGAGATGTCTCGGACAGGACGCGGAGCAGGTATCGCAAATAATCGACGGATATGTGCGGGGCATGCGCGAGGGAGGACTGGCAGTAACGCTCAAACATTTTCCGGGAATCGGGAAAGTGGCGGGCGATTATACCGAGACGATATTGGAGCAAAATGATAGTTTAATGTCCTTACGCAATAATAATTTTAAAGGATATCAGAGCGGAATTCAGGCGGGAGCTGACTGCGTTATGGTCGGAAATGTTTCATTCAGCGAAGTTACGGTGAAGAAGATACCCGCTTTTATGTCGCAGGATATTGTGACTAAACTACTGCGAAAAGAGTTGAAATTTGACGGCATTATTATGACGTCGCCTTTTGATGATAATGTAATACGAAATAATTACACCTATGAATTTGCTACATTGGAGGCAGTAAAGGCAGGGTGCGATATGATTGTTTTGCCGGAGAAATTTCAAGAGTGCTACCATGCCCTCGTCTCCGCGGTAAAAGAGGGAAAGATAGATGAAAGGGTCATTGACACTTCCGTCTACCGTATTTTACAAAATAAAATCCGGCGCGGCATATTGGCGCCGGAGGGAACTGCTCAGGAAAGCCATGAGCAATAAAGAGCAAAGAGAAAGGAAGACCGAACATGAGTACAGATAAGTATGTAAGTCCGTTATCCGAGCGTTACGCCAGTAAGGAGATGCAGTTTATTTTTTCACCGGATATGAAATTTCAGACATGGAGGAAGTTGTGGATTGCACTGGCAGAAACCGAACAGGAACTCGGATTGAAAGATGCCGATGGAAATCCGCGCATAACCGACGAGCAGATTGCCGAATTGAAATCCCACAGGGAAGATATTAACTATGATGTGGCGAAAGCACGGGAGCGGGAAGTGCGGCATGATGTTATGAGCCATGTGTATGCGTATGGGCAGCAATGTCCAAAGGCAGCAGGGATTATTCATTTGGGCGCCACATCCTGCTATGTGGGAGACAACACGGACGTTATTATTATGACGGAAGCGCTAAAACTCGTGAAGAAAAAGGTTGTAAATATCATTCAGGTACTTTCTAATTTTGCTATCCGCTATAAAGATTTACCTACGTTGGCTTTTACGCATTTTCAGCCTGCCCAGCCAACGACGGTTGGTAAAAGAGCTACGTTGTGGCTTCAGGAACTTACAATGGATTTGGAAGATTTGGATTATGTTTTGGATAATATGAAATTGCTGGGCTCCAAAGGAACGACGGGAACTCAGGCAAGCTTTTTGGAACTTTTTGACGGCGATGAATCAAAATGTAAGGAAGCAGATAAAAAAATCGCGGAAAAAATGGGATTTAAGGCTTGTTTTCCGGTGTCTGGACAGACGTATTCCCGAAAACTTGATACGAGAGTGTGCAATGTTCTTGCCGGCATTGCCGCAACTGCCCACAAGTTTTCTAATGATATTCGTCTTTTGCAGCATTTGAAAGAGGTGGAGGAGCCGTTTGAAAAGAGCCAGATTGGTTCTTCCGCTATGGCGTACAAGAGAAATCCAATGCGCAGTGAGCGGATTGCATCGCTTTCCCGTTATGTCATGATTGATGCCTTGAATCCGGCGATTACATCTGCGACACAGTGGTTTGAAAGAACATTAGATGATTCGGCAAATAAGCGTCTCAGTGTGGCAGAGGGATTTCTTGCTGTGGATGGTATTTTAGATTTATTTCTTAATGTTGCAGATGGATTGGTCGTATATGACAAAGTTATTACAAAGCGGCTTATGTCGGAACTTCCTTTTATGGCAACCGAGAATATTATGATGGATGCCGTGAAAGCTGGCGGCAACCGACAGGAATTGCATGAAAAGATACGTGAACTCTCTATGGAGGCGGGCAGGAACGTAAAAGAAAAGGGATTGGATAATAATTTACTGGAACTGATTGCTGCCGATGACGCATTTCCGATGACGCTTGAGGAGTTACAAAAGACGATGGAGCCTGCCAAGTATGTTGGTCGTGCGCCAAGTCAGGTGAAAGAATTTGTAGAAGAGGTAATCAATCCGATACTAAAAGAAAATAAAGATTTGCTCGGAATGCAGGCAGAGATTAATTGCTAATGCAGTGTTATAGGAGGTGTCGGGATGCCGTTACTTAATAGGGAAAAAGTACTTAATGGCGTTGGAAAAGCAGTTGACGCCGTGAATCATGCGGCAGATAAAACGGGAGAATTTGTGAAAGAGAAAGAGATAGATAAAAAAGTAGAGCATGCGGCAGAGGTAGTCGGACGGGAAATGAAAACGGTTGGGAGAAATATTAAACAGACCTTTTCCGATAATAAAAAACGCAGATGAGAAGAACCCGGTGCGGTTCTTGTGATAAATCGCTCAGAAACGAGGAATGATATGTGGATTGCGGATGGTTGGAAAGATTATGAGGTGTTAGACACTTCCAAAGGTGAAAAGCTGGAGCGCTGGGGAAAGTACATTTTAGTGCGTCCGGACCCGCAGGTGATTTGGAATACGCCGCATATTGCGCCGGAATGGAAGAAAAAGAACGGACATTATCACCGCAGCAGTAAGGGCGGAGGACAGTGGGAATTTTTTGGCCTGCCGGAGCAGTGGGAGATTTCTTATCGCGATTTAACTTTCCGTCTGAAACCATTTAGCTTTAAACACACGGGACTTTTTCCAGAACAAGCAGTGAACTGGGACTGGGCGGGCGGCATAATTCGTGGGGAAAAGGAGAAGTCTCCATCTCGTGAGATACGCGTCTTGAACTTGTTTGCCTATACCGGAGGCGCTACGGTTGCCTGCGCAAAGGCGGGCGCGTCGGTGACGCATGTAGATGCTTCAAAAGGAATGGTTACGTGGGCGAAAGAGAATGCGGCGGCTTCTGGACTGGCAGAGGCGCCAATCCGTTATCTTGTCGATGACTGCGTAAAGTTTGTGGAGAGGGAAATCCGCCGCGGCAACCGCTACGACGGTATTATTATGGACCCTCCGTCTTATGGAAGAGGGCCCAAAGGTGAAATCTGGAAAATTGAGGACAGTGTTTACCCGCTCTTGCAGCTATGCGGGAAATTATTGTCAAAAGACGCATTGTTTTTCTTAATTAATTCTTATACGACAGGTTTGCAGCCGGCAGTTTTGTCGTATATGCTAAATCTTACCGTACAGAGTAAATTAGGAGGAAACGTTGCGGCAGATGAGGTCGGTTTGCCGGTTCGCGGCGGCAAAGGCCTCGTTTTACCGTGCGGAGCAAGCGGCAGGTGGCAGAGATTGGGAGAGTGAAGCGATGAGAAAGCATTACCGTTTTTACGGTGAAGTTCAAGGCGTGGGATTTCGGTATCGGGCCTCGCAGGCGGCGAGAAGCCTCGAACTTACCGGCTGGGTAAGGAATGATTATGACGGCTCAGTAGAAATGGAGCTGCAGGGAACGGAAGCTGAGATTGACAGGGTTGTTGAAATGATACAGGCCGGACGGTATGTGGATATTATTGATATGGAGGTAAAGAAGCTGCCGGAAGTCGTGGGAGAACGGGGATTTGATGTGAGAATGTAACAGATTTATTGTTCTTTTGAGTATGAATTGTGTTGGATGATTGAAAACATTCTTTTCACATGATAGAATAGAATCACAAATAATACTAATAGGCAGGTGAGAAGATTGGCAAATTCGGTAGAGAAGCAGAACATTTTTTTGGATACTCCGTCTAATATGACAGACGAAGTAGTAAAGCACAAGATTAAAGATAGCGTATTTACCAATCTTTTCAAGGAAAAGAAGTATTTGTTTCAGCTGTATAAAGCTCTTCATCCGGAGGATACTAATGCTACAGAGGAGCAGTTGACCTATGTGACCATAGAAAATATTTTGCTCAATGGACTTTACAATGATTTAGGATTTATGGTTGGAAATAGGTTGCTAATCCTTACGGAAGCACAATCTACATGGAGTGTGAATATTATTATCAGAGTATTGTTATATTTGGCACAGACTTACCATGATTATTTAGGACAGACTAAGCAGCCTCTTTATACCAGTAAGCAAGTGCAGATTCCGGAACCGGAATTGTATGTTATATATACAGGCGAGCGGCAGGAGCGTCCTGCTGAAATCTCATTATCCAAGGAATTTTTTTGCGGTAAGGAATGTGCTGTTGATGTAAAGGTAAAAATGATTTATGATGGCATTGTTTCGGAAGAAACAGGGGAAGGCGATATTATTAATCAATATGTCATTTTTACTAAGGTTTGTAATGCACAGGTGAAGTTATATGGCAGAACAAAAAAAGCAATATTAGAAACCATTCGTATTTGTAAGGACAGAAATGTGCTGAAAGAGTATTTGGAAAGCAGGGAAAAGGAGGTCGTGGACATTATGATGCTATTATATGATGAAGAGGAAGCAATGCGAACTTATGTGGAAAGTGAGCGTTATGATGAGAAAATTGAAACGGCAAGGCGTTTAATTGAAATAGGGAAATTATCCTTGGAAGATATTGCTGCTGGTACTGGATTAACAATTGACAAAGTAAGGGAGATTGCCAATTTACAGCTAGTACAATGAAAATTAAGTCTTTGATATATTCACGTAGGATAATTGTTTCTGACGCAGTAGCTGGACAATTAAGCAAGTGAATGTATCAATTATTTAATATTCGTTGTACTAGTATAAAAACGATTTCTTCCATCTGTTTTGCAGATGTGAATACAAAATATGAAAAAAGGGGAGTACATATGGAGAAACTGAGTCCGGAATTGGAAAAGATTTTGATGGAGAGATACGGTAAAGATAGTATTATTGCCGTGGCAACAATGGAGGGAGAACTTCCCTGTGTCAGATATGTAGATGGTTTTTATATGGATAGAGCGTTTTACGTTATTACCTATGCGCTATCTGATAAGATGAAACAGATAGGTGAAAACCCCAATGTGGCAGTCGCTGCCGAATGGTTTACTGCGCATGGAGTGGGCGTTAATCTGGGGTGGTTTAAGAAAGAGGAAAATGCGGAGATAGCAGAAAAGCTACGGGAAGCATTTGCAGAGTGGATTGATAACGGACACAATAATTTTGAAGATGAGAATACATGTATTCTGTGTATTAAGCTGACGGACGGCGTTTTGCTTTCGCACGGAACACGGTATGAGATTGATTTTGAGTGAGAAAACTATTCTTATCAAAAATATTCTCCGCACTTTAAAGTTGCGCACGTCAGAAGAATAGCACCTGTCAATTGGTTGTAGTTTGTCGGGGAAAATACTATACTGATAATGCGGCGCGGCGCAAGAAAATGAAAGGAGAATGGTTTTATGAGTTTCGGTAAAAATTTACAGTTTTTGAGACATTTGAGAGGAAATATGACGCAGGAGGATTTGGCTGAAAAAATGAATATCAGCCGTCAAACCGTGTCAAAATGGGAGCTGGACACAGCACAGCCGGAAATGGACAAGGCAATCGAGCTTTGTAAACTTTTCAATTGTTCTTTGGATAACTTGTTCCGCGATGAAATGGTCACTTGTGGTGAAGAGTATGAAAATATGCGTGTGGAGACTGTTTCCGCTTTCCGCTATATAAAACATGCCGTTATAAGCTGTGTTCCGGAGGGTGATGCTATCGACAGAATGCGTTACATTGCCCGCCAGTGCGGCGTGGAAAATCCCCGTATCATCGGCTGGGATTTTCCAAATGTATCACAGGAGCAGATAAATGTTTTCAATATGCACGGTTATGAAGCGGCATGGATACTGCCTGACGGGGTTGTTCCCCCGGATAATGAAGTACACGAGCAGGCAGCTCACAAATATGCGGCAATACACGTTAAAAACCCTTTTGAAAACCCATTTGTGACTATTCCCAACGCCTATAAAACACTTATGGAATATATGCGTGTGAATGGTTTGGAGCACACGGAAAAGGACGTTATTCCCTGCTTTGAAACCGATGGGGATGATATGGATATTTATATTGCTTGCAAGTAGCACGTTTGAGTGTGCAGCTTGATTGTGTGCGGGTGTCACTGTCGGACTGAGTCGTATGAGCCTGCTATGCAAAAATTTCAAAAAGTGAGAAACTACCTGCCTGCGACATCACCCTCGCAGGCAGGATAAAGAAAATCGGTGTTTTATGGGGGTAGTAATGGAGTTTAAATTGGTTTCCATAGCAGTCTTAATTGCTTTCTATGGTTGCTATTTTGTGAAAATGCTTCGTCAGAAAAAGCAGGGAATACAGACAGACCAAATCGGGAAAGGAAAGGCCGGCTTTGTGAAATCTGTGGAAGTTACGATGAAAATTTTGGCTGTTCTTGTTTTTGTGGCACAACTTGTCAGTATCTTTCTTGGGATGAGTCATGGCTTTATTGCCATTCGGGTTATAGGTGCGGTAGTGAGTGCCACGGGAACGATTGTATTTATTGTCGCAGTGCTGACTATGCGTGATAGCTGGCGGGCAGGAGTATCTCAAACCGATAAAACTGAACTTATAACAAACGGGATTTATCAAATGAGTCGTAATCCCGCTTTTTTTGGTTTTGACTTTTTGTATATTGGCATATTACTGATGTTTTTTAACTGGATTTTGTGTGTTTTCACTGTCTTTGCCGTCATTATGTACCATTTGCAAATTGTCTATGTGGAAGAGGGCTTTTTGCTTGATACTTTTGGAAATGAATATCTGCAATATAAGAAAAAGGTTTGCTGGTATATTGGCAGAAAACGATAATCTTCTGCTTGCCGGGAAGTTGCATATAAAAGAAATAGCCTGTTTGCAGTTCAATCGCAATTATGATATTATAGGCTCAAATATAATTTTGATGTCAGGGGTTGAAAGAATGGAGCATATAACGGAGTTGGGTGGTGTCGTAACAGGTTTCAATGTTGCAGAGCGGTGTATTGACTGTATGTGTGGAAAAGATTTAATTAAAGTTGACAAATTCTCCGGGGACACGATTTATCAAAAGACAGTTTTTGAGAAAGATGGGTTATCAAGAAAACTATTTGCGGATGATAAACAAATTTTTATATATGATTTTTGTACACTCTATGTGTTAAGTCAAAATAATTATGAACTAATTGGTAAATGGCAATTAGGCAATGATTTGAGTTCTGATATATGTGGGATGGCAATTGATAGCGATACAATTTATTGCTCTATCCGAAATGGAAAGATTATTACCCTTGACAGACAGTCGTATCAGATAAAGGAGTTTATAATTTCTGAAAGTAGTATGTGGAGTATGAAAATATATGCCCCATACTTAGTTTGTGGAACAGTAGATGGGAAATTGCTGCTATTGGATAAAGCTACTCTTTCCATTGAAAAAGAACTTGTTTTAGGAAAGAAGAATATCGGCAGCTTGTGTATCAATGGCGAAACCTTATATGCAGCAAGCCACGATGGAAAACTTTTCAAAGTCAATATGAGGAACTTTGAAGTCGAGAGTTCAATGAAAAATGCACATAAAAAATGTTTGTGTGTGCAGGGATATGTGAGGATATGCTGGTGACAGTTTCTTATCCCTGCTCGGAAATTACTATTTGGAATAAGGAAACATTAGAAAGGATAAAAGTAATTAACACTCCGTTAAAGTTGTCAGGACGCACGCATATAGAAGATGATTTTATGTATATCTCTTCCCGCAATATCTTAGGAATTGATAGGATTAATTTAAGAGAGGCGTGCGGGAAATGATAATTTTCCGATTGTCGGGAAGTTGCATATGAAAAAATAGATTTATGGAGATGTCAGAATGGAGCATATTGAATTGATAGAGCCTCAAAAAAAGTATGTGAATGATATATGGGGATTTCGTCAGGAAATTTTGGAAAGTGATGTAGAGAATGAAAACCAATTTGCGGGTTGTATGTCGCTTGATGTAAGTAATTCTGCTGAAGAGTGGATAAAAATATGTGAACTTAGAAAAAGTGAAGAAACATGTGGCGAGGTAGGAACAACGGTGCCTTCACATATGTATTTAGCGGTACGCAGGAGAGACGACAAAGTTGTAGGTGTGATAGATTTGCGTCATCATATAAATCATCCTGTTCTTGGAACGTGGGGAGGCCATTGCGGGTATTCGGTGCGTCCTTCGGAGCGCGGCAAAGGTTATGCAAAGGAAATGCTTCGCTTAAATATACAAAATGCAAAATCAATGGGAATAGATAAACTTCTTGTTACTTGTGATGTTAAAAATGTGGCCAGTGAAAAAACGATACTTGCTAATGGCGGAGTTTATGAGAAATGCATAGATGTTGATGGGTGTAAGATGAAAAGATATTGGATTACGACATAAGAAGTGTCCGCCTTGCAACCTCGCCAGCAGGCTCGGTCTTATGCGAACGCCGCCATGCAACCTCGGACTCTGACGAGTCCTCGGTCACGGCTGTCGCCGTATAAAACACCAATTTT
>CAPAOV010000016.1:0-13365 GCA_948579355.1 uncultured Eubacterium sp. | reverse complement strand
CTCGGACTCTGACGAGTCCTCGGTCACGGCTGTCGCCGTATAAAACACCAATTTTCCCCCCCATCCTTACGAGAGTAAACTCTCGACGGCTGGCGGAAGCTCTGTTTCTAGCGCCATGCCACCTCGGACTCTGACGAGTCCTCGGTCACGGCTGTCGCCGTATAAAACACCAATTTTACCCCCATCCTTACGAGAGTAAACTCTCGACGAATGGTGGGAAACCGGTGTCGTCCGCCATGCCACCTCGGGCTCTGCGAGCCCTCGGTCACGGCTGTCGCCGTATAAAACACCAATTTCCCCCTCATTCTTACGAGAGTAAACTCTCGACGAATGGTGGGAAAATTGGTGTTTTGCATGGCTTGTAGATTTCGTGAAAGTTTTTCTTGCTTTTTTTTGGAAACTATGTTACACTAGTCCTTGCTGTGACATGATAGCGATGAAGCGTGAGGTTGCCACTATCTTGGTGGGTTTTCCGTGGAGCGAATGTCAAGAGGCCGGAGAACAGCGATTTCGGTCGAGAAACCTGACGGCAAGTCACTGTACAGTAACATAGTTTCTGCCTAAGAGCAGATAAACGTGTGTGCAAAACCTCCCTGTGGAGGTATTTCTAATGAACCGACATGACACACACGGATGAGTGTACAGTCACCACTTGTCGTACTATTTCATTTATAAAGTACGAAAAGGAGGCGACTATTTTTATGGCAAGTAAAAAAAGTCAAAAAATGAGAATTACGTTGAAGGCGTATGACCATCAGCTCATTGATTTTGCGGCAGCAAAGTTGATTGAGACGGTGAAGAAGACAGGAGCAAAGGTTAGTGGGCCTGTGCCACTTCCTACTAAGAAAGAGGTTGTTACCATTCTTAGAGCGGTGCACAAGTACAAAGACTCTCGTGAGCAGTTTGAGCAGAGAACACACAAGAGACTTATTGATGTGCTGACACCTTCACAGAAGACGGTAGATGCACTTTCCCGTCTGGAAATGCCTGCAGGCGTTGCCATTGACATCAAAATGCAATAATGTATTGTTTTGATGAGTTTCCTATTATATATAGGAAGCGAGGGGGTGAAAATAGTGCCCTCGTCCTATGGTTATGATGCTGTTTTTTCGGTTCAAAACATGACAGTAACCATCTAGGATGATTGTTTTCCGCCAGTGAGTAAAACACTGTGAAATCAATCCGCTGTAGATTTTATAGGAGGAAAAGAAAATGAAGAAAGCTATAGTAGCTACAAAAGTTGGAATGACTCAGATTTTCAACGAAGACGGTGTATTGACACCGGTTACGGTACTTCAGGCCGGTCCAGTATATGTTTCTCAGATTAAGACAGTTGAGAACGATGGATACGAGGCTGTTCAGGTAGCGTATGGCGACATTCGCGAGAAACTTGTGAATAAGCCGAAGAAAGGACACTTAGAAAAAGCAGGAGTGGAGAATAAGAGATTTCTCACGGAGTTCAAATTAGAGAACACTGCCGAGTATGAGTTGGGACAGGAAATTAAAGCAGACATCTTTGAAACCGGTGACAAAATTGATGTGACCGCAAAGACAAAGGGACATGGTTTTCAGGGTGCAATTAAGCGTCACGGACAGTCCCGCGGGCCAATGGGTCACGGTTCCAAATTTCATAGACATGCTGGTTCGAATGGTTCTGCATCAGACCCTAGTAAGGTATTTAAGGGAAAGAAAATGCCAGGGCAGATGGGAGCAGTACAGGTGACAATCCAAAACCTTGAGATTGTACGTGTAGATGCCGAGAACAATTTGCTTTTAGTAAAAGGCGCGGTTCCGGGACCAAAGAAATCAACAGTAATCATTAAAGAATCCGTAAAGGCATAACTTTTCGGAAAGGAGGAAGACACAGATGGCAAGCGTATCTGTTTATAATAAGGACGGCAAAGAGATAGAGAAAATGGATTTGAACGACTCCGTTTTTGCTGCTCCGGTAAATGAGCATTTAGTTCATATGGCAGTTGTTCTTCAACTTGCGAACAAACGTCAGGGAACACAGAAAGCTAAGACGCGTTCTGAAGTTCGCGGCGGTGGTAGAAAACCTTGGAGACAGAAAGGGACCGGCCATGCAAGACAGGGTTCCATTCGGGCTCCACAGTGGACGGGCGGCGGCGTAGTATTCGCACCGACTCCGAGAGATTATTCTTTCAAGATGAACAAGAAAGAAAAGGCAGCAGCGATGAAATCGGTTTTGTCTGCAAAAGTAAGCGAAGAGAAGCTTATTGTTGTTGACTCTCTTGATTTTGAGAAGCCAAAGACAAAAGAGATGAAAACAATTTTGGATAATTTGAAAATTAATAAAGCGTTGGTAGTAGTTGACGGTGACTCGGCAAACGCCATTCTTTCCGTAAAGAACCTTCCTACGGCGAGAGGCGTATATAGCAACTCCATTAGTGTGTATGATGTTTTGAAATATGACACCGTGGTTATCACTAAGAGCGCTGTAAAAACAATCGAGGAGGTGTACGCATAATGGCAGATTTGAAATATTATGACATTATCGACAAGCCGGTGATTACAGAGAAATCAATGGCAGGCATGGAATTTAAGAAATATACGTTCTATGTACACACAGAAGCTACAAAGAGCCAGATTAAAGAAGCGGTTGAGAAAATGTTCCCGGGAACAAAAGTGGCAAAAGTCAATACGATGAACCTTGCTGGCAAGAACCGCAGACGCGGTATGGTAGTTGGAAAAACCGCCAAAAAGAAAAAAGCGATTGTTCAGTTGACGGAAGACAGCGCGGATATCGAAATTTTTGAAGGCTTATAATGCGTGCTATGCAAATAGTACAGACCATTTTAGAAAGAGAAACAGTTTGTAATTTTGAAAGGAGTGTAACTCATGGGAATTAAAACTTATAACCCATATACCCCTTCTAGAAGAAACATGAGCGGTTACGATTTTGAGGAGATTACAACATCAACTCCGGAAAAATCCCTGACAACTTCATTGAAGAAGCATGCAGGCCGTAATGCTCAGGGAAAAATCACCGTAAGACATCACGGTGGCGGTTCTAGAAGAAAATACAGAATTATTGATTTTAAGAGAAATAAAGATGGTATTCCGGCAACGGTTAAAACTATCGAATATGACCCGAACCGTACGGCAAATATTGCTTTGGTTTGTTATGCGGATGGTGAGAAAAGATATATTCTTGCACCGGTTGGCCTGAAAGTAGGACAGGTAATTATGAACGGTTCGGAAGCGGAAATTAAAGTCGGCAACTGTCTGGAGCTGAAAGATATGCCGGTCGGCACGCAGATTCATAACATTGAAATGTATCCGGGCCACGGCGGCCAATTGGTTCGCGCTGCCGGAGTGAGCGCCCAGTTGATGGCGAAAGAGGGTAAAAATGCAATTATCCGTATGCCTTCAGGAGAAATGAGAATGGTTCCGATAATCTGCCGCGCCTCTATTGGACAGGTCGGCAACACGGAGCACAATCTTGTCAATATCGGTAAAGCAGGTCGTAAGCGTCATATGGGTATACGCCCGACAGTACGTGGTTCTGTTATGAACCCGAATGACCATCCACACGGCGGTGGCGAGGGTAAAGCGCCGGTTGGACGTCCGGGACCATGTACGCCTTGGGGTAAACCGGCACTTGGTTACAAGACTCGCAAGAAGAATAAGCAGTCTAACAAGATGATAATCAGAAGACGCGACGGTAAAGCGTTAGCGAAATAAAGGAGGTAGTGAGTAATGTCACGTTCATTAAAAAAAGGACCATTTGCAGATGCGCATTTATTGAAAAAGATTGATGCCATGAACGAGTCCGGAGAGAAATCGGTTATTAAAACCTGGTCACGTCGTTCCACTATCTTCCCTAGCATGGTAGGCCATACAATTGCTGTCCATGATGGAAGAAAGCATGTACCTGTGTATATTGTCGAGGACATGGTAGGCCACAAGCTTGGCGAGTTTGTTTTGACAAGAACTTACAAAGGTCATGGTAAGGATGAGAAACGAGGATAAATTAGTCCTGAGTTTAGCTCAGGCCATGGAAAGTTTGCAAGGCAAAAAAGTTTGCGAAGCAAACTTTGGTAATAAAGTGAATGTAAGAAAGGAGGTTTCTTGAGATGGCTAAAGGACATAGATCCCAAATCAAAAAAGAAAGAAACCAGAACAAAGATACAAGACCATCTGCTAAATTGTCACACGCCAGAATTTCTGCTCAGAAAGCAGGCTTTGTATTGGACGCAATTCGTGGCAAAGACGTTCAGACAGCACTTGGTATTTTGGAATATAATCCAAGATATGCTTCTGCAGTAATTAAGAAGCTGTTGAATTCTGCTATTGCAAATGCAGAGAACAACAATGGCATGGACCCGGAAAATCTCTACGTTGATGAGTGCTTTGCAAATAAGGCAACCACAATGAAGAGAATCAGACCAAGAGCACGTGGTACGGCATATCGCATCGAAAAGAGAATGTGCCACATTACCATCATCTTGAATGAAAGATAGTGAAAGGAGATTAAGATGGGACAAAAAGTAAATCCACACGGTTTAAGAGTTGGCGTCATTAAAGACTGGGAATCCAGATGGTTTGCTGATTCTGAAAATTTTGCAGACAACTTAGTTGAAGATTATAAAATCCGTGAATTTTTAAAGAAAAAATTATATCATGCAGGTATTTCTAAAATCGAGATAGAGAGAACTTCAGACCGTGTTAAGGTTTTGGTATATACAGCAAAACCGGGTGTAGTAATTGGTAAGGGCGGCGCCGAGATTGAAAAATTAAAAGCGGAGCTTGCTAAATATTCTGCACAGAAAGTTCTTGTGGATATCAAAGAAGTGAAAAAACCGGACAGTGACGCGCAGCTTGTGGCAGAGAATATTGCACAGCAGTTGGAGAACCGTATTTCTTTCCGCCGCGCCATGAAATCTTGCATGGGCAGAGCGATGAAAGCCGGTGCAAAGGGAATTAAGACATCTTGTTCCGGACGTCTTGGCGGCGCGGATATGGCTCGTACAGAGTTCTATAGCGAGGGTAACATTCCTCTCCAGACACTTCGTGCTAATATTGATTATGGTTTTGCAGAAGCAAATACAACATATGGTAAGATTGGTGTTAAGACATGGGTCTATCATGGTGAAGTACTTCCAACCAAAGGTGGAAAACCAGCTAAAGCTAGTTCAAAGGAAGGGAGCGATAAATAATGTTAATGCCTAAGAGAGTAAAACGCCGTAAACAGTTTCGTGGCTCTATGCGGGGTAAGGCAACGCGCGGAAACAAGATTACTTACGGTGAATATGGTCTTGTAGCAACAGAGCCGCATTGGATTCGTTCGAATCAGATTGAGGCTGCCCGTATTGCGATGACACGTCATACGAAACGTGGTGGTAAAGTTTGGATTAAGATATTTCCTGACAAGCCGGTAACAAAGACACCTGCTGAAACCCGAATGGGTAAAGGTAAAGGTGCTCTGGAGTACTGGGTAGCAGTTGTTAAGCCGGGACGTGTTATGTTTGAAATCGCCGGCGTACCGGAAGAAACGGCGAGAGAAGCGCTTCGTTTGGCTATGCATAAACTTCCTGTCAAATGTAAAATCGTTTCTCGTGCAGATTTAGAGGGAGGTGCGGGCAATGAAGAGTAAAGAATTCATGAATGGAATTGCAGATATGTCACTGGCTGAGCTGAATGACGAGTTAGTAGCTGCAAAGAAAGAGCTTTTTAATCTGAGATTCCAAAATGCAACAAACCAACTTGACAATACAAGCAGAATTAAAGAAGTTAGACGGAACATTGCGCGTATTCAGACAGCAATGTCCAAAGAGAAGAAAGCAGCAAATTAAGCTGAGGAAAGGAGGATTTTGTTGTGGATAGAAATCTTAGAAAAACCCGTACTGGTAAAGTAGTAAGTAATAAAATGGACAAAACCATCGTTGTTGCCGTAATTGATAATGTAAAGCATCCGCTCTACGGTAAAATCGTGAAGAGAACTTATAAATTAAAGGCGCATGATGAGAACAACGAGTGCAACATTGGTGATAGAGTTAAAGTTATGGAGACAAGACCTTTGTCTAAAGACAAGAGATGGAGACTTGTTGAGATTATTGAAAAAGCTAGATAATTCGTAGCCAGAAAGGAGTATTTATTATGGTACAGCAGGAAACCAGACTTAAGGTTGCTGACAACACTGGCGCAAAAGAATTGTTGTGCATCCGTGTTCTCGGCGGTTCTGTAAGAAGATATGCGGCTGTAGGCGATATCATTGTAGCTACGGTCAAAGATGCAACACCGGGAGGAGTTGTGAAAAAGGGTGATGTTGTAAAAGCAGTTGTAGTTAGAACGGTAAAAGAGATTCGTCGTCCGGATGGTTCTTATATCCGTTTTGATGAGAACGCAGCAGTAATCATCAAAGACGATAAGACTCCAAGAGGAACCCGTATTTTCGGACCGGTAGCTAGAGAGTTAAGAGATAAACAATTCATGAAGATTGTTTCCTTAGCACCAGAAGTATTATAAGGAGGTGTCCCTAAGTGGCAACATCAAAGATTAAAAAAGGTGATACCGTTCGCGTTATTGCCGGTGTAGATAAAGGTAAAGAAGGAAAAGTTTTAGAATTAAAAAATGGAAAAGTAAAAGTTGAGGGTATCAACAAAGTAAAGATGCATATTAAGCCGAACCAGTCCAATGCAAAAGGCGGTATTGTGGAACAGGAAGCTTTCTTCGACGTATCGAATGTAATGTATGTTGTAGATGGTGAGGTTACCCGTATTGGTTTCAAGACAGAGGACGGTAAGGACAAAGTTCGTTATGCCAAAAAAACAGGCGCTATTATTGATTAATAAAGAGAGGAGGTACTGTTAAAATGGCTAGATTGAAAGAGACATACTTGAACGAAATCGTTACAGCGATGATGAAAAAGTTTGAGTATAAAAATGTTATGCAGGTACCAAAGCTCGAAAAGATTGTAATCAATATGGGCGTTGGTGAAGCAAAAGATAATTCAAAAGTTTTGGATACAGCGATTAGCGACCTTGAGACTATTACAGGTCAGAAAGCTGTTGTAACAAGAGCGAAGAAATCCGTTGCGAACTTCAAACTTCGTGAGGGACAGCCAATTGGATGTAAAGTAACGCTCCGTGGGGAGAAGATGTATGAGTTTGCAGACCGTTTAATCAATCTTGCATTGCCACGAGTACGTGACTTCCGTGGTGTAAACCCGAATGCATTTGATGGACGCGGAAATTATGCACTTGGTATTAAGGAGCAGTTGATTTTCCCGGAAATCGAATATGATAAGGTAGACAAGATTCGAGGAATGGATATTATCTTCGTTACTACCGCTGAGACAGATGAAGAAGCACGTGAACTCTTGGCACAGTTTGGTATGCCGTTTAAGAAATAGTTAGGAGGTAATTTCATGGCTAAGAAGTCTATGAAGGTTAAGCAGCAGCGCAAAGCAAAGTTCTCAACAAGAGAATACAGTCGTTGCAAGATTTGTGGTCGTCCACATGGATATCTGAGAAAATACGGAATCTGCAGAATTTGCTTCCGTGAGTTGGCATACAAGGGTCAAATCCCGGGTGTGCGTAAAGCAAGTTGGTAAGGAGGAAAGCGAAATGACAATGAGTGATCCAATTGCAGATATGCTTACTAGAATTCGTAATGCAAATACTGCGAAACATGATACAGTTGATATTCCTGCTTCCAAAATGAAGATTTCGATTGCTGAGATTCTTTTGAAGGAAGGTTATATCAAGAATTTTGAAATAACAGAAGCGGATGGTTTTAAGTCCATTCATGTTACGATGAAATATGGAAAAGACAAGAATGAGAAAATTATCTCCGGATTAAAGAGAATTTCCAAACCGGGTCTTCGCGTTTATGCCGGTGCAGGGGAGCTCCCGAAAGTTCTTGGCGGCTTGGGAATTGCCATTATTTCTACAAACAAGGGTGTGCTGACAGATAAGGAAGCACGCAAAGAGAATGTAGGAGGAGAAGTTCTCGCTTTTGTATGGTAACTAATTAACCCCGAAAAAAATATAGGAGGTAACGGCATGTCACGAATTGGAAGAATGCCTATCGCGATACCTGCAGGCGTAACTGTAGATATTGCAGAAAATAATCAGGTGACGGTAAAAGGCCCGAAAGGAACGCTCGAGAGAGTTCTTCCGGCCGAGATGAGTATTACGAAAGAGGGCGAAGAGATTAAAGTAACTCGTCCGAATGATTTGAAAAAGATGAAATCGCTTCATGGTTTGACCAGAACGTTGATTAATAATATGATAATTGGCGTAACGGAAGGTTACGAGAAAAAGTTAGAAGTAAACGGAGTTGGTTACCGTGCGGCAAAGCAGGGTAAAAAACTTACGCTCTCCCTTGGATATTCCCATCCGGTAGAGATGGAAGACCCGGAGGGAATCGAAGTAACTGTTGAGGGACAGAACATCATCATCGTTAAAGGTATCGATAAAGAAAAAGTTGGCCAGTATGCGGCTGAAATCCGTGAGAAGAGAGCACCGGAGCCATATAAGGGCAAAGGTATCAAATATGAGGATGAAGTAATCAGACGCAAAGTTGGTAAGACTGGTAAGAAATAAGAAAGGAGTAAATAGCAATGGTTAACAAGAAAAATAGAAGCGAAGTTCGCGCAAACAAGCATAGAAGAATTCGTAGCCGTTTGTCCGGTACTCCTGAGCAACCACGTTTGGCTGTGTTCCGTAGCAATAATCATATGTATGCACAGATTATTGATGATGTCGCTGGAAATACAATCGTATCTGCATCTACAGTTCAGAAAGATGTAAAAGACGGTCTTGCAAAGACGAACAATATTGAAGCAGCATCAAAGCTTGGCGAAGTGATAGCTAAAAGAGCTTTGGATAACGGTATTAAAACTGTTGTATTTGACCGTGGCGGTTATATTTATCAGGGTAAAGTAAAAGCATTGGCAGAAGCAGCAAGAGAAGCTGGTCTGGAATTCTAAGCAAGGAGGAAACAACATGAAACGTGAGATTATTGATGCTAGTCAGTTAGAATTAGAAGATAAAGTAGTATCAATCAAACGTGTAACCAAGGTTGTTAAAGGTGGCCGTAACATGAGATTTACGGCGCTGGTCGTTGTAGGAGACGGCAATGGACACGTTGGTGCAGGTTTAGGCAAGGCAACGGAAATACCGGAAGCGATTCGCAAGGGCAAAGAGGCTGCAATCAAAGGTCTTGTAGAGGTGCCGCTTGATGAGAATAAGAGTATTCCGCATGATTTCATTGGTAAATTTGGTAGTGCATCCGTATTGATGAAAAGGTCTCAAGAGGGTACTGGTATCATCGCTGGTGGTCCGGCGCGTGCGGTACTCGAGCTTGCCGGATTCAAAAATATCCGTACGAAGTCATTAGGTTCCCGTAATAAGAAGAATGTCGTACTCGCTACGATAGAGGGTCTTAAGAACCTGAAGACTCCTGAGGAAGTAGCAAAACTTCGCGGAATTTCCGTAGATGAAGTTTTGGGCTAGGAGGTGCAGAAAAATGGCAGATAAGTTGAGAATTACTTTGGTTAAGTCTACCATCGGTGCAATTCCAAAGCACAAAAAGACGGTAGAAGCTCTTGGCCTTAGAAAGTTGAACAAAACCGTAGAGATGCCTGACAACGCTGCTACACGTGGTCAGATTCAGCAGATTAGACATCTTATAAAGGTTGAAGAAATCTAATCAGGGAGGTACACGATATGAATTTATCAGAGTTGAAACCGGCCGCTGGTTCCAAGCAGGGCAATCAGTTCCGACGCGGACGCGGACACGGTTCAGGAAATGGTAAGACAGCCGGTAAAGGCCATAAGGGTCAGAAAGCTCGTTCCGGAGCACCAAGACCGGGCTTTGAGGGCGGTCAGTTGCCATTATATAGAAGATTGCCAAAGAGAGGATTTACAAACATCAACAGCAAAGATATTGTTAGTATCAGCGTGAGTTGTTTAAATGCTTTCGATGATGGCGCTCAAGTAACTGTTGCAGCGCTTATGGAAAAAGGAATTATAAAGAATCCAAAAGATGGAGTTAAAATCCTTGGAAACGGAGAATTAACCAAAAAGCTTGATGTGAAAGTAAATGCCTATAGTGCATCTGCTGCAGAGAAAATTCAGGCTGCTGGTGGAAAAGCAGAGGTGATCTAATGTTAACTACCATTCAAAATGCGTTGAAAACAAAAGAAATCCGTATGAAACTGCTTTATGTACTGATTGCTTTGATTATTGTCAGAATCGGATGTAATATTCCGATTCCTGGCACAGATGCAAGCGTAATGCAGGACGTGTTTAACAAAAATCAATCATTAGGATTTCTTGATGTTATGACAGGTGGGTCATTCTCCAGAATGTCTATCTTTGCATTGAACATTACACCATATATTACCGCCTCCATTATTTTGCAGCTTCTTACCATTGCAATTCCACGACTGGAAGAGATGCAGAAAGACGGTGAGGATGGACGCAAGAAGATAAATGAGTATACCCGTTATCTCTCGATTGCGTTGGCGGTCATTGAGGGCGCTGCCATTGTCATTGGTTTCCGCAACCAGAACCTGTTTAACGGCGACAGCGGTTATACGGGGATGATTGTAGCGGTATCCGCCTTAACAGCCGGCGCTGCTTTCCTTATGTGGTTAGGAGAGCAAATTACGGAAAAAGGTGTCGGAAATGGTATTTCCATGATTCTATTAATCAATATTGTAGCGCGTATTCCGAATGATTTGTCTAACTTGTATAAGACATACATTGCTACTCCTACGGATATTACAAGCAAGATAATTGCCGCATTCATTATTTTAGCAATTATCATTGCCATGTTTGTATTTATTATTTTCCTGCAGGATGGCGAGAGACGGATTCCGGTACAGTATGCGAAAAAAGTTCAGGGACACAAAGTTACGGGAGGGCAGTCTACCCATATTCCGTTAAAAGTAAATACGGCTGGAGTTATACCGGTTATTTTTGCCAGCTCTATGATGTCCCTTCCTGTAATCATTGCCAGCTTTGCCGGCATTCAGCCGCAGACAGGACCGGATGCTACGGTATTCCAGAAGTTCCTGACGGTTTGCAACCAGAGTGATTGGTGTAAAATCGGAAGCTGGGGAGAATTCAAATACACATTGGGATTATTAATCTATATTGTGTTAGTAATTTTCTTTGCTTATTTTTATACTTCAGTTACGTTTAATCCATTGGAGATTTCCAATAACATGAAGAAGCAGGGTGGATTTATTCCGGGTATTCGTCCGGGCAGACCGACTACGGAATATTTGACTTCTGTATTGAACAGTATCATTTTCCTTGGGGCTCTTGGAATGGTTATCGTTTGTACGGTTCCAATCTTTTTCTCAGGGGCATTTGGTGCAGATGTTTCATTCGGCGGTACTTCGCTGATAATCGTTGTTGGTGTTGTTATCGAGACAATCAAACAGATTGAATCATTAGTATTGGTACGCCATTACAGAGGTTTCTTAGGAAACTAAAAAAGAATTAATATAGGTGGCCCCCTGCCGGTAATTTACGGCGGGAGGTCTCTTACGCTTTAACGAAAGGAGTGTAGAGAATATGAAGATTGTTATGTTAGGCGCTCCGGGCGCCGGTAAAGGTACGCAGGCAAAAATGATTTCTGAAAAGTACGGCATTCCGCATATTTCAACAGGCGACATTTTCCGTGCCAATATAAAAGAAAATACGGAACTTGGACAGAAAGCTAAAGAATATATGGATAAGGGGCTTCTTGTACCGGATGAATTAGTGGTAGACCTTGTTGTAGACCGTCTGGCACAGGATGATGCAAAGAAAGGTTATGTTCTGGATGGTTTCCCGAGAACGATTCCACAGGCGGAGGCATTGACCGAGGCGCTTGCAAAGATTAACGAAAAGCTTGATTTTGCCATTGATGTAGATGTGCCGGACGAGAATATTGTCCGCCGTATGTCTGGCCGCCGTGCCTGTGTAAGCTGCGGAGGCACGTATCACATCAAGTATAATCCGACAAAGACGGAGGGAGTATGTGATGCATGCGGCGGTGAGTTGATACTTCGTGATGACGATAAGCCGGAGACCGTTCAACAGCGTTTGAGCGTATATCATGAGCAGACACAGCCGCTCATTGATTACTATACGAAAGAGGGCATTTTGAAGACGGTAGATGGAACGGTTGATTTGGAAGATGTATTCAAGGCAATCGTAGATATTTTACAATAACCGATAGGTGAGCAGAGGAGGTTGGAATATGGCTGTGACAATTAAGTCGCCACAGGAGATTGCGCTTATGCGTGACGCCGGGAAAATTTTGGCGGAAGTGCATGAGCGTCTTGGTGAAATTATTGCTCCGGGCATTTCTACATGGGAGATTGATTGTAAGGGAGAGGAATGGATTCGTCAGGCGGGTTGTATTCCATCCTTTAAAAACTATGAAGGATATCCGGCCTCTATCTGTGTTTCGATAAATGATGAAGTTGTCCACGGCATTCCGAGTAAGGAACACCATCTTTTTGAGGGTGACATTGTCAGTCTGGACGCCGGAGTGATTTATCAGGGCTATCAGTCGGATGCGGCGCGCACTCACGGAGTGGGAAAGATTGACGCCGAAAGCCAGCGTTTGATTGATGTGACGAGAGAGAGTTTTTTTCAGGGGATAAAGAAAGCTGTGGAGGGAAATCGCCTGTATGATATCTCGGCAGCCATTCAAAAATATGTGGAGGAAAACGGCTTTTCTGTCGTTCGGGATTTAGTTGGACACGGTATTGGTTCGGCTTTGCATGAAGAACCGGAAGTTCCGAATTTTAAGCCTTTTAAGGGTAGGGGTATTCGGCTTCGTGCGGGAATGACATTGGCAATTGAGCCAATGGTAAACGCCGGCGCATATGATGTATGGATACTGGAAGATGATTGGACGGTTGTTACACAGGACGGTGCAAATTCCGCACATTATGAGAACACCGTTCTGATTACGGAAGGGGAGCCGGAAATTTTATCATTGAATTAGGAGGTAAACATGTCAAAAGCAGATGTTATTGAAATTGAGGGAACAGTTGTTGAGAAACTGCCCAATGCAATGTTTCAGGTAGAATTGGAAAATGGTCACAAGGTACTGGCACATATTAGCGGAAAGCTGCGTATGAACTACATCCGTATCCTGCCGGGTGACAAAGTTACATTGGAGTTGTCTCCCTATGATTTGACAAAGGGAAGAATTGTTTGGAGAGATAAGTAAGAGCGGCTAAAGTGCGGGAAAAAAGTACTTGCATTTTGTAAAACGCTATGTTATACTTTTACTCGGACTTTTTTGAAAGGAGGGTATTACTGTGAAAGTAAGATCATCAGTAAAACCGATTTGCGAAAAATGCAAAGTCATTAAAAGAAAGGGTCG
>CAPAOV010000015.1 GCA_948579355.1 uncultured Eubacterium sp. | reverse complement strand
TCCAATTCTTTTTCGTCATATTTTTCTCTCAAGGTCAGAAAGTCAAAATTGTATGGATTTTTCAATGTTTGTTCAGCTAAATCAGACTGCGGCTCTGGCAATTTTAATTGAAAATTGGTAATAGCTTTGCTGTCTGTCATACAGACCGCTATCTATTTGATGTTCTAAAACAGTTCTGCTCCAACCGTTATCCATCGTTTTCTGCGCATAAAATAATGCTTCTGCAATATTTTTACACCTATACATAATCCTCTGATTATGCCCCCACGGAATAGATTTAATTATTTTTTCAATTAATTCCATTTGGCTTACAGGCTGTAAGCCATTTTCGTTGGAATTATAAAATTTGTACCAATAACGTATGCTTTTTAAGTTTTGCACTGAAAAACCCGACATATTAGGAAAAGTCTTTCGTAAATCATTGCTCATTGTTGCAAGAAACGCCTCTTCCCATTTTGCATTTTTCTGCTTGGCAACAATATCTCTGCCTATATCCCAATATAAATCGAGCATCTCATGATTCACCTTAACAGAAGCCTTTATCTGACTATGCTTTATCCTGTTCTTTATATTCTCTATCCATGCTTTATATTCATCATCCACAATAAAGCCAACCTCTCTGTCTGCCATTCTTATCTTGCTCCAATCAGTATATCCCATCCTATGCCTGTATATGTGTTCTCCATTTTACCATATACGGATGAATCTTTCCACTTTCTCAGATGAAACAGCGGCATTCTCAATTTTATTCCCCAATTTTATTTTTATCTGCTATCAATCAAAGTCAGAAATTTTAATTCCAATCAGATTAAATAATTTATTATTGAAAGAGTATCGGAAAAATAGTAATTAATACATGATATTTGAATGCTTAAAATATGAAGAAATTGAAGCATGAGAAAAATGGTTGGAATAGCTTGAGAATACAGAAATCAAGATATAGCGGCTGAATAGTTTTTGAAGAATAATTAACCATATGTTATAATTTCTGTGTTGCTCACCGATACCCGGCAACAGGGAGGAGGTGTCAACATAGAAGTTTTTATTTCCTTTTAATCGCTATTATGGCTGGTGTAGCTTGTCACTACATCATCAAATGGTTAGACGGTGATGACAAGAGCAACAAATAGCCTAGTACAACGAAGATTAAATAATTGACACATTCACTTGTCTAATTGTCCAGCTACTGCGTCAGAAAATCTAGCTGTAGCCACCGCTACACCGTCGATTTTCTTCCTTGTATCTGAAACAATTATCCTACGTGAATATATCAAAGACTTAATCTTCATTGTACTAGTGGGTGCTTAGCCACTATAAAAAGAAAAGAAGAATCCCCCAACTGTGTTGCCCCACAGTTGAGGGATTTCATTCTTTGTTCACATGGAATTTTTGCATCACTTTTGTCTGTCGACATTATAGCATATGCAGAAATCCTTTTCAATATCCTTTTTACAAAAAATCACATTTTGAAAAAGCATACTAGGTGGAAAACCAATATTATATCGTTTTTTCTTATAGTCATCACGCTCCCAACAGCATGATAAGCGTACCACCTACGATTAGGCAGAGGCCGGACAGTGATTTCAGCGTAAGTTTTTCTTTCAATATAAAATAAGAAAAGGCAACTGTTACTACGATACTTAGTTTATCAATTGGAACGACGACGCTGACAACACCGTTTTGTATTGCATAATAGTAACACAACCAAGAGGCCCCTGTTGTCATGCCGGATAAGAGGATAAAGGAAAGTTCTTTCCGGTTCACGGTCAACACTTTTGAGCATTTTCCTTTGACAGCAACAAAAACCCATGCCATTACCAGTACAACGCCTGTGCGGATAGCAGTAGCGAGATTGGATTCAATTTCAGAGATACCCGCTTTGGCGAGGATGGATGTCAGAGATGCAAATACGGCAGAGAGGGATGCGTAAACAATCCACTGACTGCCGTTTTCTTTTTGTACCGTTGCTTTTTTCTCAATCATCAGATAAATTCCTGTAGCCAGAATGGCAGCGCCAATCAGCTTAAATAATAAGTGTTCCGTTTCCTTAAATAAGATGATGGCAAGCAGAACCGTTAATACCGTGCTGGATTTGTCAACAGGCGCGACCTTATTTACATCGCCGACAGATAAGGCTTTAAAATAGAAGAGCCATGAAGCGCCGGTAGCGAGTCCTGAAAGAATCAGAAAAAACAGGGGTTTCATCTCAATATTAGTAACTGTGTCGAAAGAACCGGTTATGTACACCATTATCCATGAGAAGAACAACACAACAAAAGTGCGTAAAGCCGTTGCTACATCTGAATCCGTATGTTTAATTCCGCACTTTGCTAAAATCGCAGTAACGCCAGCGAAGAAAGCAGATAAAATCGCCATTAAAATCCACATAATATTTCCGTTTCTGTATTCTCTAATCAATCTAAACTAATCTTAGTATATCACAGAAAAAAGGCAAATACTACAATTTCTTCCCATGGCTGTGCAGCCTTTTCAGCTCGCCCGAAATCATTTCTCTCGTCTTTGCTCGGTCTTTTATCCTGTGGAATGCCTGTTCCAGTCCATCCAGTTCCTCTTTCATAGTCATTTTCCGGTAACCGGTTTCTGAAGTTTTATCTTCCACATAACGCTCTCGTGTACCCTTTTGATAACCCTGAACGATTTCATCGCAGAGTTTTTTATAGGCTTTGACATAATCTTTTTCTTCATGGTGGCAACCGTGTGAAGAGCCGCTTAAACGACTGTTTTTCATTTTTTTAATTTCTGCGGACAATTCATTAACATAATTATTTGCAGTCAGGGCACTTGTTGCCTGTTTTGCCTGTCTTATGATGTCAGCTTTATTTGCATTTTTGCTGCTTCCATGGAAATTTTTTCGGAAGCTATTCATCCCCTCTTCTGAAATGGAAATCTTTACGGCATTATCCTCTTTTGGAGACGATACACTTTTTTCTGTTTGACTTGAATCGCCGGATTTTTCACTTGGAAGCCGGACGCTCTGCGTGTCGGTCTGACTCACATTACTTTCTACATGATTGATTGACATAGGTATTCTCCTTTCTTTTCTATACCTGCAAGTCGAGGTTGGCGCCGACTGTTATTGTATCTTTGGCGGCAGTTTGTTTGGCGGAATCTTCTTTTATGGAATCCATTATTGTTTTCATATCTTCGTCATTGAGATAAATGATACCATCTTCGGAATTTTCTATCTTATTCATAAGAAGCTGTTCTGCCTTGTCAGAGGTTTTGTCTTCCTCTGCTTTTTCCGCTTCTGCTTCCAGCAATTGCTTTTCGGTGGTTGCTTCCAGCAGTTCTTCTTCCTTGTCGGCCGCCTTTTCTTTCGAGCGTTCCAGCAGCTTTTCCGAATTTTTCTTTCTTTCCTCCCGAAGTTTATCGCTCAATTTTAACATACCATCGTTTCTGGTTTGCATTCGGCAATGATATTTTCCGTTCTCATCAATATAACTATGCTGATACACTATAGTCCAGCCAGTGGCTTTCGCTATGCTTTTTGCCAGTTTAGACATAGATTCAACGCCTTTTATCATGTCTTTCATATCCTTCTCTTTTTGGGGGTCATTTTGCATTTTTTCCAAAAGTTTGGGATTAACGGTCAGTGACTTGCCGCTTTTATCGGATACACAGGCATTCCCTACACGAAATTTCACACTTGGAACAAGTTTCGCCAGTTTATTCGCATACTCTGTCGTACTCTTTGCTTCATTGCTCTCTGTTGTTTCCTGCGTTTTTTCTGTTTCTTTCTTTTTCGTGCCGTCTGTCGCATTGCTTCCCGCCATGCTCTGCGCCACATAGTTACTGTAGTTATTTGTAATCTCCATAATAATCCTCCATTTCTAGAACGTTTCTGCTTTGCGGTCTTTTAGCATTACTTTCTACATGATTGATTGACATAGGTATTCTCCTTTCTTTTCTATACCTGCAAGTCGAGGTTGGCGCCGACTGTTATTGTATCTTTGGCGGCAGTTTGTTTGGCGGAATCTTCTTTTATGGAATCCATTATTGTTTTCATATCTTCGTCATTGAGATAAATGATACCATCTTCGGAATTTTCTATCTTATTCATAAGAAGCTGTTCTGCCTTGTCAGAGGTTTTGTCTTCCTCTGCTTTTTCCGCTTCTGCTTCCAGCAATTGCTTTTCGGTGGTTGCTTCCAGCAGTTCTTCTTCCTTGTCGGCCGCCTTTTCTTTCGAGCGTTCCAGCAGCTTTTCGGAATTTTTCTTTCTCTCCTCCCGAAGTTTATCGCTCAGATTCAGCATATAATCATTTCGGATGAGGGCAGTAGAACAGTATTTCCCATTTTCATCAATATAACTATGTTTGTAAACAACAGTCCAGCCGCTGCCGCTGTAAATGCTGCTCATCAGCCTTGTCATTGACTCGACGCCTTTAATCATTTCTTTCGTTTCCTTTTCCTGCTTCGGGTCGTTCTGCATTTTTTCCAAAAGCTTTGGATTGACTGTCAGCGTCTTACCGCTCTTTGCGGAGGCGAAAGAATTTCCAATGCGGAAATCTACGCTTGGAACAAGTTTTGCCAGCTCGCTTGCGTAGTCTGCCGTACTTTTTGCTTTGCTGTTTTCCGTCTCCTTTTTTTTCGTGCCGTCTGTCGCATTGCTTCCCGCCATGCTCTGCGCCACATAGTTACTGTAATTGTTTGTAATCTCCATCGCCATAAATCCTCCCTGATATTAGAATAGTTTGAAATCCGTTTCAAGTTTCTGCTTTTCGACCTTTTAGCATAACAGACAGTATAAATCTGTCCTGTTGCGCGATACAATCTATGTCGCCCCCGTATTTTAAGGCGCAGTATCGAATATTTTTAAGACCGATTCCATGTGTCTCATGTTCCGCTTTTGTGGAACAAGGATAGCCATCCTCCTGCCAGCTCACCTCTCCGTCAAAACTGTTTTCAATTTCAATAAAAAACATGTTCTGTTTCCAAAACGATTTAATTTTGATATACACCTTGCTATCCGGGTGTTTCTGCCTTGATTTCTGGCATGCCTCAATTGCATTATCCAGTCCGTTATTTAAAATAATGCCTATGTCGTAAGCCCTTACGTGAACATCATCCGTCAAAAGAAAGTCGTCTGATTCCAGATGGATATCTTCGATTTCCTTTGCTGCATAATAGAACTTATTGCTGATAACGGCGTCGCTTACTACATTTCCCGTTTGAATTTTCTGCTCCAAATGTAGAAGCGTTTTCTGCATATCATTAAAATACTGTGCAATCTCCGCATTCTCTTCCGGTTCGCATTTGCAGAGCAGTTTTTCCATAACGGCCATCTGGTTTTTCATATCGTGTTTAACGTGTCGGACACTTTCGTAAAAACGCTCCATTTCCAACATCGAATTTTGTATCTGTGAAATCTGGTTTTCCAGAATGTTCTTCTGTGTCCGTTCTTCCTGTAAAGCCGAAATCTCTTCCTGAAGCCGGAACCCATATAAAATAATGAGCCAGACAGCAACAAAAACAATAATGATAAACAGATATATTATTTTGTAGTTGTCGTAATCCATAAGGTGCCCCTGCTCATTTATCATAAGAAGCATAAAGTAGAGCGCCACGGAGACAAGGCTTCCCATGAGGGCGGGAAGCATATCGGAAATAAATTCCTTTGTGCTTCTTTTATCTGCCGGACGGCTGTGGTGTTTCACTATGATTTTTACCGAAAAGTAAAACATCGCCACGGCGGACAAATCAATCAATAAATAAATGCCATCTACCAGCAGTTTAATAAGCGTAACATTATGGAGAGCTTCGATGTGCCATGAAAGTTTTTCCAGCCCGTCTACCAGAAACAGCCGGACACCGACGCCAATCTGGCTGCAAACATACAGGAGTGCAACAAAAAGAAGAGTCAGAAACAGGTGTGTCAGTTGTCTTCCCTTATAAAAACATAGTCCGATAATATAAATGACGCCTGTGCGTAAAAGAAAACTCAACAGAGAATCGCATAATGTAAAAGGCGGCTTGGAAAAGACAAAATAGCGGATTGGCAGATTGGCAGCAAACCATGTCAATATTGTTAAAATACAGGTTAGTTTATCTTTATCAATCCGTTGTCTGCTAAATCCACCCAAAAGCATATACAGACAGTAGCCATGAATAAGATAGGCGGCGGTTTCAATAAAAGGCTCCAGCGTCTCATACATGGGAAACACCCCCATTTCGCAAATATCTCATATACTGTTTCACAAAATCATGGTATCGGTCTTTGGACAGATAAATTCTCTCTCCGTTAGAGAGAGTAATCGTCTCCCGGTCGTATTCCGTCACATGGAACAAATTTACCAGATATCCCCGATGGCAGCGGCAAAAGTCCGCTCCGGTTTCCCGTTCCATATCTGCCATGACACCATAAAAAGATATTTCGCCTCTCAGCGTATGGGCGGCAATTTTGCGCCTTTGATTCTCAAAGTAAAGAATGTCGCATAAATTCAGCGCCATATTCTTATGACCCGCCTTAATAAATATCTGCCTGTCCTTTCGGTTTTGCTTTTTTCTGATTTCCTTTTTTGCCCTGACAAGCGTTTCCTGCAGCTTCGCATCGTCGACAGGCTTTACCAGATATTGCAGGGCAGCCACATCGAAAGCATCAAATACATATTCTTTTGCCCCGGTGAAAAACACGATAATACTTTCTTCGTTTCGTTCCCGCAATTTTTTGGCAGCCTCTATTCCATTCATTTTTTCCATTTGAATATCCAGAAAATATATATCAAACAACGCTCCGCACAGGAGCAAATCTTCACCGGAAAGAAAGCGCTCTATCTCGCAGTCCGGCATAAATCTTTTAATCCTGTCGCTAATCTGTTTTGCGTAAGCCGGCTCGTCATCACAGACAGCAATTTTCAGCATGGCATCACCCCGATTTCTTAGTAGGTTCATTTTGTATATCGGCCGATTTTTCCCTTGATTCTGTAAAATGTAACCAATCACCGTTTAAATGTAACCAAAAGCTTTTTATTCATTTTAAAATGGCAAAGAGTATTTTTCTATGGTAAAATATACATATTAGAAAAAGTGAAATTTATTTAGAAAACGAAAGCGAGACTGAAATGACAGAAGTTAAATTTTATGAAACGATTGAGGATGAACTGCTTCATTTTGCAGTAATAATATCGAAAACAAAAAATGAATTTATTTTTTGCAAGCACAAGAGCAGAGATACATGGGAAATCCCCGGAGGTCATCGGGAAAAAGGGGAAGATATTGCAGATACGGCCAAACGTGAACTTTATGAAGAGACAGGCGCCTTGGAGTTTGATATAGAGCCGATATGTGTCTATTCCGTTACCAGTCCGGATAATTTTGACGGCAGAGAGAGTTTTGGAATGCTGTATTTTGCCGACATAAGATGTTTGGAAGAAGAGTTACATAGTGAGATTGAGAAAATTAAAATAACACCTGAATTGCCGGAGAAGTGGACATATCCTGATATTCAGCCATATTTGCTCGAGGAGGCAAAGAGGCGGGGATATCTGTAAAAAGTGCAACTGATATCAAAATTTTTTTTCGGTGGTATGCTAACATATTCCTGACAAGGGGGAAAAAGGTTTGTTTGAATGGAATGAGAGCGTACAGAAAATGATAGATTGGATAGAGGCGAATTTAACGGAAAATCCTTCTCTTCCGGAAATGTCAAAGCAGATTGGATATTCACCGTATTACTGTTCCAATCGTTTCCATGAAATCAAAGGTTGTTTTTTTCCCGGAGCATTATAAAAATAAAGGAGGCTGCACGATGAATCGAACATTATTGACGGAGGCTCATGTTCGCGTAGAGCACATTCCGGCGCATAAGTATGTCGGCATTTGGGATATCAATGCCACCGATTATGCGAGTTTTTGGGAACGGCATGATTGCGACAGCATTTGCGGAACAATAGACAGTATGAGCCATGTTTCACATCGTATTGTTACCTGTCATACGGCAGGATGGTTCTATGAGAATGGCAGGAAAGGATATTTTTACGGTTTTGGCGTACCGTACGATTATCAGGGCGTCATTCCGGACGGATTTGAAATCAGGGAATTGCCGGCAAGTGATTATCTTGTCTTCGTTCACCCACCGTTTGATTATTTGAAAGATTGTGCCGAGGTAATGGAGAGGGTTGAAAAGCTGGCGTGGAATTATGAGCCGGAAAAAGAGGGCTATGAGTGGAATGAGGAAGTTTGTCAGGATTATCAGCGCCATTATCCGGAAGTAATTGGTTATGAAGTGCTGCGCCCCATCCGCAAGAAAACGGATTGATATTGAAAATGGTAATATAGGAGGCAGAACTAAAAAGCAGTTCTGCCTTTCTCCATTTCGCGGATGACAAAGGCGCTAAATCCTTGCTGGCCTTTTGTGTTCAAATGCGTGCCGTCCTGATAAAACCAGTTCGGATGTTTCTTTGCTTCTTTATCCCAGTAAATGACATGGACATTTGGATTCTTCTTTGCCAGATTATCAATTGTCTTGTTTACCTCTTTCTGAAAATCCAGTTTCTTTCCGTAGGCATTAATCCAGTAGATAGTCCGTTCACTTCCCAGATAATCAATGAGCTCCTGACCGGTGACCGGATTAAATTTACTATTGGTGCCCAGAGAAATAATAACGGTATTTCCCAGTTTCTTCTTTTTATTTAGTTTTTTGGCTACGTCAAGTCCGTGATAAACCTGACGGGAAATCTTGGCGTCAATAACGGCGTTTTTCTTCTGTTCCTGAAAAGCCGGAGCGGCTCCGAGAAAGACAGAATCACCGATGACAGAGATAGTTTCTTCTGGCGCGTTGGTCGTCTGCGGCTGTGCCGCTGAAGAAGAAACGGCTTTTGTTTCTGGAGAAGCATCCACTGCCGTATCGTTATTGTTTTGATTTAGCATCTGCTCGTTACGTGTCAGTTCCTGCTCCAGCTCATCCTCGTCCGAATCCGGAGAATTGATGATGCCGTATATGGCGATGACCGTACAGCAGAACAATATTCCAATACCCAAAAAAAGAAAAAATTTGTTTCTTCGTTCTCTTCTATCCATTTTCATAACCTCCCTCGCGTTTCTTTATCCGACAAGCGCTAACATAATGAGCGGATAGTGCCATAAGTAGATACCATAACTTTTCTTTCCGAGCAGGGAAAGCACGGACGACTGCGGAAGACGTTCCGTCTCTGTTTCCCGATTTTCCATTACATGTATTAGAAAGGCATAAAACAGACTGATAAGGAACATGCCGCCCTCATAGAGGAAATCATACTGCCCGTCTATTGTCATAAACAAAATGATAAAGATAAGCGTAAAAGGAATAAAAAGGACAGATGTCTTCATTTTTAAATGGCTGCACAGCTTCGGATACTGCTGTCTGACTGCCCCCAGAAAAATGCCAATCAATAAAGAAAATGCCATGGTATCTGTTCCGTAATACACGCGGGACGGGTCGTCGCCGGGCGTATATAGGACAATCATCTTTGCTGCGGAAGCAAGAGCGAGCAGCAGAAAGAGAAAGCATATGTTTTTGCACTTGAAAGCCTGACAGCATTTTTGATAGAGCAGAAACAAAACCGGCCACAGCAGATAGAACTGGATTTCAACCGCCAGAAACCAAAGATGGGTAAAAGGGGATGCGCAGGCCAGTTTGGAAAAATAGGACGTCTGCTGTTGGATTTGCCACCAGTTGTCATAACCCAGAAAAATGCTGCAAATTTCCTGACGGATACCGATTAATTGGCTGCTCTGTGTAAGCGTCAGATAACAGCATACAACCATCACCATTGTAAACAGAGGCGGAACAATTTTCCGCAGCCGCTTTTTGTAGTAGCCTCCAATATGAAAACTTCCATTTTCCCAGTTCCGCTGGCTGGTGACAAACATCAGATAACCGGAGAGGACAAAAAACAGTGGTACTCCTAAAAATCCACCCCGTACGACAGAGGGAAATAAGTGGTACAAAACAATCCCGATAATCCCGATTCCCCGCAAGGCATCTAATCCTTTTCTTTTTTCATTCATTGTGTTTTCATTCATAGCAATCGAACCTTTCTATTATGTAAAGCTGTCATTGATTTACTTTGTAAACCAAATTATAGAACATAAGGTTTAGGTTGTCAACCACTATTTTAAAATTTATTGTTGAATACGAATTTTGTGAAAATTGCTTGATACATTTTACATTCAATGGTATTATAATAACACATAAAGAAAGCACCCACTCCAAAGTGGATGCTTCGAGTTTAGGTTAAGGAATGTCCTTACGGACACCGCCTATCCTGTTGGCAGACAGGATAGGCATTTTTATTTGCGCTTGTTGTTTCTCTTATCGAGAAAGACAAGCAGCGCAACAATTAAGCTGCCAAAGGATATTAGCAATGCTAATATTCCAATGAAAATCGAAATGATTTCAAAAGCTGTCATCAGCGCCACCTCCCCTCTTATGTATTCCGACATGCCGGTTTTCACAAACTCGGGAGGCTGCCACCCTGTCGTGGGTACTTTCTGTAGATGCATTGTAACATGAAGAAATAAGGATGACAATTAGTAAAATCAAAAAATAATTTAGAGCATAAAAATTTTATTTTATTACAGGTTGACAAATTAAACTAGTCACATTATAATATGGTTTACAAAGTAAAATACAAAAAGCAATTGTGTCACGCAAGTGCCGCAGCAAAGGAGGATATAGTGAAACAGGAAATTCGCGTAACGAACAGTGAGTGGTATGTGATGAACTGTCTGTGGGAGGAATCTCCGAGGACTTTGATGCAGATAGTACCGCTGCTTAACGAACGGGTGGGATGGAGTAAGAGTACCTGCGCCACTATGGTACGAAGGATGACGGAGAAAGGTTTGATTGGATATGAGGAGAAAGGTAAGACGAAATGTTTTTACCCGAAAGTACAAAAAGAAGATGTGGTAGTACAAGAAACAAGAGACTTTATCCAAAGAATTTACGATGGCAGTATCGGCATGATGATGAGTGCATTGGTACGCCAGAACGATTTATCTAAAGAGGACATTCAGGAGTTACAGGAAATACTGAAAATGGCTGAGAACGAGTCAGAGAAAGAGGGATAAGCACAGTTAAGAAAGGAAGTTAAGGGAAAGAATGAGCAGTTTTTTGGGATGGATGTTGGAATCTTCATTACTTGTATTGATGATTTTGGGGATTCGCAAAATTTTCATGGGAAAAATTCGATATGCAGGCATCTATGCTCTGTGGTTTGTCGTTCTGCTTCGTTTTATGATTCCGGTAAATTTTATTTCCACGCCGTTTAGTGTGGGAACGATAATTTCGGATATTGTTTCCACAAAATCAAAAGAAAATCTGCCAAAAGAAGATGTGAGACAGGCAGCAGAAACGGAAGTGAAAATTAGCAGTCCGATATCCGGCGTCATGGGGGGAGAGGGCATACAGGAACAAACGACGGAAATACAGGGTAGCAGCACAGTCTTTTCATTGGGGAGCAGTATCCCGACAAAAGACAGCGTGCAGGCGGAAAGCGGCACGGAAAAAGGAAGCTACGGCTTGTTTTTGGTGGGAATCTGGCTGCTTTTATCTGCTCTTTTACTTGTATGGTTTGTCATTTCCAATGTAAGCCTTATGCGGAAATTAAAGCGCAAGCGAAAATTTTTTGCAAAACGAGGCAAGGTGCCGGTATACGCCGTCTCATTTATAAAAAATCCGTGTCTGTACGGTTTTTTCCGTCCGGTCATATATCTGCCGGAGAAATTGGTTGTGGGCGGTGGTGAAGCAGAGGCGGAAGAACTGGAGCAAATGATAACCCATGAATATGTACATTATCGGCACGGCGACCATATATGGGCGATGTTTCGGATGGTTTTAGTATCCGTTTACTGGTTTAATCCGTTTATGTGGCTGGCGGTTTCTTTATCTAAAAAGGATGCGGAACTGTTCTGTGACGAGACCGTACTTCATATTGTAGGAGAAGAAAAGCGTTTTTTCTATGGGAAAATGCTGCTCCGGCTGGCAGGGGATGCAAATTGGGGAGAATTTCGCTATCCGCTTATGTCAATGAGCAGACGGGGCAGGGAAATGGAGAAGAGAATCCGCGCGATTAGTACAAAAAGGCACTATTCCCGCTGGATTGCCATACCTCTTGTGTTAGCCGTCTTGGTGACGGCCGGCATTACATGCAGCACGGGAATTGGCCTCTCCGCAAGAAAAGTCGAGAAGACAGAGCGTGTAGAAAAGGGAATAACAGGTAGTGGAACAGCGTTAAAGAGTTTGGGTGAGGGAAAAGAACTGGAAGGATATGCAGGAGTGGTATTTGAACCGGAAGTGAAAATAGGACAGCAGACATTTGCCGCCCCGGATTTCCGCTATACCAAGAGCGGTGAAAGCGCGCTTATTGCAGTTGCCGGAAGTTCTTTAAAGAAAGTTTTTGGACAGTATATACAAAGTTTTACGGACGCCGTCAATACCGGAAAAACAGATAAACTAAAACTGGTGTTGGCTGAAAACTGCGATATCTATACCCAGCAGTGCAATATCGCAGAAAATTATTATAAGCGTGGAATCCGCGAGCAAATCATCGCATGTTCCATCGCTTCCATACAGGTGATTACGCCAACACAGGTAAAACTTAATTCAAAAGAGAAAATAAAAGTCTCTTATGCCGACAGTACCTCAAAAGTAATAAACCAAAAATATGAGTATGTTTGTGAATGTATTAATCAAAAGTGGTTCATCACAAAAATGGCCGGCACATCTTATTGAAAATTTGAAAATTGTTCCACGAAAAATAAAAGACGGTACTGAATTGCTGAAATAGCGGTTTGGTGCCGTTTTTGTCTTGCTAATTGCAATACAATGTTGTACAATGGTTTTAAAAGTGAGGTGTTCTCTATGAAAGATTCAACCGTAAGCGCACGTGTCGAATACGACATAAAAACGGAAGCAGAAGATATCCTGCAAAAACTGGGCATACCTGTTTCTGTAGTTATTAATTCCCTTTACCGTCAGATTATATACAGGCATGGCATACCGTTTTCTTTAACGATTCCACAGGAGCTACAAACTATAGACACTATGTCAGATGTTGAACTGAACAAAAAGCTTCAGAAGAGCTATGAGCAATCTCTTGCAGGGGAAGGTGTGCCTTACAATGAGGTGTTTGATGAACTCGAAAGGAGTCTTATAAAATGAACACCTATGAAATTATTATGACATCCGATGCAGCAACAGACCTTGTTGAATTGCGTAATTATATAGCGGATGTGTTGCTTGTACCAGATGTAGCATTGACCTATATACGTGCTATCCGTGCAGAAATAAGCAAACTGGCTAATATGCCTCAAAGGATAGCGCCAGTTTCTGAGGAACCGTGGCATTCTCGTGGTATTCGTAAACTAATAGTAAAAAACTTTTATATTTATTTCCGCATTGATGAAAATGCCAAATGTATCTATATTCTTAACATTATCTATCAAAGTCGTGACCAGCTTAATATATTGGCGGAAATGGACTTTGATTAATAAATTACCTTACCACAAATCATAGGAGGATTCAAAAGACAATGAATGCAAAGAAAGTTAAATTGTCTCCTATACTGAAATATCCGGGAGGAAAAGAAAAGGAATTAAAATACATACTACCCAATCTGCCAGAGAATTGTAAAAATTATTACGAGCCTTTTGTCGGAGGGGGCGCTGTATATTTATCTTTGGACAGCGAAGCATATTTTATTAACGATAAATCAACAGAGCTAATCCACTTATATAAGATGATTGGCGAGCAGAATCAGGAATTTCTTGAAAAGCTAAATGCGATAGACGAAAATTGGCGTGTTTTGGAGCAGGTTGTTAGGAATCATACGGAAGAATTGGTTGGCATTTACTATGAATACAAAAACGGGAAAAGGAACCGCACGCAATTGGATGATAGTATCTCCGAGTTTTTGTTACACAATACAGAACAGTTTAACGGTTTATTGCATACGAGCTTTAACATTGCCATTGAAAATTTCGTCATGGAAATGAACAAGAGTCTGAAAAACAAGATTGACCGCATGAAAAAACTGGAGGAAAAAAAGGGAGATATGCCGCTGGAAGATGTGGTGCGCAATCTGGAGGGCGCCTTTAAGAATGCTTTTTATATGCATTTTCGATATTTATATAACCATATAAGCGAATTGGAGATAGAGACTCCGTTTGCTACGGCAATCTATTTCTTTGTGCGGCAATTTTGCTATGCCTCCATGTTTCGCTATAACCGACAGGGAAAATTCAATGTTCCCTATGGCGGTATATCCTATAACAGGAAATCAATATTAAAAAAAATAAACTATTTTACGGATGAGCAGCTCATTCGTCAGTTACATCATACGGTCATTGAAAATATGGACTTTGAACAATTTTTTAAAAAGCACGAACCGACGGCAGAAGACTTTGTCTTCTTAGACCCGCCGTATGATACTGAGTTTAGTACTTATGCAAAAAATGAATTTGGGCAAGATGAGCAGAAACGGCTTGCCGATTATTTGATTGGACAGTGCAGGGCAAACTTCATGCTAATAATAAAGAACACGGAATTTATCAGAAGTCTGTATCCCGTGGGAATGGCAACGGCCAATAAAAGGCAGTTGTATGTGAGTAAATTTGATAAAAAATACTTCGTAAGTTTTCAGGACAGAAATGATAAAGAGGCGGAGCATCTTATGATAACGAATTATCCGCTTTGCCTGACATGAAAGACAGTTCGTGTACGGAATTTAGTTATTCGTGCATTTTCCTGTATTTTGCCGGAAAAAAGATTACAATAAATTCGGATAAGATACCTAACTAATACTTGTAAAGTGCTTTATGGTTGTTTTCACCCGAATTTATTTTGTAATAAATATACGAAATGATAAAAAGGAGGTGAAAGAGATGAGCTGTTATTCTGAAGCAGAAATAGCAGAAGTTGTAATAGACATTATTCGTAATAATCCTGGAATAAGAACATCCGAGATGATTTCAGAGGCTAGACGAATCATGGAGCCGAGTGGAGAAGATTTACAAATCTTGCAAGACAGAAATGATGATAAATTTTCACAAAAAGTCAGAAATATTAAGAGTCATGATACGCTTACTGGTATGATAAGAACAGTTGGTGAGAAAAATCGTCAATGGTATTTATTATAAGATTAGTAATTGCCGACTGTATACCATAAGTTTAATGACAAATATATTTGTCTGTGCTATAATGCATAGAAAAAAGAGACGAACCGTTGTCAGAAAGGATAGTATCATGGCTTATTCATTGTTTACACGTAAAGACAGAATTGACCGAATTCAGCATATTTTGGATTCTGGTGATATGGGTGAAGCATTTAGTTCTGTTAATTCTACAACGATAACGTGTAGGCATAGGATATGTATATGAATTTTAGAAATTGCAAGACATAGACTCAAAAGGCCCACTTATCCCTGTAGAGATAAGTGGCCTTTTTGTATCCGCGAAAGTATTCGAGTGCACCTGCGGTTCCGGGCGGTTCCGTAAAGCGTGACGCTCAAGGGTTTATAAAAGAGGGGGATGCCATAAATGCAGAAGAATCCGATAATTAACATGGAAAAGACAGGGGAAAATATAGCAAGGCTGCGTATGAAAAGCGGGCTTTCGGTTCGGCAGTTACAGGAAATTTTTGGTTTTTCCACTCCACAGGCAATTTATAAGTGGCAGCGGGGAGTTGTTTTGCCAGCGGTAGATAACTTAGTTATTCTGGCAGAAGTGTTTCAGGTACAGATTGAAGATATACTTGTAATGGAAGATACATAGTCCGATGTAAATATCTTTGCGTCAAAGCCCTTTATGTGCTAAAATATTGACAAAGCAGTAACAAACAGTAAAAAAAGAAAATCCGAGGGGCGTCATGACGAATAAATGTTTACAGTGTGGAAAAGAATTTGAGATTACAGGAGCAGAGCTTGACTACTATAAAGAAAATGGTCTGGACATTCCGACGAGCTGTCGAAGCTGTCGGCGTGCGGAGCGTATAAAGAGAAACGAAGCGATTGTTCCGAAGCGCAGAGAGAGAAGAAAAAACCGGAGAACGGCGTTACAATCAGTGCCGAAGCCGGTCTTCCTCTTGCTTGTTTTACTTACCTTTCTATTAATCACCTATGTTCGGGGGAATCTTGGAAATACCGGTAACTATCCGCAGCAGACGACAACGCCGTCAAATGTGCAGGAGGCCATACTGTTCCGAAGCGAGGGGATGATGAATCAGCACTATGAAAAACATGGCAAAGCGATGGGGTATGCCTCTGCCGAAGAATATCTTGCCGGCGCCAATGCGACTATAAACCATTCCTCGGCTTTGCATAAAAAGCAAAAAGAGGATGGAGATGATATATATTATGTAGAGGCGACTAATGACTTTGTCGTTGTGTCCACAGATGGATATATCCGCACATATTTCCGGCCGGAGGACGGTATCCGCTATTATGAAAGACAGTGAGCGCGGGTATCATGCGGTATTTGTCTCTTTACAAAACAGTGAACCTGTGCTATCCTAACACCTGTGAGCGGTATTCGTAGGAAACTGCATCAGATGATAATGTGTTGCCACCGTCAGGCTATGCCATGGGGGTGATGACATGAAAATAGGAATCATAGGTGCCGGAAAAGTTGGCTGTTCCCTTGGCAGGTATTTCGTGGAGCAGGGGCTTGGCGTATCCGGCTACAGCAGCAAGACAAAAGAGAGCGTGGAAACTGCCGCGACTTTCACAAATACGAGAGCCTATGACTCTCTATACCAATTAGTAAGCGAAAACAATCTGATTTTCATCACTACTCCAGACGACTGTATTTCCGAAGTCTGGGCTCAGATTGTGCAGTATGATTATAATGAAAAGAATAAAATTATATGCCATTTCAGTGGCTCATTGTCATCCGATGTATTCTTGAACAGGGAGAAAAAAGGTTTCTATGCCTGTTCCTTTCATCCTATGTATGCGTTCAGCGATAAATTCACATCTTATAAACAATTGAATCAGGTTATGTTCACCGCCGAGGGCGATAAAGAAGCGCTGGCAGAGCTCTGTCCGTTACTGGAACGTTTAGGCAATCCTGTTTTTGTAATTAAAGGAAAGAAAAAAGAGCGTTATCATGCGGCCGCTTCGCTAATCAGCAATATGATGATTGGCCTCTATCAGATGAGCATTGATATGCTTGTCGATTGCGGTTTTTCCGAGACAGAAGCAAAACGTCTCGTGAAGCCGCTCGTTGAGGGAAATATTCAAAACTTGCTGCATACTTCACCCGAGCAGGCCCTGACCGGCCCTATTGAGCGCGGGGATGTGGAAACGATAAAGAAGCATTTAGCGCAATTAACCGACCGGGAGCATCAGGTATATATTGGTCTTGGCCGGACGCTGACAGAGGTGGCAAGGCGCAAAAATCCGCATAAAGATTATGCGGTCATAGAGGAGCTTCTGCGAGGAGACAAATCACAGGAAGCAAAGAAGAAATGAGGATTGATTATGAAGAACACGGTTGTTACTTTTCAGCAGATGAAAGAAAATGGCGAAAAGATTTCTATGCTTACGGCCTATGATTACTCCACTGCCAAACTGGAAGATGAAGCGGGAGTAAACAGTATTTTGGTAGGCGATTCATTAGGAAATGTCATTTTGGGCTATGAAGACACCATATCTGTCACGGTAGACGATATGATTCATCATGGCAGGGCAGTCGCACGCGGCGCCCAAAATGCCCTTGTCATTATTGATATGCCGTTTATGTCATATCAGACGTCCGTTTATGATGCGGTAGTAAATGCGGGACGGCTGATGAAAGAGGGACATGCCGGAGCAGTTAAACTGGAGGGCGGAAGAAAAGTCTGTCCGCAAATCAAGGCGATTGTGGAAGCCGGTATTCCGGTATGCGCACACCTCGGGCTGACGCCGCAGTCCATTCATGCTTTTGGCGGCTTCAAGGTTCAGGGAAAGACGGAAGCAGCCGCACGGGAGTTACTAGAGGACGCAATGGCCGTACAGGAGGCAGGAGCATTTGCCGTAGTTCTTGAGGGGATTCCCAAAAAACTTGCCGATTTGGTGACGGAAAAACTGTCAATTCCGACCATAGGCATTGGCGCGGGCAACGGCTGTGACGGACAAGTTCTTGTATATCAGGATTTGCTAGGCATGTTTTCTGATTTTACGCCGAAGTTTGTCAAACGTTATGCCAATATCGGGGAGATTATGAAAGAAGCATTTACGCAGTATTTTGAAGAAATCCGCAGCGGTGTGTTCCCGGGAGAAGAGCATGAGTACAAAATAGATGATGACATTATAGATAAATTGTATTAAAAAGAGGAGGAAAAGGCAGTCATGCAAATAGTAAAAACGGTAGAAGACGTAAGAAAACAGGTAAAAGTCTGGCGGGAGCAAGGGCTTAGCGTCGGACTTGTCCCGACGATGGGATACCTGCATGAGGGGCACAAAAGCCTGATAGACAAAGCGGTAGAGCAGAATGACTGCGTTGTGGTAAGTGTATTTGTCAATCCGATTCAGTTTGGCCCGACCGAGGACCTTGCAACATATCCGCGTGATTTGGAACATGACGCCGCAATATGTGAGGAAGCTGGAGCTGACCTTATTTTCCACCCGCAGCCGGAAGAGATGTATTACGACGATTTTTGCACATATATTGATATGGATAATCTGACGAAAGGATTATGTGGCAGAACGCGTCCCACGCATTTTCGCGGGGTATGTACGGTAGTCGGCAAATTATTCCACATTGTCGGACCGGATAGAGCATATTTTGGACAGAAAGACGCACAGCAGTTGGCGGTTATCCGGCGCATGGTTCGTGATTTGAACTTTCCGCTGCAGATTGTTGGCTGCCCGATTGTACGGGAAGAAGATGGACTGGCGAAAAGTTCCCGTAATACTTATCTTTCGCCGGAGGAGCGGAAAGCAGCAGTCATACTTCACAAGGGCCTTGAAAAAGGAGAAGAGATGGTGCGGGCAGGAGAACGTGACGCCGGAAAAGTAAAAAAGGCGATTTGCGACATTATCGAATCAGAACCGCTGGCAAAGATAGATTATGTCGATATTGTAGATTTTGACAATATTCAGGAAAAGGAAGTACTGGAGGGCTCTGTTTTGGCAGCCGTAGCTGTCTATATTGGAAAGACGCGGCTTATTGATAATTTTATCATAACGATATAAAGAGATGCTGCCTTTTGGCTGCATCATCAATAAAAGTAGAAAATTTTAGTGGAGGGGAAAGTATGACAGTGCAAATGCTGAAAGGGAAAATTCATCGTGCAGTTGTCGTTCAGGCAGAATTAAATTATGTGGGCAGTATTACCGTGGACCCGGAATTGATGGAAGCGGCGGGCATTTTGGAGTATGAGAAAGTCCAGATTGTCGATGTGGAAAATGGAAGCCGTTTCGAGACGTATACAATTGAGGGAGAACGGGGGAGCGGCATGATTTGTCTGAATGGCGCAGCGGCGCGGATGGTGCAGACCGGCGACCATATAATTATTATGTGTTATTGCGATATGACGCCGGAAGAGGCAAAAAATCATAAACCGAAAGTCGTTTTTGTAGATGGGGAAAATCATATTGCGCGCGTTACCAATTATGAAAAGCACGGTCAGTTATCGGAATAAACGAAAAGCACGGAAATGAGGGAAATTATGTTGACGGGAAAAACGATTGTTCTCGGCGTGACAGGGAGTATCGCCGCATATAAGATAGCTAATCTTACAAGCATGTTGACGAAGCTGCATGCCGACGTTCATGTTTTGATGACAGAAAACGCTACCAACTTTATTAACCCGATTACGTTTGAGACGCTGACCGGACACAAATGTCTTGTAGATACGTTTGACAGGAATTTCAACTACAATATCGAGCATGTTGCACTGGGGACGAAAGCGGATATCGCACTTGTGGCTCCGGCGTCTGCAAACATCATCGCCAAGATGGCGCACGGCATTGCCGACGATATGCTAAGTACGACGCTTCTTGCCTGCAAGTGTAAGAAAATTGTGGCTCCGGCGATGAATGTCAATATGTATGAGAATCCGGTGACGCAGGCAAACATACAGAAACTAAGGGATTTTGGCATGATTGTTGTGGAGCCGGAGACGGGTATGCTTGCCTGTAAGGCCGTAGGCAAGGGGAAAATGCCATCGGAAAATATATTGCTTCAGTATCTGTTGCAGGAAGTGCAGTATGAGCATGATATGACAGGGGAAAATGTATTGATAACGGCGGGCCCGACGAGGGAAGCAATCGACCCGGTGCGTTATCTTACCAACCACTCGACCGGAAAGATGGGATATGCGTTAGCGACGGCAGCAGCCAGACGCGGAGCGAACGTGACGCTTATCAGCGGACAGACAAATCTCGATACGCCTCTTGGCGTCACACGGGTTGATATTGAGAGCGCCGCCGATATGTTTGAAGAAGTCAGCAAGAGAGCGGGGCAGCAGGATATCATTATCAAAGCCGCAGCGGTTGCTGATTATACACCGCAGGAATTTAGCGATGAGAAGATAAAGAAAAAGGACGGGGATTATTCCGTTGCGCTAAAACGAACGACAGATATTCTGGCATGGCTCGGCGAACACAGGCAGAAAGGGCAGTTTATATGCGGTTTTTCGATGGAAACGGAGCATATGCTGGAAAATTCGCGCAAAAAATTGCTGCAAAAGAATGCGGATATGATAGTGGCGAACAATCTACGTCAGGAGGGGGCGGGCTTCGGTGTGGATACGAATATTGTTACGCTCATAACAAAAGAGGAATGTTCGGAGCTGCCGCAGATGAGTAAGGAAGAGGCAGCAGTAAAAATCCTCGATTTTATAAAAAAGATAAAAAAAGCTTAATAAAATATGTATATTCAGGTAGTAAATGGCATAGAATATGGATAGTGGTGAAAGAAGGCAAACCGCTGGGATAAATTGACACACACAAGAAAATGTGGTATGATTAGTCTTGAGTTGCAATATATCGTGGTTGGTTGGATAGGAGGGATATTCTATGGCAAATGCCAGCGTATACAGTGTTCGCCGTGCAGTAGCGAAACATGTAGGTAGCAAAGTCCGGGTTCGCAGTAACCTCGGCCGTCATAAATATGACGTGATGGAGGGTATCATTACCGAGACTTATCCCTGCATTTTTCTCGTCCGTGTAGCGAATGCAGAGGAGGACAGTTACCAGACAGTATCCTACAGTTATACCGATGTGATTACACAAGATGTACAGTTGACTTTATGTTAATGGAAATAGAAAAGCGGGCCGCAAATTCAGCGGCCCTTTTTGTATTATATATAGAGTCAGGGAGTCTGAAAATCTTTTGTTTCCGTTATCTCCTTTTCTAAAACAGTTCTATTTTACTGCATTTTCGAATATATACTACTGTGATATAAGTGGACGAGGAGGCAGTAGGCGTGAAACTGATAATGCAAAGAGTTCATATGAACAAATGTAACTGTAGAGAGAAAAAACAGATTACCTTAGACAGGGATTTCAATGTTCCGGACGCGAAACCGGATGCCTTGCAGATTATGAAAGAGCAGGGGGAGATACAGATTGAGGAAGCCCATATGATGGAGGGGAAAGCAAGCGTGCGCGGCGCCATGCATTTTCAAATTCTCTATGCCACGGACGGCGGGGCAGGTATCAGTGAAATGAGTGGAAGTATACCTTTTGAGGAGATGGTACCGCTGAGCTGTGCGGAACGGGGGGATGAACTGACCGTACAGGCGGCATTTGGGGATTTGCGGAGCGAATTAATCAATTCCCGCAAGTTGGGAATAAAAGCGATTGTGAATCTTGATGTCAAGGCGGAAACCGTATGTGACGGTGAGGGTGCTGTTGATTTGGAGGAAGCAGATAATGTCTACAGTAAAAAGAAGACGTTAGATGTATCCCGGCTTGTATTCAGCAAAAAGGACATATTGCGGGTGAGGGACGAGTGGAAAATTCCCGGCACCAAAGATGCCATCGGAAGTGTATTGTATTCGGATGTACAACTCGGGGAGATGAATACGCGCATGATGGAAAATGAATTGCAGGTAGACGGACAGGCAACTTTTTTTGTCATTTATTTAGGAGAAGGAGAAGAGGGGAGCATTAACTATTTTGAAAATACGATTCCCGTAGAGGGTAAGATTGATTGCGGCGGCTGTCAGCCGGATATGGTAGTGCAGGTGATGACCGGGCTTCATAGCCGTGATATTGAAATCAAAGAAGACGAGGACGGAGAAAACCGTGTTATGGACGTCGAGTTGGTAGTTGATTTTGATATTAAGGTATACGGTCAGGAACAATTGGAACTGCTGACGGATTTCTATTCGCTGAAAACGATATGCAAGCCGATTTACGAGGAATCCTTTTTTGAGAATCTTATTATGCACAATAAAAATAAGGCGAAGATTTCAGGGAAGATATCGGCAGGGGATTATTCACCGCTGCAAATATGGAATGTAACGGGAGATTTGCGAATTGACCGCCAGACACAGCAGCAGGATAAGGTATTGGTAGAGGGTATCATAGAAGCGAGTGTATTGTATCTGACGGGGGATGAAAAGATTCCGCTGGCCTCGGTAAAGAGCAGCATTCCATTCGAGCAGAGTGTTGAGGCGGATGGAATAACGGAAAACAGTAATGTCTGGCTGCAGGGTTCTCTGGAGCAGATTAGCGGAACGCTCACGGGCGATAAGGAAATCGAGATAAAAGCAGTTGCCGCGCTGGATGTCATTGCATTTGAGAGAATCGAAGAGCCAATAATACACGATTACGAGAGTGAAGAAATTGACTGGAAAGAGCGAAGCCGCGACCCCGGTATGGTAGGCTACGTTGTACAGGACGGGGAAAGCCTGTGGGATGTGGCAAAACATTTTTATACGACGGAAGACAGCATTCGCGAAATCAATCAATTGGAGCAGGATGAATTAGAGGCCGGCGATATTCTTTTAGTACTGAAAGAAGTAAGCTGATTTGCCTCGAAAGTAATTTTACACGATAAAAAATATCCGACACATAAGTCTGGTAATGGGAACTATGTTCCATCATTTATCAACTTTATGTATCGGATATTTTGATTTCTGCTACTTATTGTTTATTCTGTTATACCATCACGCCAGTCTTCCATTTTCTTGACAGCGGTGTCAATCGTATCCTTACAAATATCAGGCAGGTCTTCTCCCCATGCCTTGGTAGCCTGACTAAACCCTTTTTTCATAGCAGCAATTAATTCATCTGCCTTAGCTGAGTCTCCGCCGCTCAGAGCCTGTGCCATGGAAACTAAGCGGTCACTGGTCTGTTCCACACCCCAATAACCATCTTCGCCAATATCTTTTTGAGCCTGAGCAATCGTAGCAGGGTCAGCGTTTACGTTTTTAAACAAATCAGCAAGGTTTTTGTACTTGTTTGCCTGTTTGCCCATCAATTCATTAACCAGATTTTGAAGGTGAGCATTTTTATTTGACAGCTCTTTCTTCATACTGGAAACGACAGAAGAATAGTCGGTTATCTTTTTTGATTTGCTATCCGTAGCATTGGCAGACTTTTCATATACAACACCGGTGTCTTTCGCGGTATCCTTTTCCGTTGCAGCCTGCTCGGCCTTTTTTGGTGCAGCCTGAGCTGTGCTGGTGTTAGTATAAGCAGCAGTCGCGTTTGTAACTCCATTTACACTCATAAGATTCCTCCTTTTCTTGTGAAACCTTTCTGGTATCACATAAATGATTTTATAGTGTATTAAATATATCGGCACAGGTTCTTAATAACTTTAGCAAAAAACTAAAATTTTCCATTACCGATATAAATCCGTAACAAAAACAAAGCATTTGTAAGGAAGAGAGCGGCATTTTTCCTTGGCAAAGGCCGCTTTATCCAAATCGTCAAAAATACCGAAAACAGTAGGGCCGCTTCCGCTCATAAGAGAGCCGAGCGCACCGTTTTCCATCATGCACCTTTTGATATCCGCAATTTCGGGATGCGCGGGAATCGTCACCGTCTCCAGTATATTTGCCATCTGCTGGCACAGGCCCGTCAAGTCATTCTTTTTCATCGACTGAATCATCCCGTCAATGTCGGGGTGTTCCGTATGTTCATCCAGAACAAGATTCGTATAGACAAATTTTGTAGAAACATGAAAGGACGGCTTGGCAATGAGGACGTAGCAGTCCGGAGTTTCCGGAATCGTGGAAAGTTTCTCACCGATTCCCTCCGACAGTGCGGTTCCCTTTAAAATGCAGTAGGGAATATCAGCGCCCAGAGTGACGCCCCGTTTCATCAGACTCCTTTTACTTAAACCCAATTCAAACAAATCGTTCATCGCAAGCATGCAGGAAGCCGCGTCCGTACTGCCGCCTGCCATGCCTGCCGCCACAGGAATGCGTTTATCCAGACGGATGTCAACGCCCTCCTGAATGCCGAACTCGTCCATCAGAAGCTTGGCGCTGCGGTAGACCAGATTATCCTCGTTCACCGGAAGAAAACGCAGGTTAGTATGAAGTTGAATCCCCGGTTCTGAAGTTTTGGTAAGTGTCAGACGGTCAAACAGTCGTATGCTTTGCATAATCATTTTCACTTCGTGATAACCATCTTCCCTGCGCCGCAATACATCCAAACCTATGTTGATTTTTGCAGGGGCATTAATCCATATTGAGTCCATATCTGCTTCCCTCGCTCTGTTTAATACCATCCCGGTACCCAGCCGTCGTCGCGGTGTTTTGGATTTTCCGTTGGATTACTGACGATGGAATTTGGGTTTTTCGTCGGTCTTGGTGTAACTTTTGGTTTAGTCGTCGGCTTCGGGGTTGTTTTAGCGCCGCCGGATGGAGTTTTGCCCGATTGTGACGAATTCTTTACTGTGCGCTTTTTGACGGTGACTTTACAAGTCAATGTTTTGCGGCCGACTTTGGCCCGGATTTTAGTGGTGCCTGCCTTTTTAGCAGTTACCAGACCTTTTTTATTGACGGAAGCAATTTTCTTTTTCGTACTGCTCCATTTTATCTTGCGTTTCCCCTTGTTCTTAACCTTTAACTGAATACGTTTTCCAACCTTGATGGAAACCTTTTTTTTGTTTAATGCAGGCGCACGCTTTGCCTGAACAATTGCCGGCATCGTGATGGATAATATCAATATGCCTGCTACTAGTTTTTTCTTCATTGCTCTGCTACCCTCTTTCTAAACATAATTCTAACTACATTATAACACAAGGAGGGCGACTTGTACATATGGTGTTGGACTCAATAAATAGATTGTAATAATTCTACAATTTGGTATAATACATATAAAGGAGCTGTTAGGAATAAGGAGGATTTGGTGTGAAAATAAAAGAGGGATTTATATTACGCGAGGTGGCCGGTTCGTATGTTGCGGTTGCTGTCGGAGAGCGTTCTAATGAATTTAACGGTATGGTAAACCTGAATGCAAGCGGTGCTTTTTTGTGGGAACAGGCAGAGAAAGGCTGCGAGCGCAGTGATATGATTCAGGCTCTTTTGGATAATTACGAAGTCTCGGAAGAGCAGGCGGAAAAAGATGTAGACAAATTTATTTCAATTGTAAAAGAAAACGGACTTGTTGAGGATTAAAATTATGGAAGGATATCAGGCGGTGGATGGAAGCCGCATGGAGCAGGAAATCAAAAAAAGGGGCAGGATTGTCACGGTGCCGGTCGGCATCAGTATGTGGCCCATGCTAAAAAACCGTCGCGACCATATTGTAGTTGTGGCAGTCAATCGCCCTCTCCGCCGCTATGATGTGCCGATGTACCGCAGGGCGAACGGCAATTTTGTTTTGCACCGTATTATTAAAGTGTGCGAAAATGGCAGATACGTGATTTGCGGTGATAATCTGTGGCGCAAAGAGTATCATGTTCGGGATGAGGATATTGTCGGCGTGCTCGCCGGTTTTTTTAAGGGTGAGCGCTACATTGACTGCGAGACGAATCCGTGGTATCACGCTTATGTATATCTATGGCGTTTTTTATATCCGTTTCGCGTCTGTGTTTTGTTTCCGAAAGAAAAACTTCGAAAAATAAAGCGGAAATTTAAAAAGAAGTAGTAGGAAAAGGAGAGAGTATGCACTTATATTTGATTCAGTTGTTGAGAGCAGCGCTTCAGGGTAAACCACCGGCCGCTCCACCGGAGGATTTAGACTGGCGTCAATTATATACGCAGGCGGATTTTCACAGTGTGGCATGTACGGCTTACTATGGGCTTCTTATGCTGCCGGAGGAACAACAGCCGGAGATGGAAGTTCTTGGTCTTTTCCGCAAGGCCGCTCAAATTGTGCTCGGGCGTGAGACAATGCAGCAATACGAGCTGCAGCATATTATGGAGAAACTTGATAATAAGGGAATACCGTATATGCCGCTCAAGGGATGGAAGCTGAAGCACCTGTATCCGCGGCCGGATATGCGCTCCATGTGTGATGTGGATATTCTCGTACGGCAGGAAGATATGCCGGAATTTCCTGCGATTATGAAAGAAAGCGGTTTTGCGTTAGAATATCATGGCATACACCATGACGAATATATAAAAAACGAAACCTTGTCGATTGAGATTCACTGGCTTCTTTTTGAGCCGGATTCGGATTGGTACGAATACTTTAAATCCTATATGGAGAGGACGTCGGTGCTCGCTGCGAAACAGCAGGAGCGGCAATTACCGCCGGAAGATTTTTATTTGTATCTGATAGCCCACATGGCTAAGCATTTCCGCAACGGGGGAACGGGAGTGCGCTCTGTCATGGATGTGTATGTGTACCAAAAGGCGTATGGCGATTCGCTGGATAAGGCATATGTGCAGCGGGAGTTTGCGAAGCTGGGTTTAGGCGGTTTTGCCTGTGCGGTAGAGGAGCTGGCGCAGTCATGGTTTGGGGGAGAGGAAATCCGCAGCGACTGTCATCCGAAGATGGCGGATTACATACTCAACGGCGGCGCATACGGACTTAAGGACAGGGGCATACTCTCATCCGTCCATGAGGCGGGCAATCACAAAGGGAAATATTTGTTGCGGCGCTTTTTCCCGAACCGTCATTTTATGGCGGCACAATATCCGTGTATTGAGAAAGCACCCGTTCTTCTTCCGTTTTTTTGGGGTGTGCGCGCTTTTCGAACCGTTATTTTCCGAAGACAGAGTTTCAAAAGAGAGCTTCAGACGGTTTATGAGGGAGACGAGGAAAAGAGAGAACAGATAGAAGAAATTTGGAAAGACAGCGGTCTTTCACAATAAGGAAAGGAAAAACGAATGGCTTTTAAGTGGATTATCCGACATTCACGCCCGCAGATTCCCGCGTTGACGGTTGTCACAATATTGAATGGAATTTATGCGCTGTTTAGCGTGGCGTTCGCCTTGTTTTGCAGAGGGATTATTGACAGTGCGGTCGCCCATAACACAAGGGCTCTTTGGTTCTATGGCGTGGGAATGTTTGTTGCCATCCTGATTGCTTTTGCACTGCGAATCGGCAGCAACAGCATATATGAGCGCATTCATGTACGGCTGGAAATTATATACCGTACCTATTTGCTGAATCTGTTGGTTCGGAAAGAATATCAGCAGGTCAGCGGATTTCACAGCGGTGAGATACTGAATCGTATGTTTAATGATATACAGGTGATTTGCGATGGCTTTACTTCAATTTTGCCAAGCTTTGTTCTTATGCTCACAAAAGCGATTTGCGCTATCGCCGTTCTTTTTTTCCTGAGTCCGCGATTTACCATTATATTCCTCACGGGCGGGCTTCTTCTTGTCGGTGTAACGGCAATCTTCCGCAAGAAAATGAAGCTGCTTCACAAAAGAGTGCAGGAGAGTTCCGGCAAAGTGCGTTCGTTTCTGCAGGAAATGATGGAGAGCCTGCTGATTGTCAAAGTCTTTTCCACCGAGAAAAAAATGATAGACCGTGCTTCCGGACTTCAGGAAGAGTATTATGAGGCGCAGATGAAAAGGCGCCGCCTCCGCATATGGGCTGGTGCTGGTATCGGCTTTGCCTTTGAATTTGCTTATCTGTCTGCGCTGCTCATTGGGGCAGGTGGTTTGATAGCGGGAACGATGACATACGGTACGCTGACGGCGGTTCTGCAGTTGGTTGGGCAGGTGCAGCAGCCGTTCACGAATTTTTCCGGATTGCTGCCTAGATATTATTCCATGCTTGCTTCTGCCGAACGCCTGATGGATTTTGAGCAGCTTGAAGACGAGGAGAGGCAGGACGCAATTGACGTCACGGAAGCATATGATAAAATGCAAAGCCTGTGTGGCAGCAATCTTTTCTTTTCCTATGGCCGCAATACGGTTTTACAGGATTTTTCCTTTTCCATCGAAAAGGGGGATTTCGTTTCGATTACCGGACTATCGGGCAGCGGAAAGAGTACGCTTCTTCTCCTTATGCTTGGCGCTTATCAACTTGGGGAGGGAACGCTGTACCTGTCCGCGGAAGATGGCTGTCGGATACCGCTCGGGGCGCAGACGCGCCGTCTCTTTGCTTATGTTCCCCAGAACAATCATCTGTTTTCGGGCACATTGAAGGAAAATATTACTTTTTTGTGTGACGATGTATCCGAGGAGGAAATTGCACAGGCGCTCCGCCTATCCTGCGTGGAGCAATTTCTGGACACGCTTCCGGATGGATTGGATACGGTAATAGGAGAGCATGGTTACGGACTTTCGGAGGGGCAGGGACAGCGGCTGGCCATTGCCCGTGCGCTCTTAAGCAATGCGCCTATCCTGCTTCTTGATGAGGCGACGAGCGCGCTCGATGAGGAGACAGAACTGGCAGTTTTGGAAAATATTGCCTCGCTCCGCAAGAAGACATGTTTTATCGTCACCCACCGGAAAGCGGCAATTTCTTTCTGCAACAGGCACTTAACCATTTCGCCGCAATAAAAAAAGAGGAGGAATCTGATTGTTTACGATTCGAATGGCGGATATCAATATTTGTATACATAATAAATATTCTTACGTGGAAAATATGTGTCGGGATTATATAATAGCGGCCGACGGCCGGATTGATTTTCACATTGAAGTATCCGCGGAAGAGATAGGGCGTGAACAAGCACAGGCAGATATTCCCTGCAGTCCGGATTATTGTGAGAGTATCTGCATTTACCGCGCCATCAGTAATCAATTGATACGTTACCATGCCTTTCTGATGCATGGCGCATGTCTGGAATATCATGGCAATGCCTATGTTTTCTGCGCCAAAAGCGGCACGGGGAAGACGACACATCTTCGCCTCTGGAAAAAGGTTTTTGGCTCTGACGTGCATATTATCAATGGTGATAAGCCGATATTGCGCGCCCGCAATAATCGCTTTTATGTGTATGGAACGCCGTGGTGCGGAAAAGAGGGATGGAACATCAATACGTCGGCTCCTTTGAGTGCGATTTGCTTTTTGGAGCGCAGTGCGACGAATACGATAGATACTGTACCGGGTTCGCAGGTTATGGGGCGTCTTGCCCACCAAATCTTAATGCCCAAAGAACAGGGGGAGCTGATTCGCTATCTGGATTTGATGAATCTTCTGATTTCCGAAACGCCTTGCCATTTGCTGCGCTGTAATATGGAGGAAGAGGCGGCCCGCGTCGCATTCACAGGTTTGACAAAGGAGAGAAATTTATTATAATAGAATATAGTGTTGCTATATATGCAGCAGTTAATTACGATTTTCAGAGGGAGGGTACAAATAAGTGAAAAAGAATAAAAAACAAAGAAAGAACAGTTTGTTGACAATAGGAGCATTTGCCGTGGTGGGTATATTAATCGTGGGAACGATTGTTGGTATTGCGGCAGGCGGCTTGTTCAGCGGAGACAGTAAAGACGAGGATAGCATTCCGCTGACGAGGCAGCTGAAAAACACCGACGCCGCCACAGCGACAGCGGTCACAGCCACCACAGAGAAGCCGGAAGGACAGCCAGAAGCTTCTCCGGCAAGCGAGCAGACAACTGCGGATACAGATAGCAAACAAACCTCGGAAGCGAAAAAACCGAAACAAACAAGCAAACCGAAAAAAACGAAGAAACCTAAAAAGACACCGGCTCCAACAGAAAGTAATCCGTCAAAGAACGACAGCAGTCAGGACGGTCAGGGGAAAACCGGACAAGATAATGAAATTTCGTTTAGTGAGTTTCAGTAGGGAAGCGACTTGTGATAAAGTGCAGCTGCAGGTTGCTTTGTAAGATATATTGTGTGCCAAAGCGTCTAAAGTGATATTGTTTTTTGCAAGAAAATTTGATATAATACAGAAAATATGGAGGTTCAGCAAGAAGCAACGTAAGGTTTGTTTTTCTATACGATACAAAAGAACCTTATTCTTATTAATGAATAAACTATAAGAGGATTAAAATATGGAGTACGGTGACGACGCAAAGGGGATAAACTGGCATATTGGGATTCCTGTTGTATTGTGGATAGGAATTACGGGATTGGGAATAATTAAGGTACTTTTAAGTAACGTTTCTGAGTTGGAATTTATTGATGTCGTAACTACAATAATGAATACATTTAATAGTTGTACTTTTTCTACATTTATTTCTGTGATTGTTTGTATGTTACATCAATACTTTACTACAGTTAAGGAGAAGAGAGAAGAAGTTTCCGGATTAGTAATGAGAAGAATACCAGCGATTATTATTTCTACAGTTACTTATGGAGTAGTGGCCATATTTGATGCTGCAATAAGTCACGTTATCATGGCAATTATTTTCCTGATTATAACTATTGCATATGTAGTTTGTTTCTTTAGTCTGTTCCTCAAAAGGAGGATATAATTGAACGAAAGGAGATTTTATGTTACAAGAAATAAAAAGGGTTTTCAGTAAGGACTACCAAGAGGATATCAGATATTTGGAGTTCAAGAATTTAATGCGTCCATATGTTAAACTAAAAAATGAAAGCGAAAAAATTGACGAGAAAGTGGAACGATTAAAAACCTTAGGGTACATTTCAGATTGCCATATTAAAGTGGGTGAATTTTGATGGAACTGGAAACATATGATTATTTATGTGAAAATGCACTTAATCGGGCAATAGAAGATGTCTTGCAGAGTATTCCTGAGCATGTACAAAATCAATATTCTTTATCGTACTTAAACAACTTTGATAACAAGAAGAAAGCAATTCTTGATGAATATAATGTTCAGAGAAAAAATGTTCGCAAAAAGTTTTTTGATGTTGGTGAAGATGGGAAAAAGCTAATTGATATTCATAAAGTAAGTGCATGTTTTACATCTGCGGTTCTGAAAGTAAGAGTATTTGAGTACAATGAATTAATGCCAATGAATATGTCTGTATTTTATTCAAATTATACTCTGGCGTTTTTGTCAGGAATTCATATACTATATTTGTGTATGTTAGCGGACTATGAGAAAAATGGTGAAAAGGAAATGGCAGATTTATTAAAAAGACGGGCTACATTCATTTTTCCCGAAACAAACAAAGGACATGATGAGTATCTGCAAGGTAGGGTAAAAACTTTGGCGTTGAACGATATGTATGCGATTGATTTTGATATTTTGACATATGCAGATATGTTGTATTGGATTGAGAAATATAATAAGGAAGAATTGCAAAAGTTAGTGTTTGCAGAAAATCATAAAAATAACAGTTGATTTGTTTGACTGTTATTTTTTTATAAAATTAGCTGTTTTAAGAGTGTGTTACTTATATTAGAGCTGCATAGAAAGAGAAAAGCATAAACTTTAAATTAGCAAATAAATGGTAAAAACATTTCTTGTCAAGTCTACCGACACATACTATAATAAGTTTAAGGGGGAGTGTTATGTGAAAAATAGATTTTTAAATAGGTTACTATTTTGGCTTGGGAGAAGTTCTTTAATCTACTAATGGCGGGAAGAATTTCTCGCCATTTTTGTATTTTGCCTAAATATAAAAATGAAAGAGTGTGATGCTTCGGAAAGAATAGTGCGCATTGAGTAGAAAGTGTAAAACATGCGCGTTGAATCTATTTTTTAACGGAAAGATATTAAATGATTATATCTAAAATAAATAAAATATAAAATATTAAAATAAATATTAATGTAATATAAAATGTAAATAAAATTAAAAGAAAATACAATAATAAAGTTATATTGTTAAATTTTGCATGACAAATCAGCCGTTTGTTACTAATGAAAAAGTGAAAAGTTGTATTAATTCGTAATTTTAAATAGGTTATTTTATTATGTTCTATTTTGGAATATAAAATCATTATTAAATAAATAATTTAAATATAAAATATATAAAATTAAAACAAGTAATATAAAATAAATATAACAAAATAGTAAATAAAAAATAAGTAGCCGTACAGCTACATAACCAAGCAGTTAACTACCTAATCAACTAATTACACTGCATTAATCATCATAGTACGGCCGGGTTTTTTGTTATTAGCCTAAGAGCGCCATTTTGATGTGTTTTATATATTGGAGAAAGCATTAAAAGGCAAGAGGAGCTTCTCTTATAATGGGTAGAATAGAAATTTTCTGATTATATCGGGGGGAGTACATCATATATTGAGTAACTGACTTATTTATCTAATTGTTCCGTCGCGGCGTCAACAAGATTTCGTCTTTTGGCCTTGTGACTTGTCGTTATCATATGTAACCAGAAAACAGCCCATAGCATTAATTTAGTATAAATAAATATAAACTAAAAATAAAATATATTAAATAAAACAAAATGGTAAGAAAAATAAAAACTAAATTTAAATTAAGTAATTATAACAATAAGTAAAATAATAATTAAACATATACAAATAGTTAATAAAAGGAAATATTAAAAAGAGAACCAGTCTCTGCTATCACCTTATTAACGGCAGGGCAAATGCTGTGTTTGCAAAGCTGCTTTTAACCGACGATACCAATTTGCATTGATAATTTGCTGTCTTTGGCGTTACAACAAGAGTAATAAAGGCGATGGCCGCTTAGGGGGGGAGCTGGGTACGGTAGTAACAGAAAGAATCTGGAAAAGCTATTAAGGTAAAACGGAAGACGAGTTCATTAAGTTAAGCATGCGTTCTGCTACTATTTACCAGCAAATAACTAAATAAAAATAAAAGTAATATTAATGAAATATTGATAAAACATAAACTTAATAAAAATAAATTATTAAATAATTATAAATATATATAAAGTAATAATAAACACAGACAAGGAAAGCAGTTTGTAGCGTGCGGCTTCAGAAGTAATATTTAGCTTTATTTGCCGGTAAAAAACAAAACCTCATTTCCATTTGGGCATGAGCGTAAGAGCAACGGAGTTACGAGAAGCAGAAAAAACAATCTGCACCATTAATTTATCATCAATAGTGCAGACTGTTCTATTGTTAGAATGTATTTATTGCAGTAAGTTTACTTCAGAAAACCTGCCTTTAATATGACCTGAGTTTTTGTTATCAGGTTAAATCGGTCAACTCAATTTTTTCTATGTGAAGAGTTGTGAATGCAGGTGAATCATAAAATGGTACTTTAATCTCAAAATACTTGGCTTCTCCCGTTGCAGTATAAGTATATTCTTTGGCAAAGTCCATAGGCTGCTGTTGCTCAGAGGCACGGGCAGCATCAGTAGTTCCTCCTTCTAACCAACCGCGCAGGTTAGACTGAGCACATGTGCCATATACAGCAATTTTCAATTTGGTACCTGCTGGATATGACCCACCATCTTTCTTTAATGGAACTGCGATAAATTTATAGTTTTTAACTAAAATGGAGCCATCATTCTGTTTTTCTATTTCAGAGGTAGCATCACCACCACCACCTACAGTATCTGCAAGTGAAAGAGTTACTGTTTCTTTCGGCAAGTGCATAGTAACGTCATCGGAAGTCAAAGGTCTGTAAAGTGTGCATGATTTCACATAATAAGTTCCCGCTGGTGTCAGAGTTAAAGCGCGTGCCTCATATGCTTTCAAACTTACTTTTTCCGTTATTGTCTGGTAATCGCCGGTAGTTGAGTAGCTTGGACCGCCTCCGCCAAAGTACCCTTGTAATTGGAAAGCTGCTGACGCATCAGCTTTTACTTGAATGGAGAAGATAGGGTCTATCACACTGCTGGTTTGATAGGTTAAGCCTCGTCCATTCGCTGTGTCAGTGGTAAATTTCAAAGCTTGTTCAGTAGTATCATATTCTACTGCAGCATCCCCTGCGGCATTAGCATCTTTAGTCCAATTATAAAAATTATTTTGCGTTCCATGCTCTTTTATACTGTCCGCACTTGATGTATCCAAAGTAGCGATTACTCCATTTACAAGAGTTCCATCGTCCAACATCTGAACATCAGGCAAATTTTGTTTAATGCCATCTACGACATCAGTAACTGATTTTGTTACAGCTTCAGAAACTACTGCCTCCCCTTCAATAGGTGTTGCAGAACCTTTTGCGCTGATTGCGGTTGAAAAATTGTCTTTCGGAATATTTGTAATAACTGCTGTGTAGAGGATAGTGTCTTTTGCTGCATCATACTCATAAATTTTATCCCCTTTGAGTACCTGCTCACCATCTCCGTCGGTAGCAATTTTTATTGTCTTACTACCGATTGTAAGCTCAACGCCACATGCCTTTGCCTGACTGGCATTTTCGACCTGAACGCCAATACGCATAGACTGTTTGCCGGTCTCGGCGTCCATACGCAGAGACGCGCCGAGTACGGATACCGTAGGCGCAGTACCGGCAGCCTTTGATTCTGTAGGTATAACGACTAAGCAAGACAGCATCATCACGAACGCTGTGACAAATGCCATCAATTTCGTTTCTTTCTTAGTAATATGCATTTAGTTACCTCCTTTTACCTCTTTCTTAAATAAAATGCTGATAATTATAGAAGATTGCTTTTACCCTTTTTTTATTATACTCCTATACATACAAACAAACAATCCTCTTTGTCTATCGTCTTCGTAAAATTACAGAGCAATTTTTTGTGTGATTTGCACAAAAACAAAAGTATTTTACTAATTGTTATTGACATTTTGCCAAAATTTCCTTATGATAGTGAGCAGAAGATTATTTTTGCCTTATTAATATTAAGGAATAGGAGGGATTATTTTTATGAAAAAGCATTACGAAACGCTTGAAATGTCAGTAGTACTTTTTGATAATGAGGATATTGTTACAACTAGCAGTGTTGTTGATATGTTTACCGGCGATAAGACGGATAATGATGTTGCTTGGGATGTACTGAATAAATAAGGAAAAGGGTTTGTACGGATTTCCAATCCTTTTATTAAAGAGAAGAACATTTCTGCGAAAACGGACGAATGGGAATGTCAGGTTTTCGTAGAAATGTTCTTTTTGTATGCAAATTTCTGCTTTTGTCCGCCGGAGGAGTTTGCTTGCAAATTGAAAGCGCAATGCTATCTGATGAGTGCTGCCGTCAGGATAAATAAAGATAATTGATGTCATCAAATAAAAAAGAAACTACAAACCCCTGTGCGGGATTTGTAGTTTCTTTTTGTCTATTCAAACAAGGTGAGGTCAATGGCATTTGCCATTACTTCATAGCCATCATAAGGATGTAGTCCGTCTTCGTGTGTGTATTCCTCCAGACAGTTTTGCGGGTTGTCAGGGTCGGCAACAGCGTGTTCAAAGTCGATGATACCGTCCATTTGGGAGTCGGTCGAGCGCATCCAGTTATTAATCAACTGTCTTACCTGTTCGGAGCCCTCACTGTAATAGTCGCTTGTTCCGAATGGTAAAATAGGAGCGCCGTACACTTTGATATTATTGTCATGGCACAGTTTTACCATTTTCTGGTATTCAGGAAGCAGTTTGTCGAACAGAGTTGCATCCTGAAGTTTATTCAAATCATTTACGCCGAACAAGATGATACAATACGCCACGTTATCATGTTGCAAGAGGTCTCTGGAGAAACGATCCTTTCCGGCGTCTGTAGGGTATGCGCCGAGGATTGAGTTGCTTCCGATACCCTCGTTGATTACGGCGACATTTTTTGTCTTTTCATTCGCCTGAAGCCGTTTGGCAAAATAATCTGCCCAGCGGGTATAACTATCCGGCTGTTTGCCGAGATAGGTAGCGTCTGTACCGTATCCGTCCGTGATGGAATCGCCAAAACATACAACGGCTCTGCCGCCCTCCGGCGTCCATAGCGAAGCGTCGGCGAGGAAGAACCAGCTTGTCGTTGTCTGGTAGTCGGTAAATGTATCGGTAGATACGTTGTTGCCGCTCATCTGATAGGTAGTTGCCCTGGCGCCGCGGTGTCCGGTGATATTTTCCGTTGGCGTACTGCCAAAGAATGTGGAAATGGCAATGTTCTCCAGTGCGTTTACATCAAACTCAATAGCGTCTGTTACTATTACTTTTCCCTGCGGAATAACAAACTCTTCACTGTTCTTGACAGTCACAATTGTATCTGTCGATGTATCAATCGTAGATTCTCTCGGTGTAACCTGCTTGGCAATGTGCATGGATTTGATTGTCACATCTGATTTTCCATATTGATTGGACAGGCGGAAACGAATCTTTTGTCCTTTTGTTGTCACGCGGATAATCTGGCGGACGGTTGTGCCATCCAGATTCATTTTAGGCATGGCGGTATCTTTGTTGACGTCGCACCGTTCTTCCGCCGTTCCCCATGTCGTAACCCAGCCTTCCGTATCGAGGACAGGTCTGTCGGTCAAATCGGTGAGTTCGACTCTTGTTATTTTAATGTTCTCAAATACAGGTGAAGAGTAGTTAGGTTTTTTGATTTCCAGATATTTGGCGCCGTTTGCCGTTGCGGTAATGGTAAATGTTTCGCCAAATTTCATCGGGTCATGTATTTCGGAAGCTCTTCCGGAATCACCTGTTCCTGTTTCCAGCCATGCCCGCATTCCCTGTGAAGCCTCGCCGAACACAGTGATTCTTAATTCATCCCCTGCTTCGTAGTCCTTATCTAACGGGATTACGAGTCCGTCGCATTTCGCTGCCGAGACAGAACCGTCGTTACTGTCATAACTTGGGCTGCCGCCGCCGAGCATAACAGTACCGGAAAGGTCTAATGGTTTCCCCGGCAGGGAGAGAGAACCCGAATAGTCATCGGAAGTTAAAGGTTTATAAATCTTGCATGATTTTACATAGTAAACGGCTCCGGCAGTTGTTGTAGTCAAAACGCGTGCCTCATAGTCGTTCATATCTGTCTTAACGGTTATTGTCTGCCAGTCGCCGGTACCCTGAAAAGTTTGGTTGTCTATTGGGGTTTCACCGAAATAGCCGCACAATTTCAAGGTTGTGTCTGAGTCTGCTTTCACTTTGATTTCGTAGACATAGGTATCTTTTCTATTGCTAATCTGATACGTTAAGCCCTTTCCGTTTGCAGCAGTAGTGAATTTTATGGCGCTCTCCGCAGCATCTAACTCCGCTGTGGCAGTGTTACTATTTTCATTCCAGCTATAAAAATTATTTTGGTTTCCATGTTCTTTCAGAGAGTCAAGAGTGGATGTATCCAGAGACGCTACCATCTCATTGACAAGAGTTCCGTCTTCCAGTAAGCGGATAGACGGGTAAGTGCTCTTCATTTTCTCCACGATGCCTATAACATTTTTTGTCTCCGGTGCGCTTGATTTTTCTTCTTTCTCCAGTGTTGTCAGCGTTCCCGTTATCTGAATGTCAGTTGAAAAATGCTCGCTCGGAATGTCGGTAATGACGGCTGTGTAGAGGATAGAATCGGTGTCTTTATTATAGTCGTAGATTTTGTCCCCTTTTATTACGTCAGTACCATCCCCATCCGTAGCAATCCGAACGGTCTTGCCGCCAATGTTCATTGTCATGCCGCATGCGCCTGCTTTGCTGGCGTTTTCTATCAAAACGCCGATACGCATTGACTGATGTCCGGACGCGGCGTCTAAGCGCAGGGATGCGCCAAGCACAGATACGGTCGGCGTCGTGCTGTCGGCTGCCTTTGCTTCGGACGGAACAAAGGCCAGACAAGACAGTATCATCACAAAAGCAGTGATAAGTGCCATACATTTTGTTTGCAATTTGCTAAGGTACATTTCGTTGCCTCCTTTAATTATTTTCTTATTATCGTTCTTGCTTCGCTCTGCTATTGAAAGCCGTTTGGCAGTATTATACTATAAAATAAATCTCTTTTATAGCTTCTGGGCTACACCGAATTGTTGTAATTTATTGCATAAAAAAAAGTTTATTGGAAATACTACTTACATTCCTACCATTTTTTATGGGGAAAATAAATTGCCGTATTGCTTTTCTTATAAGGCAGGGCGGGAAAGAGGGAAAAATGTTTAAAAAGTGTAAGCTGACAGCGCTTGTATGTTTATTTGCAGTAACCGGAGTACTTATGTTTTTCTATCATCGTGAAGTAAAAAAGCAGCAGGTGCAGCAGGATATCGCCAAAGAAATATTGCGCCTGCATGTTGTCGCCAATAGTGACAGCGACGAAGACCAGAAGCTGAAAATGAAAGTGAAAGAAACGGTTGTAACGTATTTGCGTGGGAGTATGAGCGAGGCCGATTCCGTGGAAGAGGCGAGGGCGGAAATCGAGAAGCGTCTTCCGCAGATTGAGGCTATTGCCAGAGAAAAAATGCAGACAGAGGGGTATAATTATGAGGCGGAGGCACAGCTTGGCGAGTGCTATTTCCCAGTAAAAGAGTATGGGGATTTGACGTTTCCTGCCGGCCGCTACGAGGCGCTGCGCGTCAATCTCGGGGCAAGTACTGGAAGGAATTGGTGGTGCGTGATGTATCCGTCGCTATGTTTTGTCGATTCCACTTATCAGGTTGTTCCTGACTCGTCAAAAGAAAAATTAAAGGACAGTTTAAGCGAAGAGGAATACAATTCTCTGCTTGACGGCGGGGACAAGGTACAGTATTCTTCAAAAATCATAGAATGGATTGGAAATACTCTTTTTTCTTGAATTTTCGTATCTTACGTGCTAAAGTATATTCAGATTAATCTTGTTTTAGCGCAGATAGGAGGATAACAATGAAAAAATCAATTGCTGTGATTTTTGGAGGGCAGTCTTCGGAACATGAAGTATCTTGTCTTTCCGCGACCAATATTTTCGACGGATTGGATACAAATAAGTACGAAGTACATAGGATTGGTATCACAAAGGACGGCCGTTGGCTCTATGTAGAGGATGTGGAAACATTTTATGACGGGAGTTGGAGCAAAGGGAACGTTACTGCTGTTATTTCTCCTGACAGGAAAGACGCCGGAATTTGGAAATTTTCTGGAGAGCGCAGGGAAGTGATTCCGGTTGATGTTATATTTCCGATTCTGCATGGCAGATATGGTGAGGACGGCTGTATTCAGGGGTTGTTTGAATTATCCGGCATTCCGTATGTCGGCGGTGATGTAATTTCGTCGGCGGTAAGTATGGATAAAATATCGACAAAGATATTTGCCGATAATGTCGGCGTCCGGCAGGCGGCGTATGTGGCGGACACGACAAAGGATGATTCGGGAATCGCTGCGCTGATAGAAGAAGCTGAGAAAAAGTTAGGCTATCCGGTTTTTGTAAAACCGTCCAATGCGGGTTCTTCCGTCGGTGTGAGCAGGGCGAATAACCGCGAAGAGCTGCAGGAGGCGATTCGGCTTGCCAAAAAGCACGATTCCCGTGTCCTGATAGAGGAAAATATTTGCGGGCGCGAGGTAGAATGCGCCGTCTTGGGCGGATGGGAACCGGAGGCTTCCAAAGTAGGCGAGATTTTGGCGGCGGCTGAATTTTACGACTACGATGACAAATATATCAATTCCCAATCAAAAACGGTGTTTGACCCGGATTTGCCCGAAGAGGTGAAAGAGACGATTCGCACGAGAGCGGTGGAGATTTTTAAGGCAGTGAATGCGTTTGGCCTTGCCCGCGTCGATTTTTTTGTGGAGAAAGATACGAATGAAGTGATTTTTAATGAAATCAATACGATGCCGGGATTTACCAATATTAGTATGTATCCTAAATTATGGGAATGTATGGGGATAGATAAATTTAAACTGATTGATAAGCTAATCGAACTGGCATATGAGAGATAAGTTGGAATGGGGGCTTAAGATACTATGGCGCAAGAGGTGAAGCTGCGGATTTGCGGTATGCAGATTCAGGGCGGGGGAGAAGAGGATAAAGTGGAAGTAGTTTCCGTAGGGAAGATGTATGAGGAAGACGGGGCGGTCTGCGTCTCTTATGAGGAGATGACGGATGAGAATGAAACGGGTATTGTTCACGTTGTCAGAAATTTGTTAAAAGTGCAGGATAATCAGGTGGAAGTAATCAAAAGAGGAACTTCGGAAAGCCATATGGTTTTTGTGCCGGAGCAGGCGACTTACACATATTATTCTACTCCGATAGGGGAACTGGAAGTGAGTATTTTTACAAAACAAATCGAGCGTGAACAGATGTCTAATGGTTTCCGTCTCGTATTGCAATATGACTTGGAAATGAATCAGACGATGATATCACAGTGCAATGTGGATATTACCGTAGAGCAGTAAAGGGGAAGAAAGAATGAAACTTCATTTTACAAAGATGCAGGGCACCGGAAATGATTATGTATATGTAAATATGTTTACTGAGAAAATAGAAGATGCTTCCGCGCTGGCGGTGCGAATCAGTGACAGGCATTTCGGAATCGGCTCGGATGGCTTGATTCTCGTTGCACCGTCGGATGTAGCAGACTGCCGCATGATAATGTACAATGCGGATGGCTCGCGGGGAGCGATGTGCGGAAACGGTATACGCTGTGTGGCAAAATACGCCTATGAGCACGGTATCGTACATGATGAAAATATTACCGTAGAGACGGACAGCGGTGTGAAGTCGCTGGCTCTGACCGTAGAGGGCGGAGAAGTGACGTATGTGAGCGTTAATATGGGGCAGGCGTGCCTGAAATCAGCGGAAATCCCCGTAACTGCTTCCGGAGAAACATTTATTAATGAAACGTTGACGGTAGATAACAGGGAGTATAAGGCTACCTGCGTATCAATGGGAAATCCCCACTGTGTTATATTTGCAAAAGATATAGACAGGATGGACTTGGAGACTATCGGCCCCCGTTTCGAGAACCATAAATGGTTTCCCGACCGAATTAATACGGAATTTGTGGAAATTATCAATGAACATACAATTAAAATGCGTGTGTGGGAGCGTGGTTCGGGCGAGACAATATCGTGCGGAACCGGAACATGTGCGTCTGTCGTGGCGGCCTGCCTGAACGGATACTGTAAGCAGGGAGAAGAGATTGAAGTACAGGTTCGCGGCGGCAAATTATATGATACTTATATGACAAGCGGGGAAGTGATGATGAAAGGCCCTGCAACAACCGTTTTTGATGGTGAAATTGATGTATAAGATATAAATGAATATAAGAATTGTGATATTTTTAGGGCCCACGCTGTTTAGCGGGGCCCTTTTGTCTTATGGCTGCAGTTCTCAGGCAGCCTTTTTGATTATTACTGTGTTTTTTTCAATGCTTTTAATTTAGCTTTCTGCCAGAAACCAAGCTTTTCTTCCGGATTCTCCAGTACGTTGCGTCCTTTTACTCCCATGATGTAAATACCGCTGATGACGACTTTTAACTCCTTTTTCACGGGCAGAACCGGAAAGATTTTGTCGTCGCACATAAGCGACATTACTTTTGGGCCGATTTTGGCTTTTACAATCGGAACTTTCGAGCCACGGAGATACTTTGGCGTATTTTCAAGTACTACTTTTGGCAGACCGGCTTCCTTTAACTTCATCCTCTTTTTGTCGATGACGAGAATGGTCGCCGTCTGGGACGCCGCCTGCATCTGGGCCTGCGATTCTTCCTGACGTTTCTGCATCTTTTTACCAACAAAATACAAGACAGCCATGATGGCTAGCAAAATTAAAACAATAATACCAAGTACTATTAAAAAGGTCTTCATTGTAATCCTCCATCTATCATTTTGTTACCATTGTTTCCTAATTCCTTATTTTAGCACGAATGGAAAGAAAAAGAAACCATTAGTTTATCTTTTTCATGCCCTCGGCATACATTTCGGCAATAATGCCGCGCACATGAGAGCCAAGATGTTTCTTTGTTTCTTTATCCAGCTCTGCCGGATAAATCGGTTTGCCAAATTCAATGGAAATCTTACCGCCGTGTATCCATGGCAGATGATTTTCGAAAATTGCTTCTGTATTACAGAGGCAGACTGGAATCACGGGACAATTTGTTTTTGTGGCAATTTTCATGCTGCCCTCTTTAAAATCCAGTAAAGTATCAGTCGCATTACGCGTTCCCTCCGGCGCGATGTAAATGGAATAGCCCTCTTTCACAAGGGAAATCGCCTCCAAAATAATAGTTAAATTTTGTTTTACGTCTTTGCGGTCCATGAACAGACAGTTCAGAAAGTACATCCACTGGGCAACGCATGGCATTTTTTTGATTTCCATTTTGGAAACAAAGGCAGTTTGATTGGGAACGGTGGCGTATGCCAGAATGATATCATAAAAACTGCGGTGATTGGCGGCATACATAACCGGTGTGTCGGTTGGAATATTTTCAATACCGGAAACCGTCTTTTTACAGCCGGAGCAAAACAGGACGAGGCGAAATGCGCTGCCGGCAATGATTTGAGCCGTATGTGCGGCCGCTTTTTTGTTGAAAAAGCGTACAAGAAACTCCAGTAAGTATAAAGGAATACTTAAAATAGCTATCACAATATATAAAAGTAAAAGAATGACAGTGCGCATATATACCTCCATTTGGCAAACGTTTATTAACGCCGGCCGTTTATGTTCTATTTGTCGTCAGGGGCAGCCGTCGGCACTTTTGTTTCATAGTGCGCGGTATCCTCAACGTCAACACCGGTTTTGGTTTCAGATTTATTACAGACGCCGTAAAATTCTTCCAGCGTAAGTTTCTTCTTATATAAATAGGTAGCGACAGATACTCCGACATATCGGATATGCCACGGCTCGAAAGAGTAGCCGGTAATTTTCGTTTTCCCTTTTGGATAACGGATAATATATCCGTATTTATGAGCGTTTTTGGCAACCCATTTGCCCTCTTTTGTATCGGAGAACCGTTCGCTTAGCACGCAGTTAATCGAATTGGTTGAAATATCAATAGTGAGTCCGCTCTGGTGTTCGCTGCTTCCCGGCTTTGCAGACAGGGCGTCGGTTGATTTTTTACCATAGAGAGATATATTACGCCGATAAATACTCTCCTGTCGTTTATACGAGCGGTATCCGGACACGCCATACAAAAGAATGCGCTTTTTCTCGGCGGCGCTGAACATCTTTTCCAACGCTCTGGCGGCCGTTTTACGAAGTTTTCGTTTATCGTCGTGCTCGCTGTGGCTGAAACGAACCTTTGGCTCGGTAAGGTCTTTCGGCACATAGTCCGACGGCAGCAGATAATCCCGATTGACAAGGACGGTATAGCTGTCAGGAAGCGTATCAATTGGCGCCGTATTGGCAGAATTGAGAATGGAATTTATATCCTCAGGTAAAAGGGGATTGGCGGTCGGCTCCGGACTTGGTTCAGCGGTTGCTGTCGGCTTCGCCGTCGGCGGTATCGTTTTTGTCGTATCCTGATGGTGAATATATCCGCAAACGCCCAAAATGAGCGCTAATATCAATAATATAACAGGTATTGTTCGTTTCATAAGTATACATCCTCATAAATTTCTCCCGATAGGGTTTATGAGCATTATACCCTTTAGAACGGGAAAAATCAACGATTTTCAAAGAGTGGCGCACGGAATTTCTTTAGTGCGGTTAAAAGTATCATGCCGAGAACGTAGCAGGAGAGGATTTCTCCTATGCCTACCGTAGCCATCATATAGGGCAGGGCGTCGGCGGCGCCATAGGCATATCGCAGCACAAAAGGGACAATTACGGTATTTGCCACAATCGGCGGGATGGGTACGAGCCACGGATATTTGCGCAGGGCGTACGAGCCGAGTGCGCCAAGCAGGGTAGCTAAGGTACCAAATATAATATCCCACAACACGCAGCCGGTCATCCAGTTGCTGAGAAGACATCCGATGGTCAGCCCCGGTATAGCGGCCGGAGCGAAAAACGGAAGCACCGTCAATGCTTCTGATAAACGTATCTGGATTACGCCGCTGGCAAGGCCGAAAGCATTGGCAATAAAAGTAAGTACAACATAAAGAGCAGCTATCATAGCTGTCACACAGATAAAATTAGTTTTTTGATTCATTTTTAATCTCCTTAGTTTTGTTTTATGAGTGGATGGTTTCGAACACTCAGGCAGGATATACAAAGATAACTACACTTCGCCGATTGTCATTATCCCCTTTTACCGCTCGTAATATTGTAGCGAAAAAAAACTTGTTTGTCAAAAGAAAAAAAGGTATAATAGAAAAGAAAGAGGAAAAGCAAATTTGCTCCGAAATGGGGACTGCTATGATAATTCCAAAAAATGCAGCATTTATTATAAGAACGTTGGAGGAACATGGCTATGAGGCTTATGTAGTTGGCGGCTGTGTTCGCGATATGATACTGGGGCGGGAGCCGGGAGATTGGGATATTACAACATCGGCGCAGCCGATGCAGGTGAAAGCTCTTTTTCGCCGTACAATAGATACAGGCATACAACACGGTACGGTGACGGTTATGCTCGGGGATGAGGGGTATGAGGTGACGACTTACCGGACGGATGGCGAATACGAAGACCATCGTCATCCGAGAGAGGTTTTGTATACGCCGGACTTGAAAGAAGATTTAGAGCGCAGGGATTTTACGATTAATGCCATGGCATATCATCCCGAGCGGGGAATGATAGATTTATTTGATGGCTTGGGCGATTTGAAGCGGCGATGCATACGCTGTGTTGGCAATCCTGAAAAAAGATTCGAAGAGGATGCTCTGCGGATGCTCCGCGGGATTAGGTTTGCCGCGCAACTTGAATTTGACGTAGAAGAGCAGACAATGCGGGCGATTGCCGATAAAGCTCCGACACTTGTCAACGTGAGTGCGGAGCGAATCCGTACGGAACTGACAAAACTACTTGTTTCTGATGGGTGCGACCGTTTGTTGCTGTTGGCAGAGACGGGGTTGAGCCGTTATTTTCTGCCGGAACTTGATGTGATGCTTGCCACACAGCAGCAGAATCCGCATCATTGCTTTGACGTTGGCCGTCACTCAATAAAGGTGATTCAATATGTGAATGAGATATATAGAGAGGACACGGCTGCTTTCTCACAGAAAGAGCATATTATGCTTGTATATGCCGCTCTGCTCCATGATGTGGCTAAGCCCGATTGTAAGTCTGTCGATGAGGAGGGCATTGACCACTTTTACGGACATCCTGAGCATGGCGAGACGAAAGCCAAACAGATTCTCAGACGCCTTAAGTTTGATAACGATACGGTATCTACGGTTTCCCGTCTGATTCGTTACCATGACCGCAGACATGCGAATTGTCTGGTGGACGGAATATATTCGACAAAAGGGAAAAAGGGAATGCGGCGATTAATAAACGAAATGGGGAAATCCGCCATGCCGCTTCTGTTTTGTTTGCAGCAGGCAGACTTGTGTGCGCAGAGCGCCTATAAAAAGGAAGAAAAGCTGCAAAAACTGGCGGCGGCAAAAAGGTGTTATTCCGAGATTGTGGAAGCGGGTGACGCCGTTACCATTCAAGAGTTAGCGGTTGACGGCAGTGATTTGATTGAGATGGGAGTTTCACCGGGCCCGCGGATTGGCGAGATTCTCCGGCAGTTACTGGAATATGTATTGGCAAATCCGCAAAATAATACAAAGTACAAACTAATAGAACTAGCACGGCGTTGGATTGAAAAAGATGGTTAGGAGGTAAACATCATGTTTTCAAATAAAAGAAAGACAATTGGTGTGTTACTGGAACGGGTAGCAAGCGAATTTCAAAATTGTTTATGTCAGGGGATAATACAGAAAGCAGAACAATTGGGTTACAATGTAGCCATATTTGGAGCCTATGGAAATTACGGACATAATGAGCGCTATCTTGTCGGCGATCAGACTTTGTGGGAACTCCCTATTTATGAAGACTTAGACGGAGTTATTTTGGCGTTGGACACGATTGAGAATCTGGAGGGACGCGAGAAAATCATTGAGTTTGTGAGAACGCGGTGCCGTTGTCCGGTTGTCAGCGTCCGTGAAGTTGTTGAGGGCATAAATAATCTGTTAGTAGATAATAAAACGTGTATGGATGGTATTATCGACCATTTTATTGTGGACCATCATCTGAAACGTCTTTGTTTTATGACGGGCCCGGAAGACCATTGGGATGCCCGAGAGCGTTTGGACAGCTTTTTTCGTAAAATGAAAGAACATAATCTTCCTGTTAATGAAAGGCAGTATTTTTGGGGAGATTTTTGGAAAGGAAAAGGAAAGGAAGCGTGCGACTGGTTTTTAGGCGGGGAAGAGATGCCGGAAGCGATTATTTGTGCCAATGATTATATGGCGATGGCAGTTGCCAGTGAATTAAACGGACGCGGATATCGTGTTCCGGAAGATATTTGTGTCAGTGGTTACGATGGAATGAAAGCAACATTGTCTTTCACACCATCAATTACAACAGTAGTGGTTCCTTTTTATGAAATGGGAAGTAAGGCAGTAGAAATTATTAATGAAAAGCAGGAATGTCCGGACAAGGTACAAGATTACTATTTTGATACGATTATTAAAAAGAGGGAAACATGCGGCTGTATAACAACCGGAAGCAAAGAGACGCTCGATTTGCGTCAACGCCTGTATGAGACGGAAAATGTAAAACAAAACAGGGAGATGCAGTTTCATTTTATGTCGATACATTTGAGTGAATGTCATACAATTAATGAAATATCCGAGCGAATTACATATTACAGTTACAGTATTCCGGGTTTGCGGGATTATTGTCTGTGCCTTTGCGATGATATTATGGAAAATGAAAATCCCTCTGCTTACACGGAGCAGATGGTATTGCGTTTGGCGATAAAGGACAAAAAAGAGAAAGAGCATATCCGTATGCCGTTTGAAAGACGAGAACTTCTTCCTGATATAATGACAGGGGAAGAAGCGCAGGTATGGTATTTTGCACCAATCCATTTTCAGGATAAGTGTTTTGGTTACGAGGCGTTTCGTTTCTACGATGTTGAAGTGACAGGAAAGATGTATCTGTACTGGAATATTATTATGGGAAATCAGATTCAGAACATTATCACGTATCAGAAAATGCAGCGTCTGATGAATCAGTTGGAAAATATGTATGATAGGGATGCGTTGACTGGTATGTATAACCGCCGTGGTTTCGAGAACTATGCCAATCCTATGTTTGAGGAGGCAAGGGAGAGAGAAGAGACGATATTCTTATCCATTATTGATTTGGATGGAATGAAGCAGATTAACGACAATTATGGCCATGTGGAGGGGGATTTTGCGCTCTGCAAGGTGCGTGAGGCGATTGGTAAAGCCTGCGGGGATGATGTGATACAGGCAAGAACCGGCGGAGACGAGTTTGTCGTTGTCGGTAAAAACTTTAATGAGCAGCAGGGCTTGATTTGCATGGGTAAGATGGAAAAATATTTGGATGATTTCAATGCAAGTAATGAAAAAGAGTATGATATCCATGCCAGTTTCGGCGCTATACGACGTGTTCCGAAAGCGGATGATACATTGGAAAGTTTTATAAAAGAAAGCGATGAAGTAATGTATATGAATAAAGTTGCGAATAAGGCGAAACGGGGAGAGGCGCTGCGGTAAATGTATAAAATAGCTGCAATATGTCTATAAGGAGAGAAGCATTATGGCAGAACAGGTTTTGATTCAATTCAGGGCAGATAAAGAGTTGAAACAAGAGGTAGATGAAATATATGAGAGTCTTGGAATAGATTTACCTACGGCGTTCCGTATGTTCATGACTCGAAGTAAAATGGTAAAAGGACTTCCATTTGAAGCAAAACTGCCGCAACAGACGATAACAAGAACAGAGGCAAGAAATGCTTTTTATGAATTGCGAGAGCAGGCATCCGATGTTCCGGAAATGTCACTTGATGAAATTAATGCTGAAATTGAGGCAGTAAGGGCGGAAAGAAAAAGGTAGAGGTATGGAATATTACGCAGTAATTGATACTAATGTATTGTTATCGGCATTACTTTCAAAAAATGAAAATGCGGCTACTGTTAAGGTATTGGATGCTGTTTTTGAAAGGAAAATCATTCCTTTGTATCATCAGGATATTTTGATTGAATATGATGAGGTGTTTCACAGGGAAAAATTTCATTTGCGTGAGGAAGCAATACAAATAGTAATGAATGCAGTCCGGCAGTTTGGAATTGAAGTGTTTCCGCAGCCCACAGGAGAAATTTTGATTGATATGGATGACCTTGTGTTTTATGAAGTAGCAATGGAAAAGCGGGATGATGATGCTTATTTAGTCACGGGTAATCAGAAACATTATCCATTTAAGGATTTTATTGTTACGCCTGCAGAAATGATGGCGATTATTGAAGCTGCAGGAAATTAATTCAGTTTGTTTTGTCGAAAAATGGCTCTAAGCTTCGCGTAAGTACACCTTTCAGGTGGGCGATGAGAATACCATAGTTTACGATTGGTATATGATTGTCGCGGCATTTGGCGATGCGGAAAGCCATTTCTTTTTGATTCAGCGTACAGCCGCCACAGTGTACGACAAGCCGGTAAGGAGAGAGGTTTGATGGAAACTGGTTGCCGCTGCAAGTCTCAAAGCGAAATTCTTTTTTCGTAAATTCGTGCAGCCAGCGAGGAATTTTAACCGTGCCGATATCTTCGCAGCGGCGGTGGTGAGTGCAGCCCTCTGCGATGAGAATACAATCCCCATTTTCAAGTTCGCGGATAGCGTCGATTCCGGCCAGTTGGATGGCGAGATTTCCCTTATAACGTGAGAACAAAATAGAAAAGGATGTCAGAGGAACATCCTGTGGGACGATGTCGGCTACAGTAGAAAATGCCTGTGAATCGGTAATGACTAAGCGTGGTTTGTCTTTTAGATGCATCAGGGTATCGGAAAGTTCGGTGTCCCGACAGACAAGCGCAGAAGCGCCCGCTTCCAGAACATCACGTATGACCTGCTGCTGTGGAAGAATAATCCTCCCTTTTGGGGCGGATGAGTCCAGTGGAACAACGAGAACGACTACATCAGCAGGCTGCAGCAAATCGCGCACTAACGTTCTTTTGCTGTCATTAACGGATAATTTTGTGGCGAGCAGTTCACGTAATCGGGCAATATGAAATCCCGTTGCGGCGCTGACTGCTATATCATAGGAGGCGGCGGGCAACGCAACTTCGTCTTTCCACAAATCATATTTGTTGAAAACAATAAGATAAGGAATCTCTTTTTTCTGCATCCATGCAATTAAATCGTCTTCCTGACGAAAATCTTTTTCTGCTTCTTTTCCATCTGCTACCACAAGGGCCAAATCGGTCTTGTTGAGAATGCTTTTTGCTTTATTTGCCCGTTGTTCTCCCAACGTTCCATCGTCGTCTAGTCCGGGCGTATCAATGAACAGTACCGGCCCGAGAGGAGGGATTTCCATTGCCTTGTAAACGGGGTCTGTCGTTGTTCCTTTGATTTCGGAAACAATGGCAGTATCCTGTCCGGTAAGTGCATTTATCAGACTGGACTTGCCGGCATTGCGGCGGCCAAACAGGGCGATATGTAAACGCTCCCCACTAGGTGTATCGTTCATTGTTAAACCTCCTTTGGATAAAGGGAATATATGATGTTGGGGGCAAAAGGTATTTTGCCCCCAACTGATACTTTGGATTGCTCCGTTGTTTCACAACTCCCGCAATCCATCAAACATTCGAAATCCGCTGATTTACTGCGTAAATCGCTTCTTTCTCATATTTGGCAGGTTGAAAGGTCAAAACCTTATCATGCAAGCATGAACGGCATTTTGACCTTTCAACCTTAGTATCATATTATTTCAAAATAGTAATTTCGCCGATGATAGGAAGCTTTTTTGCCTCATTGGAGCAGGCATTTATGATACCGAGTACAATAAATACCGTGCTGATACAAAAAATACAAAATCCCAGCAGTGCGCTTATAAAAATGCCGGCAAACGGAACAAAAAACAGTATAAGGCGGCACATGGCAACCATAAAATAAGCGGCTGCTTCAAAAATAAGGAGTACAAGCCCCTGATTGGCGTGAAATCTCGCATATTGTGAATCTTTAGCTGCGAAAATCGGTACAAGTACCAGAAAACCTAGATACGCCAAAATTCCAAACACCTTATTCTGGTTTACGTCTTGTGAATCAAATACTGTATTATCCTGCATAAATATCCTCCATTCCAGAGCAGAGTGTTTACTCTGTTTCTCTTGTTTTTGATACTAGTACAGCGAATATTAAATAATTGATACATTCACTTGTTTAATTGTTCAGCTACTGTGTCAGAAAATCTAGCTGTAGCTACCGTTGCACCGTTGATTTTCTTCCTTGTATCTGAAACAATTATCCTACGTGAATATATCAAAGACTTAATTTTCATTGTACTAGGGTTAAAAGGTGTTTCGCCCCTTAACTGAATGATACTTTGGATTGCTCCAACTTTCAACCCTAGTATTATGTTATAATACAATTTATATTTTTGCAAGGGAAACTCTTGTGATAGACATAAATTTATGTTATGATAGATATATTAGAACTAAGGAGAGGTGAAAAAAGCAGTATGGAGCAGTTTTTTTCAGATGATGATCTTCTCGGGTTGCTGGAGGAGTTAAATCAGGAAGAGGCCCAGCTTGAAGAAATGGAGCTGGAGATTGAGATGCAGGCATCCAACCGAAGATATGAGGAGATTATCCGCAAGCATCGTATGGAATAAAAGGACACCCCTAATCAGGTGTCCTTTTATTTACGCGGAGGCAAAGTGAGGATATGTCTGTGCTTGCACAAGACTATCCGAGCGCACCCGCGAACCCGAGCAGTCTCGCGAAGCGTGACGCTCGTGGTTGTGGATTAAATTTAAGTTGTTCGGAGAAAACGCATAGCGCTTTCTGTTATTCGTTTTAGTTTTTACCGGAAGTCTGGTCAATCCAAAACGCCCATGCGGAAATGGCAGCGACCACGACAACGCAGATGATGATTTTTACTACTAACATAAAACGCTCCTCCTTTCCTAATTTTATATAAAATCAGGAAAGTGTGGAATGATAGTTTTCTCCGTTCTGGTCGTGTATATAACGTATAATATACTGGTTAAAAACGACGTCAGGGGTATGAAAACGCCCCTTTTTCTGTCGGTACAAAAACAGAAAGAAGAATGCCGCGCCAATCAGGAGAATGACGGGAGGTATCGGAAAACGCATGGGCAGCCGTTGTCTGCCCGTTTTCATTAACCTACCCGGAAATGTCGCCTTGGAAACGCTTCGCTCTCTTATATAGAGAGGATAGCATTCATTAGAAGCAGTTATTTTTGGTTTCACGCTCATTTCATTGGGATTGCTGCCCAGACAAGTGAACCCGGAAACAAAATGAAAGTCGGTAAATAAATTAGTCAACATAACAGATATGCACAAAAACAAGGCAAAAGAAAGAATTTTCTTTTGTATCCTGCGCATCCATAATTTGCCAATCAAATGTATTCACCTCCCTGTTGAAACGTCGGTTTTTATACCGGAAAAAATTGATATGAAATCAGGTCTCTTCCGTGAAAAAAGAGACCTGATACAAGTAGCGTAAGAACGCCGGTTTCAAACAAATGCTTTAGTTTAAAGCATCTACCAGCTTCTTCAAAGCAGCAAGCGCTTCATCCGGAAGCTTGTCATAACCTTCTTTTGCAGTAGAGAATTTCTCAACGGCATCTACGCGGTTCTGCATTGCGGATTTAAGAGCTGCCTTGTAGTCAGCGTCGTTAAGGTCAGGCTTGAAGTCAGCAGTTTTGCCCGGCCAGTCATTCATAATTTCAATATCATCAAAGTTGCCCCACTTCTCAAACTTAGCGTTTCCTTCTACGATTGTCTCGAGAATGCCTAAGGTGTCGGCAGGCTGGCATTTCGTACCCATGAAATCACCGGTGTTGACGATGTAGCAGTCTACGTCTTTCTCGGCAACCAGCTTTTTAAACTTATCATAATCATTGACAAGTGGATAAGTTCTGAATGGGTTTGCGTAAGGTACAATACGAAGTGCGTTCATATCAGTACCGGCAGCTACACGCTCGGCGGTAGATGTCTTTGTTGCCAGAGTTGCGCCCATCACGGAAGCAAGAGCGGCGCCCTTTAATTTGATTACCGGCGGCATCGTAGGGTCTTTCATAATCCAGAAAATAGCATTTACCGGAGCGTCAATCTTATCTACGCGGTTTGGAGACCAAAGCTTGGATTTGATAGCGCGGCCGTTACCGTTACGGATATCTTCGGTAACGAGCTGAATCTTGCCGTCCTCATCCATCGTTGCTGAACAGTTCTGAACCGTCAAAAGATATTGGTTATCTGGACATCCGGTAGGATAATCGGCTGTCTTATCGAAGTAAGTCGGCTCCAGTGCAATCGAAGCACAGGTGTCGGAGTTGATAATAAAGGCGTCGTCGTGCAATACTTTAATACCGCCGAAAGCATCGTATTTGCCGCCGTGTTTTGCATGTGTCAGAGTAGATTTACCGGAACCCGAAAGACCATATACGGAAGCAACAAACTTTTTGCCGCCCTCTAAGGAGTATTCTTTCTGTCCGCCATGGCAGGAAGCGTAACCGTTGCGGTTTGCAAGCGCCCAAGCCATAGTCAGAGTACCTTTCTTGTGCTCGCCAAAGTATTTCATACCAAGGATAGCGGCGCAGTTCTGGTTTGTATCAAAGTAGCAGAGGGTCATAGGGTCGCTCAGACAGCTATAATCTACGTCAGGGCTTTCCGTAGGCGCCCACTGCGGGTCGGAAAAGATGTAAATATCCGGTTCTTTGCCGTCGGCAATTAAAACGGAGTTTTTATACATTTTTACATATTCATCGCTCATGTATTGGAAGTTCAGCATCCAGTTGTAAAGAAGATTCTCTTCTCCTTCCGGAATCAGAAGATGAGCTTTTGCCATGAACTCTGTATCCAAACCAACGAAGCAGGTTGCATGATACAACTTCTTAAAACGAGTTTTGTAAACAGCATCCATAACCACTTTATCTAATTTTGCAGCATCTACGCCCGGCTCGCCTTTGATACGGCGCGCAGCAGCGTAACGTCCGGTTACGGCGCCATCATTGAAAAGAAGAACTTTGGCATCGGCATCCAAACCAAATTCCTCACCTCTGTATACAGGCATATCTGTTACAATTGTACCCGGTGAATTTTTCGCTAAGTTATAAGCCTCTTTTAATGTGTTTACTTTTACGACATTGTTACCATAAAATGCAGCTTCAACAATGGCACGAGTGTTCGTTACCGCTTCCCCCGTACGAGGAAAACCGACTTTGCCGGCGCCAATTTCACTGAGTTTGTAATTCGCTTTTGTTGCCATGAAATCTTACCTCCTAAGAAAATATATTATTGATACTTCAGTAAACGAAGTATTACAAACGGAAAATTCAAATCGTTTCCCAACTGTAATTATACCCGAAAGGGTAAAAAAGTCAATCGTAACTTTCCCTTTCCCGTTTATTTTTCGGAAGCCGCATATTTCTTCAGGATGGAAAATGAGGTAGGGCCCATGCTGAGCAGGTAGGTGTGAAAACTCTTGGCGGAGGGAAAATGCTGCCGCAGTTCTTCGATTTGTAAGAAGCCGACGGTATAGGGAAGATAGCTTCCCGGGCTGTCAATAATCGCATCGTAGATGCGTGTTGTGTTTTCTGCGCCGGATATGCCGTGTTCGCCCAAAAAGGAAGAAAGCTGCGTCTTATTCCAGTGGTCGTAATGAATACCGATATCGCAGAGGGCGTAGAGGCAATGGCTGGCAATGGCGTTGTTTTGCAGAATGCCAACTTCTGCCGGAGACGCTCCGGTGTAGCGGTAGGAGTATATTTCCGCATAGGTGGCGTACCCTTCCGTATAGGCCGGATAGTCCATGAGATACCGCAGCAGGGGAAGATTCTGCTCGCGCATATAACAATTTTGAAAGAGGTGTCCGGGATACGCCTCATGGGCCAGCGTATTAAAAAGGGAAGAGCGGCTGTACTGCGGCGAGTAGTTTATGTAGATGGCATTATTTGACGTATCATCAATGGGAGGTGTGAGATAAAAGGCCGGACTCAGATAATTTTCCAGTGAGGCATCGACACGGTGCAGCTCATAGGCGGTGGAGCGGCAGGATGGAAAATCCGCTTTCATTTTCTCCTGCAGAGTGTCTAAAATCGACTCGGGAGACGAATTGCGCTGCTGGTAATCCTCGCATGTCCGAAATGCAGAGGGGTCTTCCGCCGCATAGGAAAGCAGTTTGTCTTCTGCCCGCTGCAGGCGTTTGAGCAGTTTTTTCTGCCAGACAGCAACCGCCTCGGAGGAGCCGCTTTTCTGGCGGAAGAGATAGGCGTAATATTTTTTTCCCTCCGGATAGGCGGCAAGGGCGCCGTCGGCGGAGGCGTCTGGCAGTAGGGCGGTCAGACTCGTAATCATATCTTTGTAGGCGGGAATCAGATATTTTTCCAGATAGCTGTCGTGTCTGCGCGCAAGCTCAGTGGCTTCTTTCGGGAAATTTGTGCGGATTTGTTGGTTAAAGCAGTTTTTTATCATTTGGCAGCCGTTTTCCGAGAGAAAACTCCGGCATTGGCCGATGACATGCTCAAGCGTAGTTTTTGCGGGCAGTAATTCGGATGTTTGCTTTTCTTTCTCCATCTGCACGAGCAGTTGAAAATAGGAGGGAACGGACTGGAGAAGCAGGAAATATTGGCTGACGTCTTCCTTTGAATCCAGATGAAATTCAGCTAAGAGAACCGGTAATTGTGCCTGAATGCCGGAAGATGGATTGAGAATGTCTGCAAATTTGGCATAGGAAGCTCCTGACAGTTCCAGCGTTAAATAATCTTCCAATGTGTCATATAAAATCTGCTCCTGCTTTGGGAGCTCGTCTTTTTCGTATTCGTTCAGGCGTTGGAGCATGTTTTCCGTCTCCGAATGGGAAGAAGAGTTTGTGGAAGAGGCGGCAAATCCCTGCGGAAGTTGTGTGATGTTATAGCGGGAGGGCTCTTTCAGCGTATAGTTTAACGTTAATGAATCGCAGGAAGCCCAGTCGCAAAAGAGCGTGTCCGTAAATTCGCGAAAGGACATTCCGGGTGAACGGGGGGCGGTAAGGGGCTGGCAGGAAGCCAGTATGATACTAATAATAAGAAGAAATGAAATGAGGCAACGACGCATGTTTGACCTCCGGTAATGAAATTATTTAAAGTATACGAAGCTCGCAAAATAATTATGTTATTTCCGCATATTTTCCATTCTGTATCATAGAATTTAAGGCAGAGAAAAGGGAAATACGAGGAGGGGTTTTGTGGAAGACAGACAGGAGTTGGCGTTAGAGCAATATGATTTTCAGGTGAAAAACCGACGCAGAGCCAGAGGGGCTGTTCTGTTGGACACCAATGAGGGCTTGCGTCTTATGCGTGAATATACAAGCATTACCTCCCATTTTGCATTTGAAAATGAAGTTAAAGAGCATTTGCGATTGCAGGGAATGAAACAGTTGGATTGGGCTGTTAAAAACAAAGCAGGTGAATGGGTCACTGTATGTGAGACAGGAGAGCAGTACGTGGTCTATGAATGGTATGCGGGAGAGGACTGCGACTACAAGAGCAGTCAGGGGCTGATGGAGATTGCAGCAAATCTCGGCCGTCTTCATCAATGCTTAAAAAATTATTCGCAGGTTCCGGTCTCTGTTGGTGAAACGTTGTTACAGCAATACGACAGGCACAATCGGGAGATGAAGCGGGTATATACTTATATGAAAGGGAAGAAGCGAAAGAGTGATTTTGAGCGTTTTGCCATGGGGTGTTATGCTAAGTTTGCCGCTCAGGCGGCGGGGGCGAGGGAGAAACTGCGTCAGTCGGAATATTATCAGATGCATGGCAGCGAGACAAGAGACGTCTGTCATGGGGGATATAATTACCATAATCTGATTCAGACAAAGGACGGACTGGCGACAACGAATTTTGAACACGCGGCAATGGGTATACAATTAATGGATTTGGTGTACTTTATGCGCAAGACGATGGAAAAGAATCTGTGGAATTGGGAAAAAGGAAAAGCGATTTGGGAGGGATATATTGAAAATGTGGCGTTGGAGGGAGGAGAGAAAGAATTTGTCTCCACTACGCTGTCCTATCCGATTAAATATTGGAAGCTTCTGAATCAGTACATGAACGGAAAAAAGACATGGATATCTGACAAGAGTTTGGAAAAAATGAAAGATGTGCAGGAACAGGAAGAAAGAAAGGCACAATTTTTAAAAAGATTGGCGGCATTTGAAAAGAATAACTAGTCATTTGTGGCAAAATGTGGTACAATAAAAGTCCTTATAGAAAGAAAATGCAGGTGGAAAAATGAGACGTATGAAACAAAAGATTTTTTTGGGAATTTTACTGCTTCTTGTTATCGGAATAAGCGGATGTAGTTTTAACAGAAACAGGCCGAGAGCGACAGAGCAGCCAAATGAGGGTGTAACATACGAAAGGGGAGTGGATTTTGTCGGTGTTGTCAGGGCAATTGACACGGACCTTACGACGATTGAGTTTTATAACGCCTCATTTGACAAAATTGAAAGTTATCCTTATTCCGGCGCTACTGCGCTGCTGACGAAAAATGAAAATCAGTTGGCGATATCGGAAATAGAGCCGGGAGAGGTTTTTGACGTATATACAAGCGAAGATGGCAGAAGGATTGTGAAGTTGCAGGAGACGTCGGGGGTATCCCTGATAGAAGATACAACGGTGCGCCTGCATCAGGAAAAGAATTATCTGACGATTCAGGACATGAACTATTCTTATACGGAGCGGCTTCCGGTGTTTTCCAACGGAAAACTGATACAGCCGATGGAGATTACCGCAGAGGATAAGATTACATTTCGGGGTACGAAAGGACAGGCTTATTCAATTATCGTGACCCGTGGGCACGGTTATATCCAGCCAAAGAATTATGCCGATTTTCTCGGCGGCATTGTCACGGTGCGCGGGGAAATGATTTTGCCGGTGTCGAAAAATATGCTGCTGACGGTACCGGAGGGACTACAGCTTTTCACGATGAATAACGGCGATTTGACAAGCGAGGCTTCGGTAGAGGTAAAGCGCGGTCAGGTAACGGAAGTTAATATGGCGCAATTTCGGAATCAGGTGCCGGATACAGCCAGAGTCCGTTTCAAAATAAGTCCCGAGGGGGCGGAACTTTACGTGAACGGCGTTCTCAAAGATTCTTCGAAACCGATTTCCCTAAAATATGGGAATCATTCAATAAAAGTAGAGCTTGAGGGTTATAATAACTATACTGGCGTCATTCATGTACAAGACCCGAATCTTACGATAAAGATTGATTTGGCAGAAGAAAAGGCGGAGGTCGAAGAGGAGGATTCGTCCAGTTCTGTGTCCGAAAAGGATACGCCCGCTGCTTCTTCCACGCCGGCTGCCACGTACGATAAGGAGCACAAGATAACCGTGAGCGCCCCGAACGGCGCCGCCGTCTATATTGACGGCACTTATAAAGGTGTGGCTCCGTGCAGTTTTACAAAAATGATAGGAAATGTAACGATTACACTGGCGAAAGAGGGATATGAGACAAAGAGTTACAGCATCCAGCTTTCGGATGACAGTCAGGACGTGACATGGAGTTTTCCGGATTTGGAAAAGGAAGGAAAAGGATAGAATCTTTCCCGTAAAGGGTGATTATAAAAAAGAAGTCGCAAAGCGACGGATAGGAGGAAGATTATGGACTATAAAGAAACATACGAAGCATGGTTGTCAAATCCGTATTTTGACGAGGAGACAAAGAAAGAGCTTAGGGATATTGCCGGAGACGACAAAGAGATTAAAGAGCGTTTTTATGCTGACCTTGAATTTGGTACGGCTGGTTTACGCGGCATTATCGGCGCCGGAACAAACCGTATGAATGTATACACGGTTCGCAAGGCGACACAGGGGCTTGCAAATTACATCATCGGGCAGAAAGCACAGGATAAAGGTGTGGCAATCGCTTATGATTCCCGTCGTATGTCACCGGAATTTGCCGATGAGGCGGCCTGCTGTCTCGCAGCCAATGGCATCAAAGCATTTGTTTTTGAGACGCTTCGTCCGACACCGGAACTATCCTTTGCGGTTCGTGAACTCGGATGTATCTCCGGTATCAATATAACGGCAAGCCACAATCCGCCGGAATACAATGGATATAAGGTTTATTGGGAAGATGGCGCACAGATTACCCCGCCGCATGACGCTGGTATTATGGATGAAGTGAAAGCGGTGACGGACTATGCGACAGTGAAGACGATGAGTAAGGAAGAAGCTGTAAAAGCGGGACTTTACAAGAGCATCGGAGCAGAGATTGACGACCGCTATATGGAAGAATTAAAGAAAAACGTATTGCACCCGAATTGCATAAAGAAAGCTTCGGATGATTTAAAAATCGTTTACACGCCGCTTCATGGAACCGGTAATCTTCCGGTACGCCGCATCTTGAAAGAACTCGGCTTCAAGCACGTATTCGTAGTACCGGAACAGGAACTGCCGGACGGGGAGTTCCCTACCGTAAGTTATCCAAATCCGGAAGCTGCGGAAGCATTTGAACTGGCGTTGAAACTGGCAAAAGAAAAAGATGCTGATTTGGTATTGGCGACTGACCCGGATGCCGACCGTCTGGGCGTGTATGTGAAAGATACAAAAAGCGGCGAATACATTTGCCTGACCGGAAATATGTCGGGAAGTTTTCTGGCGGATTATGAGATTGGACAGAAGCTGGAACTGGAGGGCAGTCTGCCAGAAGATGGCGAGCTGATTAAGACGGTTGTTACATCGAATATGGTTGACGCTATCGCAAAACATTATGGGATTAAAGTTACCGAATGCCTGACGGGCTTCAAGTGGATAGGCAAAGAAATTCTGCGTATGGAGACGACCGGAAAAGGACACTATCTCTTTGGTTTTGAGGAGAGTTACGGCTGCCTGATTGGTACTCATGCCAGAGATAAAGATGCGATTGTGGCTTCCATGGCGCTCTGTGAGGCGGCTGCATACTATAAACTGCGCGGCAAAACGATTTGGGATGCCATGTTGGAAATGTATGAGAAATACGGATATTACAAAGATGATGTCATTGCCATTACACATAAAGGACTGGAGGGATTGGCTAAGATTAAATCCATTATGGACAGTCTTCGCGAGAATCCGCCGATGGCATTTGGCAAATATCAGGTATTGGCAACGAGAGATTATGAAAAGGATATTATCCGGGATGTGAAAACCGGCGAGACGAAGCCTACGGGGATTCCGAAGTCGAATGTACTCTACTTTGAGCTGACCGACGACGCATGGCTTTGTGTGCGTCCTTCGGGTACGGAGCCGAAGATTAAGATTTATTTCGGTGTTGTCGGCGACAGTCTGGACAATGCGCAACAAAAATCAGAAGAGCTTGCAGGAGTTGTAAAAGAATTGCTGGAACAGCTTGGATAAAAGGTAGGAGAAACCATATGAATAAATACTTGGAGCAATGGACCAGTAAGCCGATGATGAGAGAATTGGAGCAGGGCATCATCAATGCTCCAAACGACTTACTTGGCTGCCATATATTTAAAGAAGAAGATGTACAGATTTTTACTGCATATCGTCCGTGTGCGCAGGCTGTCTGGGTATTGGACCATTGCGGCAAAGTGGCTGGCGAGATGGAGCCGATGGAGCTGGAGGGGCTCTTTGGCTTTGTTATCGAGAAAAAATCAGCCCGCTTAAAAACATACCGCCTGCGCATTCAATATGCAGAAGATGATATTATTGAGATTGACGACCCCTATGCCTTTGGCAAAATGTTCGGCGAGTTGGACAAGCATCTTCTGGCAGAAGGGAACCATCACAAGATTTATAATAAACTCGGCGCTCACCGCATGATGCGGAGAGGCGTCGAGGGAACGCAGTTTGCCGTGTGGGCGCCGGATGCGTGCAGCGTCAGTGTGATTGGCGAGTTTAATATGTGGGATGCCCGTCTTCACAAAATGATAATGCATGGCAGCAGCGGTATATTTGAGTTATTTGTTCCGGGAGCATGGGAAGGCGCCGCCTACAAGTATGAGATTACTTCCCGCAGCGGCGAGAAGCTTTATAAAACTGACCCTTATGGCAATTATGCGGAATTGCGTCCGGGAAATGCCTCGCGGATTACTTCGCTCGATGGGTATGAATGGGGAGATTCTGCGTATCGGAAAGAGCATGCCAAAAAATCCCGGAAGATTCGTGAGCGTGAACCGATGAGTATTTATGAAGTGCATTTGGCTTCATGGAAAAAGCGGATAGAAGACGATGACAACGGTAATTTCAGTTATCGGGAATTGGCGGGGATGCTGGGCGATTATGTATCCGATATGGGATACACACACGTAGAACTGATGGGAATCGCGGAATACCCGTTTGACGGCTCATGGGGATATCAGGTCGGCTGTTATTATGCGCCGACAAGCCGTTATGGAACCCCTAAAGATTTTATGTATTTTGTGGATGAAATGCACCAGCGCGGCATTCAGGTAATTCTCGACTGGGTTCCGGCGCATTTCCCGAAAGATGCTCATTGTCTGGGGCGTTTTGACGGGCAGGCGTTGTATGAACATCCGGACAGCCGGCGAGGAGAGCATCCTGACTGGGGAACATATATATTTAATTACGGACGCATGGAAGTGAAGAACTTTCTCGTTGCCAATGCGCTGTTCTGGATAGAAAAGTTTCATGTCGACGGACTGCGTGTGGACGCTGTGGCTTCCATGCTCTATCTCGACTATGGCAAGCAAGATGGCCAATGGCTGCCGAACGAAGACGGCGGGCATGAAAACTATGAGGCCGTACACTTTTTGCAGCATTTGAATGCAGAGGTGGAAAAGGAATATCCGGGCTCTTATATTATTGCGGAGGAGTCTACGGCGTGGCCGAAAGTGACGGCGCCGGTATTGGAACACGGTCTTGGCTTCTCTTTTAAGTGGAATATGGGCTGGATGAATGACTTTTTGGAGTACATGAAACTCGACCCGTATTTTAAGCAGTTTCATCACGGGCAGCTTTGTTTCAGCATTGATTATTATCTGAGTGAAAAATACATTTTAGTGCTGTCGCATGACGAAGTCGTGCATGGGAAGTGCTCAATGTGGAATAAAATGCCGGGACTGGAGGGAGATAAGTTTGCCACGCTCCGTGCAACATATGGGTTTATGTACGGGCATCCGGGCAAAAAACTTCTCTTCATGGGGCAGGAATTTGCGCAGAAGAGAGAATGGGCGGAATACCGCAGCCTTGACTGGTTTTTGTTGGACGAGGATATCCGCCACCGTCAGATGCAGGATTATATCCGCGAGCTGAATCGCTTGTACAAAGAGTACGATGCGTTTTATTATAATGATTTTGACAGTCTGGGGTTTGAATGGATGGATTGCTGGCGTCCGGAGACGAGCACCGTTGCCTTTGTGCGGCGTGGAAGTTCAACAAAAGACCAGTTGATGTTCATTCTCAACTTTACGCCGGTCGCACATGAGGTCTATCAGGTGAATGCACCGTGTAAGGGAACGTTTACCGAGATATTAAATTCAGACGAAGAGCGTTTCGGCGGTTTGGGCCGTGTCAATAAAAAGACGTTAAAGGCGAAAAAAGTCAGTAAGCCGACCGTGCCAAAACCGGGGGAAGCCGTGAGTGAGAAAGAAAAACAGGATTATTACGAATTAACGCTCTATTTGCCGCCACTTTCCGTAGTTATACTAAAGTATGATTATGTAACAAAATAAATAGGAAAAAATTTTCGCTGGTATTCTCAAAATTTCGTGTTATACTTAATAGTGAAACGAAACAACGTTAAACTAAAATTCATGGCACAGAACGGAGGATATCATGGGCGGATTTTTTGGAGTTTCATCAAAAGACGATTGTTTGTTTGATTTATTTTTTGGAACGGATTATCATTCCCATCTGGGAACAAGACGGGCAGGTATGGCTGTTTATGGAGAGGATGGATTTGACCGTGCGATTCATAATATTGAGAACGCACCATTCCGGACGAAGTTTGACAAAGACATGCGGCAGATGAAAGGGTACTACGGCATTGGCTGTATTTCAGATTATGAGCCGCAGCCGCTCATCGTTCGTTCCCATCACGGTACATTTGCCATTACAACAGTTAGTAAGATTAATAATGCAAAGGAAATTGTAGATAACATTTTTTCAAACAATAATACTCATTTTCTGGAGATGAGCGGAGGGGATATTAATCCTACGGAGCTTGTTGCGGCATTGATAAATCAAAAGGAAAATCTGATTGAGGGGATTCATTATGCCCTGGAAACGATAGATGGTTCTCTGACGTTGCTGGTGCTTACGCCGAAAGGGATTTATGCGGCGAGGGATAAATATGGAAGAACGCCGCTTGTCATTGGCAATAAAGGAGATTCTTATTGTCTGGCGATGGAGTCGTTCTCTTTTCAGAATTTAGGTTATCATCAGTGGAAAGAGTTGGGGCCGGGCGAGATTGTCATCGTCAACGACGAGGGGATTAAGACGCTGATGGCACCGGGCTCGCAGATGAAAATCTGTACATTTTTGTGGGTTTATTACGGTTATCCGTCAAGTTCTTACGAGGGCGTCAGTGTAGAACAGATGCGGTATAGCTGTGGGAAAAATATGGCGAAACGGGATAATGTGAAACCGGATATTGTTGCGGGTGTTCCGGATTCGGGAACAGCGCATGCGGTAGGATATGCCAATGAGTCGGGGATTCCGTTTTCCCGCCCGTTTATTAAATACACACCGACGTGGCCGCGCTCTTTCATGCCTACGGTACAGAGCAAGAGGGACATGATTGCCAAAATGAAAATGTTAGCGGTTCACGATTTGATAAAGGACAAGAGCATTCTTCTCATTGACGATTCAATTGTCCGTGGAACGCAATTGCGCGAGACAACGGAATTTCTCTATGAGAGCGGGGCCAGAGAAGTTCATATTCGGCCGGCTTGTCCGCCTTTAGTGTATGGCTGTAAATTTTTAAATTTTTCACGCTCTTCTTCGGAGATGGATTTGATTACCAGACGTGTGATTGCCAAATTAGAAGGTACGCAGGACGTATCGGAAGAAATTTTGCAAAAGTATACCGACCCCGAAACGAAAGAGTATGAAAATATGATAGAAGAAATCCGTAAAGAATTGAATTTCACATCACTCCGCTTTAATCGTCTCGATGATATGCTGGAGGCTGTCGGTATTCCGAGAGAGAAGCTGTGTACATATTGCTGGGATGGAAAGGATATAGGGGATTAATAGTTTCATATATTATATACCAAAAAATAAAAGGAGGGTGTTCCAAATGTTCAAAAACAAAAAAATGAGTACGCTCATAACGATTGCCGTATCCGCTGTTACTGCAATCTGTATTGCCGGATTGTTCCTTGTTGCCAACTACAACATGACTACGGCAATGAAAAAGACAGCGATGAACAATATGAAGACGTCACTGGAGGCAAGGGAGAGAATTGTTGACCAGTACGTCAGGGATTCGGAGACCATTTTGATTTCGTACAGTCAGGCTCCAATCATTGCAGATTTGTTGAAAAACCCAAAGGATAAGGCGATTCAGCAGCGGGCGCAGCAGTATACGGAGAGTTATTTCAAGAAGCTGACCCAGTGGGAGGGCGTGTATACATCCCGTTGGGAGGATACATACGTGTTGGCGCATAGTAATCCTAAAGTAGTCGGCATTACTACCCGAAAAGGGGATGCCTTAAAGGCGCTGCAAAATTCGATGAAAGAGGCAAAAGATATTTATAATACGGGAATTATCGTTTCTCCGGCTTCGAAAAAGCTGATTTTATCAATGTATTGTCCGGTTTATGATACGGATGGTTCGACGATTATCGGTTATGTGGGCGGCGGGCCTTTTGCAGAGGGTCTGAAAGTTCTGCTCGATGAGTTGAAAGTAGACGGCTTGGAGAATGCCGAATTTGCCATGATTAATACGGAGACAAAAACTCATATTTTCAATAAGGATGAAAAGAAAATGGCTACCGAAATCAAAGAAGCTACTTATTTATCCATTATTGACCAGTTGAGTAAGAATGCAAAGGTTACGGATGGCACAATGGAATATAAGGCGGAGAATGGCAGTAAGCATGTTGCCGTATATCAGGCGGTTAAAGACCGCGGTTGGGCGGTTGTGATGAGCGACTCCGCAAGCGAGATTTACAAGACGGCAAACGAGAACATGCTCATTCTCGGATTGATTTGTATTGGAGCTTTTATCTTTATTTCCGTTCTGGCATGGCTTGTCGTGAGAAAGAATACAAAACCATTAAAACTGGTAGAAGAATCAATTGTACAGTTGAGTCATTTGAACTTGGCGCAGTCAGGACAGTTGGCTCCTTATGCCGGACATAAGAGCGAAGTGGGACATATAGCAACGGCGCTGGACTTCCTTTACAGTGCATTCCAAAATATTGTTTCGACGCTGTCAGAGTGTACGTCTTCTCTGAATGTGGCTTCCGGTACGATGAATGATGTATCCATGTCCCTGCTGAACAGCGTTGACGACAATGCAGCGACGACAGAAGAGCTGGCGGCAAGCATTATTACGACCAATGGCGCGATTGATGTTGCCAATCGGGAGATTGCACATATTTCTGATTTGGTAAAACAGGTGAAAGACAAAGTCGAGCAGGGTGACAAGAGAAGCCGCTCACTGATGGACATTTCGATGGAAATGAAAGATTTGGCGAACACTTCTCTTCGCGTAACCGATGAGAAGATGAATGAGAACCGGATGGAAATTGAGGAGGCAATGAAAGAGTTAAATTCGCTGACCCGAATCAACGACATGGTTGCGCAGATTATTGACATTACCAATCAGACAAATTTGCTTTCCCTCAATGCTTCTATTGAAGCAGCCCGTGCGGGAGAGGCCGGACGCGGATTTGCCGTTGTTGCGGAAGAAATTGGTAATCTGGCTTCCAATTCTTCAGAGGCGGCTACGCAAATTCAGAATATATGTGCCGAGACAAATTCATACATTGAACGGATACAGAGATGTTTCCAGAATATCGTCGGCTTTATGACGGAAGATGTAGGAAAACAGTTAAAGGCGTTGTCTTCTTATGCCAATGAATCAAATGTGTCGGTAGAAAATGTGCAGGACATAATGGCAGAAATACAGGAAGCATCCCGCATTTTTGCCGAGTCGATTGAAAAGATGCGCAGTCAGCTTGACACGGTTCAGATTTCTTCCAGTGAAAATGAAATGGGTGTTCAGGATATTGTCAAGAAAGACGAACAGACGAATCAGGAAGCAGAAGTACTTGTAAAAGTAGTAAAAGAGAATCGCCAGAATGCAGAATCCATTCAGGAGATTGTGAGTCGGTTTAGCAAATAGAAAACCGCAATAAAATAAAAATACTATCCAAATCATATGGAAACCAGCCTTATCAGGTTTGGCAGTCGATATGAGGCGGATAGTATTTTTTTGATTTAAAGGAAAATATGTCCTGTGCGCCGCTATTTTTTATCAGGTCAGCGGGTATTATGCGGTATCTCATCCGGTATTCACTCCCAACGAAAAATACATTGTTTCTTTTGTTTACAGAAATCTTTCGCCGCCTCCTCGCAAAACTCGCTGTCTGCAATGTCGTTTTTCCTGACTTTTGCAGCATTGACCGCTCGCCGGTACTTATGCACC
>CAPAOV010000014.1 GCA_948579355.1 uncultured Eubacterium sp. | reverse complement strand
GCCACTCTGTCATTCGTAAATGCTTTGCGGAGTACTTTCCCCTGCATCCGGTTTTCTTTTGTTTTCGCTCTCTGTTACATATGTTTATCTTAGCAGGCTCCGGTGTTTTTTGACAGAGGCGGTGGCAATAAATGGTTTCGCAATAGCAGATATTTTCACTGCACGCTGCTGCCATTCATAAAAAAATAGACAAAAAAATTCCACCCGCCAAGCATAAGACTACCGTGTTACTTAAACCTCAGTCTGTGCTACTCGGATGGAATTACTTCTGTCTTCAAAATTTACTGCGTGTTTACATGCACATCCAGTTGGTTAAACGGGATGACAATTCCTCTCTCGTCAAATCTCTCTTTTATCTCCTCCAGCATTCGAAAGCGCGTCGGCCAGTAATCATCCGGCGACACCCACATACGAACCGTCATAATGACCGCGCTCTCTGCCAAATCTGATACAACCACATCAATGGGCATATCCTCCAGACGGGTTTCCTGCGAATCAACAATCTGATACAGCACTTCTTTTACTTCTTTAATGGAAGCGTCATACTCAATTCCTACATGAATGTCAATGCGACGCTTGTCTTCACGCGTCACGTTAATGATATTGGCGTCTGCCAATTTACCATTCGGCAAAATGACGGCGCGGTTGTCAATCGTTGTAAGCGTCGTATAGACGACGTCAATCTTTTGTACACTGCCCTCTGCCTCACCTGCTATAATATAATCGCCCACACGAAACGGCTTCATAACCAAAATGAGGACACCACCGGCAAAATTCGCCAGACTACCCTGCAAAGCAAGTCCAATGGCAAGACCTGCCGAGCCGACAATAGCGACAACCGAACTCGTCGCCACACCTAATATCTGTGCCACAATGACAATCAAAAGTAAATACAGTGCAATCTTACAGGCCGAAAGAAAAAAGGAAATAACACCTGTTTCCATCTCCCTTTTCTCCATAGATGACCTCATAATCTTAAGGAACTTTTTAATGATTTTAGTTCCCACAAAAAATACAAGGACAGCAATGACCAGCGATAGAAAATAGTGAAGCCAGTACGGAGCCGACTTCTGAAACAACGAAATAACTTTCTTCATACTATCCTCCATTCCACTAAATTTATTTTTTACCCGAATCGTTTTTCTTCTTTTTCGTCACCGGCACTTTCGTGGCATTAAAAATCTGAACGGAAAGCGGCGCCAAACGACACTCAATAGAATTTACCCGACCATCCCAACGCTTTCTTGCGGATGTCTTTACACGTGGGTTGACAAAATTGCTCCCCCCATATTCTTTGGCGTCACTATTAAAAATTTCTTTATATTTTCCGGCAAACGGCACGCCAATACGAAACTTTTCATGTGCTACCGGAGTGAAATTGCAGACGACAAGCAACGTTTCTTCTTTGCACTTGCGCACAAAGGCAATCACACTGTTATCGGCGTCCAGCGTACTAATCCACTCAAAACCGGCCGGCCGCGAATCATCGGCATACATAGCCGGATGAGCCAGATAGAAAGCATTTAATACGCTCACATATTGGCGAAGTCTCTCATTATCCGACATCTCGTCTTCCACCGGTTCCAAAAGCTGCCAGTCCAGTTCTCTCTCCTCGCTCCATTCGCGTTCCTGACCAAATTCCTGTCCCATAAAGAGAAGTTTTTTGCCCGGATGCGCTGCCATATATCCATACGAGAGCCGCAGACCGGCAAACTTATCCTTTCTTGTGCCCGGCATCTTTGTATACATTGAGCCTTTCATATGCACGACCTCATCATGGCTGAGCACAAGAATAAACTCTTCCGAATATTGATAAATCATACTAAACGTAAGCATACCGTGACGCCCTTTGCGGAACAGCGGGTCAGTGCGGATGTACTCCAAATAATCATTCATCCACCCCATATTCCACTTCAAGTCAAAGCCGAGTCCGCCATCCTTTACCGGCGACGTTACCTGTGGCCATGCGGTAGATTCCTCCGCAATGGATAAGGAGCCGTCCCGGCGCGCATGAATCTTATCATTGAGCTGCTGGAGAAACTCAATTGCTTCCAGATTCTCGTTACCACCATAGATATTGGCAATCCATTGCCCATCTTCTTTCCCGTAATCCAAATAAAGCATTGATGCCACGGCGTCCATACGAATACCGTCAACATGATAGCGCTCCAGCCAGAACAAGGCGTTGGATGTGAGAAAATTTTTCACTTCGGGGCGGCCATAATGATAAATCAGTGTTCCCCAGTGCGGATGTTCTCCCTGACGGGGGTCGAAATGTTCATAGAGACAGGTGCCGTCGAAACGCGCCAATCCATGCTCGTCTTTTGGGAAATGCGCCGGCACCCAATCCAGAATTACGCCGATTCCCCGCTGGTGAAACATATCTATGAACGCCATAAAATCATCCGGCGTACCGTAACGGGAAGTCGGTGCAAAATACCCTGTCACCTGATATCCCCACGAGCCATCGTATGGATGTTCCATCACCGGCATAAGCTCTACATGCGTATACCCCATTTCATCGCAGTAATCACAAAGCATCGGCGCCAGTTCACGGTAGTTATAAAACAACTCGCCGTCTTCTGTGTCCGGCTTACGGAAAGAACTAAGCGAAACCTCATAAATCAGCATAGGCTCTTTCTTTACTTTCCAACGTTTGCGCGCCTCCATCCATTTCTTATCCTGCCACGAGTACTTTTCGATATCCCATACCACACTCGCTGTCGCCGGACGCTTTTCCGCATAGTTTGCATAAGGGTCTGCTTTCAGAACACGGCGTCCGTCCGCTCCCCATATTTGATACTTATAAAGGTCCCCCTGCGCCACGCCCGGAACAAACAGTTCAAAAATACCTCCGTCTTCCATATATCGCATCGGGTGGCGGCAGGCATCCCATTCGTTAAAATCCCCAACAACGCTGACCGCTTTAGCCTCGGGAGCCCACACGGCAAAATAAGTACCCGCAACGCCGTCTATCGTCATCGGATGGGCGCCGAGTTTTTCATATATTGTTTCATGCACTCCATTGGAAAATTGGGAGATATCCATCGCATCTATCGGTGACTCAATCGCATAAATATCCACAATTTCTTTCTCGGTCTTTCCTTTCTTCACGATAAAGCGATAGGATGGGATTTTTTTCGCTGAAATGAGCACCGCGTAATAACCAGCCTCATCCATCAATTCCATCTTATATGTTTTCTTTGAATCCGTAAGTTTAACCGTTACCGAATCGGCATCCTGCTGAAACGTCGTTATCAATACATGTGAGGAATCTACCATCCTTGAACCCAAAACCGTCTCCGGTCTTTTACATTCCGCATATACAAGGGCCTCGACTTCCGGCCACTGAATCCAATCCTCAAGTTTTACTGCCATTATTTTTCCTCCTTCTCCATTTTACTCACAATCCTGACTCTCTTTTTATTCATTATACCATGGAATAATTTCTTCTCCCTCTTCCGTATACTTTGGCTCCTCTTTCGGCATATATTTTTTCATAATATGCTCCATCGGAAACGTATACACAAAACTTGCCAATGCCGGAGCAAAAAGGAAAATGATAATGATATTTGTAATCATGGCAACATAAATCAATACGGCCATCGCCACAACAATCGCAATCAACGAAAGCGTGTGCAGAAAATGCCGGAACGCACAGTAGAGGCTCAGCCGCAAAATCTGGCCAAGCTTCATGCTAAAGCGGGAAATAAACGGAAATACATAGCAACTGATACAGGAAATGAAAATAAGCATGGCAAAGTATACCCCTGCCAGATATCCCCCTTTCGCAGAAGCGGCGTCCGTTACCCCTACTAACTGCATATTAAATACTAACAACAAAGAGATTACCGCAATCAGCAGCCACACAACCGTTGACTGTGCAAAATTCATTTTGAAACTGCTCCAAAATTCTGTCCACACATAACTCCTGTTGTGCCGAAGAACTTTAGCGCTCACATAATACAAAGAAGTAGTTGCCGCGCCAATCGTAACAACAGGAATGCAAAACACCAGATAGATTAGCGTAAGAACACCCATATCAAACAACTTGCTAAGCGCCCGCATTACACCGTTATCCGAATTAAAAAACTTCTCCATAGAATCCTCCATTCCGGAGCGTCACGCTCCCAAGAACCATTCGTTATCCGATTTCATGTATAAACAAGCCGCTTCTGAGTTTTGGCTCAAACCATGTAGATTTAGGAGGCATTAGAAGATTTTGGTCTGCCACGTCAAACAACTCGGTAATCGATGTTGGAAACATAGAAAATGAAACCGTCATGTCTTCCTGCGCCCGTTTTTCCAACTCAGATAATCCACGTATACCGCCGACAAAATCAATCCGCGCATCTGTCCGTGGGTCTCCGATACCTAAAATCGGGCCTAACAGGTAGTCTTGAAGTACTGAAACATCCAGACTGCCAACTGCATCTTTTCCCTCATATAAGGCAGGCGCAGCCGTCAATCTGTACCATTGTTTCCCTACATACATCCCAAAAGTTCCCTTGCTCTCCGGCTTCACCGGCTTGTCCTCTCTCTCCAACCGGAAATGCTCCTGTACTTTTTGCAGAAAATCCTCTTCCGTCAAACCATTTAAGTCTTTGACCGTACGGTTATAATCCATAATCATTAACTGGTCATGAGGGAACAGAACAGAAAGAAAATAATTGTACTCTTCACTGCCGTTATGATGCGGATTTTCCTCCCGCCTTTTCAGACCTACCTTTACCGCGGAAGCGGCGCGGTGATGTCCGTCTGCAATATAAATGGAATCAACCCCCTGAAATGATTTTTTTATCTCTGCCACATCGGATTTATCCGCTATTTTCCAGACCTTATGCGTAATCCCATCAATCGCGGTAAAATCATAGAGCGGCTCCGTCTCCTGTATGCGGGCGACAATCTCATTAATTGTCTGCTGGGAGCGGTACGCCAAAAAAATAGGACCGGTCTGTGCTCCGCACGTATCCACATGCGTAATACGGTCTATCTCCTTATCTTCCCTTGTATTTTCATGCTTTTTTATCACGTTATTCACATAGTCATCCACTGCTGCACAAGCAACCAAACCCGTCTGGGAACGACCTCCCATGATTAATTCGTAAATATAGTATGCATCATCCGCATCCTTTTCATATATTCCGTCCTCAATATCCTTTTGCAATAATTCTTTTGCTCTCTCATATACTTCCGGCGCATAAGTATCTACCGAATCATCAAATCCCGTTTCCGCCCTGTCAATCTTTAAAAATGATAATGGCTCTCGCTGTACTTCTGCCTTTGCCTCCTGTCGGTTGTAAACATCGTAAGGTAACGCCGCCACCCGATGAGCGACGCTCTTCTCCGGCCGTATACACTGAAATGGTTTTATCGTTGCCATGCTTGTTCTGCCTCCAATCAAATATAAGGTTGTCCATAATTCTTTAACAGTATATCAGATAAATCGGTTATTATCAATATTTTCGGGCATACTAACGTTAAAAAGCTCCGGCTGTAAAATGCGGAGTACGTTACCGACGTAATGCGCTTTCACCCACGACGGAAAATTTCCCTAAAACATAAACAAAGGAGTGATTTGAAGTGAAACGGAAATTTAAAAAACAGGCTGAGGACTTTATGAAATGCGGACTCATGGGTTGGGGACTCGAGTGCCTCTGGACCGGATGTGGTTCGCTTTGTTCGGCAAAGGATAAAAAAATGACGTGCGCCACCTCTATGTGGATGTTCCCTATCTATGGTATGGCATCTGTCATGTCGCCGCTTTGCCATGCCATGGAGGGTAAAAATATAATGCTGCGCGGCTCCGTGTACACCGCCTGCATCTTTCTCACGGAATTAGGCACCGGAACCCTGCTCAAAAAGAAAGAGTGCTGCCCTTGGGATTACAGCGACGCCAAAGCCAATTACAAAGGAATCATACGGTTCGACTATGCGCCGCTCTGGTTTATCGTCGGATTACTCTACGAAAAGGTACTGGTGGGGCATAAAACGGCTGCTGAATAATACATTGGCCGGAAAACAAAAATGCCCTGAAAGACACTCATTTTTTGCTCACAGACAAAAGAAACTATAAACCGATGGAACGTTTATAGTTTCTTCTTTACTTTCTATGTATTTTTCTTACATATATCCCGCAAACAACAATTTTCACAGTTCGCCTTTCTGGCAGTACACACCTCGCGCCCGTGATGGACGAGACGATGGCAGAAATCACTTCCTTTTTCCGCAGGTATGATTTTCCAGAGCGCCATCTCCACTTTTTTCGGCTCCCGAATATTATCTACCAGCCCCATGCGGTTTACCAGACGAATGCAATGCGTATCCGTCACAATCGCCGGTTTGCCAAAAACGTCACCCATAATCAAATTGGCGCTCTTCCGCCCTACGCCGGGCAGTTTCAACAATGCATCAAAATCATCCGGCACCTTTCCATCGTATTCCTGCACAAGCACAGTCATACATTTATGTATATCTCTGGCCTTACTGCGCCCCAATCCGCAAGGCTTGACAATCTCTTCAATCGCCTCCGGCGTCGCGTCCGCCAACGCCTGCGGACTCGGATAGCGCGCATACAATTCCCGCACAACAACATTTACGCGGGCATCCGTACACTGCGCCGCCAGACGGACGCTGACCAATAACTTCCACGCCTCATCGTAGTCGAGCGTACAGTCCGCCAGCGGATACTCCTGTTCCAATAAACGTATAATCTCTTCTGCTCGTTGTTTCTTCGTCATACTAATCTCCATTTCGAGTGATTTTTTAACCTAATCCTCACTTCGCATAATTTTTACACTGATATCTCCTCAATAAAGTAGTCAATATATTCCCAAATTTCGTCTTTTCCCTCTTTGGTGACAGCCGAAAAAGGAATAACGGGAGTTTCCTGAGACAGCCCCAATTCCCTGCGGATGGCAGCTATCTGCTTTTCTTTGGCGTGCCTGCTTATCTTATCCGCCTTAGTTGCAATAATAAGGGGATTAAACCCTTTTTCAAATAGCATGCGGTACGTTTCCACATCTTTCTTCGTCGGCATATGACGGATGTCAATGAGCAGAAAGACAACGCGAAGCGCCTGAGAAGTTTCTATATACCGCTCAATCATTTTCAGCCATTTAGCTGCGGTCTCTCTCGATATTTTGGCATAGCCATACCCCGGCAAGTCCACCATATAGCAGACGTCATTGATATGATAATAATTAATCGTCTGCGTCTTGCCCGGCTGCGATGAGATTCGCGCCATGGATTTACGATTCCACAACGTATTCAGAAGGGAAGATTTCCCCACATTGGAACGCCCCCAAAAAGCCATCTCAATCTGTGTATGCTGCGGCAGTGTACTCGTAATTCCGCATACCGTTTCCAGCTCCAGTGATTTTATCACCATGGAATATCACTTCCTTTTTTCAATCCACCAATGCCACTTTCAGAACATCCGCTATCCTGTCTGCGTAGAAAATGGTTATTCCCTCTGTTATCTCTTCCTCTAACTCTTCCACATCCGGCCTGTTCTCTTTCGGGACGATTACTTTTTTCATCCCCGCAATCCGTGCCGCCAGTAATTTTTCTTTCAATCCTCCGATTGCCAGAACACGGCCGCGCAGTGTAATCTCGCCTGTCATCGCTACTTTGGCGTCCACTTTGCGCTCACTAATTACCGAATACAATGCCGTCGTCATTGTCACACCGGCGGATGGCCCGTCTTTCGGAACTGCACCGGCCGGTACATGAAGATGAAAATCATGCCCCTTTATGAACTCTTCCTCTTTTGGCAGGAGAGAGCGTACTAAACTCAGGGCAATCTGTGCCGATTCTTTCATCACATCGCCCAATTGTCCTGTCAACTGCAGCTTGCCTTTTCCCGGCATCGTATTGACTTCAACTTCCAGTGTATCTCCGCCGACCTGTGTCCATGCCAGTCCGCGCACAATCCCAATATCATCTTTTTTATTCGCCTCGTCGACGCGGTACTTCTTCTTGCCAAGGAAATCCTCGATATTGCGGGAATTGACACGAATCGTTCCCTCCTCGCCGGAAAGGATTCTTCTCGCCGCCTTACGGCAGACTGCTCCAATCTGGCGCTCCAGCCCGCGAACGCCAGCCTCCTTTGTATAATGGGTAATGATAGCCCGAAGTCCGGCGTCGCCAATATTTAACTGCTTTTTCAACAGTCCGTGTTTATGCAGTTGTTTAGGAATCAGATAATCCTTGCCAATATGGAAACGCTCATTTTCCGTATAACCGGAAATATGAATCACCTCCATACGGTCAAGCAGTGGACGCGGAATAGTTTCGGTTGTATTGGCGGTACAAAAAAACAGCACATCCGACAAATCCACCGGAAGTTCCACATAATGGTCGACAAAGTTCGCATTCTGCTCCGAATCCAACACTTCCAGCAGCGCCGATGCCGTATCTCCCCGATGGTCGCTCCCTACTTTATCAATCTCATCCAGAAGCATAAGCGGATTTTTAACTTTCGCCTTTTTCAGTCCATCAATAAAACGTCCCGGCAAGGACCCCACATAGGTGCGGCGGTGTCCGCGTATTTCCGCCTCGTCGCGAACGCCTCCCAGACATATGCGGATATATTCTTTATCCAACGCTCTTGCCACTGACTTGGCAATAGACGTCTTTCCTGTTCCCGGCGCCCCTACCAGACAAAGAATCGGACTTTCCGCCCGTTCTGTCAGACTGCGTACAGCTAAAAACTCTAATATTCTTTCTTTCACCTTTTGAAGCCCATAATGGTCTTCTTCCAAAATATCTTCCGCCCGTAAAATATCGTTGTTATCTTCGGAAGACTTATCCCACGGCAAAGCCAACAGGGTTTCTATATAATTGCGCGCGACAATATGCTCGCTGGAATTAGTAGATATGCTCTCTAAACGGTTGATTTCCTCTTCGATTCGCTGGCTTACTTCTTCACTGCAAATCAATTCTCCTAACTGTTGGCGATATTTATCAATCCACTTGTCAGGCGATTCACTTCCAAGCTCCTGACGGATTACTTTCATCTGCTCACGCAAAAAATATTCTTTTTGATTCTTATCTACTTCTTCCTTTACTTTGTTACGATAGGACTCACGAATGCGGGCGATATCTATCTCGTCGAGCAAATAATGGGATACCATCTCATAGCGTTGCTGCAAATCCACGCACTCTAAAATCTCCTGACGTTTCAGGTAATCCATGTTAATGTGCATGGCAATCATATCTGTCAAAGCACTCACATCTTCTGTCTTTCGTATCTGCTCAATTGCGCTGCGCCCCGCACGCGGATATTCGTTCAGATAGATGCCATAAATATCCCACAAATCACGACACATTGCAGCCTGTTCATTCTCTCCAATGCAGCCCATCTCCTCTTCCCATTCCGAGGGCATTATATCCCCCATTAGAAATGGTTTCGTTTGATTCAAGCTTAACAGATTCCCACGTTGTTTTGTTGCGAGCATAACCCGAATACTACTGCCTTTCGTCCGCAGTTCCTGCCGGATTTTAGCAATCACACCAATTTCATTGAGGTCATAATAGGATGGCGATTCAATTGTTTCATCCCGCTGAAGCGTGATAAAAACCATTCTATCCCCCTCCATGGCCTCTTCAATTGCCTTTTTCGTTATGCCCCTGCTGATGTCTAAATGCACAAGCATCCCCGGCAATAGCGTCATTCCCCGCAATGCCAGAATTGGCATGGTTTTCATTTGCTGTTCCTTCATGTCTCTCAATCCTATCTATTCTCTGTTTTAAGCGCTCTCTTCGCTCTTTGCCCGCGCCACAGCCGAATCTTCTAATTGCAACATAGGTACTTCGTCCCCGCCGGCAGCAAGATATTTCGGAGCGCCGGAGCCCTGTATTACTTCTTTCGTAATAATGCACTCGGAAACTTCCTCCCGCGATGGAAGCTCAAACATGTAATCCATCATACTGGTTTCCAAAATTGCCCGAAGCCCGCGCGCACCTGTTTTTCTTTCATTGGATAAACGCGCCACTTCCGTAATCGCATCTTCATCAAAAGTAAGTTTGACGCCATCCAGCGACAAAAGTTTCTGATACTGTTTGGTAATCGCATTCTTCGGCCTTGTGAGTATTTCTTTCAGCGCCTCCTCGTCCAACAAATCAAGCGCAACCGTGACTGGCACACGGCCGATAAATTCTGGTATCAGGCCGAATTTCACAAAATCCTGTGGCAGCGCCTGTTTAAACAGCTCCCCTATATTCTGCTCCGTCGAATCAACGATATCTGCGTTAAAACCAATGGACTTCTTGTCAATGCGGGAACTGATAATCTTATCCAGACCATCAAACGCACCGCCGCAGATAAAGAGAATATTACTTGTATCAATATGAAAAAATTCCTGCTGCGGGTGCTTTCTTCCTCCCTGCGGAGGCACGCTTGCTTCCGTTCCCTCGAGAATTTTTAACAACGCCTGCTGTACGCCCTCGCCGGACACATCCCTTGTAATCGATACATTTTCTGCCTTTTTTGTAATTTTATCTATCTCGTCCAAGTAGACGATTCCATACTCTGCGCGTTTGATATCATAATCCGCCGCCTGAATAATCTTGAGCAAAATGTTTTCCACATCTTCCCCGACATATCCGGCCTCTGTCAATGTTGTAGCGTCTGCGATAGCAAACGGTACATTCAATATTTTAGCCAATGTTTGTGCCAGATATGTTTTTCCGGAACCGGTTGGCCCAACCATGAGGATGTTACTTTTCTGTAATTCGACATCCATATCTTTTCCTGCCAAAATTCGTTTATAATGGTTGTAAACCGCTACCGACAACGCCCTCTTGGCCTCTTCCTGCCCCACTACATATTCATCCAGAAATTCTTTAATTTCTTTCGGTTTCAGAAGATTAATTTCATTTTCCTCTGCTTCGGCCTCATATTTTTCCTCAAATTCCTCTGCTAAAATCTCGTCGCAAATATCAACACATTCATCGCAAATATAAACGCCGCTGGGGCCGGCAATCAGCTTTTGCACCTGCTTTTCCGTTTTACCGCAAAAGGAGCAATGAAGTATCGGTATATTGTCATTCATTTTTCCAGCCATAATTAACCTCGTTTCTGCAATGTAAACACTGTTCACATTTACTTAATAAGCATTCTTATTCTTTTCCATCATACTGCAAAATGGCGCCAGCACTGCGGCACCATTTTATTAGTCTATTGTTTCTCTTCCGTTTCACTTCGATTGACAACAATTTCATCAATCAAACCGTACTCTTTGGCCTCTTCCGCGCTCATAAAATTATCGCGCTCCGTGTCCTCTGTTACTTTCTCTACGGTCTGACCCGTGTTTGCTGCTAAAATCTCATTCAACTTTTTCTTTGTCTTCAGTATATTCTCGGCAACAATCTGAATTTCCGTTGCCTGTCCTTTGGCGCCGCCCGATGGCTGATGTATCATAACCTCGGCATTCGGCAAGGCAAAACGCTTTCCTTTTGCCCCGCTGGAGAGCAAAAATGCTCCCATGCTGGCTGCCAGACCGATACAAATCGTCGACACATCGCATTTGACATAATTCATCGTATCATAGATTGCCATACCTGCCGTAACAGAACCGCCCGGACTATTAATATATAACTGAATATCCTTATTGGGGTCCTCTGATTCTAAAAACAAAAGCTGAGCCACTACAAGACTTGCCGTCTGGTCATTAACTTCGTCCGCTAAAAATATAATCCGCTCCTTGAGCAGGCGGGAATAAATATCATAGGAACGCTCGCCGCCGCGGCTCGTCTGCTCAATGACATAAGGTACTAGTGCCATAACCTCGATACCTCCAATCCATTTTTATAATTTATTACTCTTCTTTCTCTTCTTCGCTCTTTTCAACCTCTACTGCATTTTTAACTATCAAGTCTACTGCTTTCTGAACCGCCACGTCCATCGCAATCTGTTCTCTCTCCGTCTCACCCATCATCTCTTTGACTTTGTCAACTTCCATCTGATACATAGCGGCCATCTTTTCCATCTCCGCCTCAATTTCTTTATCCGATGCTTTAATTCCCTCTGCCTTGACAATGGCCTCCAACGTCAATCTCGTTTTAATGCGTTTCTCGGCTTCCGGCTTCATCTGACCCATAAGGGCATTCGGCGTCATTCCTGTCATCTGCATATACTGTTCAAAGGAAATGCCCTGACCGGAAATGCGGGAAGCAAATTCCTGTACCATCTGCTGTACCTGTTCATCAATCATCGCTTCTGGTATTTCTACTGAAATATTTTCGATGGCTTTTTCGATTACTTCGTTTTCTTTCTCTCTCTTAACTTCTTCTTTTCTCTTTTCGGTGAGCGACTTCTTCACACTTGCTTTGTAGTCTTTCAGTGTCTCAAATTCAGATACTTCACTCGCAAATTCATCATCGAGCTTCGGAAGTTCTTTATTTTTAATTTCCTTTATAGTAACCTTAAACAGCGCCGGTTTTCCTTTCAGGGAAGCCTCGTGATATTCCTCCGGAAAACTTACATTGACTTCTACCTCATCGCCGGTTTTCTTACCAATCAACTGGTCTTCAAAATCATCAATAAACGAATGGCTGCCGATTACTAACGGATAATCTTCTCCCTTTCCTCCTGCAAAAGCTTCTCCGTCTACAAAACCTTCAAAATCAATAACGGCTGTATCATCCTTTTTAATTCCGCGATTGTCTACTGTTACCATACGGCTGTTCTGCTCACGAACTTTTTCCAGTTCTGCGTTGACATCCGCTGCCATAATTTTTACAACTTTCTTCTCAACTTCAAGCCCCTTGTACTCACCGAGCGTCACTTCCGGCTTTAACGCCACAGTAGCGGAGAACACAAACTCTTTGCCCTTGCCAATGTCTACCACGTCAATCTCCGGACGGGACACAATCTCAAGCCCGCTGTCTTTGGCTGCCTCTTCATAGGCATCCGGAATGGCAAAATTTGCAGCGTCTTCATAGAACACTTCCGGCCCATATAACTTCTCAACCATTTTGCGCGGAGCTTTCCCTTTGCGGAAACCCTGAATGCTGATACTGTTTTTATTCTTATTGAATGATTTCACCATAGCTGTCTCAAAGTCCTCAGCGCTTACCGTAATTGTCAATTTTGCCATACTTTTTTCTAAATTCTCAACTGTGTAACTCATTTTACTTTCCTCCGATTATAAATTATATTTAATAAATTCGATAGTTCCCGCTCAATGCCAGAAGTGCAAACAAATACAGGCAATTATCGTAGTATCTCCGCTCTCCCGTGCGAAGCGGCGTATTCCAGAAACGCTCCACACATTCTGCCGCGTACGGCCCGTCAGCCGCCAGCGCCCCCTGCGCATTCGTTGCAATAATCGCTACCGGATGAAGCGCCGGCTGGTCGATAACCGTACCGTCAATCTCATAAATCTTAAACTCTTCATCCTTATGTGTCTCGCAGAAAAACTTCTGAATTTTATTACTATTCTCTACATTCCACTCATCTGCGGCAAACCATTCATAATCTAAGCCAAGATTGGCAATTACTCGATATGAGTCGCTGTAAAACCAGTCGTGGCGGCCAAAAATATCATGCTCCTTATCATAAGGAGAGCCATCATAATAAGCATATTCAGCAGCTAGTCCCGTCTCCGGATGGCAGGCAAGTTTTAAATATTCACGGCTTGCCTTTGCCGCCTTTTTCCAAAACGGGCGGTCTTCTTCATTTGCCCACAACGAGAACAATTCATAGAAGTGAGCGCAATGATACGACGGGTCGCTGAACTTGCGGCTTGGAATAAAACGGATAAGATAGTTCTCCGGCTCCATAATCGGGTCGCCCGGCTCTTTTTCCCCATTATGAACGCAGGCGCTCAAAATATTTTTTGCCTCCTGCGAATAATTGAAAATGCCCTCTCCGTCTCCCCAGCGGTGGGAAGCAAAAAACAGTGACATGGCGAAAAATTCTTCTCCGTCAGGCGCCGGACCGTGGTCATTTTTCGTGCCGTCTGTCTTGCACGACCAGGCAAAATATCCTTTGTTGTAACCATCCTCCATATACATATAAGTTCTCGCCCATTTCCATACACGGTCAAACTCATTTTTCATATCCATCTGCACGCACATCATCATCGCATAGGACATTCCCTCTGTCCTCGCGTCAAAGTTTCCGGTATCCTCAAAATACCCCATGTCGTCACCGGATTCAAAATAAAATTTTTCACCCTCTGGCCCGTAAAAAACGGTATGAAAAGCTTCTTTTATCTTTTTGTCAATTTCATCCTGTGAATGTCCCAGTTCAGCAAATACATTACGGTATTTTCCTGTGTAAAATGCACCTTTCATCTCGAATTCTCCTTTTGTCTTTTATTCCACTATGTGTCCTTTTTTCTTCAACACTTGAACGATATAATCCACGTTCTCCCGACACATCTCATCTGTCTCCGCCTCTACCATGACGCGTATCAACGGCTCCGTGCCGCTTTCACGAAGAAGCAGCCGTCCTTTTTCACCGAGGTTTTCCGTCACTTCCCGTGCCGCTTTCTGTACGTCCGCGTCATCTCTGGCCGCCACTTTATCTTTTACTTTTACATTGACAAGCAATTGCGGATATATGATAAGTTCTTTCGTCAGCACCGAGAGAGGCTTATCATAATGCATCCACGCCTCCATAACCATCAGCGAAGTGAGGATGCCGTCCCCCGTCACGGCATGTTCCTTAAAAATAATGTGACCGGACTGCTCGCCGCCTATCTTATAATCATTTGCCATCATATTTTCACAGACATACTTATCGCCTACCGCTGTCTGCTCGTAACGTATTCCCAACTTGTCAAAAGCCTTGTAAAGTCCCATATTAGACATTACCGTAGTCACAACCGTATCGTCTTTCAGCTTTCCTTGTTCCTTTAAATATTTCCCGCACAGAAATAGAATATGGTCTCCATCTATGACCTTGCCATCGTCGTCCACTGCCAGACATCGGTCGGCATCTCCATCATAGGCGAAACCGATATCAGCTCCGGTATCGTAAACCAGCGCCTGCAACGCTTCAATATGCGTCGAGCCACACTCACGGTTTATATTAATGCCATTCGGCTCGGCATGACGGGCAATCACCTGCGCCCCCAGTTCCTCAAAAATATCTTTGGCAATCATGGAAGCAGAGCCGTTCGATAAATCCAGAGCGACAGTCTTTCCGTCAAACGGCTTCTTTACCAGACTCTTTAAATATTGAATATACTCGTCGCGGCCCTTTGTATAGTCAAAGCAGCGGCCGATATTCTCACGCTTTGCAAGCGGTAATTCCGGTATCTCTCCATCTATATATTTTTCAATCTGTTCTTCTACTTCCGGCTCTAACTTATGTCCCTCACCATTGATTACTTTAATACCGTTATCATAGTAAGGGTTGTGGCTGGCAGAAATCATTATTCCGCAATCAAAGTTTTCTTTTCGTACCAAATAGGAAACACTGGGCGTCGTCGTAACATGCAGCTCGTACACGCTCGCTCCGCTCGCAGTCAATCCTGAGGCTAATGCCGTCTCAAACATATAACCGGACAATCGTGTATCCTTTCCTATTACAACACGAACCGCATGGTCATCATTCTGAAAATAGTGTCCTAAGAAACGTCCCACTTTGTATGCATGTTCCACAGTCAGGGTAACATTTGCTTCACCGCGAAAACCATCCGTTCCAAAGTATTTCATGTCAAACTCCAATCCGCCATTCATGGCAAAAAAACTAAATTTGGGCGCACTTCTCCCAAAACTCCATATGTACTACATTATACACAATGACAAATCAAAAAGCAACCAAAAACTTATAACTGTTATTTCCCTTTATAAGCTTCCGTTGCTTTCCGTCTCTTCCCACTCTTTCATAACCCGTTTTACAGAGGACAGAGCATAGCCTTTTCTGGCAAAAAAGGCTATGATTTTATTTTTCGCCTCAATGTCTGTCTCTATCAGTTTTGTCCCTTTTAAGCGCTTTTGCAAAAGTCTGCGAATCGCCCCGTACTCATCCTCCGGCCCGTACTGCTCAAAAGCAGCGGCAATCACTTCCGAATCAACACCCTTGTCCAAAAGTTTGTAACGAAGCTCTTTGCAGCTCCGTTTATCTTTTTGGAAAGAAATGTATCGGGAGGCATAGCGGAAGTCATCAATATATCCGAACCCCGCTACATAGGCCAGCGCATATTCCGACGCCCGCTCCGAAAAACCGGCTCTGTACAGCCTGTCCTGCAATTCCTTTCGGGTGCGGTCTTGCTGCAGCAGCAACTTCATGGCCCGCTCTGCCGCTTTTTTACATTCTTTCTGCTCCGGCAGGGGAATCTCCTGCAGCATTCGTTCCTGTTCTCTCTCTGACATATGGATTACTTATCCTTTTTTGATTTAGCAGCCGCGCCTTTTTCCTCTACTGCCTCTTCCGTCTGCCCGTCCTCTGCCTGAGGCATACACTGGGAGCGCACTGCGGCGTCTACCTGCGCGAATATGTCCGGATGGTCAATCAAATATTTCTTGGCGTTCTCCCGTCCCTGTCCAATCCGCTCTCCCTGATAGGAATACCATGCGCCGCTCTTAAGAATGATATCGTTCTTTGCCGCCAAATCCAGCAAATCGCCCTCGCGTGAAATGCCCTTGCCAAACATAATATCAAACTCTGCCTCCTGAAAAGGCGGGGCAACTTTGTTCTTCACTACTTTGACGCGAACACGGTTACCAATCTTTTCTCCTGCCTGCGACAATGTCTCGATTCTTCTCACATCCATGCGGACGGAAGCATAGAACTTCAGCGCCCGGCCGCCCGTAGTAGTCTCCGGATTTCCAAACATAACGCCGATTTTCTCGCGTAACTGGTTAATGAAAATAACCGTACAATTGGATTTGTTAATTACACTTGTCAATTTGCGGAGCGCCTGACTCATCAGACGCGCCTGCAGTCCGACATGGGAGTCTCCCATATCGCCGTCAATCTCTGCCTTTGGCACTAACGCCGCCACAGAGTCCACAATGACGATATCAACTGCTCCGGAACGCACCATCGTCTCCGTAATCTCCATCGCCTGCTCTCCGCTGTCCGGCTGGGATATGTATAACTCGTCGATATTTACACCGATGTTCTTGGCATAAACGGGGTCGAGCGCATGCTCGGCGTCAATAAAGCCGGCGATACCGCCCTGTTTCTGTACCTCGGCCACCATATGCAGGGCAACTGTCGTCTTACCACTGGACTCCGGACCATATATCTCGATAATACGGCCTTTGGGAATGCCCCCTACACCCAATGCCAAATCCAGACTGAGTGAACCGGTCGGCACAGCCTCAACCTGCATGTGGCGGGTATCTCCTAATTTCATAATGGAACCCTGTCCATAGTTTTTTTCAATTTGTGCAATCGCCGCTTCCAGCGCTTTTATTTTATTTGAATCCTTTTCCATGTTTACCTCCGTTTATACAGGGAACTTTTGTCCCTGTCTTTTATGTATGTTCGGAAAAATACTGCGGCGTCCATGCGCCCGTAGCACCGAACGGATGTTCTGTATATTATACTATACTATAAGCTACGCTTTGTCAATATATTTCTTTTCCGTCTTTCTCAAATTCTAATTTAATTATAGAAAAAAAGGAATCGATTGTCTACAACAATAGAGACACTCCATTCCTTTTCATAAACCACAAACTAGTTTTTCACTCCTAAACGATATGTAGATTTTACTTTATATTTGGAAGAAACCGTTATCACCGCTCCGTCCCACGGGTCTATCGCAATCAGATTAGCTGCCGTGAGCTGGGAAAGAGAGGTGACATTTTTGTAGCCGATAATGCACAGCCAGTGCTGTTCGGTGTTCCCCGTCACATGGAGAATGCACGGGTTCCCTGCGAGAATCTGCTTGTACGCCTCCTGTAACACGGCTGACTCGGAGCCGTAACCGGAAGCCGAACACCGATAGCCTCCTTTGCTCCAGACGCAGGTCACATCACTGCTTCCCATCCAGTAAGTCTGCGGCGCCGGCGCACTATTATAAAGGATTGCATTGCAATACGCTAACGCATAGGACGCACACGCTTTCTTCTCCAGTGAATTGCCTGCCGACTGATGTCCTACTGCCGCAATCAGATTGGTATTATAAGATAACATGCGGTTTGATGCCGTTCCTATCGGATTTATCGTTGTCATATGTTCTGCCACTGTAAAAGGGCGGTTGACCCATACGGCTTCTTTTCCCGCCGAATCCCTGACCGCAATGCGGTAAAAATATTTTCCCGCCGCCAGTTTGCCGAACGTTATGGCCGCATCAATATTTTTAATATCGTAAAAACAGCGATTGGGATTCACAGACTTTGCCAATACGGCTTTGCCTGCGCTATTGACAATCTGAACCGTGAATGTTTTCATCGTATAGCGGGAACTCACGATGCCTGTGAGGATAAATGACGCTCCCTCCTGAAGCGCCGATGGATAACTTCCTCCGGATATCGTAACAAGGCTCTTCGGACAAGCGGATGCTTCCATCTTAAACTTCCATGCTTTCGCCGCCCTGCGTCCGCTAAATTCCAAATTGTTCCCCGCCGCATGGAGATATTGTTTGCTCGCACAGCAGCGAAGATAAATGTATCCGGAGCCTGCACTATAGGCTTCGAACATCTGCGCTTTATTCTTTGCCGCATACGTCGTCTGCACCGCATTTCCCTTTTTGACGCCGCTTTCTTTCTCTGCCAGATACATGCCGCTGTTGACATTCTGCAGGCGGAATTTCTTTCCTCCAGCGCTCACCAGTTTCCAACTGCGGCAGGCGGAATCGCCGCGCAGCCAGACGGATACGTTGCCCCCTTTTTGCAGGGAAGCATTTTGTACTTCAGCAGCCTGCGCTTTATTCTTTTTGGGAACGACAAAATAGTATCCGGATTTTTGCTTGATAGCAGTATTGGCAGGAATGACATAAGTCTTCTTTTTAAAATATACGTGGTTTATTTTTCGCTTCCCCTTATTTGTCGTTACAAGAAGCGAGTACCACCCTTTTTTCTTTATCGCCAATTTCGATTTCGTAAGCGGTATTTTTTCAGCCTTTCTCCATACACGATAAGACGTCGACTTCACTTTGCCTTTACGGTATTCAATTGATTTTGTCGACGACGCCAGCATTCTCTTTTCCAACACGGAAACTGAATTTGCATCCCGAGCCGCCGCGAGGCTCTTTTGGGGCCAAAGCGCCGCTGCCCCGAGCGCGCAGACAGCCAGCGCTCCTATTATCGTTATCCGGTACATTCGTTCGTTCATCTCTCTGTCCTATTCTAAGCCATTATCTTCTTTAAAAACTGCACATATCCTTTTTTTGTCTCATATACATCTGCTTTACTCGTCAATTCCCACGGTGCGTGCATATTGAGCACGGCCACTCCGCAGTCAATGACATCCATCCCATATAACGCCATAATGTAGGCAATCGTTCCACCGCCTCCGATGTCTACCTTACCAAGTTCCGCCGTTTGGTACGCCACCTTGGCATCTTTTAAAATACCACGTATTTGTGCCATAAATTCGGCATTTGCATCATTACTTCCTGATTTTCCCCGCGAACCGGTAAATTTATTAAACACCATGCCCCTTCCGAAATACGCGGCATTTTTCTTTTCATAGGCAGACGCATACGTCGGGTCAAAGGCGGCGCTGACATCCGAAGACAGCATTTTCGAGTTGGCCAGACAGCGGCGCAGCGCCAGCTCATCATACTGCCCCATCCTATCCATCACCTCGGCCACCGTATTTTCAAATACGTGGGAGCGCATACCGGTAGCGCCCACGCTGCCAATCTCTTCTTTATCAACCAAGAGGCAACAGGTTGTATACTCGGTGTCTTCTACTTCCAGCATGGCAAGCAGTGATGTAAAGGCGCACACCCTGTCATCCTGTCCATATGCCATAATCATACTCAAATCAATACCTGATTCCCTCGCTTTGCCTGCCGGAACAACTTCCAGTTCTGCGGAGAGAAAATCCTCCTCTTCCACATCGTACTTTTCCTTTAATATGGCAAGTACATTTTTGGCAACGGCATCCTTTTCCTCTCCTTTGAGCGGCTGGCTGGCAAATAAAATATCCAGCGCTTCTCCCTCTATGACTTTATTCGCCTTGCGCTCCATGCGTTCACCCGCCAGATGAATTAGCAAATCGGTTACACAAAAAACCGGGTCTTTCTCTTCCTCTCCGATACATACAGAAACGACTTCCCCATCTTTTTTTACAATAACACCATGTATCGCCAGCGGAAGCGTCACCCACTGATATTTTTTTATTCCTCCATAATAATGAGTATCCAGATAAGCCAGTTCCGTGTCCTCATAAAGAGGATTCTGTTTTATGTCCATGCGCGGCGAATCAATATGCGCCCCTAAAATAGCCATTCCTTTTTCCATTGGCTGCCGCCCGATTTGAAAAAGAGCGATGGATTTTTTCATATTTACCGCATAAATCTTATCCCCCGGCCGCAGCTCTTCATCCGCAGCAATCACTTCCTGCAAATCTCTGTATCCCGCTTTCTTTGCCATCTTAACTGCCTCTGTCACGCATTCGCGTTCCGTCTTTCCGGCATCCAGAAATTCGCGGTACTGCTTATTCAATTTTTCCAATTCCTTAATTTCTTTCTTCGTGTATTCTTTCCATACATTGTTGCGCTCCATCTCCTGCACTGCCTCCATTTCTCATTTCTATTCACTCTGCTCTTCATCAAACTCCACAACGACATAATACCCCTTATCGTTATGTTTTATTTCTTTTACGATGCCCCGATTTGTTTTTAAACGGTCGCGGTACGAATAATTTGCCGACATTGCTACGGCAGGGGAAATCGTATAATAATAAGCGCTTGGCAAAATGCCCTCAATCACTGACACTTCCTCGCCCTCTTTCACAAGATTTTCCCGCTCCATTTTAAACTCCATCTGTCTCATCTTGTCCTCATTTCTGCAACGCAAACATTAATCATACTTTACCCGCACAAGAAACAATCCCTGCGCCGGCGCCGTCTCTCCCGCGCGCGCCCGCTCCCCGCTCTGCAATACCTCCGCAACGCTTTCCACGCTTCGTTTATGCAAACCAACTTCCACTAACGTACCGGTGAGAATCCGCACCATATTATATAGGAAGCCGCTGCCCTCAAAGCGGAGGGTAATTTCTGTTTCCGATTCTATCAAATTAATTGCGTCCAGCCTGCGTACGGTAGATTTCTTCTTGGACGCTTTTGTACAAAATCCCCGGAAGTCGTGCCGGCCAATGAGAATTTTCGCCGCTTCCCGCATTTGTGCCACATCCAGCGTATCTTCCATCTGCCAGCAGTACTGTCTTGTAAATACACAGTAATTATCTTTTTTGAGCAAATGATATTCATATATCTTACCGGTAGCATGCAGGCGGCTGTGAAACCGTTCGCCCGCCTCTTCTATTTTCAGTATCCGTATATCTCTCGGCAAATATTCATTGAGCTCTTGCCGCATTCTCTCAACGTCTCGCACCTCGGATAAATGTACGTTGGCAACCTGTGCCATCGCATGTACGCCGGCGTCCGTGCGTCCGGCGCCGTCTATTTCAACTTCATGTCCGCAGCGCTTTGACAATGCGCGCTCAATTCTTCCCTGAACGGTATCGGCCCGATTGCCCTGTCGCTGCCATCCGCGGTAGCGGGTACCGTCGTACTGTATCACCATACGGTAATTCATCACACTTATTCTCCCCGGTCGCTCTCATATTTTTCCCTGATTTTCAGCTCTGATAATATTGTCTGGTAGGCATCCATACCATTCTCAATCGATAAATCGAGACTGACCGCAATATTATTTATCATATGCTCATCCAAATCATCTTTCATGTTTTCCAAACATATCATTTTCTGCCGGTATGTCTCCGCATCCAAAAACGCCAATAACTTTGCCATTTTTGAATCGACATTTTGTGTTTCTTCCTCCGTTTCTTCTTCCATAATCTTGCCTTTTGAAATGCGCGGCTGCTTGTCCGGTAAATCTTCTCTCTTTTCAATCGGAACTTTTCCCGTCAACGGCAGTTTTGTAAATTCCTTTACATATTCAGCAAAAAACTGCCGCTTTTCCATGACATAACAGGCAAATGGTTTCGTTAATTCCTGATAGCAGATTACTTCCTGAAAATTAGGTTTTGTCTGAGCGTGCACGATAATTTGTACAGGTTCACCTGTCCTTTTGTGATAAAAAATTCGATTATTCATGCCAAACACTTCCCTCCTGAAACAACAAAATAATCATTGTACTGTTAGTAGTATAACACGAAATGGATAAAGTGAAAAGAGGTCCACACAAAGGAAATGGAAAACAACTAAATATAAAAGATACCATCCAAGCGATGAAAACCGTCTACGCAAAGCTATTTGTGGTTTCCATCTGCCGGATGGTATCTCCTGATTCTTATATAACAGCGCCCCTCAAAGCAGTATCACTGTTTACTTTTTATTATACTACTTAACTTCTAACTGTTCCAAAGCCGGCAATGCCGCTTACTACCTTTTTCTTGCCAACCTTTTTCAAGTATTCCACTCTTACATAATATGTCTTTTTCTTCGACAGTTTTTTCTTGCCGCATTTCGTAATCGTACAACCTTTACTATTCTTTCCACATGTCTTAACTTTCTTATATCCTTTACCGGATTTCGTGGAAATATACACTTTATAACCGCAAGCGCCGGCAATCTTCTTCCATTTTAAAGTAATCTTCTTACGGTTTGCCGAACGAATCCATTTAATAGATTTGTTTGATGCGTTATAACTGTAGTTTGACCATGGGCCATATGCATATCCGTTTCCGACTTTCACATACGCGCGTACACGTGTAGAATAGAACTGTCCCTTTTTGAATGGGGAAACAGAACCGGATGTACCGATATAACTTGTCGTGCTGACTACCTTTCCTTTGGCGTTCTTTGTCTGAAGCTGATAACCATCTGCATTATTCACAACAGACCACTGGAAACTGCAACTATTTGAGTAAAAAGCAGATACGGCAATTGACTGTACTTTTGCCGGAAGCGATTTTACATCGATTCTCTTAAAGTAACCATCATACTCCATATCTCCTGTAGCTTCAAAGCCGTTAAAGGTCGTTTTCTTTGCCATTACGAAATATTCCCCTGCATATCCAGTCGGCAGAGAAGTAACCGTATAAGAAGTGCCTGACGTACTACCCACTTTTGTATAATGCCAGAGACTTTGGGAAAGATAGATATCATAACCGGTCGCCCCACTGACAGGCGTCCATGTAAATGTCGCAGAATTAGCTGTTGCCGCACTCTGCATCAATCCCTCAACACGACCAACAGTCGGCAGCGTAGCTACCTGAAGCGGATTGCTGACAGCAACTACCACATCTTTATAATCTGCCCCCTCTGCCACAGCTTTCACGCGCACCCAGTACACTTTGTCGGCAGCCAGACTACGGATAGTCTCTTCCGTGCCGCTAACATGATTCCATGTCGACGTAGGAGCAAAATTCGTACCATCCATACTATATTCCGTCTCATAATGGTCAATTGCCACTCCCTCCTGCATATAAGGGTTCCATGAAATGGATATACTTTTCTGTCCTGCTGCTGTCTGTTTCAGGCCGGCATCCCAACCTGCTGCCCTACTTGTCGTTCCCATTGCCAGAAACATGACAAAGGCAAACGAAAAGGCACTCAACAATAATTTCCATGATTTTTTCATTTAATTCTCTCCTTTTCCAATAAAATACTGACTTACAATATGTAACAGTCACAAAGATTACAACAACAAAATCATACCACCATCCGCCTGTTTTGTCAATTCTCAAACAAGCTTTGGAATAAATAGGTTGGAATTGTGTTGACACATTCAAATATAACAACAATTCTTTTCCTTGATGAGACGGACAAGCTTATGACGAAACGCTTTTTCATACACGTTTCCCGGGTCAAATGCATACTTATTAAAATCAAAACGGCTATTTGAAATCCTTTCCCTTGTAAAAAATTTATCTTCCCCGTTTTGGAACGTCACCCAAACCGCCCCCATTAACTCTTCGCTCGTATAATCGGAAGCTTCCACCATCATCGGTATTGCCTTTTTCCCAAGCAGATAAACATGTGCATACGTCCCCACCGTCTCTGCCAGACGGTTAATGTTGATTTGGCTCTCGGAATCTTCATCCTCCACAGCGATTACTACCGGCAGCGTGCGGGAATGATTGCCAATGAGCCGGCTCAACTGCTCGATTTCCTGCATTTTCTCTACTTTTTGCGGCTTGCTCGACAGCGAAAGTACATCTTCATAGCCGATTTTACGGAATATCTCATCGACAAAACGGGGCTTGTTAAAGCTGTCGCGAATCAGGCGGTCCGTATTATGGCAATAATCACAGTCTACACGCATTCTCACACGGTTACTTCTCTCCAAACTTACTTTCGTCCGCCACACCACTCCTTTTCGGGTTGAATCGACATATTCCAATGTCAGCTTGTAAAATCCCAGACTCATATTTCCCAGTATTTGCAGATTATAGCCCGCCTCGTGAAATTCATAGTCCACAGGAGAATTGGGAATGTCTTTCGTAATATTGTGAAAACGCCCCTGCGCCCAACTGGCAATTAGCTGCACAGCCAGCAGAAACTCTCTGTTCAAATCTCCCTGCGGCTTATGCTGCAGCGTTACATTAAGCTGAAAAGACGGCGTCACGTCGAGAAGATTTAACTCTAACCGCTCCGTGCGTCCTGTCTTTTCCTTTTTCATCACCTCATGGCATATTTTTGATAATTTTCTCTGCAATCTGTGGTCATAATCTACCAGTGATTCATTCATCACTTTCACCATCAGATTATAGGTAATGCGGTCATGATAACCGTCGCGAAGCAAAGCGAACAGCACCTGCGGCCGCTCACACCGGTAAATTTGGTATGCGACTTCCTGATTACAATCTAAAAAATCTACGATTTCTTCCGCCAGCGACTGGTCTGCAAAACGAAGCCGGAATTTTCCCTTTAACATCATTTCCCAATTTTTATTTTCATAATGGTAATACGCCAACTGGTCAAATACATTCATCGTCGTCCAGTCGCTCAGCTCCAAATTGGCCAGCACACAATTGAGGGTGCGGGATAATTTTTCGTTATTGCGCCAAAACTCTTCCCCATAAGGAGTTTTATAGCGCATATCATGTTCAATTTCATGCCACCCCTCGAAAGAGATGGTTCTGAGCTGTACTTCAAACGTCGTGTCAATCGGCAGAAAACTGATATCCCCATTATAAATGCGCTGGTACTCTTCTGGTATGCGGAAGACGCCGTTGAGTTTTGACGCCTTAAATTCTTCCTCCGTGCTGTCCGTCTCCGACCAGTCTCCGACCTGACGAAACGTCTTCTCCAAAATCGTACGGATAATCTCCAAATCATCCGGATAATAGACAACGACGCGCAGCCCGAGCAAATCCTGCATCTTTTTGTCGCTGTTCCCGAAGCCGTATCCGGATTTCTCTAACTTCTGTGCAATAGAATATGGTGTCTTCGCACGATGAAAAATACGGAAATACATGCCGGCGCGCGACAGTATCCCTCCGATATCCTCTTCTAAGCGCTCTCCCATCCCCTCAATCTGTCTTACGTGTATTCTCTGCCCTATCTCTTCTACATTATACCTCATTGCTCCCCTGCCTCTCTCTTACACTTTCCAACATGCCGTTCTTTCGGCGCATTCTTTTGTACTTTTATAGTATAACATTTCTTTTAAAAAAAAGAAAGAAATACACAAATTGTATTTAATTTGAACACGCTTTTTTCACAATTTAATTTTATACTGTGCTCATAAGTTGAAAACAAAAACAACTTATTCAGTAATTTTAATTGCCAATACCTAATTTTTGATATTTTTTCATAAAACTCCTCTTTCAAAGGGCGGCTGGTTTACCAGTCGTCCTTTCCCTTTGTATGAAACAATTCAAGGGCTCAATCATGACTACCAGCAGAGTGTTTATTTTTAACTTTCATATAAAAAAGAACACCTCATATTTCTATGAGATGTTCTCCGATACATCTTATTCATTCAATATCTGTTTTCTTTCCTCTTTCTCCTATCTGCAACATACAGTATGTTTCAACCAACTGTATTAATTCATCCGCCACTGTAATCTGACGCTCTGTTTCCTCTCTGCTTGCAAGATAGAAATCATCATAATCGCTTGCATGACGTATTTCTTCTATCTCACTAATCTTTCTCCCCATCTCTCTTGGAAAAATCTCCGTTTTCACATAGTTTTTATTAAAACTTCCGATTGCGTCCTTGTGGCACTTGTAGCCATTCCCTTTTAACGCATGAACTGCGTTTATCACATGAAAAACGGCATAGTAAGCCCTGTTATTTGCACCTTTATATTCCTCTGCTTCCAATAAAATCCTTGCCGCATTCAAATCTGATTTGGCAGTCTGTATCCGATACAAAACCAAGTCTTTTCTCGTTCCCATGTTCTGGTTAGATTGCTCCATACAAAACAACTCCTTCCCGATTGACATTCGCATAAAACGGATAATTTACGACCCATTTTTTAAAATGCTCTTCACTTTTGGCAATCGGCTTTATCTCAAGGTTATTGTCCATATTAAAATCATATGTCATATAAGAAAGTTTCTGGCTATATGCTTTCAACTCCATATCAGACATATCAATCAATATCATAAGGTCGACATCCGAATCTGGTTTGGAATCTCCTCTGGCATAAGAACCGTACAAAATCACTTTTCGCAAGTGCGAACCGTATATTCCCTGAACCTGTTCAATATACTGTTCCATCAAAGTCCTCATTGACTGTGACATAGCCTTACCTCCTTCGTTCCGTTTTTCATACTTTAATTGTATCTGTTTTTATCTTTTTTACAAGTAAAATTTAGAATTTCAATATGTACAAGACAAGTTATTATTTAAACTTTATGAATGGTTCATGTTGCACACAGAAAAAGTGCGGCTAAAAAGCGCGCACTTTTTAGCCGCACTTTTTCTTCGCTGCTGTTCGGTGTATACCTGTTCCTATTCCTTGGCTTCGCATTGCAACTTCTCCAAAATATTCTTATAAGCAATTATTTTAAATAGGGTAAAACCAACATGCTATCCAATGGGATGCAATACGCTCGTATGTTAATTCGTGACAGTCATCATCAAATACAAAGGCAACATAGCCGGGATATGGTCCCTCCCGGAGCTTAAATTGTATTTCTGTGGAAGAAACTTTTATACTTATTGGATACGGATAGTTGGGTAGAAGTTCCTCCAACTCTTTCCGGACAGGCGTTACATCTTTCGCCGGATTTGACAGTACAATCTCCGCATTGTCATTGATTGATATCTCCAATATTTCTTCTGAATCCAACCTGTTTACCGAGAAATACTCCGCAATCTTCTGTATATGGGGTGTATAATTCGAGATAAGTTCTATCACTTCCGGTCTCGGACCGTAATTATAATATCCGCTTACTTTAGCGTAATTTTTTATCTCAACCGTTATCCCTGTTCTTATTCCGTTGTGGGCAACGGCATAAACGGTACACCTACCGACCGTTTTCCCCGCTTGTATGCGTCCGTTTGCACTTACCTTGGCAATCGTTTTATCACTGCTAAACCAACGAATTTTCGGAGAAAAAACTCTCTTTGCTTCATTCAAACCAAACTTCGCCGGAATGCTCTCAGCCGTTAGCTGATAGCCGGAGCAAAGCCCGAGATTACACTTCTTCTTATTCACCTTAGGCGCTCTGGCATTAATTTTCTTTTTATTTCTCTGATAGACCTTGGAGCTGACCCATATGGATTTCGGCCCCATTATCTTCTTCTCGCCATACTTTTTATACGCTGCAATCCGATAACGGTACACGCTGTTTCTTTTCCGCTTCTTATGGAGCCAACTTGTCTTAGTCGCACTTATGTTTTTTATCGGTTTATAAGTATGGCGCTTTTTATCGTATTGGTAAATCGTATAACCGTCGATATCTTTAACCGGATTCCATGATAAGCGCAGGGAAGTAGACGAGTGACGGATAACCTTAATTCCATCGCAGGTGGAAATTGGCTGCGGTAGCTCTTCTCCTCTCGCTGCGACTATGTCTTTACCGTTTGCAATTAACAGTGAATAAATGATAAATGTAAATAGAATTGTTTTTATTTTCTGCTTCCTCATTTTTTCCCCTCCTTAATGTTCTTCAATTAGCTCATCGTGTGTATCAATAATTACTTTTGATATTTCGTTTCCCTCAAATTTATTATACTGTTGAAAAATATTATCCGGAAAACCTTTTGTAATGTTGTAGGCATAAAGCATCATTTCTATATCATTGGCCTTAGCTCTTTTCATTCTTATTTGGTCTTTCATCAGATTATCATAATCACCCTTATTAAAACAAACTGTTGTTTCATTATTTTCAGCACATCTATCTATTTTATATTCGAAGTCATAATATGCATCATCTAAACCAAATGCATGGCCCATCTCATGAGCACATACCGCTTCTAAGTCAGTTTTAGGAATATTACACTCCTCTCCCTTGTTTGCTTTCACCTGCTCGTCAGTAGGAATATATATAGTAGTTGGTGCACTCTCATAGTCAAAATAGCCCCTTGCATTCAAATTTCCACATTCGTGATACCAATGGTCGCCTTCTGATGTACAATTAGGGCATTCTCCACCTAAGCGTACTTCAATAAATAGCTGCTTTTTATTATACTTTTCATTTGCTTTCCTATCATGAATAATCAGTTTGGTTTGGAAATCAATACCTTTTTTAAAATCGCCATTTCCACCAATGATTTGCAAATCAGAAAATCCGTTTGTTATTCCGGTCTTAAACCTATTGATACGCTCATAATCCGTCGATTCCTTTTTCATAAAAATGTAATCGCCGTATCGGTCTTTTTTGTTACTATTAGTATACTGTACAAATTCCAAATATACATGAATTTCCAATTTATTGTCTACCATTTTATATTTAATGGGAACATATTTCCCATTGACGTTATATGTATTAATTTGCTTATTTTTGCTCATGCAGATGAGTGGATATTTTTTTGCCAGATACTTTTGCACATTGCCAAATAAAACAAGTCTTATTGATTTTGAAGAGCTATATACACCTTTTTCTTCTTTCCAAACCGGACGAACCCGATAGTAATACTTTTTCTTTGTTCTTAATTTAGTATCCTTATATGTATCCTTTTTCGGTTTTGCCTTTGCGATAACTTTCCATTTGGCTCCCTTGCTTGCTTTTCTGCTCACTTCATAATAAGAAACTTTTTTTAGTTTATTCCATGAAAGGCAAACAGCATTTTGAGTTACCTGATTGATTGTAAAATCCATTTTCCCCATTCTGAATTTGACCGTATTGCTAAATTTTGAATACGTTGTTTTCGAGCTATCTTTGCTATATGTTTTTATTTTCAAATTATATTTTTCACCCATTTCCAGCTTATCAACATAATACACATGGTATTTCACTTTCCTGCCATGCTTTATCGGATATTGCGCCATTTTTTTGTTTTTATTATACAAAACCATGCCCTGAAAAGATTCATTTTGTGTAACTGTCAATTTTATTTTTTTGTCGGAATAGTTATCTACGGTAATCGTTGGCCGTCTCGGAATATAAGTGCTGATTTGATGCTTTTCCGTGACAGAAACCTTGCATTGTGCCGTTTTACTTCCATCCGAACTGGAGGCAGTTACAATTGCCGTACCAATCTTTTTGGCAGTCATCTCACCCTTGCTGTTAATACTCAGAACTTTTTTATTATTGGAACTCCACGTAACCGTTTTATTTGATGCCATAGCGGGCTCTATGGCAACCGATAATTTCAGTTTCTGCTTTGGCTCCATTTTTACGGAAGTTTGGGATAGGCGTATACTCGTTACCGGTATTGTCAGCTTCTTTTTCTCGATATAGCAATACGCATCCGCATCGCCGTCCGTAAAAACATTATCCGTTACCTTTATCCGGTAATAATCCTTACACTCGCCAACAACGGAAACATTGGTGCCTTTCTTAATCGTTCCCCGAACAACCTTTCCGTCTCCTCTCTTGTATAGCTCGCACCCATTCTGCTTTGTTACTCCGTTACACTCGGCTATCGGCTTATAAATCGTTATATAGCATTCTGCCTCTGCACCGCCGGTATCTTTCGCTTTCACCTTAACACAAATAACTCCCTCCGCTTTCGCAAAAACCTTTCCGTTCTTATCTACAGTTCCTGTTTTCTCCTGACTACTCTGCCAGCTAACATCTTTATTCGCTGCTATATCGGGGGAAATTTCCAGATTCATCTGAAGTGAATCTCCTTTAGCAAGAGAACTATTATTTTTATCTAATTTTATGCTATTTACTAAAATATTAATATTCTCTTTCTTAACAAAGCCGGTATCTTTTCCGTCATCAAAAGTTGCCCCATCTTTTGTCTTCAGCAAATAAAACTCATTACATTGGGCGATTACAGAAACAATTGTGCCCTTCTTCAGATTTCCCTTATTATCGCTGTTCTCTACTCCTGCATTCACAGACGCACCGCGATAAACAGAACTATCCTTATTTAATTCAGCTTTATGGGAACTAATTGAAGTATAAACAGATATATAGACTTTTTCTTCGTATTTCTTATCTTTTGTATCTGTTACATTTAAAATCAACCAGCCGGTTCCCTCTCTTACTGTTTGCAGTTTGCATTTCCCGCCGGAATCATCAATTACTTTAAAAATACTTTCATCGCTACTCTTAAATTCATGCTTTTTTACCGTCCCGACTGTCAGTTCATATGAAAAAACATCCGACTGACTGCCCAGTACAAGCGCCCGATGATGTCTGGCCGTTTTGTCATTTCCAATGTAGATTTTCAAATCGCCCTTTGCCGCAAATGCTTTTTGATGCATAAAAAGACTGCTTAACACAAGCACTGCAAAAAGCACCGGATAAATTAATTTCTTTTGTGATTTGTTCATTTTTTATTCTCTTTTTTTATATATTTTTTATAATTATACAAAATTTTACCGAAACTGTCTATGATTCAAACAATACATAATAGTGTGATTTAATCTATTTTATAGCCACTATTGTATATGTTTTCTTGTAAATTTTAGCTCTTCTACACGCTATCGGATTTTTTTTACAATCTAAATAATCCAGCGGTGCCAATTCGGGGAAAGAAGCTACTAAAAACAGACAGCGTGTTTTGTGAAAGAGGGCAGAATACCCGTCAGACTAAAACAAATTATCAAAGCGATTGTCTTGTCACCTGTCAAGTTTTGTGTTATGATAAGTGCTAATACACAGAAAGGAAACATTTTCCATGATTGATTTAAGAGCTCGTATTAAGACACTTAAGAAAGAAAAAAACGCCGTAATTTTAGCCCACTATTATGTCCGCGAAGAAGTGCAGCAGGTTGCCGATTACATCGGAGACTCCTTTTACCTGAGTAAACTTGCCACTACTGTCGACGCCGATACAATTGTTTTTTGCGGGGTTTCCTTTATGGGCGAAAGCGCCAAAATCCTGAATCCGGAAAAGACCGTACTGCTTCCGGACGAGACGGCCGACTGCCCGATGGCTCATATGGCTGACATTAACCGCATTGAAGAACTGCGCAGTACATATCCGGACTTGGCGGTTGTCTGCTATATTAACTCAACTGCCAGACTGAAAACTTACGCCGACGTCTGTGTAACTTCTTCCAATGCGATAAAGATTGTAAAAGCATTACCAAATCAACATATTTTTTTCATTCCCGATGAAAATCTGGGCCGCTATGTGGCCAGTCAGATACCGGAGAAACACATTATCTTTAACGACGGCTTCTGCCATGTACATACCGAGATAACAGCCAGCGACGTGGAGGCGGCAAAAGAAGCGCACCCGCAAGCGCTCTTTCTCGTCCATCCGGAATGCCGTCCGGAAATAACCGCTCTGGCCGACTTTATCGGCAGTACGTCTGAAATTATTGACTACGCCACAAAAAGCGAGGCAAAAGATTTCATTATCGGCACGGAAACCGGAGTTCTGTACGAATTGCGGCAAAAAAATCCGGACAAGCATTTCTACTCAGCCCGTCCGATACAATGCTGTACCGATATGAAAAAAATTACTCTTGAACAGATTGTTCATGTATTGGAAACCGGTGAACATGCCGTAACGGTCGACGAAGAATTACGTCAGGCAAGCAATGTTCCCCTGATGAAAATGTTGGCTTTAGCCAAATAAAGGAGCTGTTTATGAAGAATAAAACAGACATCTTAATTGCCGGCAGCGGAGCTGCCGGACTATTCTGTGCACTCTGTCTTCCTAAAGACAGGAAAATCACCATAATTACAAAATCAGACGCCGACCAAAGTGATTCTTTTCTTGCACAGGGCGGTATCTGCGTTCTGAAATCAGAAGAAGACTACGAGCATTATTTCGAGGACACAATGCGCGCCGGACATTATGAAAACCGCGTAGAATCTGTGAACGAAATGCTGCGTTCTTCCCAGTCTATCATCCAAGAATTAATTGATTATGACGTGGAGTTTGAAAAAGAGGACGGAAAGTACCTTTTTACAAAAGAGGGCGGCCACTCCGATTCGCGCATTCTGTTCCACAAAGACATTACGGGAAAAGAAATTACCGGAAAACTGCTGGCGCGGGTGAAAGAACGAGAAAACATAACGATATGGGAACATACAACTATGCTGGATATAATAGGAAGAGAAAATTGCTGTCAGGGCATTATCGCCAAGACGGACGCAGGTGATATTTTCACACTTCCGGCAAACACGACGATACTTGCCTGCGGCGGTATCGGCGGATTATACCGTCATTCCACCAATTATCCCCATATTACCGGAGACGCCATTGCCGTCGCCCTAAAACACGGTATCCGCTTAGAACATATTAATTATGTACAAATTCACCCCACTACACTATATTCAAAAACACCGGGACGCCGCTTCCTCATTTCCGAATCGGTTCGCGGGGAGGGTGCTGTGCTGTTAGATAAAAACGGCAACCGCTTTACCGATGAACTTCTTCCGCGAGACCGCCTGACGAAAGCGGTTTATGAACAAATGGCAAAGGATGGCACCGATTTTGTATGGCTGTCTATGGCTCCCATCGCAGAGGATACCATTCGCGGACATTTCCCGAACATTTATCAACGCTGTCTGGAAGAGGGGTATGATTGCACGAAAGAGCCAATCCCTGTCGTTCCCGCCCAGCATTATTTTATGGGCGGCATATGGGTCGATTCACACAGCCACACTTCTATGGAACAATTGTATGCCATCGGGGAAACCAGTTGCAACGGCGTTCACGGCCGCAACCGGCTGGCCAGCAACTCCCTTTTGGAAAGCCTTGTCTTTGCCCGCAAGGCGGCAGAACATATTGTACAGCAGGGCCATCCGCCTCTCGAAACGGATTTGGCGGATGTAGATTTATCTACATATAAAAACACACAGCGTCTCGAAGAACAATACCACAAAATAGTTCGTGAAAAAATAGAAAGCGAGGAACACAACAATGAATAAAATAACAATGCAAATAACTGTTGACAACCTGATAAATCAGGCTTTGGCAGAAGATATTACGAGCGAAGACATTACAACCAATGCCGTCATGCCGGAGGCAAAAACCGGTGAAGTGCAGTTACTGGCAAAAGAGGACGGTATTATCGCGGGTCTGGATATTTTTGAACGCGTCTTCTTTCTCCTCGATTCGTCAACAAAAGTAACCTTTTATTGTAAGGATGGCGAACAGGTTACGAATGGGCAATGTCTGGCTACGGTACACGGCGATATCCGCACTCTTCTATCTGGAGAGCGTACCGCGCTGAATTTCCTTCAGCGGATGAGCGGTATCGCCACTTATACGCATAGTATCGCCTCCTTATTGAAAGAATCCAAAACAAAACTTTTGGACACGAGAAAGACGACGCCAAACAACCGCATTTTTGAAAAGTATGCCGTAAAAACAGGCGGCGGCTATAACCACCGTTACAACCTTTCCGATGGCGTTTTGCTGAAAGATAACCACATTGGCGCCGCCGGAAGCATTACCCGCGCCGTTGAAATGGCAAAAAATTACGCCCCGTTTGTGCGCAAAATTGAAGTAGAGGTGGAAAATCTCGATATGGTTCGCGAGGCTGTAGAAGCAGGCGCAGATATTATCATGTTAGATAATATGCCTGCCGACGACATGAAAGAAGCCATCCGCATCATTGATGGGCGCGCCGAGACAGAATGCTCCGGCAACGTCACAAAAGAAAATGTGGCAAAGCTGATTGACCTCGGAGTCGATTACATATCCAGCGGCGCCCTCACCCATTCGGCGCCAATTCTTGATATTTCGCTCAAAAACCTGCATCCTGTAGAATAGGAGGAAAAATATGTCCGGAGAAGAACGAAGAGCCCATATCATAAACTATCTCGCCCGGCAGGAACAGCCGGTATCCGGAGCTACCCTTGCCCGCAAATTTGGCGTAAGCCGCCAAGTCATTGTACAAGACATCGCTCTGCTCCGTTCCGCAAATGCGGAGATTGTCTCCACCAATCGCGGCTATATAGTATCACCGAAATCCTCTTCTGCTCTCGTGCGCACTTTCAAATGCCGTCATACGGACGAGCAGACCGAAGACGAGCTCAATTGCATCGTGGACCAGGGCGGCGCTGTGGAAAATGTATTTGTCAATCATAAATTATATGGCCGCATTGAAGCAGAGATGCACATCCGCTCACGACGGGATGTGAGAGAATTTATCCACGGACTGCACAGCGGCAAATCCACGCTATTGAAAAATGTCACTTCCGATTATCACTATCATACGATATCCGCCGAAACCAGTGACATCTTAGATGATATTGAAACCGAACTGGCACAGCGGGGATATCTGGTAAAGCCCAAAGAGAACCGGAAGAAAGATAGCCAACACGATTATGAATGCGCACTGCCTGCGCGGAAATGAGGGAATTATGATAACTACCGGAATCAAAGGAAGCTGCTCCATTCTTGCCGATGAGAGTACTTCCGCCAAAACAATGGGAAGCGGAACACTGGACGTTTTTGCCACGCCGGCCATGGCGGCCCTGATGGAAAAAACGGCTTGGCAGAGTATTGCCCCTTATTTGCAGGAGGGGCAGGGAAGCGTGGGAACCCGTTTGGATATTACCCACGACGCCGCTACGCCTCTTGGTATGACTGTCACCTGCAAAAGTGAGCTGATACAGGTTGACGGACGCCGGCTTGTCTTTGAAGTAACAGCCAGCGACGACAAAGAAATTATCGGCAGGGGAACACATGAAAGATTCATCATTGATAATGATAAGTTCCTGACAAAGACAACCGCAAAACTCTCTGAGAACTCTCTGCTCTAACAGCTTTAAGGATGCAGAGTGTTTAATTTGATATTCCGTCTATACTTATTTCAATATCTCCTGTATCTGTATTAATCTCGCACCTGCCGCCGGTTGCCGTTTTCGGAACATCGACGCTGCCGATATCGGTATCGGTAATAAACACCTTATTTGAAAGGAAACTGCCAGTAACGTTTCCTGTATTTGTTTTTACATATATCTCATCGGCATCACAGCCACTAAATTTCACATCACCCGTGCTTCTCTCAACGGAAAACTTATTTGTGGCAATAACGTTATTCAAGAATATACTTCCTGTAGCTCCGCTTGAAATTACGCTTTTGCACGAAATATCGGTCAGATATGCTTTGCCGGTCGATACGCCTACTGTAATATCGTCCCGACAGGTCACCCCCGAAACAGTCACTTTGCCTGTGGTAACAGAAAGGTCAAGTGAGCCAGCGGAAGTATTCTCTGCACAGATATTTCCCGTGCTTGTTTCTATTTTGAGCAATTTTGAAACGGATGCGCAAAAATTTACATCACCTGTTGTCAAGGAAATATCAACATTTTCGAATGAATAATCTTTCGATATTTCAACATTTCCAGTTCTTTCGTTAATGGATAGTGCATTATATTCCGTTTTCGGAAGATAAACCGTTAACTTCGGCGAACCGAAGCGGAAACCGATATAGTCATACCAAGATTTTTGATTATTGTTTCTGACAACAAGCACATTATTTTCAACGGTAACCAAATGCTTTGCGTTTTCCTCCTCATAGCATTCCACTTTACATTTTCCATCATCTGACAAAGCAAATATTATATTTGCAGTATCTGTTGTCATTGATATATCGCTGAATGCTTTTCCGACTTCGTAAGTATTTGTTTCGTATTTGACCGTTGATAACTTCGCAAAGTCCCACCCGAGTGCTGACATTGCACACACAAAAAGGATACATCCAACCAACACAAGAGAAGCTGCTATCATAAGCCACACTTTTGTTGTCTTTCTCATTACGCTTCCTCCTTCTTGATAAAACAATTTTTAATCATTATTGTAATTTTCTTCGTCAGTATCAAAATGCCCTTTGTTGCTTCCTTGCATCCGTAGAACATAAAAACAGAAAGTCCTGCACAAACAATTCCTGCGGCAAGTATAGCAAGGCTCGAATCAGCGCTGTTGTCTGCGATAACACACATCGGCACGCTACCGATAGCATAAACAGCGAGCGAAGCAAATACCGCCCACAATGAAACAATCACAGACCAAAACGAAACATAAAGTGCGAGAATAACGACGACTGCAGCAATACCTAACGAAAACCATATCGGAAAGCCAAGCGCCAAGAGTACGATTTCCCACACTTTCAGATGTCGTTTAGGTCTGATTCTTTCTTTGGTAATTTTTGCGAGAGGAGTATCTGCTACCACCTGTGCAACGATTTCATTAATAGAACCTACCGCCGAAACCGCTTCCTCCTCCGAAAGCCCCTCTTCCATTCGGTCTTCAATCATTTCACTGTAAAATGTTAAGCGTTCCTCAATATCATCCTGCGGCAACCCGGATAAACCTTTACGCAACTGCGCAAGAAACTCTTGTTTACTCATTATCATCCTCCTTAGTTACAAATTGATAAATTGCTAAAATTTCTTTCCACTCGACTTCGAACTCCTTGATACGCTTCAGTCCTTTTTCGGTAATATGGTAATATTTCCGAAGTCTGCCGCCGTGTTCTGTGGTGCGAACAGTCAACATATTCGCTGTTTCCAAACGTTTTAGAATGGTATATAAAGTCGATTCGGAAAGTTCAATATACGGTTTCATGTCTTTAATAATCTTATAACCGTATGAATCTTCGCTCTTAATAGCTGCTAAAACGCAAACATCCAAGAGACCTCGTTTTAACTGAACATCCATACTATCCTCCATTCCGAAGCGCAGGCGCTTCGGCACAAATAGTGAGTTAAAAAATAAGCTGTCAAACTTATTTTTTAATCTATACCTCTCTTTACGTTATACATCATGTCACGAAGTATCAACTTTGTCAATAGCTTTTGCAAAAATAGTAGAACAAAATTTGCTGATTTTTATCATAACCTTGTCAACAGCATCCGTGCAAAAACTGCGAAAACTCAAGAAACCTACTACTTGACAAACAAAAATAATTATAATAAGATACTTTTACAAGCTTTGACAGGAATAAGTACGGATGTCCGGACGCCACAGAGAGCTGCCGGCTGGTGAGAGGCGCAGGATTGTCAGATATCCCGAATACATCCTTGAGCAGCAATGCTGAACGATAAGATTATCTGCGTAGGCATTGACGGTTTGGCGTCCGTTATCGTTGCTGGAGTATCCATGTGCAGGCATGCGTACTTACTGAGGTAGCCAATGTGAGTTGGTTATGAATAAAGGTGGTAACACGGGATTTTATATCTCTCGTCCTTTGTATAGGATGGGAGATTTTTTGTATGTAAAAAACTGATTTGCGCGCAGGACAGCAGCGCAGGAATGGAGGTAGTATGCAAGTATACGAAGAACTTGTTGCCCGCGGGCTTATTGCGCAGGTAACGAACGAAGAAGAAATCCGCGAAATGGTAAATAACGGTAAGGCAACCTTTTACATCGGTTTTGACCCGACCGCAGACAGTCTGCACGTCGGACATTTCATGGCTCTCTGCCTTATGAAACGATTACAGATGGCGGGCAACAAACCGATTGCCCTTGTCGGAGGCGGTACCGCCATGATTGGCGACCCGTCCGGACGGACGGATTTGCGCCAGATGATGACACCCGAGACGATACGTCACAATGTCGATTGCTTCAAAAAACAGATGAGCCGTTTCATTGATTTTTCCGAGGGAAATGCCATCCTCGTCAATAACGCGGACTGGCTGATGGAATTAAACTATATTGACGTGCTCCGCGATGTAGGCTCACACTTCAGCGTCAACCGTATGTTATCCGCTGAATGTTACAAGCAGCGAATGGAAAAGGGGCTTAGTTTTCTGGAATTTAATTACATGATTATGCAGAGTTATGATTTCTACCGATTATTTCAGGATTACGGCTGCAACATGCAATTTGGCGGGGACGACCAGTGGAGCAATATGCTCGGCGGTACCGAGTTAATCCGCCGCAAGCTTGGTAAAGACGCCCACGCCATGACGATTACCCTCCTCCTCAACTCAGAGGGCAAAAAAATGGGTAAGACCGCCAAAGGAGCCGTATGGCTTGATGCTGAAAAAACTTCTCCGTTTGAGTTTTACCAATATTGGAGAAACGTTGCCGACGACGACGTACTCAAATGTATCCGTATGCTGACATTCCTCCCTCTCGAGGAAATCGACAAGATGGAAGCATGGGAGGGTGCAAAACTCAACGAGGCAAAGGAAATTCTCGCTTTCGAGCTGACAAAGCTGGTTCACGGCGAAGAAGAGGCGGCCAAAGCGCAGGAGAGCGCCAAAGCGCTTTTCCAGAGCGGAAATGCTGCCGATATGCCTACAGTTGAACTTACTTCGGACGACATGACCGACGGAAGTATCGGTATCCTTAACCTGCTTACCAAATCGGGCATGGTACCGTCCAACTCCGAGGCCCGCCGTGCGGTTCAACAGGGAGGCGTCACCATGAATGGAGAGAAAGTCACGGATATCCATGAAACGATAACAGCCGACCGCTTAGCAGGCGAAGGTCTGGTTCTGAAAAAGGGAAAGAAAAATTTCCGCAGGATGATTTTAAAATAATACTTGCAATCGTGAGCAAATCGTTGTAGAATAGATTTTGTTCTACGGCGTGTGGCTCAGCTTGGTAGAGCGCTTCGTTCGGGACGAAGAGGCCGCAGGTTCAAATCCTGTCACGCCGATAACGCAAAGCGTGAGCCTTTGTATTTTAAACCACGAGCGTCACGCTTCGCGAGACTGCTCGGGTTCGCGGGCGCGCTCGGATAGTCTTGTGCAAGCACAGACATATCCTCACTTTGCCTCCGCGTAAATGAAAACAGGAAAATCCTTACACTTTTCAGTCTATGGATTTTCCTGTTTTTCTTTTCTTTGACACGTTTCCCTGTTATCCTCAAAATAACAGGACAGCCTTGACAAATCTGCCCAAATATGCCATCATATTTTACTGAAACCAACAGAAATGGAGGTAAAAAAATGAAACAAAAGTTAGCAATAGGAAACTATGTCATTTGCCTGATTGTAACTCTGGTGCTTGTCTTTACCGTTAATACAAGCAGCGCTCAGGCGGCGGCTCCGACAGCCACCCTTAAGACAAACCGCGCCACTGGTATTGTGAGCTACACCATTAAGGGATTAGAAGAAGCAGTCGGAACGAGCATGACCGTTCAGGCAACTAATGTAAGTACAAAATCTGTTTGGGAACAAACGATTGCACTTACCGAAGAAAATTGTAAAGATGGTACCTATGAGGGTACTTTTTCTCTTGAAGATGTAAAATACGCATTTGCCAATTATACCGTTACCGCTACCATCGGCGAGACAAAACTTACGTTAGGTACGGCCGATTTGTCGGTTCACACGAATAAGGCAACATTGAAGATTAACGGCGACAAAGGCTCCGCTGCCCGTTCCGCTGCCTTTACTTCAACGGAAGCTGCCGGCGGTATTCTTGTTCCCGGCGCAGGCAATCAGATAAGCGTGCAGATTTGGCACAAAGACCGCGCTGCCTCTACCGCTACGACAGTGGGAAATGCTGTCGCTCTGGCTGCTGCCCGAACATGGGCCATCGACGTATCCAAATCCGGCAGCTATTACGGAATCTGGAATGCGAAAGTAATCGTTACCAACAGCAAATGGAAAGGCAATTATACATTGGCATCCACCCAGTACAGCGTCATTCCGACCTGCACATCATTTACAACGAAAAAATCTGCCTCTCTGGAAAAAAAGAAGTCCTTTGCCATTGAGTTAAAGGGATTAAAAAATGTTTTCGGAATCCGCGGCGTGACTTTCCTTGTAAAAAATAGCAGTGGAAAACAGGTTGCTACTATTTCGGGTACAAAAAAGACTGCCGATGGCAGTTACTTCTACTCTTCCGTTACGATGAAAAAACTGAAGTACAACATGGATTTATACACAATTGAAGTCTATGTCGTAGACAACAACGGAAAAACGTATACCCTGACAAATAAGACGAAAGCAGACCAGCGCCTGAAAAAGGGTACGCTTTCCATCAAGAAAAAGAAAAACGTTTCCTGCAACTACAAAATGAGCGGTATTTATATGCCGGGAAATGTAAAAAAAGTAGAATACGTCATTTATCAGGTAAAAGGCGGTAAAAACAAAAAACTAGGCAAATACAAGGCAACCGCTTCATCCAATAAAAAAACATTTACCGCAAATGTAAAAAATGGCAGCAAAGGTTCTTTCCTTGTCAAAGCATATGGATATACTTCATGGGGCAGTAAGTTCTTACTCGCAAAGAAAAACTTTAAGCTAAAGAAAAAGGATATGGGTAAGAATGGCTGGTACTATGAAAAATACGGCGGGAAAAAATATAAATTTTACTATGTTGATAACAAAAAACAGATTGATTTAACGAAAGTACTGAAATTGAAAAAAAGCGGCGGCGGACACACGAATAAATTCTATATTGAAGTAAACCGTGCCGCAGGCGCTGTGACAATCTTTATGTACAACAAGAAAACAAAAAAATACGATATTCCGGTGAAGACATGCAGCGTTTGTGTCGGTCGTGATATTTCTACGAACGCAGGTACGAGCGGTCTGCATGAAAAATCTTCCTACACGCCGCTTGGTACATATTCCATCTGCTCAAACGGCCAATCTGTAAAATATACTTTGAAGCCTATGTTAGAGCCGGACGGCAGCACTGTTTACGCGCGCTGGACAACGCATATTGTGGGAAATGTTTATTTCCACTCTATCGCCGTTTCTTCCGACTCGCACTACGCATTACCTGCCTACCGCTATAATCTTTTAGGCTCGCCGGCTTCTGCCGGATGTATCCGCATGGCTGTAGCAGACGCCAAATGGATTTATGATTATGCTTCTACCGGGAGTATTGTTAAAATTGTTCGTGGTAATTCCAAAAAGCCCGGCCCTCTTGGCAAAGCGCCTACAATTAAGGTAAAAGGCGGCATTAACTACGACCCTACCGACCCGGCAGTTCCGGACTCACGCAAGAAAAAAGATTATAAAGCAAAACGAATCAGCGGATATATGACAAAATCCGGTAAAAAAGTAGGATATTAATTTACAGTATAACTATAATCTATACAAAAAACAAAAGCCGCAATACGGTATGTTCCGGTATTGCGGCTTCTGTTTTCCCATACTTCTTATCTGCCATACTTTTCTCGGTCATGCTCCATAAACATTTTGGCAAAGCGAATATAGAGCCAGAACATAATCGGCAGCAAAATAGACGCTCCCACACACATTTTAAACAACTCCGGCGTCGCCGGCGATGTAGTAATGGCAGAAAATAATGTAACAACATACAAAAGTATAAGAAAAACCACCCCCACCAATGCAAATATCCTCTGCCCTTTCGTATAAGAACTGCGAAATTGTTTCTTCTCTTCTTTTTCCTGCATTTTAACCTCCGTTCCGCGCATCCTTATCTGCGCCAATCCGTTTTCTGTATTCTCCCATTTCCTTTTCGTATCCGTTTTCTGACAACCGGAAAAACCTCTCACCCTCAACTTCTTCCGGCAAATACTGTTGATTTACATAGTGATGCGGATAGTCATGCGCATACTGATATCCGAGTCCGTGGCCTAACTTAGCGGCTCCCTTATAATGGGAATCCTGTAGATGTGGCGGAATGCGGTAATTCGGATGTTTCGTTACATACTCTGTCGCCGCATCAATGGCCGAAATAGACGAATTGCTTTTCGGTGCACAGGCAACATATGTCGCCGCCTGTGCAAGAACAATCCGTGCCTCCGGCATACCTAGACGTTCTATTGCCTGTGCGGCCGCCGTCGCCACTACCAATGCCTGTGGGTCGGCATTCGACACATCCTCCGACGCACAAATCATAATCCGGCGGGCAATGAAGCGGATATCTTCACCGGCATACAGCATACGCGCCAGATAATAGACGGCTGCGTCTGCGTCGGAACCGCGCATACTTTTTATAAAGGCAGAAATCGTATCATAGTGGTTATCCCCCGTCTTATCATAGCGGAGCGTCCGCTTCTGTATACACTCTTCCGCTACCGCCATATTGATTTTGATTTTCCCCGCTTCGTTTCTCTCTGTCGTGAGCACTCCCAGCTCGATGGCATTCAACGCCGCCCTCGCGTCTCCCCCGCTGATGTCTGCGAGAAACTCGAGTGCGTCCGCGTCAATTTCTGCCTGATAAGAACCAAGCCCTCTCTCATTATCTTCAATCGCACGGACAAGCAGTGTCTTAATATCTTCCTTGTCAAGCGGTTTTAATTCAAATATAATTGAGCGCGAAAGCAAAGCTCCGTTTACTTCAAAATAGGGATTTTCCGTTGTCGCCCCTATCAATACGAGCGTACCGTCTTCTACAAACGGCAGCAAATAGTCCTGCTGTCCTTTGTGAAAACGATGAATCTCGTCAATAAATAATATCGTCTTTTTTGCATACGCACCCAGATTCTCTTTCGCTTTGCCTACGACTTCCTCCATATCTTTCTTCCCCGCCGACGTAGCGTTAATCTGGCAGAAAGCGGCGCTTGTCGTATTGGCAATCACTTTCGCCAGCGTTGTTTTTCCGGTGCCCGGAGGCCCGTAAAATAAAAGCGAACTCAGTTTATCCGCCTTGATGGCACGGTAAAGCAGCTTGTCCTTCCCAATAATGTGCTGCTGGCCTACTACCTCGTCGAGCGTGCGGGGGCGCAGGCGGGAGGCCAGAGGCGATTCGGTCTCTTTCTGCTGCTGACTCATATAATCCAGTAAATCCATATACACTAACCTCATTTCTGAGCGGTTTTTCAAGCTACTGCTCATTTATAACATTATAACTTCATTTCCGGCAATTCCATAGCGCACGGCGTCGCTGCGTTTCAGTTCTGCCCGTCCGGAAGTCTTCTCTGTAATTTCTGTTTCCACAGCGTCTATTTTTTCGGCGGGCACTAATAATTCCAGTGTCACACGTTCCGCATAAGCGCCATTCGTCTCCCGAATCTCATGCGTTCGCGCTATATACTGGATTTTCGCTAAATCGGTATAATCCGTATCAATCTGTAACAGATACCCCATCGCCTGCTCCAGCAGAACACAATCGGAAAGCGCTTCTTTTACAGCGCCGGAGTATGCCCGCACAAGACCTCCGGTACCTAAGAGCGTACCGCCAAAATATCTGGTGACAACGGCGAGTACATCACAAATCCCCTCTCCCGCCAGCACTTCTAACATCGGGCGGCCAGCCGTTCCCGACGGTTCTCCGTCGTCAGAAGAACGTTCCGTCTCCTGATTGCCGCCGATGATATAGGCATAACAGTTATGTCTGGCATCATAATATTTCTTTTTCATTTCCGCTATCTTCTCCATCGCCTCTTCCTCTGTCTTTACCGGAAAGATGTTGGCGATGAAACGGGACTTTTTTTCAACGATTCCCCCCTGTGCTCCTTTGTGCAAAATGCGTGAGACATGATTCATATCCATTCTCCCAATTCTTTTGAAATTCCTGTATTGATTTGATGTTTTTTTATTATAATTGTACTAATTCTACTTCCCCTTTTCAAGAGTTTTTGCTATACTAAAATAAAAATGATGTTGGGAGCAAAAGGTATTTTGCCATCTAAGGCAGTACGGAAATGAGGATATTTATGCATTACGGCCGTAAAGAAGTGGAGAAACGCGCCAACCGGCTTCATTCTCCCGTCACAAACCGCATACACAAGCTGCAGCTTATCGGAATCCGATTTTTTCTGATTGGCTTAATTTTTATGTGCCTTTTTGGCATTAGTATGATAGCGGGCGCTTTCCAGAGCATTCTCTCCTCGGCGCCAAATCCCGAACAAATTCAGATTATTCCACAAGGTTATACGACGTCCGTTTTAGATATATCCGGCAAAGTGACGCATACGCTTGTCGGCCAGAACGCCAATCGCCAGTACGTGGAACTTAACGAAATTCCGCAAAATTTACAAAATGCCGTGATTGCTATTGAAGACGAACGCTTCCGCACCCACAACGGCGTTGATGTGCAGGGTATATTCCGCGCCGTCACGGCGGGACTGCGCAATGGCGGCAATTTCACTCAGGGTGCCAGTACCTTAACCCAGCAGCTCTTGAAAAATCAGGTGTTTCACGGTGGCGACGAACCGTCTCTCTATGACAAATTAAAGCGAAAAATTCAGGAGCAGTATTTAGCTCTTGAAATTGAAAAGCGATATTCCAAGGACGAAATTCTGGAATACTATCTGAACACAATTAATCTCGGACAGAACACTCTCGGCGTACAGGCGGCGGCAAGACGGTATTTTAACAAACCGGTAAATGAACTTACACTGTCAGAATGTACCGTTTTGGCCGGTATTACCCAGAACCCGTCTGCCTACAATCCGATTTCCCATCCGGAAAAAAACCGTACGAAACGTACTACTGTGCTTTCCTATATGCTGAGTCAGGGCTACATTGACAGCGCACAATATACGGAGGCCATGAAAGACGACGTCTATACGCGCATACAGAAAATCAATCAGAAGACAACACAGGCCGATACGATTACCTCCTATTTTACGGACGCCCTGATTGAGCAGGTCATTCAGGACTTAAAGGAAAAATGCGGTTATACGGAGACGCAGGCCTACAACACTCTCTATACACGCGGTTTAACGATATGCAGCACGCAGGATAGTAATATGCAGCGCACCGTCGACCGCATTATTAACAACAAAAAATACTATCCGCAAGACTCCAAATACCAGCTATCTTACCAACTGACACTGCAAAAAGCAGACGGTACGGAATTGGCCTATACTTTTGCGGATATGAAGAAATGGTTTCAGAAGACAAAAAAGAAAAAATGTTCCGCCTATTATGACAAACAGAGCACAGCCCGCAAACAGGCGAAACAATTTCGCGAGGCAATGATTCAGCCGGGGGACAAAATTATTTCCGAGACAATCAATCTCGTTATCCAGCCACAGGTTTCCTTTGTCCTCATGGACCAAAAGACCGGCGCCATCAAGGCTCTGTGCGGAGGCAGAGGGGAAAAGACCGCAAGCCGCACGCTCAACCGCGCCACCGGCTCTGTACGCCAGCCCGGCTCGACATTTAAAATTTTGTCTACCTATCTGCCCGCTCTTGATACCGCAGGCAAGACGCTGGCATCGGTGCAAAACGACGCGCCATACTTTTATCCGGGAACTAAAAAGCCCGTGAAAAACTGGTACGGTTCTTCATATCGGGGTATCACTTCCCTGCGGACAGCCATTGCCGATTCGATGAATATCGTGGCTGTGAAAACATTGAACGACATCACTCCGAAAACAGGATATGATTACCTGTTAAACCTTGGTTTTACAACATTAGTCGACAATTATACAAACACTTCCGGCAAAACGTATACAGACATTTCCCTCCCTCTTGCTCTGGGCGGTCTGACAAAGGGAGTTACGAATCTGGAACTGACTTCCGGCTTTGCCACGATTGCCAATGGCGGTGTTTATCAGCGCCCTTCGTTTTACACTAAGATTCTCGACCACGATGGCAATGTATTGCTTGACAATACAGGCGGTCAGGAATCAAAATCCGTCATCAAAGATTCTACCGCTTGGCTGTTGACAAACGCGATGGAAGATGTCATCCAAAAGGGAACCGGCAAACTGTTGAAATTCCGTAATCTTCCTATGGCACAGGCGGGGAAAACGGGAACTTCTACCGGAAACAGGGATTTGTGGTTTGTCGGCTATACTCCGAACCTGACCGCAGGTATCTGGGGCGGATACGACAGCAACCGCAAGCAAAACCAGACCTCCTACCACAAGAATATCTGGCGGGATATCATGGAAACATTAAACCGAAATTATACCGTTTCCTCTTTCCAAAAACCGTCGTCGATTACTACTGAAAATATTTGTACCAAATGCGGGAAACTGGCTATACGGGAACTTTGCAACAGGGCAATCGGCGGCTCGTGTGAAAAGAAAGAATTTTTTGCCATCGATTCGGTGCCGACCGAGGCGTGCGACTGCCATATCCGCTGTAAGATATGCCGGACTTCCGGCCGGCTGGCGGGAGACGGCTGTCCGGCTTCCCAAATATATACAGCCGTCTATTTGCAGAAAAACGAGTCTGCCCATACGTCAGACTCCTCTCTCGTCGTACCAAACTATCTGTCAGGTTCTATTTGTGAAGTGCATAACTAGTACAATGGATATTAAATAATTGACATATTTCATTGTACTAGCGTCCGCGCTTTTTCACTGGTTTCCTTTTTGCCAGTTTGCGCGGCGTGATGAGACACTGTTTCCCAAAACCGATTAAGTCTTCCCGCCCTGCTTTTTGCAGGGCTTCTTTTACCAGCTCATAATTGTCCGGATTCCGGTACTGGAGCAACGCGCGCTGCATCGCTTTTTCATGCGCGCTTCGCGGAACATATATGTTCTTCATCGTGCGTGGGTCCAGTCCGGTATAATACATACAGGTGGAAATGGTCGACGGCGTCGGATAGAAATCCTGTGCCTGTTCCGGCATATAACCGAGGTCACGAATGTATTCCGCTAACTCTACAGCCTCTTTCAGCGTGCAGCCGGGGTGTGACGACATGAAATAAGGTATTACATACTGTTTCTTTCCGGTCAGGCGATTGACACGCGTATATCTCTTTAAAAACTGCTCATATATAGCATGCGGAGGTTTTCCCATCGCCTGCAGCACACCGCCCGACACATGTTCCGGAGCTACCCGAAGCTGTCCGCTAATATGGTCGTTGCACAGTTCCCGCAAAAATGTATCGTCGGAATCTGCCATCACATAATCGAAGCGGATACCGGAGCGCACAAAAACTTTTTTTACTGCGGGCAGTTGTTTCAGCTTCCGCAAAAGTTTTATATAATCTTTATGACTTGCTTTCATGTTGTTACACGGCTTCGGAAACAGACATTGTTTCTTGCGGCAGACTCCTTTTGTCATCTGCTTCTCACACGCCGGCCTGCGAAAGTTTCCCGTAGGCCCGCCCACGTCGTGTATATAGCCCTTAAAGTCCTTTTCCTGAGTCATATCCCCAGCTTCTTTTAAAATGGATTCATGGCTGCGGGACTGCACGATACGCCCCTGATGGAACGTGAGGGCGCAGAAATTACATCCTCCGAAACATCCGCGGCAGCTCGTGAGACTGAAACGGATTTCCTGAATGGCCGGCACACCGCCAAGTTTCTCATAGTCCGGATGATATGTGCCAACATACGGATAGGCATAAATATCATCCATCTCCTGTGTCGTCAACGGTTTGGCGGGAGGGTTTTGCACGACAAGTACTTTATTTGGATAGGCCTCTACCAATGGTCTTGCAGTAAAGGAATCGGTATTCTCGTATTGCGTCATAAAACTTTCCGCATATTTTCTCTTGCTTTTTACAATCTCTTCAAACGAGGGCAGCAGAACTGGCTCATAGGCAGAAAGCTCCCCCTCTTTTGTCCGGTAAACAGTACCGGCAATAAACGTAATATCCCTTACCGCCATGCCGCTGTCAAGCGCTTCCGCTATCTCTAATATACTGTGCTCTCCCATCCCGTAAGATATCAAATCTGCGCCCGAATCAAGCAGGATAGAGCGTTTCACCTTATCCGACCAGTAATCATAATGCGCCAGACGGCGCAGACTCGCCTCAATGCCTCCGATAATAATCGGCGTCTTTTTATATGTGCGGCGAATTAGATTGGCATATACAATAGTTGCATAGTCCGGTCTTTTCCCCATCTTCCCTCCCGGCGTATAGGCGTCTTGACGACGGCGCTTCTTTGCCACCGTATAATGGTTTACCATAGAATCCATATTACCGCCGCAGACAAGAAACCCCAGACGCGGTTCTCCCAGTACTGCAATACTACTCTCTTCACGCCAGTCGGGCTGTGAAATGATTCCCACCTTAAAGCCGTGAGCCTCCAGATGCCGGCTGATAATGGCCGGGCCAAACGAAGAATGGTCGACATAGGCGTCGCCAATAACAAAAACAAAGTCGCACTGACGCCACCCCCGCTTTTTCATATCCTTTTTTGAGACAGGTAAAAATGCAGCGTTTGCTTTCATATGCTCCCTCCTATGACTCGCTCTCATCGGTTTGGCGGAAGAAAGAGACAACTTCTCTCGCCGCCTGTTCGTTCATTTCCGGCAGTTCCATCAGTTCTTCCAGCCCCGCTTTCCTGATATCATCCAGCGAATCAAAATGACGCATCAAGGCCTTTCGTCTCGCAGGGCCAATGAACGGTATGTCATCGAGCACCGAATGTACCTGTCCCTTGCTCCGTATCTGCTTATGATATTCTATCGCAAAGCGGTGCGTCTCATCCTGTATCCTCGTTATCAAACGAAATCCCTGCCCGTGAGTATCTATCGGAATTTCCTTATTTTGGAAATAGAGTCCTCTTGTCCGATGGCGGTCGTCTTTCACCATTCCGCACACGGGGACTATAATGTTAAGATTTGACAGTACTTCCTCTGCTATATTGACCTGACCTTTACCGCCATCCATGAAAATAATATCCGGCAGTCTGCCAAATGAATCCAGCTCCGACAGCCCCTCGCGTCTGCTGTGCTCAAACCGCCTCGTCAGCATTTCGCGCATCGCTCCGTAATCGTCCGGCCCGCTGACAGAGCGAATGCGGAACTTTCGATAATCGCTTTTTTTTGCCTTTCCGTTCTCAAATACGACCATGGAGCCGACCGTTTCAAAACCGTTAATGTTAGAGATATCATAAGATTCTACACGCTTTAAGCCGTCCATTTCCAGAAGCTGCTGTATCTCCTCCATAGCGCCGACCGTACGGGCTCTCTCCTCCTTGAGCTTCTCTGCGTCTTTGATAAGAACCAGCTCCGCATTTCTCTTTGCCAGCTCTAGCATGCGCTCCTTTTGCCCGCGCTTCGGATAGCGGAAATACACTTTGTATCCCCGCTTTGTTGACAGCCATTCGAGAATGGCTGCCGCGTCCTCCACTTCTTCCTCCATCCATATTTCCTTTGGCACATAAGGCGTTCCGGCATACATCTGTTTTACAAAGGCGGACAACACCGCCGAATCACTCTCTTCCTTTACCCCTGTGAGATAATAGTGCTCCCGCCCGAGCATTTTACCGCCGCGGATGAAAAAGACCTGTACAACCGCCTCGTCGCCGCCTCTTGCCATCGCCACAATATCCCTGTCTTCATTGTCTGACGAAGTAATCTTCTGACGCTCCGTCACCTGTTTGACACTTTGAATCAAATCTCGATACTGCGCCGCCTCCTCAAACTTCATTTCCGCCGACGCCTGCTGCATTTTCTCTGTCAGTTCCGACAAAATCTCCCGTGTATCGCCTTGCAGAAACTTAAGCGCCTTTTCAAAGCCGGCGCGGTATTCCTCTTGCGAAACAGCACCCTGACAAGGAGCTTTGCACTGGCCTATCTGGTGATAGAGACACGGCCGTTCCTTACCGATATCCCGCGGCAGCACTTTCCGGCAATTGCGCAGATGAAAGAGTTTATTTACAAGTTCTATCGTATCCCGAATGGCTTTGCTGCTCGTAAACGGGCCAAAATATTTGCACCCGTCACGCTTCATCTGGTGCGCAAAAAGAAGCCTTGGATAGGCTTCCTGAATCGTTGCTTTCAAGAACGGATAAGATTTACCATCCTTTAACATCGTATTGTAGCGGGGAGAATGCTCCTTAATGAGATTACACTCCAGTACAAGAGCCTCCAGCTCGCTATCCGTTACAATATATTCAAACCATGCGATTCGCTCAATCATACGCTCAATCTTCGGCGAGACATTGCGGCTCTTTTGAAAATATTGGCGAACCCTGTTTTTAAGGCTTACTGCTTTCCCCACATAAATAATCTCATCGGATTTATCATGCATGAGATAGACTCCCGGCTTTGCCGGCAGTTTCTTTAATTCCTCTTCCCGATTAAACACATCTACCAATCCTTTATAAATCGTTCGATAACATCGACCAGACCGTCCTCGTCACAGGAGGGGGCGATATAATCGGCCAGTTGCTTTAGTTCTTCCGGTGCATTATCCATGGCAACACCGAGTCCCGCATATTCAATCATCGGCAAATCGTTAAAGCCGTCTCCACAGCAGACAATTTGACTTCTGCGATACCCAAGCCGCTCTAAAAGCTTGGAAACGCCGTAAGCCTTATCGACACCAAGCGGCATCATTTCCAGATAAAAGCCCTCTGAGCGGTATACCGATAATCTTCCCTCAAAGTCTTTGGCCGCTTTCGGCTCTAATGCCTCCAACTGCTGCGGATTGCCTGTCAGAATAACCTTATTGCCGTCAAAGGTCACGTCTCTGTGGAAGTCTTCCGGCACCCATATCGGAATATCACATCCCTTGGCATCCATGACGATATACTCGTCGGTATCGCTGTGAGATACGATTTTTCCCTCGTTATATGTCAATATTCCCGTTTTCTCTTGTACGGAATAATCATATAATTCATGTATCATTCCTTTCGGCAGCGGAATATCATAGATTACCTCGCCGGTCTGAAAATTTGTTATCCTGCCCCCATTAAAGGAAATAATATAGCCACCGTATTCATCCAGATGAATCTCTTTTGCCTGATGTCGAATCCCCTCCGTGCAGCGGCCGGACGCAATCGCCACCCTGATACCATTTTCCTGACATTCCAAAATGGCATCACGGGTAATATCGGAAATCTGCTTATGCGAATTGACAAGCGTGCCGTCTACGTCCAATACCAAAAGCTCATATGCCATTACTCTTCTCCCTCTTTGTTCTCCACTTCATTTTCCGCTTCGTTTTTCTCTTTCTTTTCTTCTTCCTCTTCTTCCTCGACAATCTTCCCCTCTGAATTTCTTTTCTTTAATTTGATACCGGTAATTTCCTCATAAATCTCAACAAATTCTTTGCCGGTAATCGTCTCTTTTTCAATCAGGTGCGCCGCCAGCTTATCCATCACTTCCTGATGTTCTTTAATACAGGAAACCGCTTTGTCATAACATTGATTTAAAATCTCCATAACTTCTTCATCAATAGCGCTCTCCGTCACCTCGCCGCAATTTGACACCGGACGGCCGTCCAGATATCTGCTCTGTATCGTCTCCAGACCAATCATGCCGAACTTCTTACTCATACCGTATTGCGTCACCATGGAACGTGCAATCGAAGTCGCTTTCTCGATATCGTTCGACGCTCCTGTCGTAATATCGTCAAATTTCACTTCCTCGGCCGCACGGCCGCCCATCAGCGTAGTAATTTCAGAGATTAACTCCTCTCTCTTCATCAGATACTTCTCTTCTTCCGGCACCTGCATCACATAGCCGAGCGCCCCCATCGTGCGTGGTACAATGGTAATCTTTTGCACCGGTTCGGTATTTTTTAATTTGGTTGCCACTAACGCATGTCCAATCTCGTGGTAGGCGACAATCTTCTTCTCTTCCTTGCCGAGTATCCGGTCTTTCTTTTCCTTTCCGGCAAGGACAACCTCTACTGCCTCAAATAAATCTTTCTGGCCGACTACGTTCCGTCCGTCCTTTACAGCCATTATCGCCGCCTCATTAACCATATTTGCCAAATCTGCTCCGACTGCTCCCGACGTCGCCAGAGCAATCTCTTCCAAGTCGACGGTCTCATCCATCAGCACATCATGGGAATGTACTTTCAGGACGTCCACGCGCCCTTTCAAATCCGGCTTCTCTACTATAATACGACGGTCAAAACGCCCCGGGCGGAGCAATGCCTTGTCCAAAACTTCCGGACGGTTCGTCGCTCCGAGAATGATAATTCCCTTGGAAGAATCAAAGCCGTCCATCTCCGACAGAAGCTGATTCAACGTCTGCTCGCGCTCATCATTACCAGCGCCAAACTGGCCGTCGCGGCTCTTACCGATGGCGTCAATCTCATCAATAAAGATAATACACGGCGCCATCTGCGTCGCCTGTTTAAATAAATCACGGACACGGGATGCACCGACACCGACGAACATCTCTACGAAATCCGAGCCGGAAAGAGAGAAAAACGGAACTCCCGCTTCTCCTGCCAGCGCCTTTGCCAACAGCGTCTTACCGGTTCCCGGAGGGCCTACGAGAAGAGCTCCCTTTGGCAGCCGGGCGCCAATCTTTTTATATTTTTCCGGGTTTTTCAGAAAATCAACTAATTCTGTCAGCGATTCTTTTGCTTCTTCTTCGCCCGCCACATCTGAAAAGGTTACTCCGGTCTTTTTCTCCACATACATTTTGGCATTCGACTTGCCGACGCCGCCCATAAGACCGCCGCCTTTGGTCGCTGAGCGCATAAAGAACCACAGCAGCACCCAGAGCCCTATAATCGGCAGTAAATACGACAACAAAAAGTCCATGATACCGGAACTGCTCGGAATCTCCGCACTAAACTCCACGCCATATTTATTCAATAAATCCTGTACTAATTTTTCATCATTGACATAGCCGGTATAATACGTCACCGTCAACATGGCAACTTTCTCTTCCTTTTTCGGCTCAATATAAATCATGTTGGATTTGAACGTAACTTTTTTTACCTGTTCTTTTTTCAACATTTCGATAAATTTTGTATAGGAAATCTCTTTCTCCGTATTTCTCTGTATTTCCGAATTTAGAAAGAAAATCAAACCGATGGCAAACATTGCCGCCATAATACAGATGGCTATATTCGTGCGGTTTCTTTTCTTCCTGTTCGGATTACGGTCGTTTCTATTGTTTTTATTATAATCCATTTATTCGTATCCTTTCGTTATTGCGAATCTTTTCCAATTAATAAGTATAAAAGATTTTGTAATATAAATCAATGGTTAGTATGTGAAAGATTAGTGAATTTGACTCTTGCAACCATTTCCTAAAAAGGGTATACTTAGAACATATTTGTTTTTTTATTTCACATTCATTACCGAAATCGTTTAGGAGGAAAAATATGGCTGTAAAGTACGTTTTTGTAACAGGCGGCGTTGTTTCCGGATTGGGAAAGGGAATTACCGCTGCTTCACTTGGCAGACTTTTGAAAATGCGCGGGTACAAAGTGACAATGCAAAAATTTGACCCGTATATCAATATAGACCCGGGAACTATGAATCCCATCCAGCACGGAGAGGTATTTGTCACCGACGACGGAGCCGAAACAGACTTAGACCTCGGTCATTATGAGAGATTTATCGACGAAAGCCTGACAAAACAAAGTAATGTCACGACCGGAAAAGTATACTGGTCGGTTCTCTCCAAAGAACGCCGCGGCGACTATGGCGGCGGCACCGTACAGGTTATCCCTCATATTACGAACGAGTTGAAAAGCCGCTTTTACCGCAACGACGGCATCAAAGAAACGCAGATTGCGATTATTGAAGTAGGCGGTACGGTGGGAGATATCGAGAGTCAGCCATTCCTTGAGGCCATCCGCCAGTTCCAGTTGGATGTTGGCCACGAAAATGCTATTTTGATTCACGTAACACTTGTGCCTTACTTAAATGCTTCGCAGGAATTGAAGTCCAAACCGACACAGGCAAGCGTAAAGGAACTGCAAGGTATGGGTATTCAGCCAGACATAATTGTCTGCCGTACGGAAATTCCGTTGGACAAAGCCATTCGCGATAAGATTTCTCTCTTCTGTAATGTGCCAAACAGTCAGGTTATCCAGAACCTTGACGTAGAAACGTTATACGAAGTTCCGCTGGCTATGGAAAAGGAACATCTTGCTGAAACCGTATGTAAATGCCTGCATTTGGATTGTCCGGAGCCGGATATCAAGGGCTGGGAAGATATGGTTGAATCAATTAAGACGCTAAATAAAGAAGTCACCGTGGCTCTTGTTGGAAAATACACTGCGCTGCACGATGCTTATATCAGTGTCGTGGAAGCATTAAAGCACGGTGGTTTTGCCCACAATGCACAAGTGAATATTAAATGGATTAATTCCGAAAATGTGACAACAGAAAATGCGGCCGAACACTTCCGCGACGTCAGCGGCATACTTGTTCCCGGCGGCTTCGGCGACAGGGGAATCGATGGTAAGATTTACGCCATCCAATATGCCCGGGAGAATAATATCCCATTCCTTGGGCTCTGCCTCGGAATGCAATTGTCACTCGTTGAATTTGCCCGCAACGTGATTGGCTGGAATGACGCCCACAGCGCAGAACTTGACCCATCCACCACACATCCGATTATTCATCTGATGCCAGACCAAAATGGCATTGAGGATATTGGCGGCACATTACGTCTCGGCTCTTACCCATGTGTACTTGTCAAAGGAAGCAGGGCATATGAACTCTACGGTGAGGAGACGATACATGAACGCCACCGCCATCGCTATGAAGTGAATAACTACTATCGGGATGATTTTGAGAAAAACGGCATGTCTCTCTGCGGTCTGTCTCCAGACGGACGCATTGTAGAAATGGTTGAACTTCCTACCCACACATGGTTTGTTGCCACACAGGCGCATCCGGAATTTAAGTCCAGACCAAATCATCCGCACCCGTTATTCAAAGGCTTTATCGGCGCAGCCATTGATTTTGAAAAATAAATAATAAACAGAATCAGAAAAAGGTGCAGCTAACAAGCGTGCACCTTTTTCTGGCATAATTATGTTTAACTGTCTATTACGTCTTTAAGCTCTTCCATCGCTTCTGCTAAAAGTTTCTGTAAATGCAGTAAATTATCATAACATGCTACCTGCTTTCTTCTCGCAATCGCCTCTTCTGAGTCTTCCGTTACATCTGCATAAATAATGTAATCGGGATTTACTTTTAGCGCTTCCGTTAATCTTCTCAATGTCCATACCGAGAAACCTTTTTTCCCTGTTTCTATCTCGTATATAAATGATACAGAAATATCAGCCGCTTCTGCGAGTTCTTCTCTTGTCATCTTCTTTTTCAACCGCAATCCCTTGATACGCTGGCCAACCAGCGAATTATTCATATGCATTTTTCACCCTCCTATCATTTGTTGTTCTTGTTGAAATGATTCTATTTTTGATTATATCCCTAATTTGCCAAAAATTGAGCATATATCACTAAAGCGTTATTTTTTCGACATTAATTTCCATATTTCCAACAAATACTATACGGTCAGTATTTTTAACACAAAAAAGAATACGGTTAGTAATATATGTCCATTTCTCTTGTTCTTTCTGTTATGGTGATATCGCTGTGAAGCATTTGCTCTGCTAATATATACAGCAGCTTGGAGGGTTGCAGTTGTGGAGAAAAAATTTAAAGCATATCTGCAAGATGAATTTCAATTCAGTTCTTTAGACGCAGGCAGAATTATTTATGCTATTAAAGCAATTTTTTCTGAATTGAGTAAACTACTTATCGCATTATTGGTAGCGCTTCCTTTGGGGTATGCCGATGAAGTACTGATTGCAACTATCGTCCTGCTATCCATACGATGCAACAGCGGAGGATTACATTTTTCCCACTATATAAGTTGTTTCTTATTTACTTCCGCTTTTTACGTTATGGCAATTGCTCTCTCCAGATACCCTTTGTCCAACGGCTATCTGGCGCTTGGACTGTTGCTTTCATTGGGAATATTCTTAATCACCGGACCGATTACTTCCGTTATGCGTCCTCGATTAACAGCGGCAGAAGTAAAAAAATATTCACACCGTGTTATCATTCTTCTGCTCGTTTATTCCAGTTTACTGATTTTGTTGGAAACACTTCCTTATAGAGAACTTATCTATTGGGTAATTGTGCTACAAATATTTCAATTACTATGTGCAAAATTCGCGCGGAAAGGAGAAATCTATGAAAAAACTGTTTACACCAAAAATGTATAAGTTGTGCTCACTTTGCTTAGCCTTAACCATTATCATGACCGCAAAACATGCCAGTTTTATTTTCTTTGGCGAGCCAAAACTTCCGACAGAATAAGATTAACAATAAGAGAAAGCACTCCATCACAGAGTGCTTTCTTTCATTATTATTGAAAAACAAATGTAGTTTTGTTCTCCCTGATTCTGATTTTCTACTGCTAAATCTATTTTATATTTCTGAACTAATTTTCTTACGTGATACAAACCAATTCCTCGTCCTTCTCCTTTTGTGCTATATCCGTCCTCAAACATCTGCTGTATTTCCTGATTCTTCATCTTTCTATGCGGGTTGGCAACCCGAATTATGATGCCATTCTCATATTTTGCTTCAATATACAAAAACTCTTTCTGCTCCGTCGCTATCATGTCCTGAATCGCATTATCTAAAAATGTTCCCAATATCTCAATCATATGTATATCATCAATGTCACAATTTGCCAGACTGCATGAAAGTTTCATTCTGACTCGCAGTCCCGCTTCCTGCGCCTCCGCTATCTTTTCAAAAATATGCGCAATAATAATTGGATTCTCTAACACCAATACATCCGTGGGCATTTCATAATCAACCAGCTTACCTAAATACTTCTTCTGTTCCTCAACAAGTGTGTCATAATCATCGCACAACCTATGTAACGAATAAACGACATCCATCTGATTTCGGAATTTGTGCTGACGTCTCTTCATTTGGTCAATGACACTACAGAACGCATCAAAGTACTTTTTTCGAATCTTCTCTTCGTACCGATATCTCATCAGCCGGACTACTAACAACCACATTAATACAACACAGGCCGTAATATAAATGTAATCACCTACGTCCAGCTCTAATGTCATCTTAAAATTAATAATCGTAGTCAGCATTAGAAGCAGACTAAAAAATACCACTGCAATATAAGTAACTTCTTTCTTTTCACACCAATTTTTCAAATGCTGAATCGGAATACATCTTGCCACAGCAAAACAAAGAATTACACTACATGATGAAGCAAACAGATTATTCATTATATCCGATAGCCATCCATGCATAATAAATGCAAAAGGAAAAAAGCTTACTAATTCTACAAGGCCGACTAAAATTATACATAGTATTAACGTAATCAGACTATTTTTCCATGATTCATTATAAGACCACTTTATATATAGCAGAAACAGCAGATAACTCCCTGTCGTCAAAGTATCCGGCAGCATAAGAATATAAGCAACTGTTGCCACTATAAATATAGAAGTCTTAAAAATCGGAATTGTCTTCTCTTTCCCCACCAACCCATTCACTACAAAAGTACTACTTAATAATTCTAAAACAGTAGTCGTCGCTAATAGTAAATACGTTATTTTCATTTCTCTAGTACCCTCGTTTTATGTATGCTTCATACTCATTACGAAAGCGCTTTTTCATAACGGAGCCCATACTGACCGGTTCCTTTATCCCTTTCAGATAAATAAATTGATTGACATAGTCAACAGACTCTATGTGGGCAATATTAACTGCCACCCCCTTTAACGGGGAAAGAAAAATAGAGTCTCTGACTTGTTCTAAAAACCGCTTTAATGTCAGGTTTGGAACTTCAATACATTCTTCCGCAGTATAAACATACATTATCCTATTTTGATTCAGTACATATCGGATTTCAGTTACATCAATCGGAAAGCAAATCCCATTGTTTCTTAAATAAATACGTTCCGGCAATTTGGATGCTTTCTCGCCACGATTAAGTATCTCGCTGACAATCCTTTTAATCCGCTCTTCATCTATTGGCTTTTCAATATAATCATAGCAATGTACACGGTGCAGTAAATCAACCTCTAATCCTGCAATGCTCGTAATAAAAACAACTTCTGCCGAGCAGGAAGCACATTCTCTGATTCTCTCCACAAAACTGATTCCTGAAAAGTCATTTTTCTCCTTTGGACAAAGAATAATATCCACCAGAAATAAATCTATCCGGTGCATCATTGCGCAGCCGAAAGCTTCCTCCTGATTCGAGAAAGCAAATACATTTACTTTCTGCTCCAAAGATTTCAGTATCTTAACCAACCTGTTCCGTGTGTGTTCGTTATCCTCTAATACAAGTATCTGTTTCATTTCATTTTCCCAAACTGTCTTTTAACCCATGAATAAATTCAACTATTTAATAGAATGTATTCTGATTCCAAAAATTTCCAATATTATTATACATTATTTTGCGTTTCTTTTCAACGATACTTTATCAACTGTTTTATTCTCCCCATTACGCTGTACTATACTCTGGCATTCTAGCACCCTTTCCGCTAATAGAAGCGGACTTATAACTGCAAAACTTAAAGTGCGTGGGAAAACCATCTAATCCCAATCCATCTCTGCCTCTTTGTCCCTTTCCAGTGTATGCTTCCATTTAACCGTTCCATCTAAACTCATACAATACAGAACATCCTGACGCTTCTCCGGTTGTTCATCCCAGTAGCCATGTCGTAACTCTTTTACATATATCCGGTCCTCCATACACTGGACTGACATCAACTTCTTATCTCCGATACGAATATCCTGTCCGGTCTTTTTATCTATTCGGTGTAATTTATATTTTTTATCCAAATAAAAGATATATTTTTTATTGCTGGAAAATATAATTTCACCACCATTCAAATTCCTCAGTGCATTTTTCAACAGCGGCTGCATTTTCCCACCCTTGCGCGGAATTGCCATGTCCTGACAATAAATATAATCGTTATCCACCGACAGGAGAACACTATCATACGAAGAAGTTGAATATCGCACGTATGCTTTTTTTCTCTTGTATCGTATCAGGTCCGTCTGCTCTCGGGTCTCTAAATCAAACATATACAAAGATACTTCTTTCCCCTTTTGCTTTCCATACAATATTTTCCCGTCTACAAATGTCAGGTACGGTTTCGCTTCATTCATCTGTTCTGTACAGGTCATTTTATTTTGCTGCTCTATGTTATCCAAATTCCGGCTTATCAGAAAAGCTCCCGGTTCGTATTCTCCTCCCGCTTCCCATTGCACGTCTTCTCTGGAATCATAGTACATGCTTCCCCTATAAAACATGATATCGTCGACATTGATTCTTTCGTCACCTACATTACCGAAATCTGCACAATTCTTCAGCAATACTTCGACGCTTTCTGTCTCCAGATTAATCCGGACAATATCATATGTAATATTTTCCACATCAAAAGTCACCGGATGTTCCTCCACATGCATAATATTAGCCAAAAAGTCCTCACCGGCTTTTGCAAATCCTACTACGTCTCCCTCTTTTATAAAAAAATGTCCTACTACAACCCTTTTGTCCCGATATATCGTATATTTACCTCCTCCCCCCACGTGTAAATAGTAATAGTGTCCATCAGAAATTTGGGAAGCTGTAATAAAATCAGATGAACAAACGCCAATTCCTGCATCTGTCTCATCCAAGTCGCCCAGCCTCAATTTACGCTTCTTTCCTGTTTCGTCAATCACAACAACGCCTTTTATTCTTTTTTTACTCATTGTTGGAGACGCAGAATTAGCTGGCTTCTCTGTCTCAGCCGGTTTCTCTGTTTGAGTCGTTCTCTCTGTCTGATTCTGTTGGGATATATTGTTTTCTTTCCGCCCACATCCCCCTGCGGAAACAGCTAATAGTGTAAATAAAATAAGACATACCGCATATTTTCTTCTCATCATAATCCCCTCTCTCCATAATAGCAGTAACAAAACACACCGCACTTTAGTTAAAAAGATTTTTGAGATACTCTGCCGATTTGTTTATTGCTTCAGTATATCGAAGATTTTCCTCCTTTGAATCGAATTTACCTCGCCACTCCCATTTGTTAGTCTTATAGCCATGAGCAAAACTCCACACATTCAGTATTTATGCGGATTTGCGAGGTCTGGCAACCTCTTTTATTACTCTCAGAACTTTTGGTTCTGTACTTATAGTAACAACCTTGATTTATCTTTTGTTCAGGAATATCCCAAAACCGGGCGCAAAGACTTTTCCAATCATTCTATGATTTGAGTCTTAATTGTTATGAAATCGCAGACCCTTCCTCATTTCATAGCGGTTGACCGCGACCAGCTGGTTTCCGTTTCTGTAGTTTTTATAGAGGACGACAGTGTCTTGTTCCGTGTTTGTATTCAAGGTATCGGTACGGAGCAGTTCATCGTTTTTGTTGTATTTATAGGCGGTTACTTTATTGCCAGCTTTCATTTCTTTGCGGTTATTGTTGCTGTCGTCGGTGTAGGAAATGTCCTCACTGCCTGTCTTTGCTTATTTTGTAATCCATCCTATCCAAGCCATAGGCATAGATTTTTCTTGCTGCTAACGGTGAGCTGATACATTTTTCTGTCACATTTCCAGTATTGTCATGCCCTGTTGTGGTACTCTGAATCTCTAACTGTCTGCATACTCTACATTAACAGAATTTATCCGATATGATATTCCCAAAAAATGGGTATCCGCAGTATAGACCTGATTATTCATTATCATTATATCCCCATCTTCGGAATGCTCTTCCCCTTTTGGTATCTTTACTTTATGCAATGTCTCCTCTTGTTCATCATATATATACAGTTTTAATGACTCTGTCGCAAAAACTAATTTCCCCCCTATGATACATGCTCTTTCAAAACGCTTCCTGAATCCCTTTCTGTTCAGGTCAATTGTTTTCACCTCATTCCATAACCGGTCAAATTTATGCAGAATGTTTCCGTCTGAATAAATATATACATACTCATTATCATTTAACAGAATATCTGCATTCTTGATTGATATATTTTTCACCTTATTAGTTTGAAGATTTTTTACATACACCTTATCTGTTTCATCTGATAAGGTATACACCAATTCATCATCTCTAATCAAAAAACTGCCTACATTTTTAACTTGAATTTCTTTCTTGTCACTGTCAGCTTTTTGTAAGACCAGATTTCCTTTATCGGAAAAATATTTTTTGCCATTATACTCCTGAACATTAAAACAATTAAATGAACTTGCCCCCTGTTCTGGCGTAATGCTCATATAATTCGCATCAAACAGTTCACTTAGACTATGAGGTTCCCATAAAAAACGTAATATGTATGCGATAAATATCAGTATGACACCTCCTATCAAGATGTATTTTGCTTTTTTCATGGTATAATACTTCCCTCTTTTAAATATTCGAACACACTATAAGATTGATAAATAAGCGCTTAAACCAACCTGCTTTCTGTCCGCTTTGCTCTGTCAGACACTGTCTATAAATTTTGTGTTATTTTGCAAAAAAAGCGGCGGCTGAGAAGCGCACCGCAAAGAACTAAAGTTCTCTAAGAATCGCTATGCGGTTCCTGCTCCGCACAGGGGAAATTTTCCTATAAGAAAAAATAATTCCATCCGGAAACACGGTTTGTATCCGGATGGAATTATTCCTGTCTTATGTATTTTAGGTAACTCTGTCATTCGTAAATGCTTTGCGGGGTACTTTCCCCTGCATCCGGTTTTTCTTTTGTTTTTCATTCTTTGTTATATATGTCTATCTTATCAGACTCCAGTATTTTTTGACAGAGGCGATAGCAATAAATAGTTTCGCAATTGTAAGGCACCATTACAGAAACACCCGAATCCTCATTCTTTGCCACTTGTATGAATTGTTTCGTATCCAAGTGCAATTTTACAATATAATATTGGTTGCATTATTCATTTTTTTAATGACACCAAATAAATTTCTTCTATTGAATAAGAATGTTCTCATTTTTACCCTCACAATAAAGTACCTTATTAATTTCGTATATTCCATTTTCGTTATAAACATACTTAATAATAACACTTGAATTGCTTCCTAAATTATAATGCGCCTCTGACTCTGGAAAATTAGCGGTTCCTTTCCATATATCAGGTAACTCACAATTCAGGGCTACTATGGTCTCCTCTTTTGTCATACCTTTAGTAAGTACAAAAAAATCAATAACTTCACAATTACTATTCCTTTTTCGCTTTCTAATAGTACTGCCATCCTCCTTATCAAAAACTATTTCGAAATATTCATCATTCGTCCTATCATTACCAATAGAAAGTGCTTTTCTTAAAGAGTTATCCGAATTCTTTGCAAAACATAGCGCTGTATTGTACCCTTTCACTGTACCTCCCCTTTTTATAAAATCAATAATTTCTTGATTAGACAAACTATTTTTCAATGCAGACTTTACATCCGTCCAATTTTGATAATATATGTACTTTCTTGTAACTTCATCTTCTGAAACCGAAAATTTTTTTGCAATTTCTTCTATTTCAATTGCATCCAATTTCACTTTATAAGAGTTTTTTAATTCTATACTTAAATAGCAAATAATACCTAATGTAAGTAATAAAGCCAAACACAAAAAAATTATTAATTTAATTGTTAAACTACATTTAATTGTCATTTTTTGTTTATCACCATCCATATTTTTCTTGTATAATCCAATCATTTTAATTGGATTTCCTCCTTTCTCCCACATTCTTCTGGGAAATTCAATCCTTATCTGATATATTAACTTAAGCACTATAAATTATTTTTTAATGGCCATTTATTGTTTGCCACTTTCATTATGAAACAGTAGTTTTTATAGCTCCTTTTCAAGGTTATCTCTCTCGCTATAGGATATGATTCCTAATTATGGTTTCTTTACATAATAATATCCTGCAAATTCTGTATATTCATTCTTTATATTGGTAGGATACTTCTTTCTCTTGCGAACCCAAGTAGCACCAGGTTTATCAGACCATTTTCCATCCCTGTTTAGCCTGTACCAATGATAATCCTTACCGGGATTTATTACTAAAGCCACAATATATGATTTTTTTACAACCTTTTTATACTTTTTTTTATTTTTCCTAGTTACTTTATAAAACTTAACTCCAAGAATTTTCATATCTGATTTTACCGCATCTAAAATATCTCTTTTATAATAATTAGTTAGCATATTACCGGAAAACATTCCCGGCTGCATTCCCCATATTGAATAGTTATTCCATGGTGCGAATTCCTGTTTGGTTTTGGGATTCTTACGATAATTAAATGCATATGCATAGCAATTCGTTCTATACTGAACCTTATCATCTGGTAAAATATACATTCCTGTTGGAGGTCCATACAGTTCAATTGGCTCAACTTCTTCATCTCCATCATTCCATAGTTTTGAATTATATTTAGGTGCATTTTTTTTAAGCTTGTCTATTTCTCCTTTTTCAAATTTAGTTGTTTTTCTATGCCCGCTCGGATCCCACGCATTCACCCCATCATTTCCACAGTAAGTATACAGATGCAAACTCTCCGGCTCATCTGCCTCTCCGGTATAGGTATCTCGTGTCAGAAATCTCCCCTGTTCCGGCTGATAGTACCTTGCCCGCAGATAGATTTCTTCAGTCTCTTTATCATAGTACTCTCCGCAGTAGCGGAACGGATTATCATCTTTCACATCCGGCTTTACTTCATTACCAAATGAATCATACTCATAGGTCTTGGTGACTGCTCCATTCTCATCCGTGAGCTGTACCACATTTCCATGTGGGTCAGTCACATAATACTGCTTTTCTGTATTCTTTCCCTTATCAGCATACACAAGGTCGTTTCCACGGATGTATCTCTTCTTTACTTTGCCGCTTCCGGTGAGTTCCATGAGCAACTGTTCTCCGTCCCAGACAAAGACCGTCTTCTCCCCATTCACGGTCTTGCTGGTACGCAGTCCCTCAGCATTATAAGTAAAGCTTACCTTATAATTCTTTGTAAGCGTCTGTGTCAACTGGTTCAGTGCATTGTAATGATTGACTACGTTCTCATTGAGACGGTTATCCCCCAGTGTCACGTCGATGTCAACATAAGTATTATCCTTTTTGTCACTTGGGATTTCATAGCGGTTGACTGTAGCCAGCTGGTTTCCGTTCTTATCATATTTATAGATGACAACGGAATCCTCCTCCGTATCGGTGACATACAAAGAATTGTTCCTATTCTTTTAATTAAGCTACCACTTATCATCAAGATGTAACTCTGCCGCTTTCGTCAGTCAGCTGTACCACATTCCCATGCGGGTCAGTCACATAGTACTGCTTTCCGGACGCCTCCCCAGAGGCGTTTTCTGCTCCTTTGTCGGCATATATAAGGTCATTACCACGGATATAGCGTTTCTGAACTTTACCACTTTCCGAAAGTTCCATTACCAACTGGTCTCCATCCCAGACGAATACAGTCTTCTCCCCATTCACGGTCTTACTTGTCCGCAGTCCCTCCGCATCATAAGTAAAGCTTACCTTATAGTTCTTTGTAAGCGTCTGCGTCAACTGGTTCAGAGCATTGTAATGGTTGACTACGTTCTCATTTAACTGGTTGTCTCCCAGTGTCACGTCGATATCAACATAGGTGCTGTCTTTTTTGTCGCTTGGGATTTCATAGCGGTTAACTGTAGCCAATTGATTCCCGTTCTTATCATTTTTATAGATGACTACTTTGTCTTTTTCTGTATCGGTGTTTAACGTATCGGTACGGAGCAGCTCATCGTTTTTGTTGTATTTATAGGCAGTTATCTTATTCCCTACTTTCATTTGCTTTCGATTATTGTTGCTGTCATAAGTGTAAGAAATGTCCTCACTGCCGGTTTTGGTTTCTCTCTTAATACGCCCTAACAAATCATAGGTATAGGTTGCCGTCTTTTGGGACTTCCTGCCATCCTTGTCCATCACATCAGAAGTTTCTTCCGACTTCTGCCCATTGGCAAGATATTCCGATGAATACGCAGATATTACCCCCGCATTGCCTGTCTGGTGAGATGGTCAAGCCGGTGGCGGTATCTACACCATCAATTTCCTCGGCTTCCAGAGGGGAACCGGCAAGACGGTTTTCGTAGACACTGCGGAAAGTATCACCATAAGCGGCTTCCACTGCCGTGTTGTACACCTCGCCCACGGTGAGGTTCTCATCAACGGCGAGGTTCCCGCCTGCCGCCTGGCATATACTGCTGTTTGAGGACAAAACAGTTGCACTTATCATAGCAGCGGTTATTGCTCCAAACAATGTTTTCCCCAATCTTCCCATAGATCTCAAACTCCTTTCAAACTCCATTCTTCCTTCTAAATTTATTATCCATTTACTGGCTTCCTTTTCAGGTCTTCCACTGGTTTCCCTGTTTTACAATTGCTCCAGCACTTCTTAAAGGTATCCTCCTCCTAATTCTTTAGTTATTTCCCTTTGGTTATATCTATACTATCTATTAAAAAATATAATATCTAGCCTCACATTGTTTTTACTAATAACATCTAGCTATCAAAAACATTGCAATTATAAAAAATAATGGAACTATACTAATCAGGAAAAGTATGCGTTCTTTATTCATAGTTGCTTCTTTTCGTATTCCTATTAACCCCAAAATACCTATTAAAAATTGTATTAAAATACCTACAAAAAAAGCAAAAATACAATTTTCTATATCATGTCCCCATCTAGTAAATAATTTAGTTAACACAAATAGCATCAAAGGGACAAAATATGCAAAAATTGCAAGCATTTTCCATTTACTCATTTCTTCTCTCCTCTACTTTAGCTTTTTTTTCACAAATTTATAATTCTTCTTAACATATTTACCAAATTCATTAGGTTTAGGATTTGGATTTGCACCTTTAGCATTGTCGCCTAAATTATATAACGTACCAAGAATCTCAGGCTTTTTCCCTATTTTAGGATATATAAATTTCCAATCATCTACCCAATATTTTAAATATGCCGCTACATATATTATATTAGATTTATCATTTTCTAAGTTTTTAGCAATAGCCATTGTTCTAGTTCCATGCACAAAACCAACTAATGGTATATCCCAACCACCATCTGTTGCCTTTGATTTAGGGACATATCCTTTATCTTCCAGCATTTTTGCTGTAGACACTTTTACCTGTCCTATTCCCATGGATGTATCTACCACACCATAAAAACCAACCCAATCAGTTAATGTGTCAACAAAATTTACATTTCTTTTTTGTTCTGCATATATACAACCACCGACTATAACTGGATCTACAGAATATTTTTCCCCCGCCGCTTTAATTTCTTTCCTATATTTAATTATAATTTTTGTTGCTTTGGATTTAGACTTGGATTTTGAAGTTGGTGCAGGCCCTGGCTGTGGTCGAGGCACAGATGTTGGTTTTATAGTCGGTCTAGGTGTTGGCAACGGCTGAGCAACTGCTGCTTTATTCCCTGTTGAATCAACATAATTCGCCCCATCATTCTCACAATATGTATACAAATGCAGACTCAGCGGTTCATCTTCTTCTCCCGTATAAGTATCCCTCGTCAGGAATCTACCCACTGCCGGCTGGTAATACCTTGCCCGCAGGTAGACCTCCCCCGTCTCCTTATCATAGTACTCCCCGCAGTAACGGAATGGGTTGTCATCCTTACTGTCCGGATTGACCTCATTTCCGAACGAATCATACTCGTAGGTCTTGATGACTTTGCCACTTTCATCCGTCAGCTGCACCACATTCCCATGCGGGTCAGTCACATAGTACTGCTTTCCAGATGTCGCTTTAGAGGTATTGTCTGCTCCTTTGTCGGCATATATAAGGTCGTTTCCACGGATATACCGTTTCTGCACTTTACCACTATCGGAAAGTTCCAGCACCAGCTGGTCTCCATCCCAGACGAATACAGTCTTCTCCCCATTCACCGTCTTGCTGGTACGCAGTCCCTCAGCATCATAAGTAAAGCTTACCTTATAATTCTTTGTAAGCGTCTGTGTCAACTGGTTCAGTGCATTGTAATGGTTGACTACATTTTCGTTTAACCGGTTGTCTCCCAGTGTCACGTCGATATCGACATATGTACTGTCTTTCTTGTTACTTGGGATTTCATAGCGGTTAACTGTAGCCAATTGATTCCCGTTCTTATCATATTTATAGATAACAACAGAATCCTCCTCCGTGTCGGTGTTTAACGTATCAGTGCGGAGAAGTTCATCGTTTTTGTTGTATCTGTAGGCAGTTACCTTGTTGCCAACCGTCATTTCCTTTCGGTTATTGTTGCTGTCATAGGTGTAAGAAATGTCCTCACTGCCGGTTTTGGTTTCTCTCTTAATACGCCCTAACAAATCATAGGTATAGGTTGCCGTCTTTTGGGACTTCTTGCCATCTTTATCCATCACATCAGAAATTTCTTCCGACTTCTGCCCATTGGCAAGATATTCCGACGAATACTCAGATATTACTCCGGCACTGCCTGTCTGGTTCTTCATTGCTGTCAGGCGGTTCTGGTAATCGTAGGTGTAAGTGGTAGTCTGGTTGTTGCCAGACACAGTCCTCTCTGCCAGATTTCCATCCGCATCATAAGAATATCCTACCACCTGATTTCCCTTTTCATCCGTAACGGCAGTCATTTTGGACTCTCCGTCATAACTGTATTGAAGGGAAAGTTTGGTATCGTCCCCCACTTTTACGGCAAAGGCAGACTTATTCCCGGCACTGTCATAGGTGTAGTTCTTGACCACATCCTTATTCTTGGTCAGTTTTGTTGTTTCTTTCGTAACCTGACCGGACGCATCCCCATACACAAATGACGTATCATTCTGCGTTGCCACATCCCCATAGGCATTATAAGTATAGCTGTGTTTCGTCTCTTTCCCGGTCTTTTTCTCCTTTGCCACCATTTCGGTAAGACGGTTCTGATAATCGTAGGTGCTTTTCTGGG
>CAPAOV010000013.1 GCA_948579355.1 uncultured Eubacterium sp. | reverse complement strand
CGAGAGTAAATTCCACTAGGGAATAAGGGAGTGGAATTTAAAATTTCATTTAAGGAAGAAGTGATGGTTTTATTCGGTTTGTTGACATTTGGCAGACAACAGTATATAATTGAGCATATGCTTAATTTTTGGAATGGGAGGTTAATCGTGGATAAAGGAGATGAAAGAAAAAAACAACTCTTACGAGTTGCATTAGATATTTTTATAGAAAAAGGTTACTACGGTACAAGTACTCGTGAAATTGCAAGACAAGCTGGTGTAAGTTCTGGCTTGTTATTTCACTATTTCAGTAATAAAGAGAGTATTTATCTTGAACTAATAAAAATTGGCATTCAAGAAATGAAAATCAATATAGAAATGGCAATGGAATCACCTTGCAATTACCTTTTTCAAATTATGAAAAATACGTTTGAACAGTTAGAAAACAATTCTTTCTTCGCAAAAATGTTTGTGTTTATGGATAATGTGCAGTACACAGTAGTCAATAAAAAGGAGATAACGTCACTTTTAGAATCAGCAGATATTTGTAAGCAATGGATTCCTATCATTTTAGAGGGGCAACAACGTGGTGAGTTTCGTGAGGGAAATCCTCATTCACTATGTGTCGCTGTTTTTGGTGCCATACAGGGAATTGCACAGGAAAAGGTCAGAATCCCCAACACGCCATTGCCAAAGATAGAATGGATTATGGATATGATAGTTAGTCGTACCAAATAGCACAACGCATTTATTCTTTAGGCGAGTAAAAAAATTGAAAATATTACGGAAAGGTGAACGGAATAGATAACATGGTGATGATATGAAAACAAAAAGTTATGGTGATTTATTTGATGAATATATTCAGTCGAAAAAGATTTATGAAAGCGTAGTCCTAATTGAAAAAGGGACTGGGGAAACTATATTCTCAAAGGCTTATGGGGAAAAAGATATAGATAGTCCAATAATAGCGGCAAGCATAACAAAAATGTTTACTGCTACATGCATTTTTATTCTCATTCAACAAGGTTATATGACATTGAATGATAATCTGCTAAATTTTTATGAACCTGCTTATTTAAGTGGTTTGCATTTTTATAGAGGTAAAGATTTTTCTTATGATTTGAAAGTATCAGATTTACTCTACCAAACAAGCGGATTGGCAGATATATATGAGGAGGGAAAAAACAGCATCAAAAAGCAAGCTATAATTTCAGATGCATTTATTACTTTTGACAAAAATATTGCTCTAACTAAAGAAAAAGATGCTCATTTTCCCCCCAATTACAAAAACAATGCCCACTATGCAGATATTAACTATAATATACTGGGTGATATTATTGAAAAAGTCACAAAATGCTCATTAGAAAGGGTGTTTGAAAAATACATATTTTCAAAAATAAATATGACTAAAACTTATCTTCCTGTTTCGGAAAAAGAATACATACCTATGGTTTACTATGGGGATAAGCAGTTATATAGACCCAAATTCATAATGTGCAGTAAAGCGAGTGGCGGTTGTATTACCTCTACAAGAGATTTAATGACATTTATACAGGCGTTTTTTCATGGAGAACTTTTTGACAAAAAAATTCTTGATTCAAAACTGTATAGAAAATTGCAACTATCTATGTTTCCTATTTATTATGGAAGCGGCTATATGAGAATAAAAATGGGCGGATTTTCCACTTCCTTTTTGGGGCAAGGTGATTTGATAGGTCATAGTGGCTCGACAGGCTCATTTGCATTTTATTATCCTAGCAAAGAGTTATTTTTTGTTGGGGATTTTAATCAAATGAAATATCCTGCACTGCCTATAAGGTTTGTGATACAACTTGCTATGTTTGCTCCATAAAAATAGTGAGGTGATAACAAATGCATATAACAGAATGGATACGCTGTCCTGTTTGCAGAAATAGAACAAGATTGCAGATACAGAACTTAGCGGAAACAGTTGTCCGTAGCCTGCCACGGGCGGCAGGCTACAAGCGGATTGCCGCCAATATGAAAAGCAAGAAACGCCCCGACATTATCAATGTCCGCAAAAAATGCCCGACTAATTTTGAATCGCCGGTACGGACAGTCCGCAAAGATAGCTTTTTATTTGCTTAGCAAAGATTCACTTTCCACATAATGTTTTGCTTTTTCAAAATCATTTAAAATGCTCTGTTCTGGTTTCTTTGTACACAGGCTGACGATTATAATACATGCCAGACTGAAGAAGAAGCCGAGCAGCAGAGAGTAAATACCGGTAGCGGCAGACAAGGTATTGCCGTTTACAATCGGAACATAATCCCAGATAATGACAAAGAGGCCGCCGGATAAAATACCTGAAATAGCGCCTGCCAGATTAGTGCGCTTCCAAAACAGGGAGCATACGACAAGCGGGCCAAAAGCAGAACCGAGTCCGGCCCATGCATCCGACACCAAATTCATAATACTGCTGTCTGGGTCCCATGCAATCAAAAAGGCGAGAATGGCAATGGCGGCAACCGTCAGGCGGCTGATTTTAAGTACCTTTTTATCGTCGGCATCCGGTCTGATAATATTTTTATAAATATCTTTCGATACAGAGGAAGCACAGACAAGGAGCTGCGAGTCAGCAGTTGACATAATGGCTGCCAGAATGCCGCACAGGAATAATCCGCCAATAAAGATTAACACAATATTACCGGAGAATACGTGCTGTATCATCTGTATAAATACATTTTCGCTATCTTCAAGCGCTCCTCCGAGAAAGGCGCGTCCGACAACACCAATCGCCCATGCGGCAACAAGTGAAATAGCTACCCAGATAATAGCGATTGTGCTAGATTTTTTGATTTCCTTTTCGCTGCGGATTGCCATGAAGCGGACGAGGATGTGCGGCATACCGCAATATCCGAGACCCCATGCCAACTGCGAGATGATTTCAACAAAAGTGTAAGGTTTGCCGCCGTTGGAAAACAGGCTCATATAATCGGAACTGACTACGCCGGTTCCTGCTAAAGCGGCGCTAAAGTCCGACTGAATCATGGCATAAGCGGCAATCGGTACAATGAGCAGGGCGATAAGCATCATCGTTCCCTGAATAAAATCCGTAGTACATACGGCGAGAAAGCCGCCGAGGAACGTGTATGTAAGAATAACAACCGCGCCAATCGCCAGAGCGATATGGTAGTCAATGCCAAATACATTATTAAACAATTTACCGCCTGATGCCAATGCAGAGGCCGTATACACAAGAAAGAAAATAACAATTACGATAGAAGAGATGCTCAGCAGTATCTTCTTTGTGTCGTGAAAACGGTTTTCAAAAAACTCTGGCAGTGTCAGCGAATTATTGGCTACGATTGTATAGCGGCGCAGCCGTTTAGCAATCAGCAGCCAGTTGAGTACCGTGCCGAGAAAGAGTCCTATAGCTATCCATGCCTGACCGGTGCCAAGCGCATAGATGGAGCCGGGCAACCCCATCAGGAGCCAGCCGCTCATATCGGAGGCCTGTGCAGACAAGGCGGCAACCCAGCTATTGAGGCCGCGGCCTCCAAGAAAATAATCCTCTGTGTTTTTTGTTTTTCTCATAGACATGATTCCGATAAAAATCATAATTAACAGGTAACATGCAAATGCTATTAAGATAGCAATGGAACTTCCGGACATAAAAGAATCCCCTTTCGTAAGTAATTATAAAAGGCGCGGTTTCCATGTCAAAATGGCGGAACACAAACACCTGAGACGTAGTATACCATAAAAATGTTTTTGGTGCAAATTTGCGTTGTTCTATTGTGAAAAACAGGGTTTGCTTTTGCGAAATCGGTTGGAATACAGAAGTAAAAGTGCTATACTATATAGAAATGATTAGAAAAACAAAATCGTGGGGAGGTATGTAGATGGGGAGCGGACGCTTTGTGGACAGCATTCGGAGAAAGCGCATGGGGATGGCGCTGACGGCGCAGGAGATTCAGGAAATGATTGTCCGTTATGTGGCGGGTGATATTCCGGATTATCAGATGTCTGCCATGCTGATGGCAATATGTTTTCAGGGGATGAACGACGAGGAATTGACGACGCTGACAATGGCGATGCGGGATTCCGGCGAAGTTATTGATTTATCAGCGATTGCCGGCGTTAAAGTGGACAAGCACTCGACGGGCGGTGTGGGAGATAAGACAACGCTGATTGTCGGGCCGATTGTTGCCGCCTGCGGAGTGCCGGTAGCAAAGATGAGCGGGCGCGGTCTTGGTTTTACCGGAGGAACGCTTGATAAACTGGAATCGATTCCCGGTTTCCGTGTTAGTCTGAGCGGGGATGAGTTTGTCCGCACGGTGAGGGAAAACGGGATTAGCGTAATAGGGCAGACAGAAAATCTGGCGCCGGCGGACAAGGCTCTCTATGCATTGCGTGACGTCACAGGCACGGTCGACAGTATTCCGCTTATTGCGGCGTCGATTATGAGTAAAAAGCTGGCGGCGGGCAGCGATAAAATTTTGCTTGATGTAACGACGGGAAGCGGGGCTTTTATAAAGGACATAGAGGGGTCTCTTGCACTTGCCAGGCGGATGGTGGCGATTGGCAAAGGCGCGGGAAAGGAGACGGCAGCCATGCTCACCAGCATGGAAGAACCGTTAGGCGAAGCGGTTGGCAATAATCTGGAAGTAATTGAAGCGCTGCGGACACTGCGGGGACATGGCCCGAAAGATGTCGAAGAGGTTTGTCTGGCATTGGCAGGTATGATGTTATCGCTTGCCAAAACGAAAGAGGGCGAAACGGCGCTTTCGTTTGAAGAGGGAAAAGAAGAGGCGCGCGAGGCGCTGGAAAGCGGCAGGGCGTTTGCGAAATTTCGGGATATGGTGCAGGCGCAGGGCGGAGACGTCAGATATATTGACGAGCCGGAGCGGTTTGAGAAGGCAGAGGTGACGGAAGAGCTGACAGCGCAAGCCGATGGATATATTGTGAAAATGAATACCGAGGGCTTTGGTATCGCGGCGGGAATGCTTGGCGCGGGCAGGGAGACAAAAGAGAGCGCGATTGATAACAGCGCGGGCATTCTTGTGAAGAAGAAAACGGGGGAGTATGTAAAGAAAGGCGATGTACTTGCCGTTTGCTGCGGCTCACAGCCGGAGCAGGTGACGAGAGCGGCGGCGTATTTACAAGATTGTATTGTCATCGGCCCACAGCAGCCGGAGCCGCTTAAATTAATAGTGGATATTATAGGTTGAATTTGGTAAAATAAGGATAATGTTTATAAAATTGGAGGATGTCTATGTATGATAGTATAGTAATCGGCAGCGGTTTTGCCGGAGCAGTCGTTGCCAGAGAGCTTGCAGAAAAAAAGCAGCAGAAAGTGCTGGTAATTGATTCGAGAGACCATTTGGGCGGGAACTGTTATGACAAAAAGGATGAGTTTGGAATCCTGATTCATCAGTACGGCCCTCATATTTTTCATACGAATATTGACCGCGTATATGAATATTTATCACGATTTACACAGTGGTATGAATATCAACATGAAGTTGTGGGTAATGTATATGGCAGGGAACTACCGATTCCATTCAATCTCAATACGCTTGAAATGGTTTATGGCGAGCGGGCGCCCCATTTGGAAAAACTGTTAATTGACAATTTCGGGGAGGGCGCCAGAGTACCGATTCTGGAATTAATGAACCATGACAACGAGGAATTGCAGGAAATCGCACAATATGTATATGAGAACGTATTTTTGCGCTATACGATGAAACAGTGGGGGAAATCTCCAAAGGAGATAGACCCGGCAGTCTCCGGACGTGTTCCGGTATTGTTGTCACGGGATAACCGCTATTTTCAGGATAAATATCAGGGACTGCCGTTGCATGGTTTTACACCCGTATTTGAAAAAATGCTGGATTATGCGGGAATCGACGTCCGCTTAAATTGCGAGGCAAAATCTGTTCTGACGATTGAGCCGGAGGCAGATACGCCGGTTCTCTTTGAGGGGCAGCCATTTGGCGGTAATATTATCTTTACCGGGGCACTTGATGAGTTATTTGACTGCCGGTATGGCAGGCTGCCGTACCGCTCGCTGCAATTTGATTTTGAGCACTACGATAAGGAATTTTATCAAAGCCATGGCGTTATTAACTATACCGTATCGGAGGACTTTACCCGTATTACGGAATTTAAATATCTGACCGGACAATTGGAGGCGCCGGACACAACGATTGTCAAAGAATATCCGGTGTCATATAACGGCGGCGAGGAAGAGATTCCTTACTATGCCATCAATAACGCAGAAAACGACGCGCTGTTTCACAAATACAAAGAGCTTGTAGACAGCATTCCCAATTTCTATTTATTGGGTCGTCTGGCTGAATATAAATATTATAATATAGATGCTATCGTGGATAGGGCGCTCACGATGGCGGAGGAAATCTAAGAAAGAAGGGAAAGAACATGAAACTTTTGACAGTGGCGATACCTTGTTATAACTCTCAGGATTATATGGAGCATGCAGTAGAGACGGTTCTTGTAGGGGGAGAAGACGTGGAAATTTTGCTCGTCGACGACGGCTCTACGGATGATACTGCAAAAATCGCCGACCGTCTGCAGGAGCAGCATCCGACTATTGTAAAAGTCATTCATCAGAAAAACGGAGGTCACGGATGTGCTGTGAATACTGGCTTGGAAAGGGCGAGCGGTATATACTATAAAGTATTAGATAGTGACGACTGGTTTGACCGCGCCGCCTTTTTGAAAGTATTAGATGTTCTCCGCCACTTTGTGGAAGACGGACGGGGCGTCGATATGTTTATTGCCAATTATGTCTATGAGAAGCCAAGTCTTCGCAAGCATAAAGCAATTCGTTATGATGGTGTATTTCCAGAAGAGAAAGTTTTTACATGGAACGACGTGAAGCGTTTTAAAATTAGTCAAAATATTTTAATGCATTCGGTTATCTATCGCACAAAAATACTTCGTGATTGTGGGCTGGAGCTGCCAAAGCACACGTTCTATGTGGATAATATATTTGTCTACAATCCACTGCCGTCTGTCAAAACGATGTATTACATGAATGTAGATTTGTACCGCTACTTTATCGGCAGGGATGACCAGTCCGTCAATGAAAAGGTAATGATGGGCCGGATTGACCAGCAGTTGAAAGTGACGAAACTGATGATTGACGCCCATGATTTGACAAAGATAAAAAATAAAAAACTCCGCGACTATATGGTGAAATACCTGACAATGATGATGACCGTCAGCTCCGTCTTTCTTATAAAAGAGGGTTCAGAGGAGAGCCTTGCCAAACGGGAGGACTTGTGGGCCTACCTGAAAGCACAAAATAAAGCGATGTATCGTATGGTGAATAAGATGGCGCTGAGTAAGCCGATGCAGTTCCGCGGTAAGGCCGGAAGAAAAATCGTCGTATGGGGATATTCCCTGTCACAGAAAATATATGGTTTTAATTAATGGGTTAAACCAGATAGGGATAAAAAAGATATGTATGGGCAGGAGTACAAATTTTCTCCTGCCACAAATAGGGTAGTATATCTATTCTGTCTTAGTATCCATAGCTATTTTTTTTACTACAGGTATCCATACTTCGTATTGTGCATTTTGTGGGTCTGGATTTAAGTAAACCTCGACATCAGGAGCATTGCCATATTCATATCCCGATGTCGGCAGCCATTCTGTTACGATACGTCGTTCTAATTCCTGAATAGACTGATTTGTACCCTCTCCAGAAAATATTGCCCATGTAGCTGCCGGCACGATATATTCTTCAAGTTCATTCTTTTCTTGTGAAGTTGATACCGCAATATAATACTTCCACGGTTCCGTATCATTACAGGTGCTGACGCCAAGCACTCCCATAGGCGGCGTATCCATCATACTGATTAATCTCTGTAATGTTCCGTTCATAGAAATTTCCTGCCACTTTGGAGGTATGACCGTAAAATTTTTTTCAATGTCCTTATGAAGCGGTACCGATACGCCTACAATACGGAATGCATCTTTTGTTTCAATTCGATAATTCATTTCTTCCACTCCTTTAACTGTAATTTTAAATAAGATAGGTGGAAAGGATTTTACGGATACACCCTCGTTTTTAACGGCAGATGGGGCGACTCCGTGAACAGACTGAAATGCTCTGTTAAATGCAGTAGGGGAATTATATCCATATTTTCCTGCCACATCAATGATTTTCATGCTTTTACCCTGTAAGTCTACAGCGGCAAGTGACATTTTTCTCCTGCGGATATATTCAGATAAAGAAATCCCTGCCATATAGGTAAACATTCTCTGGAAATGATAAGAAGAACAACAGGCAATCTGCCCAAGCTGTTCATAATCCATGTCATCTGTCAAATGTTCCTCAATATAACTGATTGCATCATTTAATCTTTCAATCCATTCCATAACAAAAATTCTCCTAACAGCTTTTAGTATATATTACGATTCCGTTTTTTTCCTCTCAATCTCTGCACAAAAAAGAGAGATTATATTTTCTGAGTTCTCCACGGTCTGTTTTTTCCAAGCCAGCCCCGCTCAGACCAATACTTTTCGTCAAGATATTCGGGGTCATTTTTATGTAACGATTTTTGTATCATATGGCAGAAAAGAAATTTTATCCTTGTAATTTCATTTACCCTCGAAGGCTTTTCGTAGTTGACACTCGAAAGCTTTTGCGACAACCGATTCATCATTTTCCATCCGCAAATTCTCCTTCTTGCTTTTTTTTCTGCTCTTATACACATTGTACTGGTTTTTACACGATAACGATACCACAGTTTTTTCTTTGATGTGGGTACAGTAGCTATTTTTTCAATCTTTTTTTAAAACAGTTTCGATTTCATTATTGCTCCTATATTTATCATTCACATATACGATATGCGGTCCCTTCAGGTTATTGTCTTGTCTCATTCAACAGTGTTTTCTTCATCTCATACAATTTATCGGACAAATCGACATACACTTCCTGCGGGTTTACCAGACGTCGGGATTCTTCCCACATCGTATCGAGCTGCGCCTTGCAATAGGCCTGAATCTCCATGACAGTCGGGCTTTCATAGACACATTGTCCGTTTTGGAAGACGGGAACAAGAATCTCTTTCATTTCGTATGTGCCGCCTTTTAGCAGAGTTTTTTTCCATGTGGCATTGGAATCAAAGAGAAGCAAGTCTTCGGTCTCGTCAAAGGTTTCCTCTGCCAAAGTGATGTAATCGGCACGGATTTTTCCTGTCTCTTTGTCATAAATACGATAGACAGTTTTATTTCCGGGGTTGGTAATTTTGGCGGGATTTTCGGAAAGTTTAATTTTAGGGATAAGCGTATTGTCCTGTTCGACGGCGGCAAGTTTATACACGCCGCCAAAGGCGGGCGTATTCTTTGAAGTAATAAGGTTGGTGCCAACGCCCCATGAATCGATACATGCCCCCTGTGAGAGGAGAGAGTCGATTAAGTACTCATCCAAATCGCTGGAAGCGCATATCTCCGCCTGTGGGAAACCGGCGTCGTCTAACATTTTTCGGGCCTTTTTAGACAGATATGCCAAGTCGCCGCTATCCAAGCGAATGCCGTATTTTTCCGGCATGCGGCCGCTGTCGTGAAGCTCTTTAAAAACCTGAATGGCGTGCGGTACGCCGGAGCGCAGGGTATCGTAAGTGTCGACGAGCAGCGTCGTGTTGTTCGGGTAAAGTTCTGCGTATCTGCGGAATGCCGTGAGCTCGTCTCCGAAGCTCATAATCCAACTGTGGGCATGCGTGCCGAGAGCCGGAACGCCGTACTCTTTGGCACAGATGACATTACTTGTTCCGATACAGCCGCCGATGATAGCGGCGCGGGCGCCAAAAGTTCCTGCATCCGGTCCCTGCGCGCGACGCAGGCCAAATTCCATGACGCCGCCGCCTCTGGCTGCGTAGCATACGCGCGCCGCTTTCGTGGCAATGAGGCTCTGGTGATTGACAAGGTTGAGGAGGGCGGTTTCTACTAATTGGGCTTCCATGATAGGGCCGACGACTTTTATCAACGGCTCACGCGGGAAAATAACAGTGCCCTCCGGAATCGCGTATACGTCGCCAGTAAAATGAAAACTAGCCAGATAATCCAGAAAGTCTTCGTCAAACGTATTCAGTCCGCGCAGATAATCAATGTCGTCGTAGTCAAAATGAAGGCTTTTAATGTAGTCAATGACATTTGCGAGACCGGCACATACGGCATAGCCGCCATCGTCCGGATTTTGCCGGTAAAAAAGGTCAAAAACAACGCGTTCCGTCACATTGTTTCGAAAATAGCCCTGCATCATCGTTAGTTCATAAAAATCCGTTAAAAGAGTAAAATTTCTTGTATCCATTCTTTTGCGCCTCCTTAACATAACCCCTGTTTATAAATTCCCATTTCGGAGCATTTACGCGACATATGAAAAAGCAGCGTATCTGCGAGATTTTTCATACTGATTATTATAGCAGATATGGGGAAGAAACGAAAGGGGCAGTATCGTTGACAATAAGAATAAGGGTATGTTACTATTACAGTATCTATACATGAGAATATTTAGGAAAGGTATGAGGAAGGTCCGTTCGTGATGAGTAAAAATTATGACCCGTATAAAAAGACAATACTTTTTGTATTTTCTCTCGTTAGTGTTGTATTGATGGCAATTGTTTTCGCTTTTTTCTGGTATCGTATTTATTGGAATACGATGTATACGTTCCGCTTTTATCGACGGGGAAACTGGGCGATGGTTGCCTTTTATGGTATTTTGGTATATTTCTTTTCTGCCATGTATGGCGCCCTGCGGATTGGGCAGCTCCGTCGTATGGAAGTTGTGTTATCACAGTTTCTAGCGACTTTTTTTGCCAATCTGGTTATGTATATCGTAATCTGCCTGCTGGCGTTTGGTATGGTCAATCCGGGATATATGTTTCTTATGCAGTTGATAGATTGCGGCATTGCTACTGTGTGGACGGTTTTTGCAACGATATTTTATAACCGCATTTTTCAGCCGTGGAAGATTTTGCTCATATATGGCGACCGTCCGGCTGTCGAGTTGGTGAATAAGGTAGAGACGCGGCGGGATAAGTATGCGATTTACGGAGCGATTCATGCCAATGCGGATTGGGAAAAAATTACGGAAGAGATGAAATCGTATCAGGCGGTACTGATTGGAGATATCGCGGCGGAGAAGAGAAACGAACTGCTGAAATATTGTTATGGAAAGGGAATACGAGCCTATGTGATGCCGAAAATTTCCGATATAATTTTAATGGGCGGAGATAAAATTCATGTCTTCGACACGCCTTTCTTGCTGTCAAAAGGATATTCTCTCAGTTTCGACCAGAGAATCTGGAAGCGGTGTCTGGATTTAGTGATTTCGCTTCCGCTATTTGTCATAGCAGCGCCATTCATGCTTTTGACGGCGCTGGCGATAAAAATCGGCGACGGCGGGCCCGTGCTATACCGACAGATACGGTGTACAAAAGATAACAGGGAATTTTCGATTTTGAAATTCCGCAGTATGGTAGTGGATGCGGAGAGCGATGGAGAAGCGGTGCTGGCAAAAGAGAACGATGACCGTATTACACCGGTTGGAAAGGTAATACGGGCAACGAGACTGGATGAATTACCCCAGCTTATAAACGTGTTGAAAGGGGAGATGTCCCTCGTTGGGCCGAGACCGGAGCGTCCGGAGATTATTGCCCAATACGAGGAAGAAATGCCGGAATTTGAATTTCGCACGCGGGTGAAAGCAGGTGTGACAGGCTTTGCTCAGATTTATGGTAAATATAATACGGTTCCTTATGACAAACTAAAGTTAGATTTATTTTATATAGAAAATTATTCTCTGTGGATGGATGTAAAACTAATCTTGATGACGGTGAAAACGATGTTGAAAAAAGATGCCACAGAGGGAATTGAGGAAAATCAGACAACAGGTCTGCGCGACATCGGTACGGGAAATGAAGATGTGGAGCGCATCGTTAATAAGCAAGTGTCGGAGGGAAAGACTAAGGATGAGTAAGAAAGCGTTAATTGTGACAAGAGTGAGTGGCTTTGTTCCACAGTTTGAGATGAATAATGTCCGCATATTGCAGGAGATGGGGTATGAAATCCACTATGCGGCAAATTTCGATGTGGTCGTCTACGGCAAAGATAACAGTCGCTTGGAGGACACGGGCATAAAATGCCATTCGATACCGTTTGGACGTTCTCCGTTTTCGAGAGATGTCTTTCGTTGCTATCGGATGCTGAAACAGCTTATGATTCAGCAGGAGTTTGATTTGATACACTGCCATATGCCGATGACGGGTGTCATTGCAAGGAGGGCGGCGGAAAAAGTCCGCAAGCTTACGAAACGCAGGATTCCGGTTCTCTATACGGCGCACGGCTTCCATTTTTATAAGGGAGCGCCGCCTGCCCATTGGTTCTATTATTTTGTAGAAAGGTACTATGCCCGCTATACGGACTGCCTGTTGTTGATGAATGAAGAAGATTTTCAGCGCGGCAGCAAATTTCATGTGCGGGGAAAGACAGAATATATTCCGGGGATTGGTATGAAGCCGCTGCCGACTGCTGTCGAAAGTTTTGATTTACGCAAAGAATACAACATACCACAAGATTCGAAAATAGTTGTCAGTGTCGGTGAGATGACGGAACGGAAAAACCATCAGAGAATGATTAAGACGATGGACCGTTTTCGGCGTCAGCCTTTGGTATATGTTATTTGCGGAACCGGTCCGTTGGAGTGCGAACTCCATCAAATGGTGCAGGAGATGCATTTGCAGAAAAAGGTTATTTTTACCGGATACTGTGATACGGTGGCGGATGTTTTGCGTCAGGCAGATGTTTTTGCCTTTCCCTCTCTGCAGGAAGGGCTGCCGGTTGCCGTTATGGAGGCAATGCAGGCAGGACTGCCGGTAGTCGGATTAAATATACGGGGAAACCGTGACCTCATTGAAAATAAAAAGGGCGGTTTTTTACTGGAGGAAGATATTGAAGAGGGATATGCGGGTGCGTTGCAGTATTTGTTAAAGCATCCGGAGGAGGCTGCGCATATGGGGCAGTGGAATCGTAAACGCGTGAAGAAATTTTCCATGGAAAAGGTAGACAATAAGATGAGAAAAATTTACGCAGAGCTGGAAAGAGAGAGTTGATATGCAAAAATTATTGACGATATCCGTAGCGGCATATAAAGTGGAGCGCTATTTGCCGGAGACATTAGATTCCTTTTTGATTCCGAGTGTGAGAGAACAGTTGGAAGTTCTCATTATTAACGACGGTTCCGGCGAGGCAATCAGTGAAATTGCAAGGGAGTACGAAAAAAAGTATCCGCAAATATTTCGTCTGATTGAGAAAGAGAACGGCGGTCACGGCTCCACAGTGAACAGGGGAATTGAAGAAGCGCAGGGAAAATATTTTAAGACTGTGGACGGGGACGACCGGCTGGAGGCCGAGGGCTTCGCAGCATTGCTCGACTATCTGGAAGAAGCCACGGAGGATTTGATTGTCACGGATTATTACCGCTTTGATGATGAGAGCGGTGAATGGATAGATACTATCCGGCATAGATTTGAAGGAAAAAGATACGGATATTCCTATGCTTTTGACGAGATTTGTAATCAGATTTATATCAATATGCATGCGGCAACATTTCGGACAGAAGTGCTGAAAAAGATGGGGCGGCGTCTGGACGAACACTGTTTTTATGTGGATGCGGAATATATGTTATATCCTATCCCTTTGGTGGAGACGGCTGCATTTTTGAAAAAGCCGGTATACGAGTATCGGCTGGGGATTGCCACCCAGAGCATGGAGATTAAAAATATGCAGAAAAATTGTTCCCACCATGAAAAAGTGTTGGAACATCTGCTTGATTTTTACGGGGAGGAATGCGCATCGTTATCTCCGGGAAAAAGGCGTTATGTAGAGCGGGGCGCGGCCCGCATTCTTGTGAGCCAAATCAAGATTTATTTAAGTTTTGAGCCTGCCGGACAGTGGAAGCAGAAAATAAAAGTTCTCGATAAAAAACTGAAAAAGGATTTTCCGGAAGTCTATCAGGCTGTGGAAAATGCGGCGGTAAAATGGTTGCGCAAGAGCAGATATCACATATATCCATTGGCGTCAAGGGCATGCCGCAAGGCATATCGCTGTGAATAAGACTGGAGGATTGTATGAAACTATTAATTGCACGTATCAAAGGTTTTATCCGTTTTAAGGATTTGATGGGCGAGCTCGTGAGCCGGGATTTGAAGCTGAAATACCGAAGAAGTGTGCTTGGTTATTTGTGGAGCGTATTAAATCCCCTCTTTATAATGATTATTATGGCGATTGTATTCTCCCGTATGTTCCACCGCGGAAATATTTCCAACTTTCCGGTCTATCTGATGAGTGGGCAGGTGATGTTCAATTTTATGAACCTGACGACAAAGGGCTCGATACAGTCGATTAACGGCAGCGCTTCACTTTTGAAAAAGACGTATGTTCCGAAGTATGTCTTTACGGTTTCCAAAGTATTTAGCGGGGTGATTGACTGTATTTTCTCCATGGGAGCGCTTCTTGTGGTCATGGTTTTTACGCATGGTGAATTTTCATGGCGTCTCTTATTATTTCCGGCAGTTTTGATACAGAATTTCATTTTTACATTAGGATTAAGCCTGTTTCTGGCGGCGACAAATGTATTTTTTAGGGATATTCAGTATATTTATAACGCCGTCACCACGGCGTGGCTGTATCTGACGCCGATGTTTTATCCGCTGGAGGCATTGCCGGAGACGCTGCAGTATTTAGTTTCACATTACAATCCGATGTATTCGTATGTATCGCAGTTCCGCTGTCTGACGCTTCCGGGGTTTGTGCCGGGGGGGATTGGGATGATACCGCTCGTTGCCATCGGGGTGGTTTCCGCCTTTGTCATGTTATTCATCGGCTTGTGGACGTTCTTAAAAACACAGGACAAATTTATTTTATATATTTAAAAGGAGGGAAGCGGCATGAGCGCTATCGCCATAGATGTAAAAAATGTTACTATCCGTTTTAATATGGCTTCCGAGAAAATAGATAACTTAAAAGAATATTTTGTCAAACTGTTGAAGCGCGAGCTTCTCTTTCAGGAGTTTCTGGCCGTCAAAGACGCCTCGTTTACCATCCGCAAAGGAGAGGCGTGGGCGCTTGTCGGGAGTAACGGTTCCGGCAAATCTACGCTGTTAAAAGCGATTAGCGGTATTTTGAAACCATACAAAGGCGAAGTTGTCGTCAATGGCACGATTTCTCCTCTCCTTGAGCTGGGAGCCGGTTTCGATATGAACTTAACGGCAAGAGAAAATATTTTTTTAAACGGCACCGTTCTCGGCCATTCGAAAAAATACATGCAGGAACATTTTGACGAAATTGTTGAGTTTTCGGAGTTACACAAATTTCTCGACGCTCCAGTGAAGAATTTTTCTTCCGGTATGCGCGCGCGTCTCGGTTTTGCGATTGCGACGATTGTGCAGCCGGATATCCTCATCGTCGATGAGATTTTAGCCGTGGGGGACTATGCGTTCCAGCAGAAATGTCTGAAACGTATGGATGAGATGATGAGCGGCGGAACAACGCTTTTATTTGTCTCGCATTCGATTGAGCAGGTGCGCAAATTGTGTGACCATGCGGTGTGGATTAATAAGGGTGAGATACAAATGACGGGGGAAGTAAATGAGGTGTGCGACGCCTATATGGCGACGCAGAAGAAATAGAGGTAAGAGCATGATAATACAAAACATAGTATTTCCAAAGAAAGCTATCTGCGACGAAACAGAATTATATTATCGTAAAATACAGGGTTCGCTTAGCGGCGGAGAAGCGGAGCTTGTACTGGCACAGCAGACGGAGCTTTCTTTTTTCACGTATTTCAATGGATTTTCCGCAGATAAGTGGAATCAGTATACGAATATCGGAGAAGTGCACGCAGTAGTACAATGTCAGGGAGACGGTGAGGTATCGCTCTGGCGTGCCGTACAGGAGGGGGCAGAGCTCAAAAAAGAATGTCTGCACACGGAAGCGGCGCGTGAGGGTGTATGCCGGATACCTTTTGATTGCAGGGAGCAGTCGGGAATCCTCTACCTGACCGTGAAAGCAAAGGGCGAAATGAAGATAGAACGTGCGTATTTTGAGTGTCAGGAGGAAGTCTGCCGGCCGGTGACAATTGCTGTAGGTATCTGTACATTCCGGCGAGAGAAGTTTATCATTAAAACGCTCGATACCTTGCGCAGGGGATTGATTGAAAATGAATCTTCGCCGCTGTATCAGCGGCTGTATGTTTATGTATCGGATAACGGAAACACGCTTCCGCTATCCGAATTGTCCGATGAGTATATTCATGTGATGGCTAATAAAAATGCAGGCGGCGCGGGCGGTTTTGGACGCTGTATGCTGGAGGCGTATAACGCAAAGGACAAATATCATTTTACCCATGTTCTGCTTATGGATGATGATATTGTTTTAGAGCCGGAATCAATTCTGCGAACGTATGCGATTCTGGCGTATGCAAAGCCCTCCTATGCGGACGCGATGCTTGGCGGTGCATTGCTGCGCATGGATGTTCCCTATATTCAACACGCCAATGGTGAAATGTGGCAGGGGGGACGGATTGGCTTTACGAAGCGCGGATATGATTTGCGAAGCGAGGAAATGATACTGAAAAATGAAGAGGATTTGCCAATGGAATACAACGGCTGGTGGTTTTGCTGTATTCCTCTGGCAGAACATTTCCGTGGTTTTCCGCTGCCGGTATTTATTCACGGGGATGATATTGAGTATGGATTGCGGTTTGATAAGAAGATTATGACAATGAACGGGATTGGTGTCTGGCATGATGCGTTTGATAACCGAAAGGCCTCTTCCATGGAATATTATGATATGCGCAATACGCTGATTACCTGTGCCATTCATCATCCGGAATTTTCCGTCATGCATATAGTAAAGAGTGTGTGCCGTCATCTGGCGGGACAAATGCTCCATTATCGGGAGGAAGACCAACTATTGACGATGAAAGGCGTGGAGGACTTCTGTAAGGGAGTGCAATTTTTAAAAGAGACAGACCCGATTTTCCTGCATCAGGAAATTATGCAGATGGGATACCGGATGACGGACGTATCGCAAGAGCTTGCGGAACTTCATGCAGAAAAATATTATACAAAACCGCAGCCGCAACGGCTCTATGAAGAACACGGCTTTTCTAAGAGACATCTGTTGTCCATCAACGGCTGGCTTTTGCCGGCAAAGAAAGAGACGCTTCCCATTCCGATGGGGAAGCATCCCGATTGTCTGTACCGATATAAAAATGTACTTCTCTATGACCCCGATAGCAAACAGGGATTTTTTGTGCGCAGAAAGAGGAAGAATCTGTTTGTCACGGCGGCGCGCTGTTTGCGTATGTGGCGTCTGCTCCGCAAAAATTATCGCCGTGCAGCCGCAGATTTTTGCGAGCACGGCAAAGAGTTGACAGAGCGCGGGTTCTGGGAGGAATATTTGCGGTAACGCTTACCTCCTCCGGAACCATTTTCCGCGAATATTATCGCAGTAATAGCAATAACTTTTATAAATCCAGCGATAAATCGGTTTTGATTTTTTCATCGACATCTCTACGGATTTCGTGTGGTAGGACTGGCCGTGCATCCAGTTTATAATTGTCTTAAAGGTAACGGGAGGTGCATATTCGGTTGCCCGTTCTCCGAGCGCCACCGCGTCTTTTAAACTGCCAAATACGTTTAAGAGAATCGGGTCGTTCGTCGACGGTTGGAAATAGGCCATACCGAAATCGTACAGGTAGTGCCCCGTTGTTGCCTCATCCTCCAGTTGCAGCGAGCAGAAATCATTGGCAAAGCGGACAAGAAAAGTTTCCAGAGCCTGATTCATCTGTTTGTCATTTTCACAGGAATGGAAAACAGGGCGAATCTCATTATCCTGTCTCTCGTATTTCTCAATCGTTTTGTAAGGCAGATTAGCAAAAATTGATTCCGCAAAAACGAGCGAATGCGTATTGCATGTATAGTTGTAGCGAATCGATTGCCCGATTGTCGGATAGATACTGCGGACGTAGTACATCGGGTTATCAATTTGGCGTCCTGCCGTCTCCTGCAAGAGCCTTGTCAGGCAATCCTGCGTATATCCGCGTCCCCAATACTCAACAAAGGCAAAAGGTTCATCAAAATTAATTTCCTGTCTCAAATAGTCGATAACAATGCCGCGCTGTTCTTTGGCAACGCCAAGAAGATGCTTTTGATAGGCAGCAGAACGTTTCAGTTTCAAACTGATGTCTGCGATAAGCTGGTCGGAATAGCGCTTTTTGTTTTTCAGGTAGCCGAGCTCCGGAAAGAAATTCAGAAATGTTTTTTCGTCAATAAGCAGGGCGGCCAGTAATTTTTCAAAATTGCGGACGCCGCTGAAGTTGCCATAAATTTCAAAAAATTCCTCATCTACGTGGTCGATAAAGGATGGAACGCGCCATGCCTTGCGCGAACCATATATATATTTTGTGCGGATATCGAAACCTTTGCTTTGGATAATGGCGTCTGCTGCCAATTTCAGATAATAGCCGTCACGGGAAATAAAATACAGCGTCTTATAACCCCGTGCCATCGCATCCATTACCGCCCAATGAACATAGGGAACAAAGTAGAGACTCGCATATTCGTAAGCAAAAATTTCCCTGTCGTCATGTCCCTCCAGACGGAAATTGCGGAATAGTTTTGCCACACTGTGAACGCCGTACTCTTCCGCGAACTCCGTTATTTCCGTCTCGTATTCATTCATTTCAGGAATGGCAATCGGCTGTGTATGAATGCCAAGGCAGGACGGCTGCGTATCGTCAGCAAATGGACTGTCGCCCATGTGTATCCACTGCGAATAATGGTAGTCCAGAGAATCATACACTTCCAAAAAGAGCTTGCGCGTTGTCTTTTGATATCCATAATCACTGGAAAGAAAGAGCGGCAGAGTGGCAAGAAGCGGGTCTGCCTTAGCAAGCATTTGGTTTATAATTTCTTTTGGTAAATACATATCGCTGATTAGCACAACGTCGTTTCCTTCGGCAAGACGATCTTTCAAATATTGAATCGTATGCTTCAGCGGAATGACAGAACGGATTTCCGCCTCGCATTCCCATGCAATCAGTTGTTCTTTTTGCTCTTCCGTTATTGAAAAGAGTGTTGCCATGCGGCCGTATATCTCCGATAACTGAATCTCCAAGCGGTCATCTTTGCGAATGAGCGTTGACTTTTTATAATACTCGCGCACATTTGCCTCGCACCAACGCCGGATTTGTGTAAACTCACGGATGAGATAGGCATTGTAGCCGAGAGCCGAGTTTTCCATCTTCCGCTTAATATTGTCAAAGATACTGCTTGGATAGATGCATTGTCTGGAAAAAAGCGTGTCAAAAATATCAAAGCTGTAAAGCTTCGGGAACTGTCTCTCAGGGGGGGCAAAAGAAAGTGCAGTATTTATAATGCGTTCGCAGTCGTCCTCATCCGAATAAGACCAAAAAATGTCGTTAATGCGCTCAATTTCTGATTGCTCTGTCTGTGGACAATCGGCCAGCGCAGCTAAAAGTTCTTCAAAGTTTTTTGCCTCCGTGCCGCATGTCATCTCGCGCAAATCAAATACAAAATCGCGGAAGTTTTCCTTGCAGTCAATATCGTAAAAATAGCGGATAAAAGTTTTTACACCGCGCGCCAATAAATCATAAAAAATGGAAGAGTAGTCGACAATGGCGATATCAATATCACTGAAAATTTCATAGACGTCATCTTGGTTTTCCCAAAAGTAGAAATTCGGGTGATTGCCATACAAATCTTTCATTGCCAGATACTGGCTGTCCTTTTCTACCTGCGGGTGCATTTTCAAGATAAGCAGAATATTATTCTGCTCCAGCGTATCCGCCAGCTTTTTCATATCCGGCAGCGCTGATTTGATAAAATTCTCACCGTTGTTATCACGGTAAGTCGGGGCATAAATAGCCAGTTTTGCGTCATTGCCAAGTCCTTTTTTGGCGCGGATATCATGGTTGTAACTGCAAATGTCATCCGTGACGACGCAACGCGGATAACCGGCGCGGATGACTTTGTCATCATCAATGCCGCACTGCTCTTTGAAGTGCTTTTCCATGACTTCGGATGTCACAAGAAAGAGTTGGTTATTGCGCAGCATATCATTATTCTGAATATATTTTTTAGCAATGCGCTCACGAAGAAAGCCGCTGTTTACTTTGCGCTCTATGCTCTTGCAGCCAACGCCGTGCCATAGGTTGAGGACGGTGATTCCATCAAGTTCAGGTTGAAAGATTTCTTTACACATCTCCACAACATAGACGCCAGCCTCTTTCATAACGCTGCGTCCGGCAGGGGAGGCATAAAGTTCCGCCTGATAACCAAGTCCCTTTACATAATTTTTTGTTGCTGCTTCATAACACATCCATACGGGTGTAATCTCCCCGTGATGGCGTACAATATATTCAAACATCCATTTCGGATTGCCTGCATAACTGCTTCCGGCATTAAAAATCCATAAATTTTTATTGCGTTGTTCTTTCATGTTACTTTCCACTCCTGTACGTTAAAACAGTATTGATAATTTGCTGACAGGCGCTGCCTGTTTCGAATGCCCCCATCTCTTCTCTGTGCTTTTCATAGACAGAAGAATAGTCGTTATCAACAACAGCAGTAACCATCGTTGCCAATTCATCAAGTCTCCTGATTTTTAAATAGGGCCATGTCTCATAAGGAACAAAAAAACCGCGGTCTTCTTTCTCATATTCTTCTAGCCGCTCTTCTAATAGAATAATAGGCCGTCCGGTCAGGGAAAAGTCCCAAATGCAGGAGGAAAAATCAGTAACTAACACGTCGGATGCATATAACAAATCCTGCATTTCATAATAGGCATTGCCATCCAGAAGAACGGATTTTGCTTCCGGTGTCTCCTCGTCACGCAAATAGTGGGAACGATAGAGAATAACCCACGGAGTCTTTGTTGTCTCTTGCAGTTTAACCGCTACTTCAACCAATTTATCTTTGTCGTACTTCTCCTTTTCCGGCGCCGACATCTGAAAGCTGGGAGCAAATAGAAGAATTTTCGTCTGCTCCGGCATTTCATAAAAATCCCTCACCCGCTTGCTGATTTCTTCGTGTGCGCAAAAGAAAATATCGTTTCGCGGCGTTCCTGTCTCCAGAAAACATTGTTTTGGCAGGCCAAAAGCCTCCGCATACATATCGGTACATATCCGGCAGGAAGATACAAAATAATCCAGTCTGCCATACCATTTTCGAAAATTTTTGCGGATAACAGCGTCCTCGGAAAGGGCGCTAATCCCTACTTTTTTGTAGGCGCCTCCGCCGTGCCATGTGGAGATAAAGATTTGTCCCGCCTTTTTGACAAATGCCTCGTCAATCATGTCATTGGTAATTATATACTTAGTCCGTATAAAATATTTGAAGCAGGCAAAACTTCTCTGCCTGACAACGGTAACTCCGTCCCGTTGCTCACAAGTCTCCGGAAAACGCGTCATCCAGATAAGTTCGTATTCGCCGGCATAGTTTTTGCGTATAGCCTCCATCAGGAAAGCCGGATTGCATACATAACCTTTGCGGTTGTTGGCATAAAACATAATGCGGTTTTGTTTTAACGGCACAAAAAATAAACAAATCTGAACGAGGCGTATCATCGCTATTTTAATCCTGACAGCCATCGAAACCTCCAATCGCACATGGTTGTGCGCATAGTGAAGCCTGTGTTTTTGTTTGTAATTGATACTTTGAATTGCTCCGTTGTTTCACAACTTTCGCAATTCATCAAACATTCGAAATCCGCTGATTTACTTCGTAAATCGCTCCTTTCTCATGCTTGACGGGTCTCAGGGTAAAAAAGCCGGATAAGTTCGCCAGAACTTATCCGGCTTTTTTACCTGAAGACCCTAGTATCAAAATATTTTACTATAATAGGTAAGTTTATGTCAAGGAAAGGAGGGAAAATCTTGTGTTGATGATATTCGGAAGATTTGGGAATATAATTCATTAAGGCATATTCAGATGACACCGGATGAAATTATTGCAGACACAAAAAAGATGCTGAAAGAATTAAAAAAGTTGCTTCAGGAACGTAAATGTCCATACATTATTGTTTTTGAGATTACAGATGATGACAGCTACCCTAACTATTCATTTTTAGAAAAATTTTGTTTCACCAAAACTTCTGCTAGAGTGAGCAGGTATTATAATTACGGCTGCGCTTCCATCCCAATTAAATTAAAAAAAGAATGACAATACCTCGGTGTTTTCATATAATAGATATGAAGATATTTGCCGAGGTATTTTTATGTCCGAGGAATGCAAATTTTTATATGATGTGAGTATGTCCTATGTCAATCCGGGATGGCAGGAGAGATATTGTCAGTTGGTCAGGCATTTAGACGAGCAGTTAAAAGAAAAATGCGGTGAATTTTTTGCCGATTTACAGCTCTACCAGACTGGGCCGATGAATTATGTAGTTGTTGCCGTATATTATGATGTGCCGGGAGTGCTTGAGGCGCTGCCTGAGATTTTGCAATTTGTAAACCGGCAGTATCGTGAGACTGTGGGACATAACGTGCGGAGAAAACAAATTTTGAAATTTGATTTGGCAAAGAAGTTACACGGGCAGAGCATGGCTTGTCTGAAAGCGTGCGAGGATACCGATATAAGTGAGGAAGTGAAAGCGGAAGAAGATGACAGCAAACCAGCAGTTAATCCGGCAATTGAAGAAGAACAAGAATCTGTCGGGGGAGAAGTTTTTACAGCTTCTGACGTCACTGACTGATGAGGAAAATCCGCATTGTCGGAAAGAGCAGGAGTATCTTTTGGCAGCGGCAAGAGAGGTGCGCGAGAACATATATGGAAAAGATATTTATGTCCGCGGATTGATTGAGTTTTCCAATATCTGCAGAAACAATTGCTATTATTGTGGAATACGAAAGGATAACCGCAAGATACAAAGATATCGGCTGACGCCGGAAGAGATTTTGTATTGTGCAAGAGAGGGCTATTCGCTTGGGTTTCGCACCTTTGTGCTGCAGGGGGGCGAAGACCGGCCGTTTATCGAAGAACATATGGAAGAAATTATCCGCACGATAAAAAAGGAGTTTCCGGATTGTGCGGTTACGCTGTCGGTTGGCGAGTGGGACAGAGAGAGGTACCAATGCTGGAGGGAAGCAGGGGCAGACCGCTATCTGCTTCGGCATGAGACGGCGGTGGACGAGCATTACCGCCGGCTGCACCCGCCGGAGATGCTTCTGGAAAAACGAAAGAACTGTCTCTATACATTGCGGGAATTGGGATATGAGGTGGGCGCCGGTATGATGATAGGTTCGCCCGCCCAGACGGCAGAGCATTTGTTGGCGGATATCCGCTTCTTGCAGGAATTGGAGCCGCATATGATAGGTGTGGGCCCGTTTCTCGCCCATGCGGATACGCCTTTTGCAGAGATGGAAAATGGTTCTTTGGAAATGACATGCATTCTTCTTGGCGTGTTGCGGCTGCTTTTTCCGAAAGTGCTGCTTCCCGCGACAACAGCGCTGGCTACGATAGCGCCGGATGGCAGGGAAAAAGGATTATTAGCGGGAGCCAATGTTGTTATGCCGAATCTGTCTCCGCCTGCGGTAAGGAAAAAATATGCGTTATATAATAATAAAGTTTTCTGCGGCGCCGAATCGGCACAGGAGATAGAGCGTTTGAAAAAGAGAGTGGAAGAAATCGGCTATCGCATTGTAACAGAGCGCGGTGACAGCCGTGTAGGAACATGAGAGATTATGCTGCAAAGGGAGGAAATATGAAGAAAAAGAAAGAAATTATAATATCGTTTATATTTGTCGTTGTCGGTGCAATTGTTGCCGCCTTTTCTATTGAGCAGTTTTTGGCGCCGAATAATATAATGGATGGGGGAATTGTAGGAATCGGCATGGTTCTTGATGTCTTCGTGCCCCTGCCGCTCAGTGTGCTCACGTTTCTTTTGAATGTGCCGTTCCTCTATATTGGATTCCGGCAGATGGGAAGTCTTTTTCTGGCAAAGACGGCGGTGGGGATGGTAGTGTTTTCCGTCTCGCTGCAAATCTTCTATTCGTGGAATATGGCGACTTCCGAGCCATTGCTCGCTACCGTTTTCGGGGGTATTGTACTTGGTATCGGGGTCGGCCTTGTCATACGGTACGGCGGGTGTCTGGATGGAACGGAGACGATGGCGATACTGATTAGCAAAAAGACGTCTCTTTCCGTCGGACAGATTATATTAATCTTTAACATATTAATCTATCTTGTCGTTGGATTGTTGTTCGGCTCTGACCGCGCGATGTACAGTCTTTTAACTTATTTTATCACATCTAAAGTGATTGATTTGGTAGAAGTGGGGTTAGATGAAGCAAAGGCCGTGATGATTATTACAAATGAGAGTCAGCAGATTTCCGATGCCATTTTTGAGAGATTGGGACGGACGGTAACGATTTTGGAGGGCGAAGGACTGATAAGTGGAAAAAAGGTAGTTTTGTATTGTGTCGTCACAAGGATTGAGATACCGGTTATCAAGAAAATTTTACAGGAGGATGACGAATCGGGCTTTATGACGGTTTCCGACGTATCTGAGATTGTCGGAAACCATATAAAGAAAAAAGCCTCAAAGGAAACGAAATAACTTGTACTATGATATGGTGTTGGGGTCAAAAGGTATTTTGCCCCCAACAAATGCTGCGAATTGCTTCGTTGTTTCACAACTCCCGCAATTCTTCAAACATTCGAAATCCGCCGATTTACTGCGTAAATCGCTACTTTCTCATGTTTGGCGGGTCTCAAGGTCACATGCCGGATAAGTTCTGACGAACTTATCCGGCATGTGACTTTTTGACCCTGACATCATTTCATACTGTTGATGGTGACATCGCCGCTTACGGTGTCAAATGTCCATTTACCGCTATTGTTATCTGATTTTGTAGGAAAGGCATTGCTCAGCTCGCCGGAAACACTGTCATAATCAATGGAAAACTGCGAGTCGGCGGGAACGGTTATCGTTGTGTCTCCGCTCACCGTATCGGAGTCAATTTCCCTTGGGGTGACCGTGGAAGTTAATGTGCTGTCGCCGGATACGGACTCAGTCTCAAAATTTTCCACGGCTCCTTTCACGTTGACGTTGCCGCTGACAGTGTCTGCCGAAAATTCTTTTATTTGCAGGCCATCCACGGTAATATCTGCACTCACGTTATCAATTTCAACCTTTTTCAGAAATGTCGAAGAAAGTTTTTCAGGTATGCGCAAATGCAGGGTTTTGCTTTGCACGCTTGGATTAAATGAAAATCTTCTGCTCTTTTGATATTGTATTTTCAGAATCCCGTTATCAAAATAGGAATGTACTCTGTCTGCTTCGGCAAGGGAATCAGAATTTGCCTCCTGAACTTCAATCGTATCTCCCTCATATCGTTCAATCCGAATATTTCCGCTAATCCAGTCAATATCGATTTCTTCTAATTTATCTGCCACAATGGAAGTATTTCCTGCCGTATATTTATCTGCGAACGGATAGGATGAGCCAAAGAAAAAGAATGGAAAAGAATTGCTGCCATTTCCTATTCCGGCGGCCATAATGGTAGCCAGAATGAGCAGGATAAAAGAGGAAATGCCCAAGCGCAAATATGCTTTTATTTTTTTCTTTTCGTTCATAAACTCACCTCGATTCATGTAATTCAAAAATTGCCTTTATTATATTTTCTGCGGCGGCGCCCATGAGGAAAAGAATCCATGTAATATACCATGCGCCGGTGCTGAAGCTGATGAGGAAATACAAGATGACAACAATTGTCCAAAGTGCGCTGTTAATGGCCTTGCGGGCGCGTTTGCGTCCTTCCTGATTCGCTTTCCATTCTTTAAATTCATTTACTATCGTGCTGTCCAGCTTATCCATCGCAGGTTTTGACATATTGTTAAATATAATGATAGCGGTGGCAATGCCTATGAACAGGAAAAATCCGCAGGCGCCAATAGCATCATTCACGTGAAGCTCTTCGGTGACAATGACAGGAAGAACAGAGAGGATATACAGCATGACGGCGATAGGAACGAGAATTGCCGAACGTTTTTTCCAATGGATATATTCGTCTGAGCACGCAGGGTCCGGAGCTGCCGATTCTTCTTTGAGGGAATCGAGCAGTTCGCTGATGTCGCCCACGCTTGCTACTGCGATGTTATAGGCGGCTTCCTCACTTTTACCCTCGGCAATCAGGTCATGGTATTTGTCTACCAGGTTTTGTAAAATCTCCTCTTTTAATTCCACCGATTTTTTAGTTAGCGGAACCTCCCGAAAAAGGTGGTCCATATGTGCACGTAATTTATCTTCCATAAATAGAATCTCCTTTCTGAAAATCATTTATTCTTGTGTCTGAACAATTAGCTGGTCAATCAGCCGTTTTGATTGTTCCCATTCGACGCACATTTTTTCATAAGCTTCCCGTCCCTCTTTTGTAATGGTGTAATAGCGCCGTCTTGCGCCTGTTGTCTCATTTCCCCAATACGAGCATATATAGCCCGCCTGTTCCAGACGGCGAAAGGCAGAATAGAGAGTTGCCTCTTTCAACTCATATTCCTGCTTTGTTTTTTCCTGAATTGTTTTATTAATCTGATACCCATAGCTGTCTGCATTGGATAACTGCGCCAGAATAATCGTGTCCGTGTGTCCGCGAATCAAATCAGATGTAATGGACATATAAGCATCACACTCCTTTACTCTTTACAATTTATGTATATTAAATCATAATATACCTCGCCTGTCAAGGTATATTTGCCAAATAAGGTAAAGGAATGTCTTGCCACTGTAAAATGATGGTGCTAAAATAAAGTTAATATTTTACTATTATGATAGCTTTCAGGAAAGGATGGGGAGTAATGAAAAGAATTTTAGCAGTCAGTATGGTGTTTCTTCTGCTCGCGGGATTGTGCGGGTGCGGAGTACGGCAACTGAGTCAGGAAGATATGCGGCAAATCGTGAAACAGTGTGAGACGGTAATCGAAAAATATGCTGACAAAAACGGTTATAAAATTATTCAAAGAAACAATGAGGGCATGGGAGAAAGTGAGGAGTCAGATTTTCTGCTTCAGATAAACGACGACTGGTTTATCAGTGTTTCTGTTTTTTCAGAAGAGCAGGTGTATGTGAATGTTAATCTGGAAAATACGGCGTATCTTTCCGATTGGGATGATTATTGGGACGACGATGATGATTACTGGGACGAGGACGATTGGGACGACGACGATGATACATGGGAGAAAGAGCAGAGAGGAGACTTAAAGCAGCGTTTTACGAATTATCCGATTTCCCAAATGGGGGAGAAAGAGATTATAAGTGTATTGCAATTATATAATGCGCTGGGAAGAAAAAAGCATACGTCGGAGAAAATAATACAGTATGTACATCGGTTTGATGAAGAGAGCGAAGTAGACGACGGAGTTTCTTTCCCGCTCTCTGATTGGTACTACGAATTTTTCCGTAGCAATGACGGAGGTATGACAGCCGTTTGTCTCTCTTTGTATGACAGGGTAGAGCTGCCGGCTTAACCCGATGATGGTACGGCAGGTTCTAATTAAGAAGCGGAGGTAAAGAGATGAAAGAGCAGTTACAGACAGAGTATGAGAGAACCGTTATGCACATTTCCTTTCTGAGTATCATCGGAAATACGCTGCTATCAGTTTTAAAATTGCTGGCGGGTTTGTTGGCGCATTCAGGCGCTATGATGAGCGATGCCATTCATTCAGCCTCGGATGTATTCAGCACGATTGTTGTCATTATTGGCGTGAAAATATCCGGAAAAGAATCAGACAAAGAACATCCCTATGGACACGAGCGTCTGGAATGTGTGGCCGCGATTGTTCTGGCAACGATTCTTGCCGTTACCGGTTTGGGCATTGGCTGGGCTGCTCTACAGAAAATACTGGAGGCAGACTATGACAATCTTACCGTTCCGGGGGTGCTGGCTCTCGCGGCGGCGATTTTATCCATTGTCGTAAAAGAAGCAATGTTCTGGTATACAAGGGCGGGAGCAAAAAGGATTGACTCCGGAGCGCTGATGGCGGACGCATGGCATCATCGTTCAGATGCGCTATCTTCGGTTGGCGCTTTGATTGGAATTGGCGGCGCGAGACTGGGATTTCCGATTCTTGACCCGGTAGCGAGCCTGATTATTTGCGCATTTATAGAAAAGGCAGCTTTTGAGATATTTATGGACGCGGTAGACAAGATGGTCGACAAGGCCTGCGATGAAGAGACGGAGGAGCAGATGCGCGGGTGTGTGTTGCGGCAGGCGGGGGTAATTGCGGTAGATTTGCTGCAGACAAGAACGTTTGGCAATAAGATTTATGTGGATGTGGAGATTCGCGCCGATGGAAATATTCCACTGCGGGAGGCCCATGATATCGCGGAGACAGTCCACGATACGATTGAGCGGGAATTCCCGAAAGTAAAGCACATTATGGTTCATGTAAATCCCGCTGATATGCTTTAGATGAAGACTGGTAATTATTTATGTCAATGCGCGGGATATCCGCCGCTTCCAAAACATAGAGGATTAAGTGGCTGCTTTAATTAGCAGGGAAACTGCCGACATTCAGGAGATGAAACGAACTTGATAAAAACCGGATGATATGGTATGCTTAAAAAAGCATAGTTTTGGATTGGAATATGAGAGGGAGAGTGTTTATGTCGGTGCAGGGATATTATCGGGAAGAGATATTTTTTGCAGGTGAGAACGGTGAATTGACGGCAAATAATCAGGAAAAAATCATAGAGATATTAAGTGGAAACTTAGCGGTAGGTATTGTCAGTGGTTTTTATGAAGAGGGTTTTCCGATATATTTTGTGAGCAGTTTTGCCTTGAACAGTCTGGATATGACGTTTGATGAGTTCATGGAGCAGACAAACGGACATTTTTTACATGCAATAGCGGCAGAGGACAGAGACAATTTTAAGAAAAATATGTCTTCATCTGCACAGGAGGGTTTTTGCGATTACCGTTTTCTGAATAAGAATGGTCAGGGTATGTGGATGCGTGAGATACATACGGATTCGGTAGCGAGTGATGGCAGGCCGATTTGGATATGTGCAATACGATTTATTGATAAAGTATACCGCACGCTCCAAATGAGCCATCAGGCTTTTAGCATGTTAAAAGATTCTTATTTTCGGATAAGTTCCATCAATCTAAAGAATAACTTTATCACGGATTTGAAATTAATGAAAAGTGAAGAAAAAGAGGTGGCCGGCGCAAAGGGAAATTATCGCGAGGCTTTAAAGTTATGCGCCATAAATCATGTAGAGGAAAAAGACAGGGAGAAGTTTCTCGGCGTTTTGTCTCCGGAAAATCTGTGGGAAGTTTTTCGGGAGACGCAGGAGCCGGTTACGTTTAGCTACCACCGATTAGTGGAGGGAGAGTGGAAATGGGTGCGCTCCGAAGTGGTGCCGGCAGATAATTATAGCGAGCGCCATCCAAACGTTATCTGGTATGTAAAAAATATTTCCGAAGAGAAAGCAAAAGAGGCGGAGATGACGGATTTGCTGCAAAAGACGAATGCCAGTCTGCGCCGTACGCTCAATGAGGAAGAACAGTATCGTCATGCCATTATTTCCGACGCCATTTTAGTATTTAATATTAATGTGAGCAAGAATCTGATTGAAGATGATTTTTATGAAATAACGGATGAGAACCGTAAGTCCGTTCTGGCGCAAATCGGGATGAAAGCTCCTTGCAGCGCAAATGAATTTTTCTGGCAATGGTGCAGTGAAAAAGTATCGCCTGCCGACAAAGAGGCGTTTCTTAGCGTTATGAATATGGAATATATGAAACAGGCGTTTGAGCGCGGGGAGACGGAGATTGTGCTGGAGTTTGAGACGAGGATGTCGAGCGACGTACCGATGATTCTTCGTCATACCGTATTGTTGACGCAGGACAGGGATACTGGAGAAATTTTTGCACTCAATAATTCCAAAGATATAACGGAAGCGAGAAAGAGAGAGAGGGAGACGCATCAGGCGCTTTTGGACGCCTATGAGGCGGCCAACCGTGCGAACGACGCCAAAACGGATTTTCTCTCCCGCATGAGCCATGATATTCGTACGCCGATGAATGCCATTATCGGTATGACGGCGATTGCCGGAGCGCATTTGCAGGAACCGGACTGTCTGAAAAGCTGCCTGAGCAAGATTACGTCTGCGAGTCGTCATTTGTTATTAATAATCAATGAGATGCTGGATATGAGTAAGATTGAATCCGGGAAAATGGCTCTCAATGAGGGCGAGTTTAATCTGGCAGAATTGATACACAGTTTAGTTACTATGATTTATCCGATGGCAGAAGAAAAGAATCAGGAATTAGATGTACATATTCACGATATGAAACATGAGGTGGTTGTGGGGGATATACTCCGCATGGAGCAGATTTTTGTCAACATTGTAACCAATGCCATTAAGTATACACCGGATAACGGCAGAATAACGATTGATATTACGGAAAAATCTTCGGGCCAGATGCAGACCGGATGCTATGAAATGATAGTAGAGGATAACGGAATCGGTATGACGCCGGAATTTTTGGAGCGTTTGTTTGAGCCGTTTGAGAGAGCAGAGGATGTTCGTATTAGCAAAGTACAGGGAAGCGGATTGGGAATGCCGATTACGAAAAATATCATCCAGATGATGGGCGGAGACATTAAAGTGGAGAGCGAGATTGGCAAGGGTTCGTGCGTTACCGTGAATCTTCTCCTCAAATATACGGAAGAGGATATGGGTTCTCTGGAAGAGCTGATAGGACTGCCGGTGCTCGTGGCGGATGATGATGAAATATCATGCGAGAGTACTTCTATTGTCCTCAATGAGCTGGGAATGGAGAGCGAGTGGGTACTTTCCGGAAAAGAGGCGCTGCAGCGTGTTTGTGAGAGACACAAAGAGAAAGAGGATTATTTTGCCGTGATATTGGATTGGAGAATGCCGGAAATGGACGGTATAGAGACAGCGCGTGCGATACGTCGGGAAGTTGGTCAGGAAATCCCGATTGTTATGCTGTCCGCTTATGATTGGTCGGAAATTGAAACTGAGGCAAGAGACGCAGGGGTAAATGCGTTTATCTCCAAACCTCTGTTTAAATCACAACTTACAAACGTGTTTAAGAACTTCCTTAAAGATGATGAGAAGTCGGATAATGTATTGCAAGATATCGTAGCTTCCGATTATTCGGAAAAAAGAGTTTTACTTGTCGAAGACAATGATATCAACCGAGAGATTGCCAAGGAAATTATAGAGATGACCGGTGCGAAAGTGGAAGTGGCGGAAAATGGGCAGATAGCCGTTGATATGTTCAAAGATTCCACTTCCGGATATTATAATTTGATTTTTATGGATATACAAATGCCCGTCCTAAACGGGCATGAGGCAACTTGTGCAATTCGGGCTCTTCCCCGAGAGGATGCCAGAGAGATTCCGATTGTGGCAATGACGGCAAACGCTTTCTCCGACGATATTCAGGCGTCAAAGAAAGCGGGAATGAACGAACATATGGCAAAGCCAATCGACTTCAATAAATTAAAAGAATCGATGGCAAGGTGGCTCAAATAAAGAAGAATAACCGTAGGCTTACCGGGAAATAATCAGTTTAGTTTCCACGTTACGAAATTCTTTCTTTAAGTCCAGCTCTTCGGTAACGTCAAGCACAGGTGCGCCATCCGTATCAAAATGTACGCGGCGGATACCGCTGCTGCGCACGCCGTCCGTGCCGGGTCTTGCATGATAGGTATTCCATACGATTCCGTTTTCATCGGTGACATAGGCATTATGTCCCGTTCCATATTCGCCCTCTACACTCCGCGAAGTAAGAATCGGATAGTTATTTTTGCGCCAGTTTTCAGGCTTCAGTAAATCCTTTCCTGCCGCAATCGTTAAATAGCTGACGACATAGGAAGTGTCTACAGCCGCTGCTGAAAAGGTAATATATAAAGTTCCGTTAGAAACAAGAGCATAAGGTCCTTCTTCCACAAAGGTGTGATTATTCCCCCAGCCGTAGTCCGGTTTCGATAAGATGATAGGTTCGCTTGCCAGTTTCCATGGCTCATCCGGATTCAGTTCGGCGATGTAGAGCCATGCCCCTAAGTCTTTCGGTAAAAACTGTCGCTGCGACCAAATCACATACCATTTCTCTTCCCAAAAGAAGCAAGTCATATCTAATGAGATAGTCTTACCTGCCTCGCACAGGTCGCTGCCATCACGTTTGACAATTCGTCTTGGGGCAGACCAGTCCTCCCTGCATATGGGATTGCCACCCTCCCGAAGTTCCATAATACAACTCTCTTCCCAAAAAAATTCCTTTGGCGTCGCCGCATGGAAAATATAAAGTTTTCCGTTGATTTCATGGAATTCCGGAGCCCAGAGCAAGCCGCCGATTCCCTCATAGGTAGAGGAATCGAGGATGAGGTGTTCTTCTGCGTCAACCAGCCCTGTTATGCTGTCCGCTTCCCGCATATAGAGAGTGTGGTTGTCGTCGGCGTCATTGGTGGCAATAAAATAGTATTTTCCATGCCAACGTGTGACACAGGGGTCGGCGCGGTTGAAAGCGACAGGAAACGGAAAATGCTCCTGCCGTACGCATCCGTGAATCTGATACTCCCCATCTCTGTCAAAATCTACGCCCGATAAGTCCCAGTCGACCATGCGTTTAAGGGAAGTGCCGTCGCTGTAGGAAGCCTCGGCCGGATAGTTAGCTAACTCCTGTTCCGATTTTACCGTAATTGTCTCTGGAAATGAAATACCGGTATTTTCCGGAGTGAGAAGTTTCTTCTTCAGGCGCGCCGCCTGCTCGTCGGTAATCTCGATTTTATTGTGAAGAACCGCTCCCTCCATATCCGCTGTGTATATATTTTTAAAGGTATGTTGCAAAGGGGGTTCAGAAGTTTCCCTTACAACAGCATTTTTGTCAAGCGGCATAAGAGTCTTTGTCTCCAGATAATAGCTGCCGCCGTTTTCGTCTGTCCAGCAGAGGCGGTAAGCGTCCATTGTTTTATCGTAGATGCAGGAAATAGAATCAATAAAACAATCACAGAGGGCAAGCAGTCCCTCTTCTTTATAGATAAGCAAATCGTCGGACGTCCATAAGAGAACGCTTCCTTTGCTGCTGTTATCATTGTCGCCATCGGCGAGAATGCGCACGGCAACGACGCCGAACGAGCCATCTTTCAGAGAGAACAAAAACGGATTTTTCAGGCTCATCGGATTCAGCGAGCCGTCTTCATTTTCCGTAGCCAGAGCAAATAGTACCCCCGAATTGTGATTCAGACCCCGAAAATTCTGCCCGTCATCGCTTAACGCCAAATGCATGCTATATGCCAGTCGGGCGTCGTATAAAACACTGTCAATCGGTTCCCTTGTATAACTCAATACATATTCAGACATAATATCCCCCATTCCGAAGCGCAGCGGAGGAAGTACGAGCAAAAAGCAGCGCAGCTGTTTTTGCTCTGTACATCAATACTATTTGTGGCGCTTCGGCACAAATAGTGGATTGAAAAATAAGCTATCGAGCTTATTTTTCAATCTGTTCCCCCTTTATCCTGTCAGAAAGTTTTCTATTTTTAAGATTACACAAATAATAATATAAAAACAATGTTATATACTATTCAATGACTGATGTATTGCACACTCGGCGTTGACCTTATATTCAAAATAAGATACAATGAGTGAAATTAGTGATTATATGACAAGAAAGATGGAGGGCCTTTCATGGAACGTAAAAGAAAATTTGTATTGGTTGTTGCGGCAATACTAATTGCTTCAATATATTATTATATAAAGCTTCCGGCTTTGAACATTCACTCGGAGGGCTTCTGGGCGTTTGTTATCGTAGTGTCTGCGCTCTGTTTTGCGGTGGCGGGTGTTCCGGCGTTCCGTATTGATGTAAGCAGGCAGTCAGGGAGAGCTTTCTCACTTGATAAGGGGAAGATGACAGGGTGGCGAAAGATTTTCTTTCATACATTTTTATTCCTGACTATTGTTCTGACGATTATTTATATTGGCGGTTCCATCTTGTCGTCGACTTTTGTCAATGCCGGCAAGTATCACAACTTAATTGAGATTAATAATGGTAAATTCAACGAAGATTTTGAGCAGATATCCTATAATGAAATACCTCTGCTTGACAAAGATTCTGCTGCGCTTGTCGGCAACCGCAAAATGGGCACGATGGTAGAATATGTGTCACAGTTTGAGGTGACGCCGGATTATACGCAGATAAATTATAAAGGCAAACCAGTGCGTGTAACCCCGCTGCAATATGGCAACTGGCTCAAGTGGCTGATGAATATGCGGGAGGGGATTCCGGCATATATCTGCATTGATATGGCGACGCAGAATGCATCTTGTGTAAAACTGAAAGAGGGAATGAAATATACGCAAAACGACCATTTTAATCGAAACATTCATCGTTTTTTGCGTTTCCGTTATCCGACCTATATTTTTGATACTTTAAACTTTGAGTTGGATGAAAAAGGGAATCCGGTGTATATCTGTCCGGTGAAAGATTTTACAATCGGCTTATTTGGCGGGCAGAAAATAAGCAAAGTAGTAATTGTTAATGCTGTGACCGGAGAACATAAGTTATATCGGGTAGAGGATGTGCCGCGCTGGGTCGACCGTGTTTATTCGGCAGATTTACTTGTTTCCTATTATAACTATTATGGGAAACTAAAGCATGGTTTTTGGAATTCCATACTCAGTCAGAAAGATTGTATGCAGACGACAGACGGCTATAACTACATTGCGCTGGATGATGACGTATGGGTCTATACCGGCGTGACGAGCGTAGGGAAAGACCAGTCCAACGTAGGGTTTGTGTTGATGAATCAGCGGACGGGTAAGACAAAGTATTATTCGATTTCCGGAGCCACCGAGAAATCCGCCATGAGTTCGGCAGAGGGAAAGGTGCAAAATCTAAAGTATACGGCAACGTTCCCACTGTTAATGAATATTGCGGGCAAACCGACTTATTTTACCTGCCTGAAAGACGGCGCCGGTCTGGTGAAACAGTATGCGATGGTAAATGTTGAAAAGTATACGGTTGTAGCAATCGGCTCCACGGTGGCGGCCTGCGAGGAAGATTACGTTCGGCAGCTCGAGGAAAACGGTATTGTGGAAAATAAGGAAGAAAAGGTGGAAATAAAATCGGCGGCCGGAAAGATAGAGCGCATGACAGAGGCGGTTGTGGATGGTAATTCTCATTTTTATCTTGTGCTGGAGGGCAATGAGGGGCTTTTCGACGCCTCGATTGCCAATGTCATGGATATTGTGCGCTATCAGGCTGGCGATATGATTTCTCTCGAATACAAGGAGGGGAAGAACAGTTATCAGGTAACGAAGATTATTACAGGCTGATATATTTGTGCCGAAGTGCCGCACGCAGAAAGAGGGGGATTCAGATGAAGAAAGCGGTAGTTTTTGATTTTGATTATACGTTAGGGGATTCCACGAATGGAATTTTACTGAGCGTCAATTATGCGTTAGAGAAGCTTGGCTATCCGGTAAAAGATTTTCCCGAGATAAAGAAAACGATAGGCCTGTCTCTGCCGGAGACTTTTATGGCGTTAATACCGGATGGCAGCAGGGAAGAAGCAAACCGGTTTCGTGAGCTGTTTGTGGAACGGGCGGACGATGTAATGGTTGCCAACACGCAGTTGTATGATTGCACGCAGGAAGTTTTAAATAAATTGAAAGAGATGGGAGTCAGCGTAGGTATCGTGACGACAAAATTACGTTACCGTATTGAGGACATTTTGAAGAAATTTGAAGCGGAGCATCTTGTTGATTGTATTGTGGGTGCCGAGGATGTTAAAATAGAGAAACCAAATCCGGAGGGATTGTTGCAGATAATTGCTTCGTTTCATTTAACAAAAGAAGAAGCGCTCTATGTAGGAGATAGTTTCGTTGATGCTATAACTGCCGAAAATGCCGGAGTAGATTTTGCCGGCGTATTGACGGGGATGATAACGGAAGAGGAATTTAGAAAATACCAATGCAAATTTATTGGAGAAAGCCTGTGGGATGTGTATCATTATGTTACGGGAGAATAAAGCGAACTGCTTTGCTATCACGATTATAAGGAGGGTACAAACATGAAAAAGGGAATATTTTTTATTGCGTTAGCTGTTGTATGTAGTAGTGTGCTTCTGTGTGCGCCGGTAAAATCAGAGGCAAAAAAAATCAGTAGTTTATCTGCCGCGAAAAAGATGGCGAAAAAGAAAGTGAAAAAAGCTGTTATAACAGAAGCCGGAACCGAATATGACAAGGGAACTCTTGTTTATGAAATCGAGCTTTTTAAGGGGAGCCGGGAATATAATCTCAAATATCGGGCCTCCGACGGCAAGCTGCTGGAATACCAGTGGGAATTAAAAAATGCCGGATATTCGCAGGCGAAGAAAGTGTCTGAGTCCAAGATTCGCAAAAAGGCAGCTTCCAAAGTTAAGAAAGCGAAAATTTTAAGTGTAGTTTTGGATGAAGCTGATTATGAATATAAAGTAATTATGAATAAAGGGAAAAAGAAGTATAAATTGGTTTATCATGCCGGAAATGGCAAACTGCTGGAATATGGCTGGGAAGAAAGTGTAAAACAGGCAAAGAAGACCGCTTATATCGGCTTAAAGAAAGCAAAGGCGATTGCGGCAAAAAAAGTACCGGGTGCGCGTGTGGTAAAGGCGGAGTTTGACCGTGATGATGGTTTGCCGGTATATGAAATTGAGATGAAAAAAGACTGGCTGGAATACGAGATAAAGATACATGCCCAGACTGGGAAAATCTTGGAATTTGACGTTGATACGGACTGACGAGAGGGGAATTGCCTGAAATTTTTCATTGACAACCTGCCCATCCCCTGATATAATATTTATTGTTAAAAATTCCACAGGGGTTTTATGCGGGTGTAGTTCAATGGTAGAACACCAGCCTTCCAAGCTGGATACGTGGGTTCGATTCCCATCACCCGCTTTTTTGTTGTCGTATTTATTCTGAAAGGAGACGGCTATGTCAGTGATTTTGCTTGTTGGTATTAACGCCAAGTTTATCCATACCAATCTGGCTATCCGTTCTCTGAAAGCCAATGCCAAAGAATATTCCGACATCGTAGAATGCGAGGAATATACGATTAATCAGTCCTGTGAGGAAATTTTACAGAGCATTTATGAGAAAAAGCCGGATGTGATTGGTTTTTCCTGTTATTTGTGGAATATTGAGTATGTTCTTTCAATCTCCCGCGATTTGAAAAAAATCATGCCGGATGTTTTTATTATGGCAGGCGGGCCGGAAGTTTCTTTCCGGCCGGAAGAAATCCTGACAAACCATTCGTGGATAAATCTGGTTATGGCAGGAGAGGGAGAGAATACGCTCTATGAATTTGCAGAGGAATTATCCCGTGCCGGCAGTCCGTGGCAGATGTCGCTGGAAGGGATTGCCGGCATTGTCTATCACAGAGAAAAGACAGAGAGCGTCAGCTCAGAGAACTTCAGTTCTTTAGTCCGCACACCGCCGCGCGAATTAATGCCGTTAGATAATCTTGTTTTTCCCTATCAGGACGAAGATGTTCCAGCGTTTGCGCATCGTATTTTTTATTATGAGAGTATGCGCGGATGTCCGTTCTCTTGTAGTTATTGTCTCTCTTCCGTAGATAAATCCGTGCGGATGAAAAGCAGGGGGAAGACGGAGAGGGAGATTGACTTTTTCCTGCGCCATCGTGTGCCACAGGTAAAATTTGTAGACCGTACGTTTAACTGCAATCGCGAGTATGCCTATCATATATGGAAATATATCGGCGACCATGACAATGGCGTAACCAATTTTCATTTTGAGATTTCCGGCGATTTACTGCGGGATGAGGACATCGCTCTTCTTGCCGGTTTTCGCGCCGGTTTAGTCCAGTTCGAGATAGGAGTGCAATCGACGAATGAAAAAACGATTCAAGCGATTCACAGGACGATGGACTTGCAGCGTTTACGCAGTAATGTGCAGCACATTCATAAGAATGGCAATATACATCAACATCTGGATTTGATTGCCGGACTTCCCTATGAGGATGTTGACAGTTTTGCCCAATCGTTTAATGACGTCTATGCGATGCAGCCGGACCAGCTCCAGCTCGGATTTTTAAAAATACTCGATGGCTCGTATATGAGTGAAGCGGCGGGCAGTTATCATATGAAATATGGCAGCCGGCCGCCCTATGAGGTGCTTTCTACCCGCTGGCTCTCGTTTGATGATATATGCGGGTTAAAACAGATTGAGGAAATGGTAGAGTGCTATTATAACAGTTTTCAATTTACTGCCACAATGGCATATTTAGTCCGCTTTTTCGACACACCGTTTGATATGTATCGGAAATTGGGGGAATATTATAAAGAAAAGGGATTATTCGAGAGGAAACACAGCCGTGGACAACGCTATGAGATTTTGTGGTCGTTTACAGAGGAATGTGTGGGCTTGGATGAGGAACGATTAGAAGCTGCTCGGGAAGTTATGACATATGACTTGTTTCGGCGGGATTATGTGAAAAATCCGCCTGCTTTTGTGCGGCTGCGGGACGATGACAGAAAGAAAGAGATTCGCGCTTTTTTTGATTCACAGTGTGAAAATCCGTCCGTTCTCCGCGGCTATGAGGGATTTGCAACAAAGCAGTTGTTCCATATGATTTACATGAACCGCTTTACCATCCATATGAAACTGCTTGTGGAAGAGGGGATACTGGAAGTTGGGCCGCCCCGATATCTGCTGTTTGATTATCAAAAAAGGAACCCCTTAAATCACTCGGCTGATGTGCTGGAGGTTCCCGAACATTACTTCCTTTGAGAGCGGCTGTTTTTGATTTCTTTTAAAGCACTTACAATCGTTGCTTTGCGGGGGTGACAGCCGTCTTCTAACTGCCGGATGAGGGCAGTGATATGTTCCGGCTTATTCAGTTTGAGATAGACCTCGGCTAAACCGGTATAGTCGTTCAGCCTTTTTGAGCCATAATGAAGAGCAAATTCAAAGAATTTCGCGGACTCTTCATATAGGCCGACGCACATAAGCGAATTTGCCAAATTGGACAGAGTGAGTAAAAAATGATTAAAATTATCGTCATATTCACATAATGTCTTGAAATTTGCCACGCCATATGCTAATTTTAAATCGGTATTAGAATATTCAGATAAATCAATCATCGGATTCTTTACTATTTGATGAAGATGTTCCATATAATTAAGAACAGTTTCATCCGTAGATGATATTTTTGGTAAATCTGCTTTTTTTACTTGTAGAAGAGGTAAGTTTGTGATATCCTTTTTTCTTGTCTGATTGGCTTCTTCTTCTTTTTTCCAGAAATCGTCGGAGATTTTCTTTTCCATGCGCTCGCTTTTGCGCTGTTCATAAAATCTCCAGGCGATAAAGATTAAGAAGCAAATAAAAAATGTAATACCAAATTTCATATACAATATCCTTTCAGAAAGGGGGATTTTACGAGATGTTTAATCGTAAAAAGCAACGTTTGATTGCAGGCATTATTTGTGCCGTTGTCATTTTGGCAATGTTTATCGGACTATTGGCAGGAATATAATTTCAGTGTAATACAATTTTAGTAAAATCGCAAGTAAGAAAATGGATTAGGCGATTGGCAAAAAGGTGAGGGTCATAATTTGAAGAAGAGAAGTAAATGGCCGGCGTTACTGGTGATTTTTATTTTATCACTTGTTATTTGCGGCTATGTATATATTGCATATCAGGCAGTAAAACCTGCCGATGATATTATATGTGACGGAGTATTTATAGAGACGATAGAGTTGAGCGGCATGACGCAGCAGCAGGCGGAAGCGGCGGTAGAGCAGTATGTGTCTGAAAAAGTGAACCGCACGCTTGTGGTAGATGTAAACGGCAAGAGGGTAATGGCATCTCTGGCTGATTTGGGATATGCCTGTGAGGAGAACGATTATATTCTGCAGGCGCTCCGCGTCGGGAAAGACAGTAATCCTTTTGCGAATTATGCCACAATACGAGATGCAAAAACAAATCATATTGTGTATGATTTAGCTTTTCAGTACTCCGATAAGAAGATTTCCAAATTCATTAAAAAAGAGTGCGGTAAGGAATGCGTCAAGGCCAAAGATGCAAAGATAAAAATGGAAAACGGCGTCCTGACGTATACGAAAGACCGTGATGGGGTGGCTATTGACGCCAAACGTACATTAAGTAATATTAAGCAGGCGATGAAAGAGCAGGAGGAAGAAGAAATCATTGAGGCGTCAGCGGAAATCATTACACAAAAACCCGCTGTCACAGAAGAATTGGCTTCGCGGTGTAAGGATAAGATAGGAACATTCCAAACGACATTTAATGCCGCCAATGTCAGCCGTTCGAGAAATCTTGCCAATGCCGCGCGCCTGATTAATGGTTCCGTGATTCAACCGGGAAAGACTTTTTCCGTACATGATACGATTTCACCATTGACGGAAGATAATGGTTATTATGCGGCGCCGTCGTATAACAACGGCAAAGTGGAAGATTCGATTGGAGGCGGCGTCTGTCAGGTATCGACTACTCTTTATAATGCAGTTCTCAGAGCCGAACTGGAGATTGTCGAGAGAAGTCCGCACTCCATGGTAGTTACTTATGTAAAGCCGTCTATGGACGCGGCCATTGCTGGCGATTACAAAGATTTCAAGTTTAAGAATAATACGGAAGTTCCGGTTTATATTGAGAGCGGTACACGTTCGGGTATGATTTTCTTTCATGTCTACGGAGAAGAGACGAGGAAAAGCAGCCGCAAGATTTCTTTTGAATCAGAGACGATTGAGACCATGCAGCCGGGGCCGGATAAGATTATTTATGACAAGACGAAGCCGGCCAATTATACGAAAGTAACGCAGGAAGCGCATACGGGATATAAAGCCGTCCTCTGGAAGATTGTGAAAACGGATGGCAAAACAAAGAAGACGAAAGTTAATTCAAGCACATATCAGGCGGTTCCCCGATATGTGACGAAAGGCACACAGAAAGTGACGCCGAAGCCTACGGCGAAACCGACGCCAAAGACGAGCGCCGCACCTAAGACGACGCCAAAGCCGGCGCCGAAAGGAAAGTCAACTCCTCAGCCAACACCAGCGCCGGCGGCTACGCCAGCGCCTGCCGCACAACCCGCGCAATAGTTTTGGAAAGGGAAGAAATAATGCAGATAGGAAAGATACCGGAAACGGTGCTAAAGCGTTCCGTATTAAAAAAAATAAAAGTAAGGCGTCCCGAGGTGATTGTTCATGCCGGAGTAGGGGAAGATTGCGCCGTGTTAGGGCCAACTGAAGATGCCATTGTGTTATCGACTGACCCGATTACGGGCACGTCAAAAGATATCGGCAAATTGGCCTTTCATATAACCGCTAACGACATTGCGTCTTCTGGAGCGGAGTTAGTGGGAATGCTTGTCACGGTTATTTTTCCGCCGGAGAGTGCGGAAGAGGAACTGAAAATGATTATGGAAGAACTAACGGCTCTGGCAGAAAAATATGAAGTAGAGATACTGGGCGGGCACACGGAAGTTTCTGCCGCCGTGAATCAGACGCTGATTTCTGTAACGGGGGTAGGAAAAGCGGCGCAAGGGAAAATAGTGACGACCGGGGGATTGCGCGCCGGACAGGAACTCGTCGTTACAAAATGGATTGGTCTGGAGGGTTCTTCCATACTCGCCAAAGAAAAAGAGGAAATTTTGCAAAGACAGCTCCCGGATGAAATTATAGAGACGGCGAAAAGATTTGATGAGAAGCTCAGTGTTGTGCTGGATAGTAAGGTTGCCATGGAAATTGGCGCCAGCGCTATGCATGATGTGACAGAGGGCGGTATTTTTGGCGCCCTGTGGGAAATGGCGGCGGCTTCCGGTGTGGGGCTTACGGTTGATTTAAAGAAAATCCCTCTCCGTCAGGAGACGATTGAAATATGTGAAGTGTTTGACATTAATCCCTATATGCTTATTTCGAGCGGCAGTTTGCTGATTGGCACGAATCATGGCTATCAACTGGTGCAGGAGCTGGAGCAGGCGGGGATACATGCTGCCGTAATCGGTTATGCGACAGAGGGTAATGACCGCATCGTTGTCAATGGTGAAGAGCGGCGTTATTTAGAACCTCCGAAGACGGACGAGCTGTTTCGGGCGCTTCGTTTTTAGGGGATTTTGCAATATTTGAAAGAAGAAAGTTACAAAATAAAGAATTTTATAGACACTTTTTTACAAATATGTTATGATACATACAAGACTGTGCAAAAGGGGAGAAGATAATGGCTACGTTGAATGCAGAACATATTAATCCTTTTCTCATGGCAGCCAAGAAAGTATTACAGGACATGTGTTTTGTTGAAGTTGGAATCCAAAAACCAATTTTAAAAGAAGCGAAGTTTGCTTCGAATAATTGGGTTATTATGATTGGTGTGACTGGTGAGATGCGTGGTCAGGTTTTGCTTGCCATGACGGAAGAGAGTGCTTGCTCAATCGCTTCCAAAATGTGTATGACAGAAGTGAAAGTAATTGATGAGTTTGCTTCCAGTGCGTTGAGCGAATTAGGAAATATGATTATGGGAAATGCGGCTACCGTATTTTCATCAAATAACGTGGGAATTGATATTACGCCACCTACCTTGTCTCATGGTGAAGTTTGTTTTTCAACATTTTATACCAAAAACCTTTGTGTCGCCATGAATTTTATGGATGGAAGCGGTGGAATAGAATTATATCTTGCGTTGAAGCAGGAAGATAAAAAATGATAAATATTGTTTTATTGGAACCGGAGATACCTGCAAACACCGGAAATATAGGGCGGACTTGTGTAGCTGCGGGGGTCAGGCTTCATCTGATTGAGCCTATGGGGTTTCAAATTAATGAAAAGCAGGTAAGACGGGCGGGACTGGATTATTGGGATAAGTTAGATTATACAATATATGAGAGTTATTCCGATTTTTTGAAAAAAAATCAGGGTGCTAAGATTTATATGGCGACGACAAAAGCGAAACATATTTACAGCGATGTTTCATACGAGGATGACTGTTACCTTATGTTTGGCAAAGAAAGCGCCGGAATACCGGAAGAGCTGTTAGTGGACAATGAGGAAAATACCGTGCGTATTCCCATGTTTGGTGAGAGCAGGTCGTTAAATCTGGGTAATTCGGTGGCTATTGTGCTATATGAAGTATTACGTCAGCATGATTTTCAGAATTTGAACACAGAGGGACATTTACACCATTCGCATTGGAAGGATGGGACGATGTAAGAGGGCTTTTTTGATGCAATCAGAAAAGTTCTTTTTTATTTTGTTAAAATTGCAACATAAATTAGAAGTTATTCGTGTTATTAATGAGAAAGGAGATTGATTCATGTTAGATGTGGCGTCAAATCCATCGGACGCGGTGGAATGGGCTTTAGCCCGATTCGGTGATGATATTTTCCGTTTGGCATTCTCTTATATGAAAACCCGTGAGGATGCAGAAGATGTTGTTCAGGATGTGCTCATACGTTATATGCAGTCGGGAAAAGTATTTGAGGATGAGAACCATGTAAAGGCATGGCTTTTACGTGTTTCTGCAAATTTGTGCAAAGATAAATTAAAGTCTGCCAGCAGGCAGCGCGAGGTAGCTATTCCGGAAGGCTATGAGGCAGTAGCCGCAGAGGAGGAGCCAAAAGGAGAGAGTGAGGTTTTTCAGGCGGTGATGGCGTTGCCGGAGAAATATCGGAGTGTTATCCATCTATTCTATTTTGAAGAGTATTCGACGGCAGAGATTGCAAGTATTCTTCAAAAAAAGGAAGCGACGGTGCGGTCGCTTTTGAAACGAGGGCGGGAGAAAATAGAAAAAATGATGAAAGGAGATGATGGTCATGCAAAAGAATTATAAGAAAGCAATGGAAGAAATTCGTTTAAGTGACAGTGATAGAGCCAGAATTCTTGCAAATGTAAAAAAGGCCTATGAAGATACATCAGGGAATGAAGTTTCCGGAGATAAAGTAGTTTCCATGCAGGGCAGACCGTATTTCTCCACTCGTCGAAAGGGAATAGTGGCGGCAGCGGCGGTTGTCGTTTTGCTTGTCGGTACATTGGTAGCAAGAGGGCAGTTTTTTGGCACGTCAAATCCGAATGATATAAAGGAGCCGGTTGTAGTGGAAAATCCGGAGGAAGAAGTCTGGGTGGAACTCGACTCCATAGATGACATCGCCACAGAGACCGATTGTAAGACATATACGCTGAGCAATGTTTCCAAGAGTTATAAGGTAAAAAAGGTGGAAGTAGAAAAAGAGCAGAAACATGTCAAAATAACTTATAAGAGTGAAAAGTATAAGGATAAAATTCTTCTCGAATATAAGGAAGAAGAAAATGCTCCCGATGTCACCGAACAGTTTTCCGAGCATAATGAATTGAAGACAGAAAAGATAGGTGACAAGGAAGTTACGATGTATGGGGATAAAGATTGCGACGCCATGACATGGCAGCAGGAGTCGTGTACTTTTGCAGTAACGATGAGTAAGAGCTGTAGTATGGACAAGGCGGCAAAACTGGCGTCGGGAACAAAAGAAAAGGGCCATGAGAAGCCGGAAAAGAAAGAAGAAAAACAGGAGCCGGAGAAAACGATAAGTAGAAATGCTGTCGGCTGGGGCGGCGGTGAACAGGAATCAAGCGATAAACAGAGGCGCGAAGTGCTGAGTAAGGTATTTGAGTTGTATGGGTTCCGTGTGACGATACAGGACCCTGCCCAAAACGTAGCGTATAAGCTGGTGAAAAATTTTGAGTCGTTCAGTTTTACCTATCCCGAAGTAGAAGAGCTGAAAGGAAAGCGGGTTGTCGGATATGCCGGCCGCGACGGAAGCCCTCCGGGAGTGTTGGATGAATTTGACGAGGGAGAAAATATTTTCGTAAACGGTATTTCGGTTCAGATTTACGTGAACGATGACGGAGAAGAGGTTTATACGTTTACGAAGAAAGATATCAACTTTACAATTTTAGTAGGTGAAATTTCCGTTGAAGATAAAGAGATTCTGTTAAGCGGTTTGATGAGCGTTATTCATATCTCTCTGGAATCCGGCGAGACGGATGAGGAAGAAGAGGAGCCGGAAGAGACACCGGAGGAAGAAACGCCGGAAGATGATAAAGTTGATAAGTATCGGGAAGCGGTACAGAATATTCAATATGCCGTCGCCGACGCAAGTTTGAAAAAGCTGTCAACGTATATAGAATTTCCACTGACAATCAAAGGATTGGATATTACGGTAGCGAGTGCAAAAGAATTTCAAAGTCTCGATTCATCCATGATTTTCCGAAGCGAATGGGTGGACAGCGTCGCCGCTTATGATACGGGTAAGATAAAAGCCAATATGAAGACGATTACGATGGGAAGCGGCAGCAACAGTCTGGTTTGTAAGTTTAAAAACGGAACCGCACTGATAACGGAGCTGAGTATCGAAGGCGCGCCGGAGGAGCCAACGCCTTCGCCCACAGCTAATGAAAGCGGGAAATGAAAGTGAATTATTTAAAGTTTACAACCGTTACGCCATATCCGCCTTCTCCGTATTCTCCCATACGGTATGTGTCAACTAATTTACTGCGTTTGCAATAATTTTGTACGGCATTGCGTAAAGCTCCGGTTCCCATGCCGTGAATAATGGTAACTTGATGAAGTTTGGCAAGGTAGGCATCATCCATATATTTATCCAAAAGGGCAATGGCCTCGTCTACGGTTTTTCCGATGAGATTAATCTCCGACGAGATGTTCATTGCCTTTGCCATTTTCATATTACGCGAATGCGTGATATTTGCCTCTTTTTTTGCTGCTTTCGTTTCCTGTTCCAACAGCTCCAAGTCTTTGATATCTACTTCCGAGCGCAGGATACCCATTTGTACGAAACATTTGCCTTTGCTGTTTGGTAGTGTGCTGACCGTGCCCTTAACGCCCATCGAATGAACCATGACAATATCGCCTATCGCCAAAGTGTCGGGAGCGTTGCCGGATTTTCTTTTTGTCGGCTGAACGGTGAGGCTGCTTCCGGTCTTGTCAAGTTCTTCGCGCAGAGCGGCGCGTTCTTTTTCCATTTCTTTTGTCATGCCGCCATCCTGCATCCATTTATTATATTTCTTAATGGATTCATCGGCGGTATCTTTCGCCTTTTGCAGAATGGTATGTGCCTCCTCGTTGGCGCGGCGCAGTATTTTGTCTTTGGCAGCGTCAATGCGCTCGTTTTTAGCTTTCATCTTTTCTCGGAAGTGTTCGGCTTCCTGACGTATGCGCTTCGCCTTTTCCCGTTCTTTCTCGGCTTCCACCCGCGCCTCTTCCAAGCCGGTGACGACGTCTTCAAAACTCTGGCTGTCACTGTCTACTAATTTGCCGGCCTCATCAATAATTTCCTGCGGAAGACCCAGTTTGCCGGAAATGGCAAAGGCGTTACTTTTTCCCGGTACGCCTACCAGCAGGCGGTAAGTCGGCTGCAGCGTCTCAACGTCAAACTCACAGGAGGCATTTTCCACACCATCGGTGGAAAGGGCATATATTTTCAGCTCGCTGTAATGCGTCGTTGCCATGACCGTCACAGTACGGTTGTGAAGATGGTCTAATATGGCAATGGCTAAAGCGGCGCCCTCAATCGGGTCTGTTCCGGCGCCCAATTCATCAAAGAGGACAAGTGTTTTCTTATTGGCGCGTTTTAAGATGGAAATCGTGTTTACCATGTGGGAGGAAAATGTGCTCAGGCTCTGCTCGATACTTTGTTCATCCCCGATATCGGCATACACTTCTTCGTACACGCGCAAGTGTGAGCGGTCAAAGGCGGGAATGTGGAGTCCGGCCTGTCCCATCAGGGTAAAGAGACCAACGGTTTTTAAAGAGACCGTCTTACCGCCCGTGTTGGGACCGGTAATAATCAGTAAGTTATATGTTTTACCCAGCGTTACGTCAATGGGAACAACCTGTTCTTTTGGGATGAGCGGGTGTCTTCCTTTTTTTATGTGAATATAATCCTTGTCAAACAGAGGCTCGCTTCCCTGCATTTTTTTCGACAGTCCTGCCTTGGCAAAGATAAAGTCAAGTTCGGCAAGGAGCAGGACATCCCTCTGTATATCTTCTGCATAAGGCGCAGTCAAAGCGCTGAGCGAGGCAAGGATTTTTTCGATTTCTTCTTGTTCTTTCATTGCCAGCTCCGCCAATTCGTTATTCAGTTTAACGATTGCCATCGGTTCTATGAAAAATGTCGAGCCGGTGGAACTCTGGTCGTGAATCATGCCTTGAAAGGTAGATTTGTATTCCTGTTTTACCGGCAGGCAGTAGCGTCCATTTCGCATTGTTACAAGATTGTCTCGCAGCATATTGCCCGAGCGGTTAATTGTAGCCGTAAGCTGCTCGCGTATGCGGTCGTTGGCGCCTTTGATAGTCCGCCGGATTCGCTTGAGTTCAGAGCTTGCGTCGTCTGCCATTTCTTCCGGACTGAGAATGCAGCGGGTAATCTCACGCCGTAAATCAGGCAAATCAACGAGACCGGCAAAACGTCCGGACAGGGCGTCCTGTAAATCTTCAAATTTTTTATTGTAGGCAATGGCTTCTCCTGCAATTTCCAGACAGCGGCAGATATTTAGTAATTCGCCCATACCAAGCGTTCCCCCCTTTTCCAACGGGAGAAGACTCGGACGGATGTCACGCAGGCCGTGAAACGATAATTTTCCCTGTTTCAGCAAGCGCATAAGAGCATGGCTTGTCTCTGTCTGCCATGCAATAATTTCATTGCGGCGGGAAGAGGGAAGAAGATTACCGGCAGTTTCTTTTGCCAGCGGTGAGTCTGCCTCGTTCACAAGCATCTCTATGATTTTAAAATATTCTAATGTGTGCAGTACTTTTTTATTCATTTCATAAACCCCCTTTGTGAGGTGTCTCCACTTCACAATTTAATTTGGTTTATAGTATACAACATTTTTTCACGCAAATGGTAAAAAAATTAAAAAAGTTTTGGGAATATTTGCAAGTGCCATGGCTTTCTGTTAAAATAGGATAAAGCAGGTCTGAAATGGAAAAAGGAGAGATGATTATGGTGAGGAGAGCGATAGCAGGAGGATTGGCTGTTGTATTGGCGGCCGGAACATTTTTTGGCAGTATGGGAGGACAGATAAGTCAGGCAGAAGAGAATGCCGGAACAGCGAGCGGCAGCGCAGTTGTCGTTCCACAGCCATTGCCGGAAATGGCGGCGGCTTCCGTGCTTTCTGTGAAAAAGGATAAATCTTTGAAAAAAGTTACCATTATGTGGAATGCAGTCAATGATGCACATGGCTATTATATTATGAGAAAGCTTAATAAAGGAGTATATCAGAATATTGCTTCGGTGCAGGGTACAGTGATGTATGAAGATACATCCGTTGAGGCGGGTAAGACATATATCTATCAGGTCATACCGTGGCAGATGGCAGAGGGTGAAGAGGTGCGTGTCGGTTCGTGTCTGAACGAGAAATCGGTTTCCCTTGTACCCGCCAAGGTAAAGGGACTGAAAGTGAAAAAGGGCCGCGGTAAGTTTACTGTTACGTGGAAGAAAACGGCCCGTGCAAGCGGCTATCAGGTATATACAAAAGTGTTTGTCAAGGGGATTAAGACGAAATATGGTAAGACCAAAACTTGCAAATCCCGCAAGTATAAGCGCAAGTTTTTAGTGCGGGGCATGAAATATGGTTTTAAAGTCCGCGCCTATCAGAAAGTGAACGGCAAAAAAATTTACGGCCCGTTTGCTACCGTGACAAAGCGTTATTAAGTTTGCTTTGGACGAGCAGTCCGGAGTATCCGTTCGGGACAAAATACCCTTTGCCCCGACATCATAAGGTTATATTTGAATATAGTATGCGCGCCACACAATATGACAGGAAGACGTGCGCGAGTGGAGGACAGCATGAATTATTTAAAAGATTACCGCGAGGGAGAAAAATTTGTCGGTACTTATCTTTGTAAGCAGAAGCAGGTGTTGAAAACAAAGGCCGGCAAGACTTACTATTCTTTGATATTACAGGATAAAACAGGTACTGCGGACGGTAAAATATGGGAACTGAATAACGGAATCGCCAGTTTTGACGCCATGAATTATATCCACTGTGAGGGGATGGTAGTCAGTTTTCAGGGGAATTTGCAGATGAATATATCCCGCGTCCGTATCAGCGACGAGGGAGAATATAATCCCGCAGATTATGTACCGTGCACGGAAAAAAATACCGACAAGATGTTTGGTGAAATACTCAAATATGTTGCCAGCGTTAAAAATACTTATCTGCGCCAGATTTTGGAGATGTATTTTGTGCAGGACGAACAGTTTATCAAAGATTTCAAAAGACATTCCGCGGCGAAAAGCGTCCATCACGGCTATATGGGAGGTCTTCTCGAGCACACGCTGAGCGTAACGAATATGTGTCAGTTTTATGCGGAAAATTATCCGATTCTTCATCGCGATTTGCTGATTACGGCGGCCCTGTTCCATGATATGGGAAAGATTCAGGAAATTTCTGATTTTCCGCAAAATAGTTACACCGATGACGGACAGATGCTGGGACATATTTATATTGGCGCCCGCGAAATGGAAAATGCGGCAGCGAAGATTTCCGGCTTTCCTGCCAAACTGAAAAACGAGCTCGTACATTGCATTTTAGCCCATCACGGTAAGTTGGAATTTGGTTCGCCGAAAGTTCCGGCGATTGTGGAAGCGTTAGCGTTACATATGGCAGATACTACGGACGCCAAGCTGCAGACGCTCAAAGAAATTTTCCAGAGCGCAGGCAGCGGAACGGAATGGCTTGGCTATAATCGTATGTTTGAGAGCAATCTCAGAAAGACATCGCAAGAGGACTAACCGTGAATTATAAAAAGAATGACACATTAATCTTAAAAATTGAAGATATGGGTAAGGATGGAGAGGGCATTGGTCATGCAGATGGTTATGCCCTCTTTGTAAAAGGTGCTTTAGCAGGAGAAACGGTTCGCGTGCGCATTATGAAACTAAAAAAACAATATGGCTTCGCCCGTTTGCTGGAAGCGATAGAGCCCTCACCTCATCGGACAACCCCGCTCTGTCCGTCAGCCGTCGCCTGCGGCGGCTGTACGTTGCAGCATATGGATTACGCGGGCCAACTTGTCTTTAAGGAAAAGAAAGTGCGCGACTGCCTTGTGCGCATTGGTGGTGTGGATATGGACAAGGTAGAATGCCTGCCGCTTCTCGGCATGCATTCCGATGACGTCGGCGTGGCGGCGGAGCCGTGGCACTATCGCAACAAGGCGCAGTTTCCGGTGCGCAGCGACGAGCAGGGCAATCCCGTCACCGGTTTTTTTGCCGGACACAGCCACCGCCTCATTCCGGCAGACGACTGCCAAATCCAGCATCCGTTAATCAACAAAGCCGTCTCCCTCATCATAGATTTTATGCAGACTTATTCCATTCCCGCCTATAGAGAAGCCGAACACAAAGGTCTCGTCCGCCACATCTATGTGCGTCGGGGATATCATACAAAGCAGATGATGGTCTGCCTTGTCATCAATGGAACCTCCCTGCCCCACGCCTCCGAGCTTACAGAAATGCTCAAACAGATAGAGGGGATGACAAGCATCTGCCTGAACCGCAATACAAGCCGCACGAATGTCATTCTCGGCCCCGAGACAGAACTGTTGTGGGGCTCTCCGGTCATTGAAGATACGATTGGAGGGGTGAAATACCAGATTTCCCCCCTGTCTTTCTATCAGGTGAATCCGATACAGACAGAAAAATTGTATCAGACCGTCCGCCAATTCGCCGATTTGCAGGGCGGCGAGACCGTCTGGGATTTGTACTGCGGCATTGGAACGATTTCTCTCTTTCTTGCCTCGCAGACACCCCTGAAAAAAAGCGGCCGCGTGATAGGCGTGGAAATCGTACCGGAGGCTATTGAAAACGCAAAGGCAAACGCCCGTTTAAATGCAATCACTAACGCTGATTTTTATTGCGGCGCCGCAGAGGATGTCGTGAGTAATCTGACAAAACAGGGAGAAACAAAAGCCGATGTCATTGTCGTCGACCCGCCGCGTAAAGGCTGTGATGCAAAATTGCTCCACACAATCGTGCAGATGGAACCGGAGAAAATTGTCTATGTAAGCTGCGACCCGGCAACGCTCGCAAGAGATGTGAAAATGCTCGGGGCAGAGGGGTATGAGGTGAAAAAGGTGAGAGCGGTGGATATGTTTCCGCAGGGGGGACACGTGGAGACGGTAGTAATGCTTTCCCACAAAAAACCCGACAGCGTAATCAACGTAAAAGTCGAGTTTGGCGAGGGTGAGGGCAAAGTGCCGCTTGATAATATTGCCAAGAGAGCCGAAGCGTACAAGCCGAAAGAGCGAGTTACATACAAGATGATTAAGGAGTACATAGAAGCGAAGTATGGCTTCAAAGTACATACCGCATATATCGCAGAGGTAAAGAGGGAGTTAGGATTGCCGATGTATGATGCTCCTAATGCGGTAGAGGAATTGAAACAGCCGAGGAAACATCCGACGGCGGAGAAAGCGGAAGCGATAAAGGATGCGTTGAAGTATTTTGAGATTTGGAATAAAAGAGAGGAAAATAAGAATGAAATTAAAAACATATGATGCTGATCTAGATGAAAAATTATCTGAGTTTGATTTTTGGATAACACCATCATTGGGCGAAATTAGAGAAGCAGAACAATTTAAAGTAGATTTACAAAAAATCATTAATGGATTTGACGGTGTTGCTTTGTTATCAAATGACTTTAGGGATATACAATTGTGTTCTGCCAATAATTTGGCTGAGAAATTAATTCCAATTATAAATGATAAAGAGATGGCTGAAGCGACATCATTTTTGGAAAGTATTTGTGGGGTTTTATACTTTGCAACGGGAAAAACAGATAATAATATAAAGTGCCAATTTCCTGTTTATATGAAAACAGTTTTAGAAAAGGATAAAATTCCTAAGGTATCCTCAAAGAAAAAGCTAGAGTATAAAGATTTACCTAGAACTTTTGGGTCTGAGGCAGTGATAAGAACGGTAGTTTCATTAAAGAATTATCCAAAAGAACAAGAAGAATTGTTGAAGAGTTTCTTTCAGATTCTTGTGTCAGATGAAAGTTATGCGAAACAATTATGGTCTTTGGGTGTATCCTATATAACCATGCGAGAAAAAGGGTGTGCAGAGGCATTTATGAGTCCTATTGTCACATTTCAGTCACGAGGGTCTATTACGGCTACGCAAGGTCATGTTCCTGAATTGATTTTAAGAAAATATATGGATGAATGGGGAATGATTGCTGGGTTTGATTATAACGAACAAGATGTAACGCTTGGAGATTTTTTTGGTGAGACAGAAACTAAGGACAATTTAAAGAAACGGAAATATGATTTTATACTTCCATATAAATCAAGAAATGAGGGTGGAAAGATATTTGTTCAATGCCAATTTTATGCTGGGGATTCAGGAAGTGTTTCTCACAAAGTAGTAGACCAAACTGATAGTACTCGTGCAATTACATTGAAGAAATATCCTGAAGCAGTTTTTATGGAATATTTAGACGGAGCGGGTTATTATTCTTCTTTAAATGGAGACTTACGAAAAATGATTGCTAAAAATTCTACATATAATTTTTTTCAAATTAGGACAGCATCTATAAAACTAAGAAGAGGGTTCCAAGAAATTTGCTTTCTTACGGCACTGGAAATAGAACATGCTATTTTTGCGACAGGCGGCAATGTTGTAGATGTGGAAATGTTTTTACAAAATGACGGATATGAGAAGGCAGAAATTAAGAAAAGCATTTATGAAGCAATAGAGAATGGGATAATAGAACTGAGAGAAGATAAATTGTGTATTATGAAATCAAGAAATCCTATTGTTAGAAGATACTGTTTATTAGATTGTTTGGCTAATTTTGGGACAGCAATTCCGACGGATCAGGTTACTGGGAATTTATTAGTTCCAGGATATGGGGTTTGCTGGGGAATGCCGCAAAATAATTTGATTTCAAGAATATTACAAGAGATTCCAAGACTTACGGAAGAATGGACAAATATTCAAGTAGTCTTTGATGATATACAGTGGCTAATAGATAGAAAATTTGTGGTTGCTAAGTAAAAACGAGGAGATTATTTTAATGACAAGAAAAGAAAAAATAAATAGAGCACTCCAAAAAGAGGGGATTGTTATTCTTCCACCAATGGATGTTTTCGAATCTATGGAAATTATTAGAAGAAGCGAAGTGCGTGTTACTTGTACCATGTTAGATCCGTGGTACAATAAAGGCGTTGGTGGAGAATTACCAGTACAGGAATATGATAAGTTTATAAAAAAGCTCCTTAATAAATCTGCTAATTTTTCGGACTTAATTTATTTATGGGGGTTTCCTGAAATTATAGGACCATATGTGAGATATGCTCCTATGGGTTTTAAATTATCTTCATGGCTAACTTGGTATTATAAAAATTGTCCTTCTGTCATACGTGGGTGGAGGTCTAGTCAAAACGCTTGTTTACAATTTACACGGGAGGGATTTTCGTTACATCCAGAGCATTTTTTAAATGATGAACAGAAAGAAAAACTTGCGAATGGTAAAATGCGTTATATTCCTGGACCACCGACAGTAATAGAAGCTCCTTTAATAATAGGATTTGTGGGGAAAAAGGAGCAGACAGGTCATCCATCACAAAAACCGGAGGCAGTTTTTGAAAAATTGATTTCAATGGCTACACTAAAGGACGAAATAATATTTGATCCTATGGCTGGTTCTGGAACAACAGCAGCGGTAGCAAAAAAGAGCGGGAGAAAAAGTATTGTATGTGATGTGTCAGAAGAATACATATGTAAAATTGAAAATAGATTGGGGATAAAAAGGGTTTTATTATGAACAAAATGACCTTTATTTAAATTTTGCATCGGGGTGGTGCAAAAATGATGGAATCTTTATATTTGTGGGAAAAGGGTTGCACGAACAGTAATCGTACTGTAAAAATATTGCCCATATTTCCGCAATTTTGTGGGGATATGTTCTAATTTGATACTCATGTGGAGACGGTTGTAATGCTTTCCCACAAAAAACCTGATAGCGTAATCAACGTAAAAGTCGAGTTTGGCGAGGGTGAGGGCAAAGTGCCGCTTGATAATATCGCCAAGAGAGCCGAAGCGTACAAGCCGAAAGAGCGAGTTACATACAAGATGATTAAGGAGTACATAGAAGCGAAATACGGCTTCAAAGTACATACCGCATATATCGCAGAGGTAAAGAGGGAGTTAGGATTGCCGATGTATGATGCTCCGAATGCGGTAGAGGAATTGAAACAGCCGAGGAAGCATCCGACGGCGGAGAAAGCGGAAGCGATAAGGGATGCTTTGAAGTATTTTGGAACTATACACTGAAGTAGGAGAATTAGAAAATGCTAAGAGTTTATAAAGATAATAAGCAATATCCAAGGAAAGTAATAGACGACGAGGGAGAATTGTATTTTTGTGCTTTAGATGATGATATGATTGAGATAGATTGTAGCTTTGATAGAATGAAAAAGCATATGAATGAAAGCATTAGTATAAATGTGCGGTATAATATTGACAAAGAAAAAGTGCCATTTGTTCAATTAAAGTCGATTTTATACTTATACTTTGAAATTAGAGATAGTCAAATATCAGTTATAGCAAGTGTAGAGTTAGTAGATAAAGTTCGTGATGATAAGTGGGGACTAAATGATTTTTTGGATGAATTAAAGAAACAGTTAAAATATTACAATAGTATTAAAATTAACTATTATGAACTTGGCGAAGAGGCGTTTATATGGTTGGAGAAGTTTCTTCCTTCAAGTTATGATTTAGAAAAGAATGTTATTAGTTTTGCAGAAGAAGTTAACGAGCTTCTAGAAAGTACGAAAATGGGACTTGGAAGATATTTGTTGGAAAAAAGACATTTAGTAAGCGAAAAGATATTTTGTAAAGAGATTCTAACACCGTTATTTAGGCATATGGGATTTGAAGGTATTATTTTTAATCATGGTGTAAGAGAATTTGGTAAAGATTATATATTATCTGAAATGACCAAAATAGGTAAAATCAGATATTGTGGTGTTCAAGTAAAAGCTGGAAATATAGAAGGTGGGGTAAATTCACAAATTGATAATATAATTTATCAAATTAAAGATGCGTTTGAAATGCCATTTTCTCTTAAGGATGAAAATAAACAATGTTTTATTTCTGAGTTATATATTATAATAAGTGGTAGATTTACATCAAATGCAAAAGAAAAGATTCGATATAAAATTCCTAAAGGCTTTTATGGTGCAGTACATTTTTTGGAGAAAGAAGATATTGAAAATTTGATAGTAAAATATTTGAGTGTATAGATAAAAACTGTATTGTAATATTAAATTATTAAATGAGAGGCAAAGATTTATGAATTTTGATTTTTATAATGAAATAAAGAATATATTGATTTCAGCAAGAAATAAAGTTTATAAAACAGCCAATCTTGCAATGGTTGAAGCATATTGGAATATAGGAAAATCAATTATTGAAGAACAGGGTGGTAATGAAAAAGCAGAGTATGGTACTGGGTTATTAAAAGAATTGTCAAAACAAATGACACAGGATTTCGGAAAAGGCTTTACAGTGACAAATTTGAAGTATATGAGGCAATTTTATTTGATGTTTCCAAATGGTCACGCACTGCGTGACGAATTGAGTTGGACACATTATAGACTTTTAATAAAAGTGGAAAATGATAATGCACGAGAATTTTATATGCAGGAAGCTGTAAAATCACAATGGAGTACCAGACAACTTGAGCGACAGATAAATTCATTTTTTTATGAAAGGTTATTATCCAGTAAAAATAAAGAACAAGTTGCAGAGGAAATACAGACATTAGAGCCAACGAAAAAACCAGAAGATGTTATCCGTGACCCGTATGTGTTGGAATTTCTAGGGCTGACACCTAATGATGATTTTTATGAAAGTGATTTAGAGCAAGCTCTGATTACTCATTTGCAGAAATTTCTTTTAGAACTTGGAAGAGGATTTTCTTTCGTTGCCAGACAGAAAAGAATTACTTTCGACGGGCGTCATTTTAGAATTGATCTTGTATTCTATAATTATATTTTGAAATGTTTTGTTCTGATAGATTTAAAAGTGGGTGATTTAACACATCAAGATTTAGGTCAGATGCAGATGTATGTTCACTATTATGAGCGGGAGCTTTTGAATGAAGGGGACAATCCTCCGATTGGTATTGTATTATGTGCAGACAAAAGTGAATCTGTGGTTAAATATACACTACCTGAAAATGAGACACAGATTTTTGCTTCAAAATATAAATTATATTTACCAAGCGAAGAGGAATTATTGCGGGAATTAAATCAGGAATATCAAGCATTAGAAGTTGGTAAGATAGAGAAAGAAAATATTGGAGATATGAATGAAGATTAAATTTTGCATCAAGATGGTGCAAAATTAATTGAATTTATATTTTGTGGGAAAAGGGATGCACGAACAGTCTTAGTATTGTAAAAATATTGCCCATATTTATGTGGTTTTGTGGGGATATGTTCTAATTTGGTATTCATGTTGACACGCCTATCCTTTTAGCTAGGAGACAGTAACACCGCCGATAAAGTCTATGTGAAAGATGGGGTTCTTCTTCCCAAGAGAAGGAATATTGGAAAATAAGTGGGTAGTTTGACAAAAACGTCTGTGGAATAAATGAGGAGAAATGATATGGCAATGTGGAATCCGTGGCGTGGCTGCCACAAACATAGTGAGGGATGCAGGTATTGTTACATCCATAAGGGCGATTTTAAGCGTGGGATTGATACGAACAATATTGTAAAGACGGATAACTTCTACGCCCCTATCGCTAAAAATAAATCGGGAGCATATAAAATCAAATCGGGACAGACCGTGTATCTCTGCTTTTCCACGGATTTTCTGGTTGAGGATGCCGATGAATGGCGTTCTGAATGTTGGGCGATGATACGGGAGCGTTCCGACCTCCAATTTTTGTTTTTGACAAAGCGTATTGAGCGGTTTATGGATTGTATTCCAAAGGATTGGAACGATGGGTACGATAATGTTACGGTTGGCTGCACGGTGGAAAATCAAGACAGGGCTGATTACAGACTTTCCATTTTCAACGAACTGCCTATCAAACATAAAAATATTATCTGTCAGCCATTGATTGAGGAAATAAATCTTGCCCCCTATCTTGATAATGTTGAATTAGTCGTAGTTGGCGGCGAATCGGACAGAAACGCCAGACCACTTGACTATGCGTGGGTGCTTTCCATACGGGAGCAATGTATTGCCCACAAAGTGCATTTTCAGTTTCGGCAGTGCGGGACGCATTTTATCAAGGATGGAAAAAGCTACACTCTGTCTACTCGTGATTTATGCAGCCAAGCCAGAAAGGCAAATATCAATGTGGACCATATATAGGCCGCAAGAAGCTCGGGATAGATTATACAGACAAAAGTGCAGGGGCTATGGAAAAATTAATCCGTGATATGGAGAAAGAAAAATGAATGAAGAAGAGATAGTAAAACTTTGCATAAACTGTTTTGCAAAGTGCCCAAAGCGCATAGTCCGTTGTGCGGTAGGACAGGCAAATTATGTATATATTGTAGAATTTACCGAAGAAAAAATTGTAGTCCGCTGTAGTGAGGAAACCGGAGTGTACAAGGATACCATTTACTGGCTAGAGCGTTTGGCAGCGCTTGATATCCCTGTGCCGCGAGTGCTTGGAAGAGGAACATTTGGAGGGCATGAATATCTGATATTAACTTATATTGAAGGGAAGGATATCGGACTTGTCTATACTGAATTAACCGTTGAGGAGAAGCGGGAGATTGCAAGAACTGTCGTGGGAATCCAAAATAAGGTGTCCACCTTGCAATTGCAAGATATCCCTGCCGATTGGACGTGGAAAGCGTTTTTTGTGGATGACATACTTGTTCGTGCAAAGGAGCGTATTATCACAAACGGTTACTTTGCTCCAGAGAAAGTCGAACGTCTTATGAAAGCAGCGGAAGGATTAGGGGACTATTTTGCAGGTATCAAACCAATCGCTTATTTAGATGATATCAGTACGAAGAATTTGTTGATTCATGAGGGCAGGGTGGCCGGTGTAATTGATATTGACTGGATGGGTGTGGGAGATAAGCTGACCTATGTGGCAATGACTAATATGGCGCTTCTAAACATGGGATGTGACACGGACTATGTAACGTATTTACTGGAAGAAATGCAGTTGAGCGAAGCAGAGAGGAAAGCATTTGCGTTTTATACGTTACTGTTTTGTGTGGACTTTATGGGAGAGCGTGGGATGCAGTTTATGGATAAGCAGGTGCCTGTGAGTGCGGAGATTGTGGAGCAGATGAATGGAATTTACGAGAAGCTGTGGCGGGAGTATTAAATAGTTCGCTTAACGGGAAAGGAACCCCCTGATTTTTTATTACTGTTGTATTTTTTGACTCCATTGCATGAAATAAGATTATAACATATTCAGGGAAATCGGGCATTGTGGCAATTTGTAAGCTCAGCCTTGACCAGCCTGATTAATGCTGGTAAAATTAAATTAATGTACATATGAGAAAGTAATTAAATGGCGAGAGAGAAAGGCAGTTCCAATATCAAATTGGAATGGAATTGTGTACAAAATACCTCGTAATTTTTTTGTTGGAATGTAAAATTTAGATGTATTCAAATAAAGTGGATTACGCAAAAGAATAATATTTTAATAAACAATAGGAGGAAAATATTTATGGAATGGAAGAAACTATTAACGCAAACCCGATTGGCAAGTGAAGAAAAAGATGCAAAGGCATTTGATGATTATTATATTAGTCCCTTTGAAAGAGATTATGAGAGAATCGTTTCTAGTGCGGCATTCAGAAGATTACAGGATAAGACACAAGTTTTTCCGTTGTCGAAGAGTGATTTTGTCAGAACCAGATTAACGCATTCTATAGAAGTATCGACAATAGCAAAACAATTAGGAATTATGTGTTTTCAAAACACATCGTCATATCAGCATTTGCCAATAGATGGTGATGAACAGAGTGATGAAAGGGTAAAGTCCCAGAGAATTGGGGATATTGAAGCAATTTTGTCTTGTGTTGGCTTATTGCATGATATCGGGAATCCACCATTTGGTCATGTTGGTGAAGAAATAATAAGAGACTGGTTTAAGAATAATCTTAACAATATTTATATTTCAAAAAATAATGAAAAAGAACGGGTATCACGTTTATTGAATAAAAGACAAATTGCAGATTTGGAAAATTTTGAGGGGAATGCGCAGGGACTTAGAATATTATTGAAAGCCCGACATCAATCAGAGATTAATTTGCCGTTTTCAATTATTAGCTCTTTGATTAAATATCCGACAAGATGCAACGAGATAGGTGAGGCAAATATCAGGCATAAAATAGGGTGCTATCAGGCTGAAGAAAAAGTTTTTTTGCAAATTGCAGAGGAAGTGGGCACTATTAATGCAGAGGGGAAAGTGATTCGCCATCCTTTGGCATATTTAGTCGAGGCGGCGGATGATATTGCATATATGACAGCTGATTTAGAGGACGCAGTAAAATCAGGAATAGTTAGTGTTAATGAGTTGTTGGATTTTTTCAGAAATACATATGAAACTTTGGGAGAAGAAAACAGGGAAGCACAACAACACATTGCCAGAACCAAGGAGATAATTGACAAATTGGATTTACTTAACAGGGAAGAAAAGGATAAGACGAAAGTTATGGGGCAGTGGGGAACATATCTTAGAAAATGGCTGATGTATGTTGTGTGTTGGAGATTTTCAAAGAGTTATGATAGTATTCTTCAGGGAGAATTTGATTATGACTTATTCTATGATAATAACCATAGTTTAACTGTAAGGTTGTTAAAAAGAGCAATGAGCGAATTTGTTTTTGATTCACGTGTTATTACGGAGCCGGAAATATCTGCGCAGGCTATTCTTAATTTTCTGTTAGATAAGTTTGTGCCGGCATTTGTTTGTTTTGATAATAATGGGGAGATGGCGGTGCAAGATAAAAAAGTAATTACCCTTGTTTCATCTAATTACATTGACGATTATTTTAAAGCAAAGAAAGGCGATAGAATTACGGATGAAGCAGAACTTTTGTATCGCAGAATATTGATTGCGACAGATTTTATAAGTGGGATGACAGATGGATATGCGAAAACATTATATAGAAAAATGATGGGAGTAGAGTGAATTGAGCCCCCAAATGGCAGCAATTGCTGGCGGTGAAAATGGAAGAAAGAGTAGAAGCCTTTTCGGCGGACTATTTTTGCAATACATTTGTATTTCTTTCCGCTTCGTGATACAATTGCAGTATATGATATACAAAAGAAAAAAGGAGGACAGCCCATATGACAGCACACATTTCAGATGATGGATTAGAGCGGGAAGAATCAGTAGCCGAACATACGGAAAAGGTTGTACATTTGTGCAGGGAAAAGGGAATGCGATGTGGCATTGCGCAGATTATGTCATTATGTGGAATGCTGCATGACATGGGAAAAAGCAAGCACAAATTTGATGAATACATACATGCGGACGAGAGCGTAAGAAGAAAAATGCGGGGCAAAATCGGACATGCCTCTACGGGAGCAAAATATATTTATGAACGGTACCATGAGGGTTCTGTCAGGGTGAAAATTCTGACAGAATTAGTCGCTTATGCAGTGGCTGCACATCATGGTTTATTTGATTGTGTCAACATAGAACAAACAGATTTGTTTTCGGCAAAAACGGGGATAGTCGAAGATTATGAGGAGGCATGCGCCAATTCGCAAAGAGATTTTCTGGTATCCTATAAACCGGATGAAGTGTTTACGATGGCCAAAGAGGAATTTGAACAATTATGGGCAAAGATGAAGAATGCGGTTATTCAATTAAGACCGCTGCTGACAAAAGGGAAGCAGGAGGAAAGAAAGCTTTTATCGAAGAATTGCCGCGCCTTTCTTTTGGCCGCTCTGCAGCGGTTGATGTTATCGATTTTAATTGATTCTGACTGGGAGGCGACATCTGATTTTATGGACAATGTTGATACATTGTCTAAGGGCAATCCTGTTGACAGCAGAAACATATTAAAGAAAGCGCAGGAAAATTTTCAGAAATACATGGAGGATATCCGTTCTGCCGGCAGTGCGTCTGACCTCACGGAGAGGGAAAAGGAAATTATCGAGGGAAGAAATCAATTACAGCAGGAGTGCCGGGAGTTTGCGGAGCATCCGGCAGGAATCTATTGTCTCCCGATTCCCACGGGAGGAGGCAAGACCCTGAGCAGTCTGGCCTATGCCTTGGAATATTGCAGGTGGCACCCGGAGACGGAGCGCATTATTTATGTGTCGCCTTACATTAGCATTACCGAGCAGAATGCTGCCGTATTTCGGGAGGCGGTCGGACAGGATGACTGGGTGTTGGAACATCACTCATCCGTAGTAAAGGAAACAACGGAAGAAGATGAGGATTATCGAAAGAAGAGATTTGTGCAACTTGACATGAATTGGGAAGAGCCGTTCATATGCACTACATTTGTACAATTTATGAATACGCTTTTCTCTGAAAACGGCGGCTCCATACGCCGCATGCACAGGCTTGTAAATTCTGTTATTATCATTGACGAAGTTCAGTCGATTCCCATGAAATGTATACACACGTTTAATAGTATGCTTAATTTCCTAAAGGAAGTCTGCCATTCCAATATTGTTTTGTGTACGGCAACACAGCCTGCCTTAGCGAAAGTGGTGTATCCCATATGTTACAGTGAGCCTAAATACATGATAAAAAATATAGACACTTGGTTTCACCGATTTGAGCGGGTCAAAATACATACTCCCACATTAGGGGAGAAATATACATTTGAGAGCCTCGGGGAGGAGATTATCCGGCAGATGGAATACCATCAATCGCTTCTTGTCATTTTAAATACGAAATCTGCGGTAGGAAAATTGTATGATATTTTGAAATCGTTTTCCATACATGTTGAATATCTTACGACGAATTTATGTGCGGAACATAGAAGCGACAGAATAGAAAATATAAAGAAAATATTAAAGAGTAAGCAGGAAAAGATTGTTGTTGTCAGTACTAATCTGATAGAAGCGGGAGTGGACATTTCTTTTGAATGCGTATACCGTTCCCTGACCGGACTCGACAGTTTGGCGCAGAGCGCGGGGCGCTGCAATCGAAATGGGGAAATGGAAACGGGCAGTTTGTATTTCGTTGACCTTGAAGGTGAGAACATGGGGAATATGGATGAACTTCTGGACAATATCAGGGCTACGGAAGAAATACTGAATGACTATAAGGAGAGTGGCAGCGGGGAAAGTTTGTTGCTGCCGCAATGGATGAATCGATATTATGAGAAAAGTTATTTATATATGCAGGATAAAATGAATTTTCCTTTAGAAAAAATGGATACGAGTATTATGGAACTTTTATCCGAGGGATTTCCCTGTCCGCAGAAAAGAGATATTATGAGGCAGGCATACAAAACGGCAGGACAGGCATATCGGGTTATTGACGATTATTCCATCGGCGTAATTGTACCTTACAAAGAGGGGCGCGATATTCTCGACGCCATCTGGCAGGTTTCCAATCTTACGGAATTAAAACAATATATACGCAAAGCACAGCGGTATACGGTAAATGTGCGGAAAAATTTATTGGGGAAATACGAGGGACTTATTCAGTCTGTCAGTGAAGAAATTCCTGACTTATATATGGTGGCAGTTCCGGATGCTTACAGCATGGAACGGGGAATTACTACGGAATGGGAACCTCTTATTATATAAGAAAAGGTTAAGGATGAAAGGAGGAGTGCAGAGTGGAGTATGCGAATATTATTGAGTATCGTGTATTCGGGCGGTATGCTTTATTTACAGACCCCCTGTCAAAGACAGGCGGTGAGAAATGCAGTTATCAGATTCCTACCTATCAGGCGTTAAAGGGAATTACGGAATCGATTTATTGGAAACCGACGATTACATGGGTCATTGATGAATGCCGCATTATGAAGCTGATACAGACAGAGACGAAAGGGGTTCGGCCAATTAAATATAGTGGAGGAAATGATTTATCGTTCTATACTTATCTGCAGAATGTAGAGTATCGGGTCAGAGCGCATTTCGAATGGAATGAAAACCGGAAAGATTTGGCGCATGACAGAAATGAACACAAACATTATGACATTGCCAAAAGAATGCTTGAGCGGGGAGGAAGACGGGATATCTTTTTAGGAGCGCGGGAATGTCAGGGATATGTGGAGCCATGTCTGCTGGAAGAGGGAGAGGGAGACTACGATACGACAAGCCTCTCTTTTGGTATTATGGTGCATGGCATTACTTATCCGGATGAAGCCGTACGGGAAGAGGAAAAGGGGAAAATGACAGTTCGTTTGTGGAATGCCCAAATGAATAATGGTATCATTCATTTTCCGCGTCCGGAGGAATGCGAGATTCGGCGTATTCTTGGCGATGGAAAGCAAAAATCATTTGTTTCTGGTGAAAATTTTGCGGGACTTGCCGAATTTGAGGGAGGTGATGCGTTTGGCATTGTTAAAGACCTTAGCTGATACTTACGATGTTCATGCAGAGCAGGCAGGAGTGATTAGAAATGCACAGCCTGTCTTATTACCGCTTTCTCATTCTACGTTTAATGCCCAGATTGAAGTGACAATGGATGGAGAGGGAAATTTCATAGGAGCTAAAAAATTGGACAAGGGTTCGGATGTCGTCACCATCATTCCGGTGACGGAAGATTCCGCAGCGAGGAGTAGCGGCATTACTCCACACCCGCTGTGTGATAAGCTTTGCTATGTGGCCGGAGACTACGCGCTCTATACGGGAGAAAAGGAAGAAAAATATTATAAGGCGTATATGGAGATGCTGCGGGACTGGGCGGAGTCTGAGGATACTCACCCTGTCGTACAGTCCGTGTACAGATATCTGCAAAAGAAAACGCTGATACATGATTTAGTTGGGGCTCATGTATTGGAGTTAAATGAAAACGGCCGGCTGACGGACGAAAGTAAGATACAGGGTTCCGGACAGACGGGAGCGAATGTGAGGTTTATCGTATATGGACAGGATATGCCCTGTGTATGGAAAAATAAAGAATTGTACGAGGTGTATGACAGGTATTACAAGAAAAAGCTTGATAATTGGCAATTGTGCTATGTATCCGGAGAAATGGCGATATGTTCAGAGAAACATCCTTCTAAGATACGCAATAGCGGTGATAAGGCAAAGCTGATTTCGGGAAATGACGAGAGCGGTTTTACTTATCGGGGGAGATTTGTTACAAAGGAGCAGGCAGTTTCTGTCGGGTATGTGACGTCGCAAAAGGCGCACAATGCCTTGAAGTGGCTTATCCAGAAGCAGGGATATACACGGGACGGCTCGGCCATCGTCTGCTGGATGACAAACAGAGATATACCAATTCCCGACATGATGAAAGATTCCATACACGCTTATGAGGAGATAGACGATTTCGATTTTGACGTGTTTGATGATGTTCCGTCAAACACCACAAGCAGAGCGGATACCGGAAAATATTTTGCGGAGCAATTTAATCATGCGGTAAGCGGATATGCGGCTAAAATCAAGGCAGATGATAACATTGCGGTACTTGCGCTGGATGCGGCAACGACGGGGCGGCTTTCCATTGCCTACTATGATGAAATGGGTGGAAAACAGTACATGGATGCGCTGTTAAACTGGCAGGAACATTGTAAATGGCAACGTTACATCTCAATTGAGAAAGCCGATGGCGAAAAGAAGAGAATATGGTGCGAGTGTTGTCCGGCGCCTCGCGACATGGCGCTTGCGGCATTTGGCACACAGAAGAAAAACTGGCTGGACGCCGACGCGAAGCTGCTGCGGAATGTGACGAACCGTTTGCTTCCATGTATAACGGGAAAGAGAACAAAAATTCCGCAAGATTTAATCAGAGCGGCGGCAAGGAGGGCATCCATGCCGCAAACGATGGATGATTTTGTATGGTACAACGATGTGTTGTGTGTTGTATGTGCAATGATTCGCTATAACTATGAGAAAGGAGGCGGAACAATGGATGATTTTCTAAAGGATAATGTAAATGACCGCAGTGTTCTATTTGGGAGACTTTTAGCTGTCTATGATTATATGGAACAGCGCGCCATGTTTGGCTTTGATGAGGATGGAAATAAAAAGGAGAGGCGGGCTACAAACGCTAAGAGGTACTGGAATGCCTATAGCAGCAGGCCGGCAAAAACCTGTAAAACGATAAAACAGAATTTGATATCTTATGAGAAAAAGTTATCTGATTTTGAGTTGAAAAAATTTGAGGAATGGACACAGGAGATTATGACAAATCTTGCCGGAAATGGTTTTGATAATAAACCGTTGTCCGAGATGTATTTGCCGGCATATTATATGCAGACAGAGTATATGAAGCAGGCATTTCATAAAAAGGAACAGTAGTTTATTTGGTGAAGAAAAGGAGAGATAACATGGGTGAATTTACAAACAAAATTGATTTTGAGGTTTTAGTGATGGTACAAAATGCAAATCCGAACGGAGACCCGCTCAATGGGAACCGGCCCCGCGAGACATATGATGGTTATGGGGAGATTTCCGATGTGTGTATCAAACGCAAGATTAGAAACAGGCTGCAGGATATGGGTGAGAATATATTCGTACAAAGTGATGAGCGTGTGGATGACGAGTGTAAAAGTTTGTCAGACAGGGCAAAAAGGAACGAGGTTATGCAGAAAGCGCAGAAAGAAAAAGATAGAGATAAATATGCAGAAGAGGCGTGTAAAAACTGGATGGATGTGCGCAGTTTTGGACAGGTTTTTGCTTTTAAAGATGGTAATGTATCGGTTGGCGTCAGGGGGCCGGTATCCATTCATTCCGCTTTCAGTGTATTGCCTGTTTCCATTGACAGTATGCAGATAACAAAAAGTGTCAACAGCGAGACAAAAGACAAAAAATCATCCGACACAATGGGGATGAAGCATAAGGTACATTCGGCATTGTATGTCATTAAGGGAAGCATTAATCATCAGCTTGCGGAAAAGACAGGATTTAGTGATGAAGATGCAGAGAAGATAAAAGAGGCGCTGCGGACATTGTTTGTTAATGATAGTTCTTCTGCAAGACCGGATGGAAGTATGGAAGTGTGCAGGCTTTACTGGTGGAAGCACAACTGTCCTATGGGGCAGTATTCATCAGCGAAAGTTCACAGACTGGTAAAAGTAGAAGCGAAAGTCGATGACCCGAAAGCGTTTGAGGATTATGAAATTATCGTCGATTCCCTGCCTGACTTGGAGCTTGAAGAGATAGAAGGAATTTAATTATGTATAAGGAAGAGGACTACCTGATGCTTTCGGGGATTCAGCATTTTTCGTTTTGTAAGCGACAATGGGCTTTGATACATATCGAGCAGCAATGGGCTGAAAACTACAAAACGACTGCCGGAGAACTAATGCACAAAAAAGCGCATGACGAGAACTCTTTGGAAAAGAGAGGGGATTTGTTAATTGTCAGAGGGCTGCGGATTGCTTCGCATGAGCTGGGATTAAGCGGACAGTGTGATGTAGTTGAGTTCCATCAGAGTGAGGACGGCATTGACTTATTTGGCTATGATGGGAAATGGAATCCCTTGCCGATTGAATATAAACACGGGCGGCCCAAGGAGAATCAGGCAGATGAATTGCAGCTTTGTGCACAGGCAATTTGTCTGGAAGAAATGTTTCAGACAAATATATCTGCAGGTTTTTTGTATTATGGTGAAAACAGAAGAAGAACCAAGGTGGAGTTTACGCCGGATTTGCGAGGGGAGACGCGGCAAACTGCCGAGAAAATGCATGAGATGTTTAAACGGAAACATACGCCTAAAGTGACTACCTCAAAACAATGCAAATCCTGTTCTCTGGCGGACTTGTGCCTGCCTAAGTTACAGAAGAGCATGGATGTTGGAAAGTATATCAAGCAGAATATTTTTGGTAGTGATGGAAATTAAATTGACATACAGGAGGCTGAAATGCGGAAGTTGTTAAATACATTATATGTGATGACAGAAAGCTGTTATTTAACATTAGATGGAGAAAATATTGTAATAATTGACGATGAAAAAACTCTTGGCCGATTTCCTCTTCATACATTGGAGAATATCGTATGCTTCACATATAAGGGAGCTACTCCGGCGCTTATGGGGGCATGTGCAGAGAGGAAAATCGGGATGAGTTTCTTTTCTCCCAGAGGGAAATTTCTTGCCCGCGCAGTCGGCAGAGAATACGGAAACGTTCTCCTGAGAAAGGAGCAGTATCGCATTTCTGATAATCAGGATAGAAGTATATTATATGCAAAAAATATGATTTTGGGAAAGGTCTTTAATGGCAGATGGAGTATAGAGCGGACGTTGCGCGACCATGCCTATCGCGTCGATGAAGAAAAACTGCGGCAAGTCTCGCATTTTCTTTATGAAACTTTACCTGACATAGAAAAAGTATCTTCTCTTGATGAGTTACGCGGAGTAGAGGGAAAGGCTGCAGAACAGTACTTTTCTGTCTTTAATGACTTAATTTTAAATCAGAAAGAAGATTTTTTGTTTTCAACAAGAAATCGCAGACCTCCGCTGGATAATGTGAATGCGGTATTATCATTTGCCTATACAATTTTGGCCGGTGAATGTGCAAATGCACTGTATAGTGTCGGACTTGACCCTTATGTAGGATTTATGCATAGCGACCGACCGGCGCGGATTTCATTGGCGCTTGATTTGATGGAAGAATTGCGTCCAATCCTGGCAGACAGATTTGTTTTGACATTAATTAATAAAAAATCACTTCAGGCTTCTCATTTTGAAAGGCAGCAGGATGGGGCGGTGTTATTGAATGAAGAGGGGAGAAAAGTTTTTTTCAATGCTTGGCAGAATCATAAAAAGGAAAAAATCACACATCCCTTTTTGAAAGAAAAAATGGAGTGGGGACTGGTTCCGTATGTACAAGCTTTGTTGCTCGCGCGTACGATTCGATGTGATTTGGATGGGTATCCGCCATTTTTGTGGAAGTAGGTGATTACTATTTTAGTGCTGATTACATATGATGTTTCGACACAGGATGCAGAAGGTCGGAAAAGATTGAGAAAAGTAGCAAAAGAATGTGTCAACTATGGACAAAGAGTGCAAAATTCGGTTTTTGAATGTATGCTAGACTCTTCTCAATTATTATTGGTGAAAGACAGGCTGTTATCAATAATTGATTCCAAACAAGATAGTTTACGGTTTTATAATTTGGGAAATAAGTACCAGTCAAAAGTAGAACATTTTGGCGCTAAAGTATCTTATGAAGCAGAGGGAACATTAATTATATAGTAGTGCGAGCCGGAAGCATACATAAAATATCTGGGTGGTTCGCACCGCGAAAAATGAGGAAATAGGGTGGGTGTATCGTTAAAATACTAAAGCGACATATTATTTTTGTTAAAATTGCCTAATAAAATATAGAAAATAGCAGAATAAATATGTCATTTTTGCAGTCGCTCCCCGTGTGGGGGGCGTGGATTGAAATCCGATTTACGGTCTATTAATTTAGACAAGGACAAGTCGCTCCCCGTGTGGGGGGCGTGGATTGAAATTACTTTGTCGTCGCCGAGTTTTGTATCCGTGTTTTGTCGCTCCCCGTGTAGATCGGAAGAGCACACGTCTGAACTCCAGTCACTGAAGAGAATCGC
>CAPAOV010000012.1 GCA_948579355.1 uncultured Eubacterium sp. | reverse complement strand
AACAAAGTGTGATGGAATTTACCTCTGCACTGGAATTTACTTTTTCAAGTCAGCACCATCACTTCTTCTTTTAGTAAAATTTCGATATGCCTTGCTTTCAGAAATTAGAGCTCTTATCTATGAACATTTCACATTGTTTAAGCAAAACTCCCCCATCGGCTCTGCGTCTAAAGCGTCTGGCCCTGTGATTCGTAATTGCTATTTTGTAATATTGTGATATGAAATTGACATCTTCCCATTAATGGTTGAAACTCCGATTATGTTATTGGAATAGGAAACCGCAGGAGGAACAAAAATAATATTTGTAATTTTATAATTTCCGTAAGAAGTAGGTATGTCAATTACAGTCAAGTTGCTGATACCCAAGTCCTTTTTGTATTTTCCGAAATAGCCCAAGACTTTTGCAGTTTTTTCCGCCAAGCGTTCACAGCAAGAATTATATGTATTCAATAATACAGCGTCTATCAATGTCATAGGCAGCCTCGCAAGAAATTGCAATACAAATACTTTATACCGCTTTATCTTCCTCGTTATTCTTTTATGAACTTGTACCGCATTTTCAGCAAAAGTTTTTTCTACATCATACTTATAATTAATGCTGATACCAGAAGTAAGGTTTGACATAGCTTCGTTTTTATCTTGCCGTATGCTGATAGGTATTCCTACTTTACACAGGTCTGGATATTTTTGTAAAAATAGCGTCACAATATAACTATTGACGGAACAGCCAATATTCCTTGCATCGTCTTTTATTCTCTGTGTTTCTTCAACAGACAAAGTTTCGCATCTTATATCAGATGAAACTGATTTCCAATATTTCTTGTGTAAATGATAATAATCCTGCCATGTAAAAAAACGATTGTTCCATTTGTGTTTACAATAACGAGCATATAATTTTGCAATAGCGGGCACCCCCTTGTTTCGGCAGATTTCTTTCAAGTAAAGCAAGAGGTTTATAGGTAAGCGGAATACCTGATAAAGCATTCATAATATCTTTGACAAAATAGATTATGGATTTACCGTCGCCCACTAAATGATGAGCCATAATTACAATCTGCGTTTTATCCTCTGATGGCATGATAAAAGCCCTAATTAATTCACTTTCATCAATCGCAAACGGAATGTTTTCATTTTGATTCACAAGCTCTATCCAGTTCTTATTTTCATTCTTAATCTCTATTTTACAGTTTGATACAGACATTTTTTCATAATATGCCAAACCATTTTCTAACACCATTTTTGACATCGTAGCTTCATTTGCTTCAAATGCCTGTTTCACAGCGGCAGACAACTTATGCGGACATACTTTTCCCGCAATTTCAACATATACCGTAATATAGACATTAGGCTCAAAGAGAATTCGAGCGTTCTGTTACAATTTCATTCATTTTCGACCCCCATAAATACTTTCACTTTCTAAGAGAATAAAGGTAGACAACACCCCAAAAATAATCGTCTAATTTCATTGGCAGCCATTTTTTATTGTCGCTCTTCCCGACTCCACAAGTAACAATACGCCTGTGTTCTCGCCGCAAATATACTATTTTTCATCAATTCCCTCACTTCTTCTTTCGTAAACCAGCCGGCCTCAATTTCTTCTACGGCGGAACTGCTTTCGGCAAACTGCCCCGCGGCCCTGCCGACAATACACAGATTGCTCTCGTTGGAAAAACCAATCGCACTGTAACTGTATCCCATCATATCGTCAATAGCGGTAAGCTGCAGCCCGGTCTCCTCTTTCAGCTCCCTTGCGGCCGCCTGCTCCGGCGTCTCGCCCGCTTCTAACAGTCCGGCAGGAAAATTGTAAACCCAAGTCCCTGCCGCCAGACGAAATTCGCGATTCAGGAGAAGCTTCTCCCCGCTTTCATCGTGGAGTATGAGGACGACGGCATCGGGTTTGTGCTTCTGTAGACGCTCCAAACTGTCAATTTCGCCGTCCCGGCTAATCATTTCATAAATCTTTTCCCGTCCCTGCCCTAAATCATAGGTGATATCATAGCGGTGAATAAATTTCCCCGTATGCTTTTTTTCTATTTTCTTAAATTTCATTGAAATTACCCCCCTGCTGCTATCTTTGTCAAATCAGTTGCATTCCCAGATATGCCGCATTCAAATCATCCTGCGTAATACCAAGATAACGTTTCGTAACTTTAAAATCACTGTGATTGTAAATTTCCATAATGACTACCGGAGAAACCGCATTGCTCGTCCATGCATGATAACCGAAAGTCTTGCGCAAACTGTGGCAGGAAATCTTGCCATTGAGACCAATCGCTGTCGCTGCCGCACGAATGATACGCCATGCCTGAACCCGGCTAATTGCCTTGGCGTCTTTGCGGTTATTGGCGAAAATAAATTCCCCCCGACGGTGTAAGAACTGCTGCCGCAGCGCACCAATGACCTGCTTGTTTAGGGCAATCGTTTTCGTCTTTTTTGTCTTTTTCTCCGTTACCGTAATATGCGTGTGAAATGTCTTTTGTTCTTCGTCGTATACATCTGACCACTGTAAACGTAATAAATCGCTGATTCTTAACGCCGTATATACTCCCATGACAATTAAGGTATAATTCCGCAACTGTCCCTTTTTCAAATAGTATCCTGCCAGTTCTTTTAACTGCTTCTTACTTCTGATTGGTTCTGTTTCTGCCATAATAATATGCCCCCTTATCTTTGATAGTTTAAGTATAACCTATCAGAGACAAGAGGACACCCGTAACATTTTTACTATTCTGTTACTAATATTACCACCAAATGGGGGAAGTGTAAAGGGAAAGTTGGCGGCTTAATAATTTAATATCAATGTAATGGGTATCCTGCGGTATCTTGTCCGGTATGCTGCTCCCGACGAAAAATAAATCGTTTCTTTCGTTTACAGAAGTCTTTCGCCGCCTCTCGCAAAACTTACTGTCTGCTGCCAAAAGTGATAATAAATTATAAAAAATGACAGCAGACAGCTCAGACAATGCTCGGGCGGCGCTCTGTAAACAAAAGAAACAATAATTTTTCGGGGAGCGATACAAGGACAAGTTACCGCAGGATACCCATTGCCTTGAATACGATAAGTTATTAAGCGACTACGTTACTTCCTGCACTTTTGTTTTTATAAATTGATAAAATGCTACCAGAGTCATAAGATTAGAAAAATCAGGAGATACTTTTTTTGTTTAAGGCGGTTAAGTATTATTGTAAAATGCAGAAAAATAGGGGGTTTTTCCAGAATGTAACAGAATAGTAATTTTGTTACATTTTCATTTGTTTCCGTATTTCAGGCATATTTTTCTCTCACAAAATGCCTGTGATAAAGATAAAGAAATGGAGGATTACAATGGCAAGAGCATATTATTTTGACTATCTTGCGCCGGATGAGATGGTGAATGTCGACATGGCAGGCGAATGCTGGGCCAAAATCGTAATTGAGTCACTGCGAAAATACGGTGTGAAAATGGAGGGTGATTTTTACCGTCACAATCCTTTTCTCGAGCGTGGATACAAAGTACGCGGTTTTCACAGTTATCTACTGAATTATCTTCCCGATGGCATGATTGCGGACAGCGACAGGAGAATAGAAATGGCCCTGACTATTGATAATAAATTAGTTATTGATTTCAAGACCGACCCGCTGCTTCCGGATACCGCAAACGGTGAGATTGTGGACGACATCCGTCAGAAACTAATTGAACATGATATGATACAAAAAGATACTGTCGCATTCATTGCCAAAAGCAGCATGATACAAAGTAACTCTGCCACTCCTGCCGTCAAGGGCAACAGCCATAAAAATACGAAAAGACGCAAAAGACGGAACGGCTGCTATGTGGCTACTGCCGTTTACGGTTCTTACGACTGTTCGGAAGTATGGGTACTTCGCCGTTTCCGCGATGGCTTTCTGGCAAAAAGCTGGTACGGAAAGGTATTGATTCGCCTCTATTATGCAATCAGTCCCTCGTTGGTGAGAATATTTGGCGATGCAAAATGGTTCAAAAGAAGCTGCCGGCCATTGCTTGACAGAATGGTTACAAAACTGGAAGCAAAAGGGATTAGTAATTCCCCTTATAATGATTGTCACTGACGTTCTGTGACGGAAGCGTGTCCACTTACGTTTTCCCGATTTCATTTTTTAACAGCTCAACCCGCTTAAATAGCGGACAAAAATCACTTGTTTTCCGCATTCATCTGTGCTATATTACAAGACATCCCCTCACTCTCCTCACACAGAGGAGGGGTCTTATATGAGATATTTATCAAAACAATTCAACAGACAGAAAATGTTCCTGCGAAAGAGAACATCTATTCTGCTCTCATTGGCGCTTATCGCCACATTATTCACAACACATATTATGTCCGTACAATCCGCCGGCGGTTATGCTCTTGTTCTCTTATCCAGATACAACTGCACATTGCGAATCGGACAGAGCTGTTTTCTCACAGGCATCGCCAGCAATGGCAAGCGTATCGTCTGGAAGAGCAGCAAATCAAGCGTTGCCTCTGTCAACACTTACGGGCAAATCACCGCAAAGAAAGCGGGAACCTGCAAAATTACGGGCAAAGTGACGGGCGGGGAAGCCAGTTGTCAGGTGACGGTTGAAAAGACTCAAATCACCTTGTCAGCATCTAATCTCACGATAGAAAACGGAACCTGTGCGACGATAAAGGCGAGTACATCTAACGGCTCGCCTGTCACATGGAAATCCCAAAAATCCAGCGTTGCCACGATAGATGAAAACGGCCGGATAACGGCACGAAAACCCGGCGAGACGAATCTCACCGCAAAGGCTGACGGAAGCACGAAAGTATGCCGGTTGACAGTAAAAAAGCCAAAAATTACGCTGAGCCGGAAAAGCGCTTCCCTCTATAGGAAACAGAGTCTGGCCCTGCAGGCAAAGACATCTTCCGGCCGCAGCGTGACATGGAAGACAAAGAAGAAAAGCGTCGCCACGGTAGGCAAAAGCGGCAGAGTAACCGCCATAAAACACGGAACGGCAATTATTACTGCCAATCTGGACGGCGTCACAAAGGAATGCGAGATTATCGTTAAATCTCCAACAATTTCATTGAGCAAATCGTCCGCCGTAATTAAGAAAGGAAAATCGTTAAAGCTGACAGCTACCGTCAGTTCTGGCAATGCGCCTGCATGGAAAAGCAGTAAATCGGCTGTTGCGAGTGTGGACAGCACAGGAAAAGTAACCGCTAAAAAGAAAGGAAGCTGCTATATCTATGCCTCGGAAGACGGCACAAAAGAAGCCTGTCACATACAGGTAACCGCATAATCGTTTTTATGTAGTGGAGAGTTGAGGGGATACAAAAAGAAACTATTGTTTTCATTTGTGGCGGTAGATTTCTTTTCGGGATTATGATAGTATAGGTAACAGAAAAATGTTCTCGAAATGGGGTTTACTATGAATAAATACAAAAAAACATTACAACAACTGGAAAGAGATTCTTTCCGTCGAAGCGCATCGCTTGTCATTGAGGGTCTGCTCATTGGCATTTTGGCAGGATTAACCGCCGTCGTTTACCGCTATTGCCTTACCTATGCGGAGGAAGGTCTCTCTTTTATTCTGTATACCATTCAAGGAAATCCGTGGAAGATTGCCTTGTGGTTCTTGGCATTGGCGGCGATGGGCGCCATTGTGGCGCGTATTGTCAAATGGGAACGTATGTCTTCCGGTTCCGGTATTCCACAGGTTTCCGGTGAAGTGAAAGGCTATCTTGATTCTGTCTGGTGGCGTGTCGTTATCGCCAAATTTACGGGCGGTACGTTATGTATTTTAGGTGGGTTATCCCTTGGACGGGAGGGCCCCTCCATTCAGCTCGGTGCGATGGCGGCAAAAGGTTACTCGCGCATACGCAAGTATGACAAAACAAAAGAAATCGGCCTGCTGTCCTGCGGCGCCGGAGCCGGATTGGCCGCCGCCTTTAACGCCCCGCTTGCCGGTATTTTATTCGTGTTGGAAGAAATTCACCACACGTTTGACCGCACGATGCTCGTTGCGGGAATGGTAGCTGCGGTAACTGCCGATTACATATCAAAAATCTTTTTTACCCAGTCCGCCATTTTTTCTTTTCGTACCTCAACCCTGCCGCTGCGCTACTATTGGCTGCTTGCCATTTTGGGCGTTCTCCTCGGACTGGCAGGGGCCGGATACAACCGAATTATGCTAAACGGACAAGCTCTCTTTCACCGTTTTAAAAATATTCCCAAAGAAATCCGGATTGCCATACCATTTCTAATGGCAGGTATTTTAGGACTTACCATTCCGGAAGTTCTTGCCGGCGGCCACCGCATGGTTGTCCTGTTAGAAGAGGGAAGACCCGCATTGATTACACTCATCATTCTACTGACTGTGAAATTTGTTTTTTCGACCGTATCATTTGGCTCCGGCGCTCCCGGCGGTATCTTTTTCCCGCTCCTTATTTTGGGCGCATATGTCGGCGCTATTTTTGGCGTACTCGTGATGAAAGTATTTCCTCTGGCGGACGATTTGCTGCCACAGTTTATTGTCCTCGGCATGGCCGGTTTATTTGCCGGTATCGTTCGGGCCCCGATTACCGGTATCGTCCTCATAACGGAAATGACAGGTAATATGCACCGAATGCTTGATATTGCCGTTGTGAGCATTCTCGCTTATATTATGGCAAATATCATTGGCAGCAAACCTATTTACACCTCTCTTCTCGACAATATTTTACATCACCAAAAGGAGCTGGATATCGAAGAGGGCGCGGAAAAAGTTCTTGTCACCTATGTCATTCCTTTTGATAGTGAAATCTGCAATAAAAAAATCTGCCAGATAGTCTGGCAGAAAAATACATTAGTTGCTTCTATTGAACGGGACGGTCATACGATTACCCCAAAGGGAGATACCGTCATCCTGCCCGGCGACCAGCTTATGGTACTCATTGGCCGCCAGTACTACGCTGTCGATAACGCCGCTTATGAAAAACTGATTTACGGAGAGGAATAATCCTCTACACAGAAGTTTTCTTTATATATTTGCCCGTTTTATAAAGTCTATCCTCAACAACGAGATATAACTGATAACTATCCGATGGAAGATTTTCCAGATGAGCGGTATGCGCATATGTCATATTACTGAAAATAGGCATTGTCTGATACGTGTCACTGTAATCAACTACATAATTTCCCTTTTCACCAAAGAAGTATATCTTCTGTAATTGGTGGTCGGTCGCCTGTACCATTAAAATATCTTCCTGTAACTGGCAATCGACTTTTTGATTTCGTATCCGCTTCACTTTTCCCGCCATTTCTTTCGGGTAATCCTCACTGGTTAATTCTTTCGGATGACGCAATTCCCCAACAAAATAATCTTTCGCCGGTTTTATCGGACGCGCCAATTGCTCCACATCCGGCTCAAAATTATAGCCGCGGAAATATCCCGGCCGCACACCGTATTCTGCAAGTACTTCCCCGCTCTCAAAATCATACTCGTATACGCCGCCCATATCTTCGTCAACAGGTTCCGCATAAGAACCCGCCATATTATATACCCGCCTCTTATCCGGCACATAAATGCCGTTCGCACGGATTCTTGTCTTCGGACTGGCAAACCGTTTATAAAGGCTCACCGTCATTTCCTTTTCATTTACATCGTAGAAACTGACATAGGACAGCGGGTCGCCGTCAAAAGATTTTGCTGGACGACGTCTTGCCCAGTGATTGTCATATACCATAATATGCTTTGTATCCGGATTGCCGTCGAAGTCTTCCTCAATTTCATATGCCGCATGCTGCTGATACACCCATGGCACTTCGCCGACCGGCTGCAACAGATATTTTGTCATCGGCGTTCCTTTCCAAAATTCCGGGTCTGCCAGAAGCCAGCGAAGCTTTTTCGTGCCGTAATCGACACAAATCACGGAATGAATATTGCGCAGAGAGATGAGAATCGAATTATCTTTCTCATAATATGCTGCCGAGTTGACATGGCACCAATCCATTAAGTCCTTGTAAGTATCATCAAACAAATCCCATATTTCCAGACTCCACACGATTTCACCCGTGTTTCTATCAATTTCAATTACCATATCCTCGGTATGCTCAAGCATTGTATTACTTCCCGCCAAAATATTGCCGCCGATTTTCTCTTCCACCGTATGGTGTACGCCGTTCTTTGTGTGATAGGTCTTAAAAATGCGCCCCATGTAGTCCATATCATGGGACTGTACTGTCTGTGGATTCGAAAAAGACGGGGTGGCGATATCTTTTTCCATATAGAAAAAACGCCCTTTTGACAATGGGAAAATACCATATCCCCTCGGTTTGCGCCGCAGGAAGAAACGGATGTCGCCCTCCCTGTCGAAAGCACACGTATGAATATCTACGCCGCCGTTAATGAGGACAAACGGAAACGCCGGGTTTTCCGGTTTTTTCTTCACCGTAATGCATTCTCTCATATATCTCGGTAAGTTCTTCGTCTCAATCGGAATCGTATGACTTGCTAATGTCTGATTATAATCATCCAGCAATTCTATCAAAACCTGATTTTCCATTCCCGGGTATAAGCCTAAAATAGGTACTCTATGTTTCTTCGCAGATGGCAGTTCAGAAACATAATCAGTCTCCGGTGTCTTTCCTTTTGTTGTCACCCTTACTCGGCACGCTGCCTCGGTTACAAATAACGCCAGCGCAACAAGCGGAGATTCTCCATAGGGATTTCGTATTACATACATGTGGTCAAACGTAAACTCGCCGCTTTCAAGCATCGTTTGTAAAACAAAGTCTCTTGACTGGGTCTTAACTGCCAAAGAATTTTCCTGCCACATATTTGTTTTATACTGTGCTTTCTGTGGGCGTACAAAATTATCTGCCTGCATTCTCGCTTTCTTATCCAGTAAACCGAGACCACCTACTACCAACTCTGCACCATCGGATAATTGAAGCGTCCTATCCTTTAGCATGATGCTTTGTCTTTTAACCTTTCGTAATACTTTACCCTTTACCCTTTTACACGAAGCAACTAAAACATTTTCCATTTGTATTGTTCCTCCATGTGATTAATTTTTTAAGCCGCTAACTGCAGCAAATAAACTGAGCCACCATATCGTATACCTGTTTCGCACACGCTATCGGCGTACTGTCTTTCGTATCAAGAACCAATTCTGCACGCAATGGCTCTTCATACAAAGAATCTTTTCCTGTGAAATTTTTAATATTCTTTTTGTATAACCCTTTTGGGTCTCTTTGCGCGCATGTTTCAAAGTCCGTACTGACGTAAACTTCAATAAAGCCGCCCTCTCTGACACGTCCTCTGGCGAACTCCCGCATCTTCCGGAACGGTGAGATAAAGGAAACCAAGGCAATCATTCCAGCGTCAGCAAATAGAGCTGCAATCTCGCCGATTCTCCGTATATTTTCATTTCGCTCCTCATCGCTAAATCCCAAATCCGAATTAATTCCGTGGCGGATGTTGTCGCCGTCCAGTAAATAGGCGGCGTGGCCCGCATCAATCAGCATCTTTTCGACTTCCACTGCAATTGTCGATTTGCCGGAACCGGACAGGCCGGTAAACCATACGACAAGTCCTTTCTGGCCCAATACCTTTTGCCTGTCTGCTTCGGTCACTTTATTCGGGTGCCAGACGATATTATTATTATTCATAAGCAAACCTCTTTATACTCTGAAAATGGCTCCTACTTCTTTTAACAAATCTGTAATCCTCCAAATGCCTTTTTCATAGTCCTTATCTGCCAGTTGCAAATCAGGAGAAAGATTTGTCGTAATTTCATTACCTACCCATATTATTTCAAATTCCCGCTCCATAACCATCTTCATAATCTTGTAATCAGACTGTGTCAGGTCGGTAGCTGTCACAATCAAAATCATACCGGCATCCAACATAAGATTTGCCACTTCGGCAAAGCGCCGTATCTGCTCCGTGTGGTCCTGCACATCGGATTTTTTCGTATCTGCCCCTACTCCATACAGATAACTTCCCATTCCCATATAATAGACAAAACGACCGCGGTTCAGTAAATCCCGCTCTAACATTTTGGCCAGTTTTTTCTTTCCTGTTCCCTCCGGCCCAGTCAGCACAAGCAGATTTGGTTTCTGCGCATAATGCTCCATGCGCTCCTCGGCGGACACATCGCTTACTTCCCACTTAAAGTTACGCAGCATAGCGCCCTCATGGAGTTCCTGCTGTTCATCTGGCATGGCTGCCGTGATAATTCCTCCTCCGGCAATCTCATAATTGTCAACAATGACAAATCGGCTCGTTCCCGCCAAATCGCTCACCAAGTCGAAAGCTATTGGCTTATCTGTGCGAATCACACATTCTGCCACTTCGTTTCTCCCTACCGACGTTTTCTCCTGCGTGGCTGAAAGGTTTGAGGAATTAATAACCCCTTTCACACATTCAAGCTCAGCCTTGACTTTGTCTGCTCCTATTTTCAGGTAATACGTTTTTCCGCTAACCAAGTCGTTTTTCCCGAGCCAAAAAATATTGGCAGTTATGCGGGAAGCCGTCTGCGGCGGCTTTTCATCGGCCACACTCATCAACTCGCCGCGGGTAATGTAAATCTGCTCCTCCATCGTAAAACCAATCGCCATATTCGGCACGGCAACTTCTATCGCCGGAGCATGGAACACCTCAATATTTTTTACATGGCTGCGCTTTCCTGACGGATAAAACACGACTTCCTGCCCCGCGCGAATCGTCCCCGACTCAATCGTTCCGGCAATAATTCGTCTATCATCCCCATTGCGGGTAAATTTATAGACATCCTGAACCGGCATACGGAACGTCTGGTTCTCCTTATCGCCCTCGCTCTCAAATGCGTCCAGAACCTCAAGGACGCACATACCATCATACCAAGGCATTTTATCACTTTTTTTGACAATATTTTCTCCGGCAAAAGAACTTACCGGAAGAACAAATTTCGGCGTTATGGAAATCTGTTTTAAAAATTCAATATATTCTTCTTTCACCCGCTCATAAACGGCCTCGTCATAATCTACTAAATCCATCTTATTGATAACGACTGCAATCTGCTTAATTCCTAACATGGAAAGCATATACGCATGACGGCGGGAATTTTCCTGCACGCCCTCTTTCGCATCAATCATCAGCAGGGCTGCCTCCGCGCGGGAAGCTCCGGTAATCATATTTTTCAAAAACTCAATGTGCCCCGGAGCATCAAGAATAATATAATCCCGTTTTTCCGTCTTAAAGAAACAGCGGGCGGTATCTATCGTAATTCCCTGCGACTGTTCATCTTTCAATGCATCCAGAAGAAACGCATATTCAAACGGTTTGGAATTTCGGCGGCACGTCTCTTTTACCTGTTCCAGTTTGCCTTCCGGCAGCGAGTCAGTGTCCGCCAGCAGGCGTCCCATCAACGTTGATTTGCCGTGGTCTACGTGACCTACAATTACAATGTTCATATCTTCTTTTTTCACTGTCACGCACCTCCTACATATAGCCTTCCCGCCGCAGCTCTTCCAGTCCGCCGCCGCCCTCTTTATCTTGCGCGCGTCCGGAACGCTCTGCTATATTGGCAAATTTCCCTGTCTTTAATTCCTCAATCACTTCCCGTACGTTTTTCGCCGTTGACTCAACAGGCGTCGTACATGGCCCGCAGCCGAGCGAACGGTAACGTGTGCCGTTCCCCTGGTCAAAGTACAACGGTACGACCGGAATATTCTCTCTCTCAATGTATTCCCACACATCCAGTTCCGTCCAGTCAAGAAGCGGATGCACACGCACATGAGTTCCCGGCGCCCAATCCGTCTTGTACTGATTCCAAAATTCCGGCGGCTGGTCTCCCACATCCCAATCATTGTTTTTATCCCTTGGGGAGAAATAACGCTCTTTCGAACGGCTTCCCTCCTCATCGGCACGAGCGCCTACAATAACACCCGTATACGGCTCTGCATTGGTGTCCTTTTCATAAATGCCCTTATTGTGATTAAAACGATATCTCGGCCAGCTCGCGTTCAGCGTATTGCGCAGCGCTTCTGTCTTCAATCGCTTACAACATTCCAGATGAGAAACCTTACCGTCTGGAAATGTCTCCTTATTTGTCAGCGCCTCTGTATTTTCACCATAAATCATATCCAGATTCCATTCGGCTGCCAGACGATTTCGGTACTCAATCATCTCTGGAATTTTATAGTGCGTATCAATGTGTACAAGCGGTATGGGCACATGTCCAAAAAAGGCTTTGCGCGCTAACCACAACAGAACCGTGGAATCTTTACCTATCGACCACAACATGCATAAGTTTCCCAACTCACTATACGCTTCCCGTAAAATGTGTACGCTCTTGTACTCCAGCATATCCAAATGTTCCATTTTCATCCTCATTTCTAAGCGCTTAGTTTGTAAAACGCTCTCCTTAATTCCTGATACTTGTTACTATCTTTCCTATAATAACCAAATATTGCTAATATTATCAAACAATTTTGGCAAAAATGTGACTATATTCTAAATCAGATATTGCGGTACACGGTTATCACCATTGTGGCAAAACAGGCCCCGCCGCCAATCAAATTTGAAATCGGTTCTGCCAGAAAGACGCCCTGTGACGGAGAAGAAAGAAAGAGCGGCAATAATAACGTTAAGGGAATAACAATAATTACTTTGCGAAAAACCGAAAAGAAGATTGCCCGTTTACTAAAGCCGAGTCCCGTAAATGTGCTCTGTCCGCTGAACTGCAGCGCCATAAAGAAAAACCCAAAGAAGTAAATATGCAGACATGGGATACCTTTCTCGATTAGCTGACTGTTGCTTGTAAAAATACCCATGAAAAAACGAGGAAATACAAATAGAAATCCCCAAATTGCTAATGTATAAAGAATAAGAACAACGGACATAAACGATATGCTTTGTTTTACCCGTTTCATCTCTCCTGCCCCATAGTTGTATCCAAGTACCGGCTGTGTGGCAGAGCTGATTCCCATGGCCGGCATTGTGACAACCTCACGCAGAGAATTTATAATCGTCATGATTCCTACATAAACATCGCCGCCATAATTCTGAAGACTTGCATTGCACACCATCTGTACAAATGAATTTGTCACAGACATCGTAAATCCAGACAATCCAAGCGTTAAAATCTTACCTACACGTCCCGCCTGCAGACGAAGCCGGTCGCGCCGGATTGTCACAACGGCGCGCCTGCCTAAGAGAAAACGAAGTGTCCACAGCATCGCCAATGCCTGAGAAATCACTGTTGCCAGCGCCGCCCCGCGGACACCGAAATTAAATGTATAAATAAAGATGGGGTCTAACAAAATGTTCAGTCCCGCTCCAATGGCTACCGTCACCATTCCGGTTCTCCCAAATCCCTGTGCATTAATAAAATTGTTCAGTCCTAAACTGAGTAACACAAAAATATTGCCAATCAGATAGATGGAAAGATACTGATTCGCATAGACAATCGTTTTTTCACTGGCGCCAAGCAGGTAGAGCAGCGGCACTTTAAAAAGATAGCCCGCCACCGTCAGCAGCACGCCAAATAATATTAGCAGTATCAGGCTGTTTCCTAATATGTACTCTGCCTCCTGCTGATTCTTTTTTCCCCTCTCAATAGAAAAAAGCGGAGCTCCTCCCATTCCTACCAGATTGGCAAATGCAATAATAATCGAAACAACAGGAAGGCAAACGCCTACACCTGTCAGTGCTAACGATTCGCCCCCCTGCATACGTCCGATATAGATGCGGTCCACGATATTATAAAGTACGTTAATGAGCTGTGCCAATGTCATTGGCATGGCAAGCCGCAAAATATTTTTCTTTACATTCCCTTTTGAAAAATCGGTTACTTCCAATGTTTCTTATCCTTCTTTCCTTCCTTACAGACAACCTGTCTGATGTAGGTGAACGTCTCCTTTTCTCCCTTATCCCGTAACATAACCAAAAGTTCCTCCAACCGTCGGGAAGTTTCTTCGTGCATCCAGCGGCGCTTACGTCCCCGGTCAAAATATTCGAAAGGTTTTGTCTCATCATAATCTGCACCAAAATAGATTTTACTCGCCGCCACACGGTCGCAAAACATTTCAATCAAATACTTCGTCGGCATAGGTACAGGTTCTTTCTCTCTTTTCACAGGATTGTAATCCACCCAGTACTCAAAGTGGTGCTTATTGCGTCCCTGATGATGAAGCCATGCACGGGAAAAACCGTACCGCTCCCTCTCTTTCTCGTTCGGACTTCTGTTTCCTAAATAATTCTTAGCGCCGGCGATAAATTCTGTCGGACTGTATTTGGATAAATCATGGCGCAGCCCCTGCCAGCCAATGCCGGCCTTAAAACAATGTACGATTACTTTATGTCGATGTCTCGTTATCGTTAAAAAATGTTGCCAGATATGCATCTTAATCCTCTTTTCCGGAGCGTTTACACTATCCTCATTTCTGTTTTGCTTTTTATGCCTTATCTCCGAATAGAAGTATGACGGCAGTGTTTCCTACATATATTATATCGATATCACAAATTGGAGCCAATGTGAATGCTCCGAAATGGAGATTATTATGCAGTCCCTTATCTCTCTCAATCAGCTTCTATGGGGAGGGCCCATCCTCGTATTACTTCTTGGCATACATATTTATTATACTATACATCTGGGCCTTGTGCAACGTAAGATTCGTCAGGGAATACAGCTCTCGCTCGGCAGCGAAGAGGAACGGCATGGACATGGTTTCAGCCGTTTCGGCTCTCTGACAACTACGTTAGCCGCCACATTGGGTACGGGAAATATTGTCGGTATTTCCACCGCCGTATTCCTGGGCGGCCCCGGCGCTGTCTTCTGGTGTTGGATTACCGGTATCCTCGGTATGGCGACTACCTATGCCGAAACTTATTTGAGCGGGCGTTTGCGCTGGCAGGACAATCAAGGACACCGGCACGGCGGGCCGATGTACATTCTCCGCTACACGTTACACAAACGTGGACTGGCTTTCTTTTATAGTATAGCGCTCTGTCTCTCTGCGTTCTGTATCGGCTGCACAACGCAGAGCAATGCGATTACAGAAGCGTGTGCCGAAGCATTTCACTGCCCTCCGGTCTATACTGCCATCGCCACCGCCTTTGTCGTCGGACTCGTCCTTATGCAGGGTACGAATTGGATTGAGCGGTTTTCCATGGCAGTCGTACCTACCATGACAATCTTTTTTTTCGGCGGCTGTACCCTCTATCTCCTCCTACACACCGATTATCTTTGGCCTGCCTTTCGTCAAATCTGTAGCTCTGCGTTCGGCCTTTCTTCCATCGGCGGCGGAATAGCCGGCTACTCGCTTGGCAAAGCGCTCCGATACGGCGTTGCCCGCGGACTCTTTACAAATGAGGCGGGACTTGGTACTGCCGGACTAATCGCTGGCTCATCCTTAGAGAAAGAGCCGGAAAAGCAGGCGCTGATTTCCATGAGCGCTACCTTTTGGGATACCGTGGTTCTCTGTGGCATTACCGGAATCGTTCTCGTCGCATATCAGTTGGAATACCCGACAGAATGGCAGTCTCTCTCTGCCGGTTCACTGACGACGGCAGCCTTTGGCAAACTTCCCCTTTTTGGCGATAAGATTCTTGGTATCGCCATCGTCTTTTTTGCCCTCGCCACTCTTGTTGGCTGGAGCTATTTGGGAAAGCAGGGCTTTGATTATCTTCTGCACGGCAAGGCAGAGTTGTTGTATCAGGCCGTCTATGTTCTGATGATATTTGCCGGTGGCATGATGCCCCTTGCTTTAGTTTGGGAATTGACGGATTTTATCAACTTATTTTTGCTGCTTCCAACCGTCTATCTTCTCGTAAAATGCCGTCATTATCTGCATAAACCAACACCACCCACATAATGGGTGGTGTGCTCTACAGTTTCACTTTCTATTTCCTCCACTGTCAACAGGCTGCTCTTAAATTCCTCACGAAATTCAATAGAATTGGACAACAAATTATTAAACATTACCCTATACAAATGTCAAAATACCACCATATCCTGCCATCCAGTTATTCGTATGGAGTGGTACATCATAAGTTGCCATAGTCGTTCTTAATTTAAGATTATAGAAAGTCATCTGCGGTTTTGCCGCATGAGGATAGACAACGAATGCAACCTCATTTTCTTTCTCTCCCTGCAAGCGCTCTTTTGCTGCGGCATCCAGTGAGAAAGAAATCGTCTGTCTTGCTCCGGATTTTAACAGCGGACGCGTCGTTTTGGTCGTAGCGATTTCCAATTTATGCGTTGTCTTTGGCACTGTCGTATTATCGACTACTGCTGTCGCCGTTCCAGTTACCGTATCTTTCACTTCCTGTGTGGCAGAGGTAAGCTCCGTCTTTTCGTCTCTCGTCTCACCGGCATAGAAACGAATGGACGTATCCTTTTTCGTCTCCGCATCAAATTGGATTCCGGTAAGGTCGGAAACTTTTACCCCGTTTGGCAGCAGATAACGGACAACCGTATAACTCATAAAATTGTTTACTCCACGGAACTGCAGGCAATTTACCTTTGCAGGTGTATCCGGCGTCTGTGACGAATGGTTGTTGCTCTTTTTCACCGTAACCTGACAGACTGCTTTTGCCCCCCGTCCGTCTTCCGCATAGGCGGTTATTTTTGCCGTACCCTCTTTTATCGCCGTTATCTTCCCTTTCTTTGATACCGAAGCAATCTTCTTGTTGGAAGAGCGGTACACAACTTTCTTAACCGTTGCTTTCGCCGGCTTTACTTTCGCTGATAGAGATACTGTTTTCTCATTCTCTTTGCCGTTCACATATAATGTTACTTTCTTTTTATTAAGCGATACGCCGTTTGCTTTTTTAAACTTTTTCAATACTTTAACAGTCAGTCTTGCTTTTTTCTTACTGCCGTCTCTGGCAGTTACGGTTATTTTTGCCGTGCCGGCTTTCTTTGCCTTAATCTTACCTTTTTTAGAAACCGCTGCCACTTTCGGCTTAGAAGACTGATAGCGCAGCTTTTTATTTTTTGCTTTCTTCGGTGTTACTTTTACTTTTAATTTATAGCTTTGTCCCTTTTTCAAATACACTTTGCCAAGAACAGGCGAAGTAATCGTTACCTTTTTTACTTTCTTCCCCGCTTTCGCCCCGGCCGGTTCTCCGCAGGAAAGAGCAGTACTGATACAAAGGGCAAACGTCAGCGCCGACGCAATTGTTTGTTTTCTAATTGTTTTCATGATACCCTCCATTCCGAGAACATTAACATTCGGGAAACCAAACGTTTTTTGTCCCCACTTTCTGCTCCTCTATTCATAATTCTTTGCAATTGCCTTATAAACAAGCTCGCCGATATAAGCGTACCCTTTTGCATTTGGGTGAAGATAATCGTTGGCATACTGTATCGCCATCTTCTCCGAATCAGTATCGGAAGCTATGGCTACAGCCAAATCAATTACTTCATCCGCTCCGGATTCTTTGAGAATCCATTGATTAACTTTCTGTCGGATTTGCTCGCGTATCGGCCCCTCGTTTGCCGAATAATAACTGTTTCCCTTAAATGGTAAAATAGTCGCCATATATACTTTTATTCCTTTATCACGCGCTTTTGTAATCATCTTTTTGTACTCTGCAATGAGGGAATCAGCAACCGAGAGCTCATTCGCATAACCGATATCATTGATTCCGATTAACATGACAACATATTTTACACCCGGTTTATCCAGCACATCCCTGTCAAAACGGTCTTTTGCCGCATCTCCCAAACCGCCGAAAATCGAGTTTCCACCTATACCCTCATTGAGTACGGACAGATGTGACGTCTTTGCATTCGCCTGCAACTGTTCGGCCAGCTTATCCGTCCAGCGCTGGTACTTATCCGGCGTCGTTCCGTAGCCGTCGGTTATCGAATCGCCAAAGCAGACAATTGCCTCATTTGTCTTTGGTGACATAACGTCCATTTCCTCGAGGAAATACCAACTCACCTTTTGCGTGGAAACGCCAAGAAAACTGTCACTAACACGGTTCCCCTCGGCGAAATAGTTATTGCAGCGGGCGCCGGTATGACTCGTAATCTGAGCCGGCACCTTGCCAAACCATGAGGTGACAGCGATATGCTGCAATGGTCTCACTGCATAATCAATCACATCGGACATAACGGTTCCACCTGCCGGAATCGTCACGCTCTCGGAACCCTGAAACGTAACTTTCGTATCTGTAGAAGTATCAATATCCGATGAAGTAACATCTATCTGGTCAGCAATATGTACGGACTTGATTTCCAGTGGAAAAGTTCCCTTTAAGTTGGAGAATTTCAGACGGAGCTGCGTTCCTCCTGTTGACGTACGGATAAACTGACGGTATGTATTATTCGCCAATCCAGCGGACGGCGGCAGATTGTCTCCCGATGCTTCTAACTGGGAACTCGCCCACGTGCCGACCCAGTCATAAGAGCCCGGCTCCCATCGCTCAAAATAGGTTGTCCCATCTGTATCCTTAATCGTTATCTGACTTCCCTTTTCTGCCGCAAGAGTAATGTCCGTACTCTCCGTTCCGCTCGGCACGGCCAAATCATATTCATCGACAGAAGATGGTTTGTTGTCCTTATAATGATTTATCGTAATTTTGCAGTCAACATTTTTGTCTGTTAAATTTTCTAAGGAAAAAGAAACTTTGCCATTCGCCTCGTCAAATTGAGGAGTCTGTATGTGCAGACGGGATGGCGCTGTATAACGGGAAATATTTCCCCACAGACAAACATCCGCATATACCTGCGACTTATTCTTCTGCGTAATGCACAGATAAATACTGTCCGTATCGTCATAGGTAATAGCCGCTGTACCGGAGAGCAGTGTGTTGAGCCAGTCAGCCCCAACTTTGGAGTTTGCACTCGTCAGGTTGGAACCATCGCTGTTCGGCCCTCCGCTGGCTAACGGATACGTTGCCTTTTTACTTCCCTTGGCATCGTATACCTCGATAAACAACTCCGCTTTATTATTACGGTTTGCCTCATCCCCCCAATTTACGACTTTAACACGCGTGGACGCGCCGAAAACATCGCCGCTCACACCCTTTTTTATGTATTCTGATATATCCGTCTTGACACCATTTTTGCTATCTTCGGATTTGGCGGTGTATTTCAACCCCTCGCTGGTGTTTGATATCGTTCCGGCATTATAGACTTTATATAATCTCTTCTGGCCCGCGCCTATGGCGCCGCCGAAGCCATGGCGGAACATACCGATGGCGTCCTCCGGAACAACTGTTTTTTCTTTCATTTCAATTGTTTCGCTTTGCGCTGCCAAAGTTGTCCGCACATTGCTTCCGGCCCTGCCGTCATGTACGTTGACAGCAACTGCTGCCAGAGAACTTATCACGGCAGCCACGCAAAAAAGCGAAAGAATTCGTTTTGTTATAGGATGCATTCGTTTCACATCTATTACCCCTTTCCATGATTTTATTTACTATTATAACCCCAAATATATGTATTCGTCTATTATAAAATTTCATTTTTGACTTGCAAAAAAAACATATTTTCTTCATAATTAAGGTATTATAATGATTACATGATGTCAGGGTTGAATGCTTGATGAGCGCTAAACCAGACAAAGCAGTCCAAAACATCATGATACAATGCGATATTATACAAAGGAGGTTTTCCCTTGTCCGGAAGAATAAAAAATTGGATAAAAGGATATATGTCCTTTAATAAAATTGATTACATGAGCCTGAACCGGCTGCGCCGCAACCAAACGATTTCCAGCACCATTCCCGTAACTCTTTCCTATGCGGAAAAGACGCGCCGGGCAGATAACTTAATCTGGATACGCAGCCACGATACATCCATTACATTTGATACTATGACGCTGATTCATAATCCATATGGAGTTACGCCGCTGACTGCTCTGGCCATCTTTTATACCGACAGTCCCTGCCGCCTTTCCTACCATATTCACTGTGAGACAGCATCGGAAGATTTTCACTATGACTATCACGAATGCGTGACTTCGCACGTAGCGCCAATCTTTGGACTGTATGCGAATGCCAAAAATGAAATTACATTGACGCTTTATCGGGAAGACGGCAGCGAAGCAGGCGTGCGGACATTTGAGTGGCAGACAGACGAACTTCCCACCGATTATACTTACCCATCCCTCCGAGACAAACAGGGCAATATCCGGTATTTACTGGCAATTCCCACACGCGATGGCGAATTGTATCCGATTGCGGATAATCATTTTCTCCTTGTCAACGATAAAATGCGGACGCGCACCGGTGCAAAACCGATGCCAACACATATTCACGAAATTGATTTACTTGGAAGAACCTATCACACCTGTTATGTAGGTACCGGAATCCGAAAAATCTATCAGACGGGCGACGAGCGGAGTAAACTTATCGTTGTCATTCCCACGCCGGATGGAGCGGACACGCTCCTTGTCGCCATTGACCGAACAACAGGAGCTATTTTGCGTATTTCCGGGGATTTTTCAACTGAAGATATTTTGCAGCCCGCTAAACTGACGCCGGAACATCTTCAGGCTATCGCCTGCGATTCACTGGATGCCTTTGTTTTAGCCGGAGAAAAATTGGAAAAAATAGAATATTCTGAGACGGGATGGCTTTCTCCTCCCGCCCTTTATAAGGCAGCTTCTGTAGAAAGTACCGGTACAGTCAACCTTGCGTACATGAAAGAAACATATGGTTTGTCATTTTCAATAGTCGGAAATAATCTGTCCATTGACACACCAAACGATGAGATACAGGAGATTGTGTTCAGCCGCGCAGACCGTCTGTATGAACTGGATTTGACAAATCCGCCACTCTGTGATTCCCAATACGAAAAATACCGCTACACACTTTCGATACCTTTTACGGAAATGTATAGCGGCACATATTCTATTGTTATCCGGTTCCGAGACGGCAGGCAGGAAGTTCTTCAAGATACCGTGACACTTTCAAGGGAGCGGGACTCATAAGGGGAGAATTGCCACGTCTCATTCCGTGACCTCATATAAAAAACTGTTCCCCCTTTTGCCTACTCGTTCCACGATGCCCAGATAATATAATATATTCAGTGCTATTTGCGCGTGCTTTACCGTAATACGGCAGGCTTTTGCATACTCTTTCGAATCAAATTGTTCCAATTCGGGCGGTATCAGCATCCGGTAATCTTCCACTCTTTCTAAATGAAGCTCTTCTACCAGTCCGACTGGTACCCTGTCATGGCGGCAGGAACCTTTTTTGCGGTCTTTGCTCCAACCGTTAAGGAGCCGAAACTCCTCCATATCAATCATTAATATGTGAATGGACAAATTCGGCTCACTTAAAAAATTTTTAATTTTATACAACTCACGAAATATAGCCTGCGGCGTACCTCTTTTTGGCGACTTGCGGCGTTCCGTCACTTCGCCCGTCTCTTCGTCTATCCAGCGCAGCCATTTAGTTGCCGGTATCGGATAGACAATCGTCACCGGAAAGAGGGGAAGAAAGGTCGCTAACTTTCTGCGCATTGTGTTGAAATTAGCCGTCTGTATCTCAATGACATGCCCTTCCCGATAAACATCCGCCACATATCCCTCCAGTGGAACCTCATGGTAGTCCTCATCCGGTTCCACATAATTTTTAATTATGGCATGCAATGTTTTCTCCCCAAGCGTTCCGATTCCGTGTTCTTCATGCTCTCTGCCTAAAATTCTTGCGGCAGCCTGATTAAAGGTTATCCTGTCCATAATAAGCGTTAGCTCCGTGCTTTCTGAAATAATGCTTATCCATCAAATATTGCGGTGCGCGCTTCACGCGCGGATTGAGCGTCAGCGTATGATGTGCCATTTCCGCTACCTTATCAAGTACGACTGCATTATATACTGCATTTGCCGGAGAAGTCCCCCATGAAAACGGGCCGTGGTTCTTCACGACAATGCCCGGCACTTCCAACGGGTCTTTATCTCCAATCGTCTCAATAATGACAACTCCGGTATTCCTCTCATAGTCGAGGTTAATCTCTTCTGCTGTTAAATCCCTTGTACATGGAATATCGCCATAAAAGTAATCTGCGTGTGTTGTTCCCAATGCCGGAATGGACATCCCTGCCTGTGCAAAGGTGACTGCCCATGTAGAATGTGTATGTACTACTCCGGCAAGCGACGGATAGGCTTTGTACAGTTCAATATGAGTGGCCGTATCCGAAGACGGACGGTATTTTCCCTCAATGACGTTCTGTTCAAAATCAACGACAACCATATCTTCCGGTTTCAGTTCGTCATATTCAACACCACTCGGCTTAATAACCACATAGTTATTTTCACGGTCAATACCGCTTACATTTCCCCATGTGTAAATTACCATTCCCTTTTGCTGCAGCTCCATATTTGCTTCATAAACTTCTTTTTTTAATTGTTCTAACATAATGTCTCCTCCATTTTTATTAAATTCGCTTGTAAGTATCAGCCCGTTACTAAATAGTCCTCTTCCGTCGGATTTTCTTTATCGCAGAAGCGAATCGCATGTATCGTTATGGTAATCGTCTGTCCTTCCGCCATCTCATTCGGATTAAATATTTGCAAACCTCGGATACATCCGCCCTTGCAATCCGGTGTGACATTGATAACAAGTGTCTTCTTTTCGTCCGGTGACGCCGTAACCTTTCTGCCCCAGTCCGGATGTTTTCCGGCTTCGGGATTTCCACCGATTCCTTCCATATCCGTATCGTAAAGGGCATGACCTAAATCCCCTCCCTCACTCGTATAGGTAAGAACAACAGATTTATAATTACTGTAATAATTCTGCGCATTGTCCGGCAGATAGAAATTAAATGCCGCATACTGTCTGCTAAATGTAATCGTTATTGAGCCATCATCATTTACTTTCGAGGTGCCGCCCCCCGGAGATTCATTATGATATGTGCTTTCATCCGTAAAATCATAGCTGGCTACCGGCGGCGCCGTCTCTGCCGGCGGTGTATATTTCGGTTCTTCCGTTGAATCGGACGGCAGCTTCAAATCGTCCTCTGTCGGATTTTCCTTATCGCAGAACTTAATCGCGTATATGGTTATTGTAATCTTCTGTCCCTCTGCCATCTCATTCGGATTAAATATCTGCAATCCGCGGATACATCCGCCTTTGCAATCCGGTGTGACATTGAAAACAAGTGTCTTCTTTTCGTCCGGTGATGCGGTAACCTTTTTGCCCCAATCCGGATGTTTTCCGGCGTTGGCATCTCCGCCTATTCCTTTCATATCCGTATCATAGAGGGCATGGCCTAAATCCCCTCCCTCGCTCGTATAGGTGAGCGCAACTGACTTATAATCACTGTAATAATTTTGTGCATTATCCGGCAGATAGAAATTAAATGCCGCATACTGGCCGGTAAACGTAATCGTTATTGAACCGTCGTCATTTACTGTCGATGTTGCACCGGATGGTGATTCATTATGATAAGTACTTTCATCTGTAAAGTCGTAGCCGACTAACGGCGGCGCCGTCTCTGCCGGCGGTGTATATTTTGGTACCTCTGTCGGCTCAGCAGTAACATCTGCCGTTGGCTCGGCAGTGACATCCGGCGTTGATGTCGGCAGTGGTTTTTCTACTTCGCCGGCTGCCTCGATAAAGGCAAAATACGATGGTTTTGCGTCATACAGACTGCTGTCAAACATCAATACATGGTTTTCCCGCCATGACCGGCCATCATACATTCCCCACCACGTCATACCGGTAATCGGATAATCCATTGTTTTCTGTAACTCAATGAGTTTTTCCGTAAGTTCTCCGACATATTGCGCCTGCTCCTCATAGGCAGCCGTCACATCCGTCTCCAGCAGCTCTTCCTTACAGCCTACATCCAACTCGGTAATTTGTACTTCAAAGCCCTCCTGCGCAAACTTTTTAACCGTTTCCACATACCAGTCTACCGAAGGGAATGTCACGCCAAGGTGACTCTGCATACCAATTCCATCACACACTTTCTGGTCGGAATTAATATAGTGTATCATTTCAATAATCTTATCCGTTGTCATATAAGTATTAAAGTCATTATAAAACAGAGATACCGAATCAGCTAAGGCAAACTTCCCGAGTTCATCATGGGCAATCTCAAACGCTTTTTTAATAAATGGCGGCTTGTTATTGAGATTTCCCTCTCGGTTTCCAAATACGGCAGACCAGTTTTCATCTGGCGTATTACTAAAATATTCGTTTGCCACATCCCATGCATATACTACGTCTTTATAGGCTCCACCATCAACCGTATACACATGATGGATTACGCTGCGGATATACATTTCCATGCGGGCATACATTACCTCTTCCGAAACATATGCGGCGCTTTCCTCCTTACTGTAATCCTCCTTAAAGAACCATTCTGGAGACTGCGCATGCCATACTAACACATGATAACGTACTTTTATTCCATTCGCTTTGGCAATTTTAAGTACCTCGTCGACCGTATCATAATTGAGCGCCGGTACTTTGCTTTCCTTATAACTGTCTGGAATCACATAATCTCCCGTCTTTGTTCGGGCCGACGACGTGTCGATTGCAGGACGCCATGAAGTAAGGATATAATCCGGTTTCATATCGTTTTCAAGAGTTACGCTGGAGTAATGGTTTTTTACATACTTCATTGTCTCCGCATCCCTTAACTGGTCAGGATTGATACAGGTTCCCATTATTCCAAAAACACTATCATATGTATCCTTAATACTTACAATCTCAGAAATGCTTACTTCATCAATATAGAATGATTCCGTGCCCGTTGTCTGGAACAGGATATCCAGTTTGGTAAAGTTAGCCGGAACCGTAAATGTTCCCCGAAATTTCACCCATTCTCCGGATACCGCTACCGACGTAAACTCTTTGATATCGGCAGTAGCATCGCCAAACTGATACAGGCATTTGAAAGTATCCTCAGCAGCGTCGGATTTGACATATCCCTGCACGGTGTAGCTTCCACCTGCCACCACATCCTTTTCTGCCGCATATACGACGCCGTCGGTTGCTGCTGTGCGGTTTTCAACCGCCAGACAATTTCCCTGATAGCCATTCTCATTCAATTGTACGCCGGCCTTACCTGCTGCCACAAAACCATCTGTTCCGTTGTCAAAGGATACCTTTGTTGATAACGCCGGCACTTTCGGAATCTCGGACGGATTGTCCGTTGCTGTGGACGTCGCTGTCGATGTGGACGTCGCTGTTGATGTGGATGTCGCTGTCGATGTGGATGTCGCTGTCGATGTGGACGTGGCTGTCGTTGTGGATGTCGATGTCGACGTGGACGTCGCTGTCGATGTGGATGTCGCTGTCGTTGTGGACGTCGCTGTCGTTGTGGACGTCGCTGTCGTTGTGGACGTCGCTGTCGTTGTGGATGTCGTTGTGGACGTGGACGTCGCTGTCGACGTAGCTGTAGATGTCGCACCGTCTGTCGAACCTGTTGGTGCTCCACCTGTCGGCGTTGCTGTCGAATTTCCACCGGATTGCAACCCTTGCGAATCTCCTGCCGCTGCCGTTGAATCCGTATTGGTTATCTTTTTATTTTTAACAGTAACCCGACATACCAGTTTTTTCTTTCCTATTTTAGCTGTGATTCGGGCTTTTCCTTTTTTCTTTGCTTTTACTTTTCCTTTGGAAGTAACAGTAGCTACCTTTTTCTTATTGCTTTTCCATTTGGCCTTTTTCTTTGTTCCCTTTACTTTCAGGCGAACACTTTTTCCAACATATAAGGTAACTTTCTTTTTGTTTAACTTCAGTTTTACTTTCTTTGCCATTAATTGCTCTGGTGAGGAGAACATGGAGAGCATTAATGCAAAACAAAGTAAAAGAGCAAGTTTCGTTTTCCTGCCACTGTTCATCATATCAAGTCCTTTCTATAAGATTTTTGATTAATTTCCCTTATTATAACAAATGAAATTACCTGACACAAACATTTTTTAATCATTCTTGAAAGATTTGTACAAGTCCGTTACAATAAGTGCTGGAAGGATAAAAGAAAGCAGAAAAGAGGGTTATTCCATGGACAACTTTTTTTACAGCATAAATGCCACCTTACCGATTTTTTTAATTATGATACTCGGGAAGATACTAATAAAACTTCATATTATTAATGAGGCTTTTACGAAAACGGCAGACCGTTATGTTTTTATGGCGGCTCTACCTGCCCTTGTCTTTAAAGATATCACAAAAAATGATGTGCGGAGTAAGTTTGACGGGGGCTATGTGCTGTTCTGTTTTATGGTAACCCTTGTTATTATTCTATCCCTCTGGGGACTGACCTCTCTTCTTATGAAAAGTAAAGAAGAGCAGGGCGCCTTTATTCAAGCATCATATCGAAGCAGCGCCGCCATCCTTGGACTCGCTTTTATTGACAATATGTATGACGGCGCCGGTATGGCTCCTCTTATGATTATCGGAGCCGTTCCTCTGTTCAATATTTTTGCTGTAATCATTCTTACGTTAAAGGGAACACACAGTGAGCGAAAACCGGATATCCGGACAACTCTGACAGATATTTTTAAGAATCCCATTTTAATCAGTATTTTTGTGGCGCTGCCATTTGCTTTTTTAAATATCCATCTGCCTGTTTTTATGGATAAAATGATTGACAGCATCGCCAGTACGGCAACCCCGCTGGCGCTCATTTCAATCGGAGCGTCTTTTGAGGGGCGGAAAGCAATAAAGAAAATCAGGCCCGCACTGGCGGCCTCGTTTATTAAACTCGTTTTACTGGCAGCTCTTGTCCTGCCGTTAGCAGTGTATCTGGGCTACCGCAATCAGGAATTGATGGCAATTCTCATTATGGTCGGTTCCCCGACAACGGTATCCTGCTACATTATGGTAAAAAATACGGGCAATGACGATGTATTAACGTTAAGTATTATCGTGCTTACCACATTGTTATCCTCGATTACACTCACGGCGTGGATTTTCCTGCTGCGCAGTCTGGGTACTTTGTAGCGCCTGCCATCGTCAGGCTAACAGATAAGCCGGCTTATGGAAGCCGCTCCCCCGCTTACTTCCATCCGCAGAACCGCTTTCCCTGCTTTTAAATCAGCCGTCTGCGCGAGAGAGTATGTCTTCTTTTGCGCCCCAAGCGTCACCTCGCCAATTTTAGCATCGCCGTTATAGAGCGTTACTTTGGCATTCTGTGTAGAAGAGCCAACTACGCCAAATTGATATGCCCCATCTGCTGCCACACGGATGCTGTATTCATATGATTTATCCTTTTCTGCCACAAGCTCACTGCCTGTTTCATCACTTCCCTCATAGCCGACAGCATCTATATAGCCGGGAACATCATAGAACTTTTTTGTCTCCGTTATAATATGATTCATTTTGACCGTACCCTTTTTCACTTTTACCTTGAAAAATCCGTCGCTCACTTTAATTATTTTTGATTCTTTTAAGCGGTAATTTTTTTCCTGCGTGCCGGGCGACACGCTGCCAAGCAACGTGTCGTTCCAGTACAGTTCTACCTCGCCTCCATCCGCAGAAGAGCCGTTGATACCGAACTGATATGTCTCCCACTCTGTGAGAACAGTTGAATATTTGTATTCCTCTCCCGCTTTCATTGTGCAGCTCTCCGCATATGCCGTACTTCCATCATAAGAGGAAGCATTAATGTTTCCCGGAATCGCAAAGCGGTCAAACGCCAATCCCATCTGCGCCGTCTTGGCAGCCGGCTTCTTACCGACATAATAACTCTCTTCCGGCCCGAAATGGCTCTTCTGTACGCTTTGTGCGGAAACAACCACTTTCTGTAATACAAATGCCGGGTCTGCCGCATAAATACGGATAGTATTGACACCTGTCTTGAAGTTTGCCGTGCGCTCCGTCTTTCTGCCATTATTTTTTACATCATCCGGCCACGTACAATTATAAGTTCCCGGCACAAATGTATTGCTGTCTACCGTATTTACTGTCTGTACTTGTCCCGCATTAACCGACAATCCATAATAGATACCTACATCGTCTCTCTCAATATTATTGGACGGCGCACTGTATACCGTAACTTTATAGTCGCCCTCTGCTGGCACATATACGCTGTATTCTGCGTATGGCGCCTTGGAGGCATCTTTTCCATATCTCTTATCTGCCGGTTGTATTTTCAGCGATTCTCCCATCTTGCCATAACCTTTCATGACAAGTACGGTTGCTCCATCCGCATTATCTTGTTTTTTCGTATAATTGCCCGGTAAAATTGAAGCGTAACCGTTGGCGTACACATATGTCTTATCCGCAAGTTTCGACGTATCAAATACTTTAGCCGAAACCGCTACCGTCACCTTACTATCTCCGCTCTGGATTACGACAGAACCTGTCTTGTCTGCCGATACCTTATCCCAGTCAACTGATATTTCAAACGTGTCCTGCATTTTAACGGAGCCGGTTTTCTTTGACAGCTTAATCCAGTCCTCGCCGGCTGTCGCCGTATAGTTGTACATATTGGCTCCCTGATTGGAAAGCGTTACCGTGTAGGACTCCTGATTGATATTGGTAAAATCATCCAGCACAATCTGACCATCTGTAACTGTCTCTGCACGATTTTCCACGGAAACTGACATCTTCGTTCCCTCCGCCGGCTTCAGCCATTTGGCTGTCGGGTATTTCCATCCGGCAGAATCCCATGACGTATAGCCTACGTGCGGGGAACTCATCATCTTCTCCCATTTGTTGCCAACACCTGGCATATTTTTATTATATGTCTCCTGAAGTTCCTTATCGAGAGCAATACATTCATCTACCATAATCGCGTATAAGTTGGCGTTTGAACTCTTCTCATTATAGTAATACTTATTGAGCCCGCTGCAAATCTGCATTTTCGCCACGTTGGCCGACGCCACGACAGGGAAGTATACAAACTGGAAGTACGCCGCCTGCAGACGCTCCGGCACCACTTCCTGATATGTCTTTGCCCTGCTTATCATATCTTCAATCCGGCCCAGCATTCTCTGTGCCTCGTTATAGTTGGAAGCGTCGTACGTCACCGAAGAAACAACCTCCGGTTTGCAGGAACCATTTAACCATGTATAGTCTTCCAGCAACGTTTGTACTGCCTGCTGCTGTTCCTGATTCAAGGCGTCCCCGAATTGCTGCTGCACCCATTTTTCCATATACGCATCGGTCTTGTTTCCACCATCTTTTCCCCATGTATCATAATCATAAGCGAGGTCGAGGAAGTAGGAAATATTCATTTCCATCGGTTTCAAATCGCCGACATTGACAATCCACATATCGTCGACGCCGTGCTCATAAGCAAGCGACATCTGTTCCCATACTTTATCAAGCTGTACCGTATTCACCCACTCATAGGAAGTCGGGCCGCCGTGATAATCGAAATGATAATACATACCCCAGCCGCCTTTGCGGTTACAGTCTTCGCCCTCTGGCAATGTACGCATATTACCGAAGTTGTCGTCGCACAACATAATCATTACATCATCGAGGACATTCCATTTCTTCAGACCGGCCACCTGCGACGTGCCATGCCAGAAATCTTCTACTTCTTTGTACACCGTAAGTACCTGCGGCGCATTTTGCAGATTATTTTCTTTTAATATATTTTTCTGTGTTGTAATAACTTTCTTTAACAGATTAATATTATCTGCCACGGTTCCGCCCAGCGCCGAATCGGCTTCGCCACGCATACCAAGAGTATAAACATTCTCAAACGGCATGTTTCGTTTTACACCGTCACGCCAGAAATTGGTAATTCCCTCTTCATTGGAATTAAAATCCCATTTGTTACTCGTACTGTATTTTTTATATTTTGACTGCCACTCATTGCCGGCTCGGCACAGTGGCTCATGGTGGGAAGTTCCCATGATAATGCCGTATTTATCTGCCAGTTCGGCATTCGCCAGCCTGCCCTCCTTACCGCCGTCTTCACTGAAAGTGTTCGACCACATGGCCGGCCACAGATAATTTCCCTTGCAGCGGAGAATCAACTCATATACGTTATCATAAAACTTTGAGTTATAATTACCGAACTTTTTCTTTACCCAGCCGGTCAGCGACGGCGCCTCGTCATTGAGGAAGATACCACGGTATTTGACCGACGGCTCTTTCGAAGTATAAGTATAACTCTCGTTGGTAAACGAAATTTTGTCTTTCTTCACCGGCGTCACATCGCCCCAGTATACCCACGGGGAAACTCCCATCATCTCGGAAATGTGGTAGATACCGTATATCGTGCCGCGCTTGTCGCTGCCGACAATCACAAGGGCGCTTGTCAGTCCCTCGGCCGGATTCTCTACTACCTGAACCTTATACGTCTCAGTTTTCTTAGCAATGTCTGATACATCCAGTTTTCCGTCCGCAATAAGCTTATCGATGATGTCGTTATTTCCTATGGAACCGGCAATGACAGCCGACTCGCGAATCGCAGAGGCCGTATCTACAACACGTGGTTTTGCCCCTTTGGCCGATACGATATTGACATCCTCCTGAAACGACTGTGCAATCAGGGAAAGACCGTCATAATCAGCGCCCTTTTTATCTACATAAATATCCGCGGAAGAAACATCGGAAGCAAGAATAAAGCTGCCCGGTTCATTTTGTTTTAAAACCGGCACTTCCGTCGGCGTAGGTTCGGCCGAAGCCGTTCCTTTATTATCATTGCCCGGCGTTTGCTGCGGTATCGTATTACTCTCGGCCATAACAGTAATCTTGATGGACGCTTTGGCGCCGCGGCCATCTTTGGCATAGGCTGTAATCGTCGTAGTTCCCTGCTTTTTCCCTGTAACCACGCCTTTACTGCTCACGGTGGCAATCTTTTTATCCTTACTTGCAAAGGTCACTTTCTTCACCGTCGCCTTAGACGGATTGACGACAGCTTTTAGTTCCGTTGTCGAACCTGCCGCAATCGACGTATTTTCCGCCGATAATTTAACTTTGGAAGCTTTTTTAAACTTCTTGTATACGGTTACTTTTATTTTTACTGATTTCTTTGGTTTTGTTTTGCTGGCAATGGTAATCGTTGCTTTGCCTGCCTTTTTCGCTTTCAGCTTACCCTTTTTGTTGACGGAGACAACCGATTTTTTACTGGAAGTAAATTTCAATGCCCCTTTTGCCGGCTTTACTTTCCATTTTAAACGGTAGCTCTCGCCCTTTTTCAACGCCAATGTGCGAATCACTGGCTTTTTGAGCGTAAGCTTCTTTACTTTGACCGCCTTGGCCGCCGCTGCCGGATTACCCGTTCCCGCCGCAGCGGTTGCTATCATGGCAAGAGATAACGCAACTGCCATGAAACGTTTCTTCGTTCCTCTGTGATTTTTCAAAAATACCATCTCCTTTTCATTTTACTGTTCTGAAATTTTTCCCTCAATATCATAACCTACGATACGGATTTTGCCATCTGACATCGCTACACGGCATTCATAATTCAAATTCGGCAGCGAATAATAGACCATTTTATTGGCAATTGGATAATCCGTCAGATTTTCTTCCACATATCGGTTTAACTCTATTCGCGCCGTCAGCGGATACAATGGATTGTGATAAATGGCAAGATACAGACCTACCGTCACAAGTACGCCTAATATACAGGCAGTAATTCTAACCGCTGATTTTTTATCTCGGTTTCGCGACAGGCAAATCAAAGCGCCCCCACCGATACCGATTGCTTCCAGAATAAGCAGGACAATCAAACACTGAAAAAGTATTATGGCAATACTTACGGCATTCGTCTGCAGACGGGCAATCGCATTGGCGTCACCGGCAACAAGCTGATAGAGGGCTGAACATAAAGCTGTACAGCCAAAAACCGTTAAGCACGATTTCTTTAAAAATATGTAAGACGCTGCCCCTATAAGCGGTACGATTAACATTACCTGCGGCAAATCAAAATATTTCATTAACGCCCCATATTCTAATATCCCTATAATGATAAATGCAATCGTAAGCGTTCCCGTTCGGATTTTCTTCCAGCGTTCCCTCATGGCTTCCTCCTTTCCGGTTTCGGACATAACGCCCCTTACTAACATAATAAGCCTGTTTCCAATGATAAGCAAGGGATTTTTTATCCCCATTATATCATGCCGCCCTGTAAAAGACCAGCTTTGACGAGTAGCGTATCATAAAAGAATTGCAGGCAGGAAAAAATTCTAGTATAATCACTAGTAAGAAAGTTATGGGAGGTGATGAATGTATGACAGCATTAAGGCAGGAGGCATATCAGCTCTTAGATGAATTTGATGAATCCGAAATGACCAGTGTTGTAACGTTGCTAAAAAACTACAGACGTAGCACAAAGCAAAACCAGAACATAGAAGAAGGACTGGAGGGACTTCGAATTATCGAATCTTTTGCGGGGAGGCTGCCAGAGGATTTTAATGAAAAGGAAGCACTGGCAGAAGGACTGGAGGAAAAGTATGGTAATTTTAGTTGATACAAATATTATTCTGGATGTCATCGTTAGTCGGAAACCTTTTGCGACAGAATCTCGAAAAATTCTGGAGTTATGTGCAAGACAGGAAATAAAAGGATACATTGCGTTCCACTCTGTTTCCAATATTTTTTTCATATTACGAAAAATGTTTTCAAACAAAGAACGCCGCCTTTTACTTCTCGGAATTTTAAAGGTTTTAAACGTAACAGGTGCATCTCATGAAAAAGTTCTGAGCGCACTAGAGAAGAAAGATTTTGAGGATTTTGAAGACTGCCTACAGGAAAAGTGTGCAGAGGAAGTCAGAGCAGAGTGTATCATCACAAGAAACACTCAAGATTATAAAAATTCTTCAATTCAGGCTGAGACCCCTCATGATTTTTTAGAAAAGCACAAATACATGAAATAGGCACAACATGAATGAGGGTTGGTATAATCACTTCCCTGCCCTCTGCGAACTCTTCCACTCATTATCGACAGGCGGGAGTTCCTCCCCTCTGCTCAAATAAATTCTATCTATCTGCATGCCCGTATCGGCGGCATAAATCGAGAATGTATGCTCGCCCTCTTCCAGCCGGATACTTCCCGTGAGACACCAGAAATAAATATGTGCCGTCGCATAATTAAACAGCCGGCCCTCCCTGTGCTGTTCACTTAACGGCAGAATCTCACCATCAACAGCGAAGTAACATGTATCCGACATATCGTCTGCATACAGGGTAAGAAGCCATGCTTTATAATCTCCGGCTTCCGATATATTGACGCGGAAATGCATGGCCGGCGCCTCGTTCGGATTATCCCATGTGTAGGGCGGCCCGAATACCTGCATGGCGAGTCCTGTTCCGCCATCCGTCTGCGCGCGCACATGGCTCCAATATCTGGAACCCGAAACATCCGGCGTCAGATACGCGTGGGCGGAATTTTCAAGCGTATACTCCGCCTCCAGCGAAAGTATCCCGTCTCTCTCCTGAAAAACGCCTTTTGCAAACATATCCGTAATATCCGCAACGCCGTTTCCGTCATAGTAATCTTCATAGCGGCGGACGCCACGAACCGCCTTTCTTGTCGTGTCATTCTTTCTGTATATCCGGTTATACTTCCAAAATTCTTCATCGGCGTACACCACATCAGGAAGAATATCGCTATCCGCCGCCATCCTATACATATCAGTCTGAATGGCAGCCAGTTCTTTCATATTAATATGTGGGATATCCTCGCGGTAGTGTACAGAAGAAAAACCGAAAAAGGTATTCTTTTTCTTCTCCGTATATACATTTATCTTATGAATTGAGACATACCTGTCAATCATATATAATTGCAGCGTATGTTTTCCTGCTCTTAGCAGTGGCAGCCGCAGGGAAAGCTTTTCCCCGTTATTTAAAACGCTCTCTTTCCATGCCCCTGTCCACTCGTCTGTCGTCGGCGACTCCACGACCACAGGAGGGTTCTTGTCAATCCCTACCGCAAACCGGATTCTGCCCCGCGCGTCAAGAGTAAGACACCTTGTAATTTCAAGTTCAAATTCTCCCTCGCTTTTTAATAGGAAAGAATATTCCAGACATGGGGCAGTTTCAACGTCCAAACCATCTGCCAAAACATCATCGGGCGCATAAGCCGTCATCACATTGCCAAAGCCTCTTCCCACACCATATACTTTTCTCCAGCATGCTCCGTCTGCTTCCCCTGTCTGCGCCTCATAGCTGTCGGCAAACAGACAAACCGCTCCGTCTGCCTCCACGTTATTACAATCTGCAGCCGCCAGTGACGGCTCTGCCTTTACTTCTAACCTTATTGTCTTATTATCAACAAAGTCACGGATTTCCATAAACGCCGACTGACCCGCACACAGGCGGATGTCGCGAACCGTCAGGTATATTCTCTTTTCCGTCATCACTTCTCCCTCAGTCTCGGAAATATCAAGCCATTCCGGACAGCCGCATATGGCAAATGGCACATCAAGGTTTCCCTGATTGCCAAGTTCAAACCATTTCCTGTCAGTTCCTCCCTGACAAAACGTAATCTCTCCGCACTCAAAAGAACTGCTGCCATCCGGCAGAAAGAGTTTCAGGCCGCCGCTCTTCCTGCGTATCGACGGCTGGCAGACAGGATAGAAATTGATGGTGGGAGGTGGAAATAAATCCGGCGTAAGTATACCGTCCCACTTCCCGCCGCACATATACTTATTGTAATACCGCAGCATATTGCGCAAATAACGCATCATCATGCCTGACTGCTCCGTATAAAAATCGGCTGCCCTGTCATTTCCTCTGTCATAAGAGAGAATACTTCTGTCGGCAAAATAAAAAGCATGATTTACATAATAAGACGCATGCACCTTACATAAAAACATTTGAAAAAAGGCAGGCTTCTCACAATCAGGAAGACTTCCGTATATCTCATTGGCGCGGTTGAATATGTACTCGAGACGGCATACCCGCTCACCGGCCTCGTCTCCATAACCGGTCTGCGAAAAGGCAAGCGAAACCATGTGCTCAATTTTTCTCGCATTCGTAAGCTGCACAAATGATTCATATAAATCCGCCAGCTCGTTTCCGTAGCCGCCGGAAAAATATTTATCAAACCACTGCGCCGTATATGCATGAATATCAGTAGTTACAACGGCTTCCTTTCCCGCGTCCCAGCCGTACTGCAAAAAAGCTTCCATATCCATTTCCAGCGGTTTCAACGCCCCGACATTGAGCACCCATATTTTTTGAATACCCGATTCATAAGCTTTCTTTAATTCCTGTGTCGTCTGTGCAAGAGGAATGGTATTAAAAAACAAATAGCTCATGTCAGGAGTTCCCCAGTAGGACGCATGATAATAGAGTCCGTGTCCTCCTGTCCTCTTTTTCTCTTCAGTATTTGGATAGCGGCGGATGTGTCCGAAATTATCATTGACCCAGACAAGCGTCACATCGTCGGGAACAGAAAGCCCCTTATCGTACAAATCAAGAACTTCCTTATACGGAATAAACGTCTGTAAAATCTCCTCCGCAGATTCACACCCCAATTCACTCTTGAGCATCTCTCTCTGGTCAGACATTATTGTTTCCAGCAGCCGGATTCTGGTTTTCTCTTTCTCTGCGTCTGTAAGCGACGAATCCTCATCTATCATTTTAGTAGAAAATCCATAGTCATGGACGCCCCTCATACCAATCGTATAACAGACCTCGTAATCCCTGTTCATTTCTATACTCTCACGCCAGTATTGCTGGATTACACTGCGGTTTTTATCCGGAAGCGAATAGTCATAATAAATACAACTGCCGTCTGCGCCATCGGACTGCATTTTGTTCGAATGTACAGCATCGTAGTCACTCACATAGCCCTTACTGCCAAGCCACGGATTCCATTCGTTTTGGTTGCTCCTCATCAGCATGTCACAATGCGATGTGCCTACCACAATTCCCATCTGATTGGCAAGCCTCGCATTTTGCGGATTCTCCTGAAAATAATTGACGTGCATGGCAGGCCAGATATAATTCCCTTTTAAGCGGAGGATAAGTTCAAATATCCGCTGATACAACTCCGGTCCAATTGTTCCGTCAGTAGTATGTAATGCCGCCCACTCTTCCAGCTCTTCTTCGTCGTTTAAAAATATTCCCCTGTACTGCACCGAGGGATAATCTGCTACATAAAAATCATCGGCAATGGAAAAGCCACTTTTTTTCTTTACCGGAACATCGGCAAAATAGTACCACGGCGATACTCCCAAATACTGTGACAGCTCATAAATCCCGTAAATAGTTCCCCGTCTGTCTGCCCCGCATATATACACCGTGCCATCCTGCTTCTTCACAACATATCCTTCCCACTTATCAAGCGCCTCTTCTCCGTCAAGCCATGTATGTACGTTTTTCGTGGCAACAAGAATATCGCAGGCTTCCGCCTCCCTGTGCGCATTCTCTTTTGCGTTCAGCATCTTTAAACTGACCGCACAGTCAGTTACCTTTTCAATATCTTTTTTCAAATTATTGAGGGCACATAGAACCGCTTTGTTTTCTTCCTCAAAATAACCTATTATAATACATTGGCTTTCACACATGTCATATAACTCCTATCTTATTTTATATCAACATCATTATTATATTCCCGTTCCGGTAATTAAGCAAATAATATAATCAGAAATGTCCTTATATTAAGGAAACTTTTAATATGAAGAAAAGAAATCACAAAAAAAGAAAAATACATCTTGAAAATGCCAAAAAATTTATATATAATATTTGAAAAATTGCCATATGGTGTTATTAAAAGAGCGCTTAGCAAACAGAAAAATTTACACGCTCTGGATTGGAGGTCATAATGATATTAAAGAAATTTTGTGCGGCATTTATGTCGGTCATCATGTCGGTCAATTTATTTGTGGGTGTACCGCAATTCACCCCCGCCAATGACTTAAATCTTGGTGTCGTTAGCGAGGTGACGGAAAAGGCCCCCGTATCCTCACAAAAAGCTCAGCCATTCACGGTCACTAAGGCGGACGGCACGATGCGCCGCCCTCTCTCGGCAGAACAGCCGATGTGGATTGTACATATTGATTCGTGGAATTATGCTGACCCGGCAAAAATTATTGATTTGATACCTGAGGATATACTGCCTTATGTCGTTTTCAATATTTCTCTCTCCATTAACTGGAGTAGTGAGAAAAAAGAATGGCTTATGGTGCAGTATGGTTATGAAACAGCGAAGTCGTGGCTGAGAACATGCGCGGAAAAAGGCGTATGGGCAATGATACAGCCATCCAGCGGCGGGCAGAGCCATTTTCCTGATTATGCTGCCGACGCCGATTTGGAAGACACGGTTTACGCAGAGTTTTTCAAAGAATACCCGAACTTTATCGGCTTCAACTACTGCGAGCAATTCTGGGGATTCGCAAGCGCGGATTTCCCGATAACCTGCCCAGAGCGTTATCGCCACTTTGCCGCATTGCTTAAACTCTGTAATAAATACGGCGGCTATCTTGACGTGAGCTGGTGTGCCAACCAGTGGAGCGCCGGCATCAACCCGATTGCCATGCTCAAAGAAGTTCCGGAATGGGAAGCAGCCTGCCGCCAGTACTCAGAAAACTTTATATTGGAAGAAAAATATACCCAGCTAAGTTATATCGCAGATGTGGAAAGCGAGGTATTTGGCGCCTATCTTTCCGGATATTGTGGAAACTTTGGCGTGCGCTATGATGAATCCGGCTGGACTGATTCTACATGGGATTCGGAGGCCGACCCTAAGGGTGAAAACGTGACTAAAGACCAATATCGTCTTTCCACCGGTCTGCCTATCCATTTAGAGCGCATGGCGCTCAATGGCATGACGGTAATCGACGGGCCGGAACTTGTATGGACAGACGATTTTAAAGAACTCTGGCCGTCGACGGACATTGAGGGATATAAGATGCGCGGATGGGATATGTATGACCAGTTCCAGAATGATATGATGGATATGTTCCGCAAGGTTCTCGATGGAACCGTTCGCATTCCTACGCGTGAGGAAGTGATTGCGCGGACGAAAGTAGCTATTATTCAGGATGTGAATACAGGCAGTAACGACAATAAATACAGTACCTATCCTACTCTGTTTGAGGGGCTCTATCGCATGAAAGGCGACGGAAACCTGAAAGATAATTATAATCCTTACAAATCTACCGGACGCTATCCGACCGTGCCAACGGTCTACGCTCTTAAAGATGATTTAGCAAAATCGATTCAAGTGCCGATTAATCAGTCGTCCATTGCTTCGCGCTGGCCATCGTTAAAAGCAAAACAGGATGAATTTAACTCATTATTTGAAAATGAATTCTGGGGCAACTGCTATGGCGGCCGCTTTGAAAACCAATGGGTAACATATAATCCTAATAAAGACGGTTCTCCGGCAGGAGGGTTCTTTATACCGAAATATAACACATGTAAGCAGGTTGAACTTTCCTATTCGGATTATGCAACCGGAATCATCAAAGAATATTCAGATTCGATTCATTTCTATCTGAATAACTATAATGAAAAAGATGTACAGAACCAAATTAGAACCAACACAATTAAAATTTACGGCGCCACCGCAAAACCTACCTATACGCTTCAAAACAGGGGATTAAAACAAGTGAGAGGTACTGCCGTGGAAAGCTGGAACAACGGCGTTTATACCTTGACTGTGAAACACAATGGGCCACTTGACATTACGATTGAGTGCTCCGGTCAGGAAAAAGACCGTCTGACTACCTATACACCGGCATCTCTTGTTGAACCGGCATTCCCTGCCGCTTACACAGGGGCGCGCCAATACGAGGCGGAGTTCTTTGATTATAAAAACATCAAAGAAAACATTACAAACGGTTGCCAGAGCGGCGTTCTTAATTATCAGGGACAGGGTTATATGAAATTTGGCAGCGCGGCAAATGCAGCCGTACGGGACAACGTGCCAAACGATGTAGAAGAGACCGTTAATCTGACGCTTCGCTACGCGGCTACATCAGATATAAATACCCTTGACTTATATGTCGGCGGAGTAAAAGTTAAAACACTTTCACTTCCAAAAGGAGAATCCTACAGTGACTGGAAGACAGTAACCTGCCCGATTACCCTGAAAAAAGGTGACAACAAAATCGAGCTGAAAGCTACGGCACAACTTCCGGCCGATTTATACCTCGATAATTTTGTTATTGAGTAAACGAATAAAAATGTTTTGTATTTATCAGGAAAGGAGAGAGTATTTCAATGAAAAATGCGAAAAGACAGTTAGCATGGTTTCTCAGTATGTTGATGGTATTTACGCTCATTTTTTCACCGAGTATATCCGTTGATTCCGCTCGCAAGAAAAAAGTCAAACTCAAAAAAATAGTCCTGAACCATTCAACATATAAATTACAAAAGGGCAAGCGCCTGAAACTAAAAGCAAAGTTTAAGCCGAAAAAGACAACACAAAAGAAAATTACATGGAAGAGCAGTAAAAAGAAGATTGCCAAAGTGTCGAAAAAGGGCGTCGTTACGGCGTTGAAAGTCGGTAAGGCAAAAATTACTGCCAAAGTAAAAGGAACAAAGAAAAAGGCGACATGCAAGATTACGGTTGTAAACCGGAAAAGTACACCGGCGCAGACGCCATCAAATAATACCGTGTCAGGGGGAGGGAATGTACCTGCGCCGTCGCAGCAACCGACTGCCACGCCGTCACCAACTCCTAAATACGACAGACCTTCCGAGACAGCTCCACCGGTAAACCGTATTGATTTGACTGCCAAAGACGCATTCTGTACGGAAGCCCTTGCAAATTCAGATATTGTCAAAAATGCAGACGGCTCTATTACCATCACATTTTCACAGCCAAATGCCACGGTGAATTTCTGTTTACCGGACAACGCACAAACTTATTACAGCAACTATAAATCCGTTGTTCTGACCTATACATCCGAGGGTGGTAATCTCGGTTACAGCCTCTTTGATGCGAATATGGTTGGCAAAGATAATTTGAATGCTGGAAAACATCCGGGTACGGATGCCAAAGTTGTCGAATCCAAAAATGAGAAACAACTTATTTTTGCTGTCACAGACGATTGTGCCGGCGGCTGTATTCGTGGATTCCAATTGGTTAATCCAAACAAAACGAACACGGGAAAACCAATTACCATTACAATAAAATCCGTTATTTTCTGCGACAAAGAAAATCCAACGAAAGAGGACTTAAACCCAACGGAAACAGCAGGGCCATCGGTCACTCCGCCGCCAACCGCTACGGCTACTTCGACAGCGACAAGTACGGCGACAACTACATCTACAGCTACATCTACAGCTACTTCAACGGCGACGACATCGGCGTCTCCATTGGCAACTCCGAAGTACGACCCGCCATCGGAGACGGCTCCGCCAGTAAAAACGGTGGATATAACGGCAAGCGACGCTTTTCACAATGAAGCATCGGGCAATGCAACGATTCAGCCAAATGCGGATGGTTCTCTTACCGTTACCTTTTTGAAACAGTACGCCGCTATCAATTACTATTTGCCGGACAACGCACAAAACTATTACAGCAATTATAAATCCGTTGTCCTTACCTATACAAGTTCGGGTGGAAATCTCGGCCACGCTCTATATGATACGGACATGGTCGGAAGTGCCGATTCGAATGCCGGCAAACATCCGGACTGGGGCAAAAAGATTGTTGAAGCTCCACAGGAAAAGACCATTACCTTTGCGGTGACAGACGAATGTGTCGGAAATTGTATCCGCGGTTTCCAGATTTTCAATCCGAATGCACTGGCAGACGGAGAGAGTATTACAATTACCATTAAATCTCTTATCTTTTGCGATAAGGAAAATCCATCAATAGAAGATTTGAAGCCGACGGCTGTTCCAACAACGACCGCCACTACAACTTCAACGGCTACCGCGACAGCTACTTCAACAGCTACGGCTACTGCAACAGCTACCGCAACTTCGACCCCGACTTCCGTTGTGGGGCCGACTGCTACGCCGACTCCGACAACGACAGCCACGGCGACTGCTACAGCTACTTCAACGGCGACTGCCACGGCAACTGCTACGGCTACTTCGACAGCTACAACTCCGTCGTCTCCAACGGCTACTCCGAAATATGACCCGCCATCAGAGACAGCTCCACCGGTAAAACCAATAGATATAACGGCAGACGGCGCTTTTCATAATGAAGCAGGGAAAAATGCAACAATTGTTGCAAATGCGGACGGTTCTCTTACCGTTACCTTTTTAGCACAGTATGCCGCCATCAATTACTACTTGCCGGACAACGCACAAAACTATTACAGCAATTACAAATCCGTTGTCCTTACCTATACAAGTTCGGGTGGAAATCTCGGCCACGCCTTATATGATGCGGAAATGGTCGGAAGCGCTGATGCGAATGCCGGCAAACATGCGGACTGGAGCAAAAAGATTACCGAAACTCTGGAAGAAAAGACCCTTACCTTTTCTGTCACAAAAGATTGCGTTGGAAATTGTATCCGTGGTTTCCAGATTTTTAATCCGAACGCATTGGCAGAAGGACAGAGTATTACCATTAACATTAAGTCTCTTATCTTCTCCGATAAGGAAAATCCATCAATAGAAGATTTGAAACCGACACCGGAGCCGACGCCGGTACCAACCGCGACGCCAACACCGGCGCCAAATGATTACGGGATTACACATCCTGAAGCAGACGATGAAAATATTACATGGCAGTGCCTGACATTCGGCTCCTATTATCAGAGTCAGTACAGTCCGAAACAGGCTCCGCAAAATCCTGTTGAGGGAACGGAATACACCGATTCGGATAGTACGGAAATGATATATCAGGGCGGAAAATATTATAAGAAAGAGCCAATTAAGTGGCGCATTCTTTCCGCTGACGGAAACGATGCTTTCCTGATTGCCGACCAAAACCTTGACTCACAATGTTTCCATAACGAATACTGCAATGAGACATCATGGGAGGCAAGCAGCATTCGCCAGTGGTTAAATGAACAATTTTATTCCCGCGCCTTTACGGAAGCGGAAAAAGCTGCGATTTTGGATACGCAAGTTACTACCGGAAAGAATCCGGAATTTGGCACAAGCAGCGGAAATGCCGTGACAGACAAATTGTATTTATTATCTGCTGATGAGATAAAAAATACCTACTATGGATTTTCCATTGATTATAAACAAAATTCGCTGACAAGACAGGCCAAAAATACCGCATATGCACAAGCCAATGGCGCATGGACAAACAACGAAGCTGACTACGCCGGAAACGGCTGGTGGTGGCTGCGCTCTTCCGGCAGTTTCGGTTTCAATTCCGCCTATGTCGGAACAGAGGGCTTTGCGGATTATTCCGGCTTCCTCGTAGTAAACACCGGAGGCGCTGTTCGTCCAGTCATGCATATAGATTTAGGCTCAGAATTGTGGAAGACGGCAGAGCCGGTAAGTCTGGGAGCAGCGACAGATTTGTCTCCTACTCCGGTGCCGACGGAAAGTCCGGTAAAACAAGTCAACTTGTCCGGCGTGACGATAGCAAAAGAAATCGGATACTATGATTATGACAGCGATACCATTCGTGTAAACGATACAAGAACCGGAACACAGGATTCCACTTTCATGCATTTCCGGATTCCGGTAACTGTCGCCCCGAACCAGAAACTTCGGGTAACTATTTCCGGAACATCATGGGGTACTAACGATTTCCGAATCTGGACTACACCGATTGGAGGAGAGACATCCGGAGATTTTGTTCAGGATTCAAATGTTTATCTTCACCCAACCGTTCAGGATGACGGCTCCTTTACTGGTACGGTTACATTAACAGCTTCTGGAGGGAAAGATGAGAACAACCCACAAAGCAGTAACAGCATTACATTAAAAGCAGCATGGAATACGAGGATTCAAAACCTTATTATTTCAGACATTAAAGTAGAACTCATCCAATAAGGACTGACAAAAACCACTGACAGCCTGAGAGCAAATGCTCCGGCTGCCAGTGGTTTTTTATTTGCTTTTATTGTTTGAAGATTATGACTTATCCAGTCTGGACCAAAATTCCTCTAAAGTCATTTTCTGCTGATTCATATATTTTGAAGCTTTCTCTCCCACATATCGAAAATGCCATGGCTCATAATTAATTCCCGTCTCCTTTTTCTTCCCTTTTGGATAACGCAGAATAAAGCCGTACCGATGACAATTTCTCCGGAGCCATCGGTTTCCTTCTTCTTTCTCTTGTGAAATATCCATATTCATATTTCCCTGACATAAGATATCCAGCGCCAGTCCTGTCTCATGTTCACTGTATCCCGGCGGCATTGTTTCCTGATACGTCAGACGGCACGCTTTTTTATAAGAAGCTCCCCGCCTCATCTCTTTCCGTATATCTTCTTCTACAAGAGCTTTTTGCTTTTCCCGACTTCGCCAGCCGGATGCAATCCAGAAATAATACCCTTTCTTTCCCGCATCTTTTAACATTTTTACAAGAGAGGCATGCATCTGTTCGGAAACCTGCACACGTCCCCTGCAAATGGGTGTCAGCGAAACTTTATACGATTCATCTAATGCCGTTTTGGCATTTACAAGAACAAGACATTTTCGATTTTTTTCATAAATTTCCCGCTCTGTCTGATATTTTCCGTCAAAATTATTTACTTTACCAGCATTTATAGCATCCTTAGCGTCTACCGGTTCCGTCGATGAACTCCCATATTCATCGGCTGCTGCCGTTTCCGGTCTTACAACGGATAAGCACAGTAAAATAATCGCTTCCATTAGCAAAATTATTCCTATTGCCATGATAGTTTTTCTTACTTTCATCGTATCCCTCCTTATTTCCTATGAAAATTCTTTCACCATGAAATAAGAGTAACACGACTCGGCATCACTTTCCCCACAAAACAGTATCACATTTGTATCACTTTATTGATTGGAATACCCATTTGCATAACTTCCCTTCCGAGTTTATCATACCGCATATGACAAAAGAACGTTATCTCATATTTTTCATCAAAGATAATACGTCCTGTTTTCTGATATTCCATCGTATCAATACGGATGTTATCATCCTCGTATGAGAGACCATAGTAACGCATCATTATGTCCCACCAAATCGTAAATGCTTTCTGTGCGCCATAAATGCCATACATTTCCGTACCGGAAGAGGAAGAATCATACTCTGTCACCTCCTTGCTCTGATTTTCAAGATAATATATTTTATGATACTCTTCATCTAAGAAGAGAGTGAGCTTCCTTTTTTTATTCTCATATACCAGTTTCCATCCGCTTATTCCCTTAAAGCTGTCATTCTCACTCATCTGATAGAGAACATAACGCTCATAGAGAACAAGCTCCTTCTTTTTCACACTGATATCCGTTATATTTAATCCCTTTTTGTTTGTAAGTTTCTCTAGTTCCTCATTTGCAATTTTCGTTAATTCCGTGCGGCTCATCTCAAAGCCCGGCTCGTCCACCTGAACGGCCCGCATTCCACTTTCCGAGAACCCCCTTGCAAGAGCGTGCAGCTTCTCAATAAATGAATCATATGATGCTTCGTAAGTACTTACATCAATATCCGTAAAAGTTACCCGATTTAATGTATTGTCATCATAGTGCTCATAATAGTAACGGGGAAAAACAAGCGCCAGCCAGAACAGTGCGCCGACACAGAGGATAGCAAGCGCCGTTTTTAACAACTGTTTTATCTGGTTCTTATTGTTCTTCCACATCACCGCACCCTCCTTTTTCCTGTGTCGAATGGAAAAATCTGATTTCTATTTTAGTTCCCTCTCCCATCCGGCTGCGGATGTTCCACTCGGCGTGATGGAGCTGAATTATCTTCTGGCACAGCGCCATTCCCATGCCTGCCCCTCCCTCTTTTCTGGCACGGGATTTGTCAACCATATAAAAAGGCTCGACAATATTTTGAAGCTCGTCCTCGGGAATACCCTGCCCGTTATCCATGATGGAAAAACAGTAACCGTTCTCTATCTGATGCCCTTTGCAAACAATCTTTCCTCCCACATCGCAGGCTTTTTTGGCATTGTCAATCAAATTGAGAAACAGGGATGAAAGTAAATCCATATCCCCATACAAGATTCCCTCTTCTGTCTCGATTTGCAGACAGATTTCTTTCTTCTGTAATAATTTATCCGTAATCGCCCTGACACTATCCATAAATGCCGTGACATGAATTTCCTGAAACAATATTTCCTGTTTATCAATATAAGTAAGCTCCATCATTTTAAGCGCCAAACGCTCCAGTCTTTTCCCCTGTTGAAAAATATAATTTGCCGACAGGGAAATGTCCTCCTGCGACATCTCGATGGAGCGCAGCATATCGGCATAGCCGATAATTGATGTCAGCGGCGTCTTTAACTCATGGGAAAACGCTTCCGTAAACTCCTCCTGCCTGCGGGCATTTTCTTCCAGCTCCCAAATATTTTCTTCTAACTGGCCCGCCATCTGGTTGAAATCCCTGCTCAATACGGCCACTTCATCGTTTCCTTTTTCCCGTATCCGGCTCTTAAAGTCACCCTTGGCAAACGCCTGAACGACTTGCGACAGTCTGCGGATGGGGCGGGTAAAAAAAATGGAAAAGATTAAAAGTACTATTGTAAACGCCGCCGATACAAGCGTTAGTACCAATACATATCTGTCATATAGGCGTTCTCTGTCCTGATATATATGGTCCATATTGCGATGGATTTCCAATGTGTAATCTTTTATACTGCTCCGTATCTTGCAGAGCGTTTCTAAATAGTAATGCCCCTTTCGTTTTGCGATTTGCCAGACGCCGGATTTTTCTTTTCCCATTTTTTTAATCAGTTCACTCCGGTAACTGCTGTTTTGGTAGATGACTTTATTCTTTTTATTGTATAAAATAACGGCGTCCTGCTTGCTGTCCAAATTCTTTTTCAGTGATTTGGCAATCTGCGATACGGCAAAATCGGTCGCCTGATAATCTTTCGGCAGACCCTCGAGCGAAGCTACCAGAGCATACTGATAAATTTTTATCTCTTCAATACTGCGCTCTTTTTCACGGTTTATCATTGTCTCAAAAGCAGTAGAAATCAAAATACTTCCAAATGTCATAAACGATATAAGTATGACGCACATCATCATTAAAAATTGTTTCCAAAATAATTTCATACTTGTCCATCCGCTTTCTCAATCGTCAGCCGGTATCCAATCTTGTAAACGGCCTCGATTTGCTTTTCCAAACCCGCTTTCCTGCGCAGTCTCTGAACGTGCAAATCAACCGTTCTGCTGTCTCCCATATAGGTGCTCTGCCATACGTGTTCGTAAATTACCTCCCGATATAGCGCCGTATTGGGATTTCGGGCAAATAGTAACAAAAGGTCAAATTCTTTGTACGTGAGCCGCAGCGGTTTTCCATTTTTTGTTACTGTACGCGACACAATATCAATATGCAAATCTAAAATATCAATACTCTGCGACGTCTTATTTAGGCGCCGGAGCACATTTTCGACTCTTGCCAATAATTCCACTACTTCAAAAGGCTTCGTAATATAATCGTCCGCTCCTTTGCGCAGACCGCGTACCTTGTCTGCTGTCTCTCTCTTGGCAGTTAAAAAAATTACTGGCAGACCGATACTTTTTGCATACTCCAACAATTCATAACCATTGATTCCGGGCAGCATGATATCAAGAATGCACAAATCATAGTGCCCCGCCTGCATTTTGTCCGCACCCTCCTGCCCATCGTTTGACACGTCGCAGTCATATCCGGCATTTTTGAGGCTCATACATATCAGCTTTGCAATTGCCTCTTCATCTTCCACAATTAAAATTTTATTCATATCGTCTCCCACTTTATTTTCATCTTTTCAGTTTCTTATCTGTATTATATGATACTTTGGATTGCTCCGTTGTTTCATAACTTCCGCAATTTTAGTATCATTATACCAAAAATAACACCTTTTTGTATCAAAGTTGTAACTTTAGCGTTATTTTTCATACATCTGCCCTTTCACATTTCGACATATTTTTGCATATTATAAAATTAACTAACGAAAGATTGGAGAACGGTATGTACTATCTTTTTGGTATTATAATCATTTTCCTTTGCCTGTTCGCTCTGTTTCACTTTTGGCGGAAAAGAAAAATCCTCTGCCGCCTTTGCTGTATGTCCGCCTGCGACAAATTCCAACTGCTTGATTCGCTGACTGCTCCTCTCGGCTATTGCTATGTACCCGAATGGGATGTCTTCAGTACGCGCAGGGACGCATGGCAAAAAGATTTTGGTTATCGGAAGCTTTTTGACAGGGCGGCGCCATATTTCAATATGGTGTACGAAACGCTTCCCGTCCATTTTGACTATAACGGGAAAACATGGTTGATTCAGATTTGGAAAGGCCAGTACGGTATCTGCACCGGCTGTGAGGCTGGCGTCTATCATGCAGATGGGATAGTCGACAGGAAAGATTGGAATAATACAACGTTCCATGCCGCCGACGGATGTGAAATGTTAGATATAACAACCGAACTGTGGCGTGACGGAAGACGCGTCGCTTCCCTGCGGGATGAGCATTGGTGGCTCACTATCTTTGATGTGGGAACTTTTTCAAAACCCTCGCAGCTTTGTTTAAATGTTTCCATCCAATTCCCGAATATGGAAATGAAAAATGCTTTCCTCGAAGCGCTCTGGGATACCGGCGTAGATTGCAGCGAAATCTTTTCCTACTTGACAACGGTATACTTTCATTTCCCTGATTGTACGCCAAAGCTTTCCCTTTGGAAACGCGTACAAAGATGGTTTGTGCAATGTCTCAACCGTATGAATTGCCGGCTGTTTTGCTTTGTCACCCGCTTTTGCCACAATAGCTGCGATTCGATTTTGTATCTTTATTTTTACCTGCCATGGATATGCCGCCATCTGCTGCGCCTGCGCCATTTCCCGAAAAGGAAGAGGTGATTTTGTGGGCTATCAGAAAAGACTTGACAACGCATTTCAACACGTTCCCATTCTCCCCCTGAATGCAGAAAGCAAATATGTACTGTTCAGCGACTGCCATCGGGGAAATGGGACGAACAATGACAATTTTTTGAAAAACCAGCATCTCTATATTGCGGCACTAAAGCACTATTACAAAAACGGCTTTACCTATATTGAACTGGGAGACGGCGACGAACTCTGGGAGAATCGGAAGATGGAGCAGATTAAAGAAATCCACAGTGAAGTGTTTCAGCTCCTTTCCCGATTCTATTGTGATAACCGGCTATATATGATATATGGAAACCATGATATTGTAAAAAAGAGCGCCTCCTTTTCGAAAAAAAAATGCGCCTCTTTTTACTGTTCTTCCAGTCAGTGCTCCCTGCCTCTCTTTCCGGACATAACTTTTTATTCCGGACTTATTCTGGAAAATCCGGACAGGCGGGAACGGCTGTATCTGACCCATGGCCATCAGGCGTCTCTGCTCAACTCCAGCCTGTGGCCCGTCAATCGTTTTCTCGTGCGCTATGTGTGGAAACCGTTAGAACAGATTGGAATTTTAGACCCCACCAGCGCTGCAAAAAACTATACTTCCAAACAGCGCACGGAAAAAAAGCTGACAAAATGGGCGCAAAAAAACGGACGGACACTTATCGCCGGACATACGCATCGTCCAATGACAATGGAAAATCCAACGCACTCCCCTTATCTTAATACGGGAAGCTGTGTCCATCCTTATCTCATTACCTGTATCGAAATCGAACAGGAAACTCTTACTCTTGTAAAATGGTATGTTGACGCCCGCTCCGGAGGAAGTCTTTATGTTGAGCGCAGCGCCTTAAACCCATCGTAAAAATACTGCTGAAACTGCTTTATTTCCCAAGGGAATAGAGCAGTTTTTCCTCTCCCTTTTCAAAACTTAATTTGAGATTTTTCTTGTCTTTCGCTGCTTTTTTCGGAATCTGGAAAGCAATGGTTCCTGTCTTTTTCTCTGATGTATTCATCGACTTGTCAACTAAATCCTTGTTATAACCCAATAACTGCGTCGGCTTATATTCTTGGTTATCTGCTGATGTAATTAACGCCTGAATCATTCTTCCTTTAATTCCTACATATGGCAGAAATTTCTCTTTTTCTTTTCCTGCATTTTTTACCGTAACAGTGAGAACAACATATGTCTGTCCTTTCTCTGCCTTAAAGTAACGATATTTACCGTTGTTTATCTTATTTTTTACAGCAACTTTTTTTACACAAATCTCCCAGTCGCCAACCTTGCCTTCGTCTTTCAGTGAAAGCTCTTTTGCTGCCGGCTCCGGCGTCGGAGCTGCCGTCGGTGACGAAGCATTCTTTGCGTCATTTTCTGTTGTTGTTGAAGAACCGTTTGATGAATTGGCAATTTCATTACTATCTTCGGAACATCCAACCAAAATTAAAGATAAACATATACATAAAGCTGCTACTAATCGTTTCATATTAAATCCTCATTTCTGTTTTTTATTTTTTTGTTATTGTTTATTTGCGGGAAATGCTCTTACGAGCAGATTGTAATATCCGTGCAGGAAGACATTTTTGTGATGTCCTCCGCCACCCATACCCATTGTCTCATAGTACAGATGCGGCGTTTTTGTTTCCTCGAGCGTCTTGTGATAAAGCAGTGGATTGTCTCCGACCAGATTATCGTTAGCGCCTTTGGCAATTAAAATTAACGTGTTGTCCTTATACTCGTCCGGAAGTTTAAAATTTTCTTTTGAAAGATATTCAATTACACCCGGAGCCGCACAAAACGCTCCTATGTAACCAAATAAATCCGGTCTTTTGAAACCTATCTGAAGACTCTCGCGGCCGCCCATGGAAAATCCCCATATCGCCGTGTTCTCTCTTCCTGTCAGGACAGAATATTTCTTTTCAATTGCAGGCATCAAACACTGTATCAAATCGTTTATGAAATTATCATAAGCGCCCACTTCCTGTTGTCCCGATTTATTCGCGCAAACATTCGGGCAGACAAGAATAACGTCTTTTACCGTATCTTCCGCAGATGCATTCCATGACACATGAGGCGCGCCATCCGTTATCATCGAATTTTCCCAGCCGTTAAATCCGTGCAGCGCGTAAACTACCGGATATTTCTTTGTCGTCTTATAACCGCTTGGAAGAGCGACCATAGCGCGACGCTGCACCGTCTCTCCCTCTGCAATCGCAGTAGAGTCATATGTAAATTCCTCTACTTCGCCGCCGCGTCCTTCATATTTTGTAGTCGCATTTCTCGGCACCGCAAAATCAGGGTCCTCCGGAAATGGCGTTGCCGTCGGTTTTAGCGTTGGTCTCTGTGTCGGACTGCTAGTCGGCGTCACCGTCGGCGTAGCGGTTGCTGTTGACGAAACCGTATTGTCCAGCGTAACAGACGGCGTCGGCTTATTTTGGGCTTTCGCCTTAATAATCACGGCAATCCGCCCTACTCTGCGAATCTTTTTCTTATTCTTTTCTTTGACGGTAATCGTTGCTTTACCGGCTTTCTTTGCCTTAACGATACCTTTCTTTGAAACTGACGCCCGCGCTTTGGCAGATGAAGAAAAGGTATATTTTGCCTTTTTCTTCTTGCCTTTTATGACAATTTTCTTTTTCTGCCCTACCGTCAGATTCATTTTCCTTACTTTTAACCTTGCCTTTCCTTGTGCCTCCAAAGGGCCGGTAGCAAGTGTGCATACTGCCATAGCAAGGGAAAGACATACACTCAGCGTCTGTTTACATGATTTTTTCATCTCTTCCTCCTCTAACAATATAGTTTTACAACATGATGCTAGGGTCAAAAGGTCAAAATGCCGTTCATGCTTGCATGATAAATAAGTTCTGACGAACTTATCTTGCATGTGACCTTGAGACCCGCCAAACATGAGAAAGTAGCGATTTACGCAGTAAATCGGCGGATTTCGAATGTTTGAAGAATTGCGGGAGTTGTGAAACAACGAAGCAATTCGCATCATTTGTTGGGGGCAAAATACCTTTTGACCCCAACATTCAACATATTTATATTATCACTGAATACGGAAAGCGTCAATATCACTCCTTGCCATATTGACACAAATTTTTATTTGCCATTTCCGCCGTATCTGATTATAATGGAAACAGGCTGAACGCCCACAAAAATTGAAAAGGAGTGTCATCTATGAAACTGATAAAAAAAATTGCCTCGCACGCAGTCATTTTCGGTCTCTGTCTGGTGTCGATTGCACCGACCGGAGATTTGGAAGCCAAAGCGAAAAAACCAAAATTATCCAAAAAGACAATAAAAGTTACAAAAGGTAAAACAAAAACAATAAAACTTTCCCGCGCCGGAAAGAAAGCAAAAGTAACATGGAAGACAAATAAGAAAAAAATCGTCAAACTGACTAAGAAAAAGAAAACTTCCTGCAAAGTAAAAGGATTGAAAAAGGGAACGGCAACCGTAACCTGTAAAGTTAAAATCCGCAAAAAAACATATAAGTTAAAATGTAAAGTAAAAGTATTAAAGAAGAAAACCGTAGCCACACCAAGCATTATCAATACATATAAAGATATTTTCCCGTATATGGGCGCCGCTGTAAATTATGGCAGCTCTTCTCCGCGCGAACTGAGAACGGCAAAAACGTTGTCATTTATTAAAAAGCATTATAACAGCTTTACTTTGGAAAACGAAATGAAACCGGATAACATTCTCGGTTCTTCTGCGAAGACGCTTTCCATCGCAGACGCCAAAGCAAAAGGATATTACGTTCCGGAGGGTTATCCGGAAGCAACTGTTCCACAGTTAAACTTTAAAGAGGTCGACGGCGCTTTATCTGTTGCGGCAAAGAACGGACTGAAAATGCGCGCTCACACGTTAGTGTGGCACAGCCAGACGCCAAGTTGGTTCTTTACGAAAAACTATCAGGGTTCTTCCGTTGTCTCTACCGCTATTATGGACGCCCGTCTGGATTTCTATATCCATAACGTGATGGCACACGTAATGAATCGCGAAAAATCCCTGACCGGAACGGCCGGCAGTATCGTCTATGCATGGGATGTCGTAAATGAATATTTACATCGTATGTCCTTTGGGAAAAAAAATTGGGACGGCGTTTACGGCAATAAAGGCAAATCACCATCCTATGTGAAAAAGGCGTTTGAAATCGCTTACGAGATATTGAAGAGTTACGATGTGCAGGACAAGGTAACACTTTTCTATAACGACTATAACACTTATTTCGGAGTTGAGGAAACACTCGATCTCGTCAACTTTATCAATCAGGGCGAACCTGCTAAAATCTGCGGCGGCATCGGCATGCAGAGCCACGTTGACGTTAAAGTTCCTACCGTGCAGCAATACGGCGAAGCATTAGAGAAATTCCTTGCTTCCGGATATGAAATCCAAATTACCGAACTTGACTTTACGATTAACTTTGATACGGAGGGCTCCAACGCTTCATATTCGTTTAAGGATGAAAACGAGACGGACGCCCATCAGGAAAAATTTGTTAAAAACCTCATGAAAACAATTGTCGCAAAACAGAAGAATCGCGATAAATCCGTAAATCCAAAGGGTATAACAAGTGTCACACTGTGGGGGCTCTGCGACAGTACTTCATGGCGCGCCCCATGCGAACCGCTCTTGTTCGGAGAAAATATCACGGAGCCAAAAGCTTCTTTCTTCGCTTTCATTGAAGCCGCAAAGGGTTGACTGCTTTATATATAAAATTGAATAGCGTACATACCGAAGGACATCTCATCTTTTATTCAGGTGGATGTCCTTTTTGTATCTATTTTCAAAAAAAAGAAAAACAATATTGAACGGATAACTCATTTGCTTCATCGGGAATACTACAAAATATTTAAAATTGATTATTGTATTTATGTCACAAATATTATACAATATACGTGACATAAAAGAGGTGATAAGATGGACAGAGGGTATATAACGCAGATACGGGAGCGTATTTTGAATGCAGAAGCAGGTACTGTTTTTGCTTCCTCAGATTTTGCAGATATAGCAGATATGCCTACAATTCGGAAAAGCTTGCAACGCCTTACACAGAATGGAACTTTGCGGCGAATTTTAAACGGCATATTTGAGAAGCCAAAGTATAGCGATTTTTTAAAGGAATATGTTGCCGTTAATCCGGATGCAGTGGCAAAGGCTTTGGCTCGTAGTTATCACTGGACGATTGTTCCGTGTGGCAATACAGCATTGAATCAATTGGGGTTATCTACTCAGGTAACAGCCGTCTGGTCCTATGTCAGTGATGGCCCTTATAAAACTTATGAGTGGAATTCTACAAAACTCGAATTCAAACATCGAACAAATAAAGAAATCACAGGACTTTCTTATATGACGGGTCTAGTGATACAAGCTCTTAAGACTCTTGGCAGGGTAAATGTGACAACAGAAATCATAGAGATACTTTCAATTAAGTTAAGCGAAGAAGATAAAGACGCTATGTTGAAAGAAGCGGCAGAAGCTACAGACTGGGTTTATGGTACAATCCGTCAAATATGTGGAGGCAAAAAAAAAATTGAGAAAAATAGCAAAACTTTCAAATAAAGACCGAAGAGAATTATTTAGAAATACGGCGGATAAGATGGGACTAAATGATGCTATTATAGAAAAAGATTTTTGGGTATGTTTTACTTTAGATTACCTATTTCATCACTCACAGTGGAAAGATGTTATCACATTCAAAGGTGGTACAAGTTTGTCAAAAGCTTTTAATTTAATTAGCCGATTTTCTGAGGATATAGACTTAATACTGGACTGGCGTGTCCTTGGATTTAATATTGATGAGCCGTGGGAGCCACGGTCTAATACGAAGCAGGATATATTCAATAAGGAAGCTAATGTACGTGCTGAGATTTTTTTGAAAGAAAAATTTTGTCCAACAGTCAGGAAAGAATTATCTTTGGAACTCGGTTGTGAGGCAAAGATATACATAGATGAAAAGGAAAGGCAAACCGTAATTTTTGCATATCCAAATCTATTTACTAACACAGCGACTCTTCATGTGATACGTTTGGAAATCGGTGCATTGGCAGCATGGACACCAGCAAAGAAAGCTGTAATTACACCTTATGCAGCACAGTATTATCCGGTAGTATTTAACCAGAAAGAAACAAGAATATTAACAGTTGCTCCAGAGCGTACTTTTTGGGAGAAAGCGACAATCTTACACCATGAGGCAAATCGTCCGGAGCATCTGAAAATTCCACAGAGGTATGCCAGACATTATTATGATATATATTGTATGTCGCAGACTATGGTAAAGAAAGAAGCATTTAAACAGCTTGATTTGCTCAAAAAGGTAGTTGCCTTTAAGATGAAGTTTTATCCGAGAGGATGGGCAAAATATTCAGAGGCGGTTCCGGGCAGTTTAAAGTTGCTGCCGCCGGCTTTTCGGTTAGCAGATTTAGCCATGGACTATGATGCCATGAAAGATATGCTTTATGGAGAAATTCCTTCTTTTGAGACAGTTATGGTAACAATTGGTGAATTGGAAAAGGAAATCAACTCACTTAAATGTGACTGAGCAGAGGAATAATAATGGCATATTTTCAGATAGATAAAAATCCTAAGAAGAAATCAGGCCCACAACGGTTGAATCTGTGCTTGGTGCAATGGTGAAAGCCGAATAAGTTCGTCAGAACCTATCCGGCTTTTGACCTCACTTGATACCTATTTACTCCCAGCCAAAACTTCCGTCTTCCCTGCGTATGTCGCCGAGTTCCTTATAGTCGAAACTTCTGAACTCCGCTTTCGTATCATATCCGGCATAGTCAACGCATGCCATGCCCACAAACGCTCCGGTAAAAAAGCCGCCATAACTTTGCAATACATAATCGTCGGATAACACAGCAGCATTTAATTCGACAGGAATTGGTTCAAAATCGATTCCGTTAAAGGAATATTCATATGTATATGTTTCTTTTCTCACTTTTGTGCGCAGCCAGACGTCCGCTCCCTCCGGCACCGGAATCGCATCGTCACGGAGATAGGATGTATATGCTCCGCGGTTACATTGTGCAACTTCGATTACGCGCCCGTTTTTCTCATTCCATGTCACAAAGGCAAACGACCAATGCCTGTCGTTATAAAAATTCGTAAGACCCGCCATCTGCTGGTAGGAAAATGGCTGATAACTCACTTTCACAGATGCATCAAAGTAAAAAGCCTGCCAGCGTTTTGCAACGAGAGACAGTTCATGCGTATTGCACAGGGAACCCTGCCCGCGGAGGAGAAGCCTGCCGTCTCCGACATTTCCCATCGCTTCGGTAAATGGTACGCGAAGTGTATTCCACTCACCGTTTAGTTCTTGTTCGTCAAATTCATCGTGGAATGAGTGGTGTTCCGGCATGTCTGTCTCCACGGCGTCTTTTGGTGCGTCGACATAAACCTTTCCGCCATGTCCTCCTTCAATGCGCGGCCAGCCGTCGTCGTCCCAGTATACTTTTTGAATTGACGTCTCACGCCCCAGTGTACAGTACCCTCGCGGGTCAATACAGGAATCTGTCTCGTATGTCCACGGGCGGCCGCATAAACTTGCATAGTACCACTCTCCCGCCGGCGTTTCCACAAGGGCGCCATGCCCCTGTTTCTGTATGCCGAGATATGGCGTATCAAAGTTCGTAATAAACGGGCCGTCCGGCTCCGTCTCAAAACTCAGTTCCTCTAACGTTTGGGAACGGGCTACCACTTCCTGATGGGTATAAACCGTTCCGCCCTGTGCGGCAAAAAGATAATAAAAGCCGTTTATTTTGTACAAATGAGGGCCCTCAACAAGTTTGACATCCGTTCCATTATAAATATTTCTCGCTGTCTCAGGCTTGAGCTTCATCGCGGCAGTATCAAATTCCGTCAGTGTAATACCGCGGAACGCATGATGATATTCGCGGTGGTCCCACGTCTGCTGTACCAGATATTTTCTCCCGTCGTCATCATGGAACAAAGACGCGTCAAATCCCACGCCATTCACCCGTATCGGCTCTGACCATGGGCCGCGGATATCTTCTGCCGTAGTGATATAATTCACCATATCTTTAAAAGCGCCCTCTGTTATTTTAACATCCGTGTATACAAGCCAGAATTTCCCGTCTGCATAAGATAAATCCGGAGCCCAGATGCCCCCCGAGGACGGATTCCCTTTCATGTCAAGCAGCGCGGTTGTCGTCAGCGGCGAGGGCAGCAATTCCCAATTCACCAAATCTTTCGATTGATGAAGACGCACGCCCGGAAACCACTCAAAAGTAGAGTTGGCAATATAATAAGTATTCCCCACACGAATTATCGAGGGGTCGGCATGAAACCCCGGCAAAACCGGATTTTTAATCTGTCTCATAAAGCAGGTAAACCTCCAATCATTTTTTGTTTCAACATAGTTAATTCTACAAAAGGAAAGAAAATTTGTCAATTAATGGATTCGGCGCGCCAAAAGCGCAGTACCCTCTGTTCCGGGCAGCTCTACCTTGAGCTTTCCGCTTACTCCCGAAAGGATTGTCTTGCGCGTCATGTTCCACACATCAATGATTTCCACGTCATATATGTGATTCTCCGGCAGATTAAAATCCGTAAACACCGCACATTTTCTTCCAAGATATTTTATATATGCTTCCTCTCCGACGCAGCCCACATACTCCTTGCCGTTTAACATGGCGCCTTTTGCCCGCTCCCACGGAGCTCTGGCAACCGCCCGCCAAAAGTCGTTTTCAGCAGTATCGGGATTGGCGTTTATCTCATCATATTTCTCCCTTGTAAATTCAAAACCGCAGTACGTGACCGGCCCCGACAGCGAATCTATAATATCTTTGAGGAAAGAAATGCGTTCCGGACTTTCTCCTTTCAGCAGACCGCCCCGCGACCACCATAGAATGTCGTCGTCACTCAGATAGGTCTCTCCATGCGTACATCCCCCTCCCTGTACGGCTGCAATCCAAAAGCGGTTCACCATCTCAAAGGCCGAGATATTACCCCATTCGTACGGGATGTTTCCCTCATAACAGCACTCGTCCACCATAAGCGGCTTGCCGTATTTCCTTATAAATCCACTTACCTCGTCACAGTTCTTTATCTGAAGACATATATGCGTTGTGTCCTTGTTGTCAAAATCCCAATACTCAATACAGTTGTGGTTGCTAAGCAGATGTTTATATGCGTCGCACTCACTTACAAACCCTGCTATTTCCTCCCACTCGCTACGCGTGTATTTCATAAGGTCAAACTCATTGGCAAGGCTCCACCAGACATTAGGAAAAGCCGAAAGACGCCTAATTATGTAATCAAGATAGCATTTTGCCTCCTCCATCCCCATGTCTGCAAATCCCCATCGGTCATAGGGATGAAACAGTATAAGGTCGCATTGTATTCCCATGCACCCCAGCTCATTTATCCGCGGCTCAAACTCATTAAAAAATTCAAAACATGGTCTGCGCATATCAAATCTGCCATCTTCATTTCTTTCAAAGGCAAAAAGTTCCGGCTCATTATGATTATACTCATAGTGTTTTGGAAACACGCACATCCTCACCTTGTTAAAAGGCGACGAAGAAAGCGTCTCCATCGTCCTGTCAACAAGCTCTTTATCCTGATGGGCAAGCGCATAGACAGTCGTTCCAAAAGGATAAAACCATGTTCCGTCATCATGCCGGAAATGCGTTCCGGACGCCCTGACGATTCCATGCGAGTCAGCGCCACTTCCCGCCGCCGCACACAAAACGCTGCCTGACGCCTCCACTTCACCGCTAACCTTATATGTATATCGCCCGCAGGCTGACGGATAAAATCTTACTTTCACTTCATTACCACCGGACGCAAATCCCCTAACTGTTGTACTGACGCCAGATTCATCGGTAAACACGGCCGTCACCTCTGCAAAAGGATTGCCGCACTCAAATGACATCTCATAAGTTTTATATTGCTCCATAATCCTCCCCCTTTCAGAGCAATTCCGAGTTTCAAATATTATATACGATAACGGTATGGGTGTAAAGTATTCTTCAGGAACAAAAACTTCCGGCCGGCCAGTCCAGCGGTGACACCATAATATCGCACAATTATAATTTTCAATTTACAAAAACTTTTGCAAATGATATGATAATGTTATTAAAATTCAGGGAGGAAATACATGCAGAGCTACAGCGAAAAATTTCAAAAAGAAATTATAAAACACTTAAGGCTTGTCATCATTACTATTTTAACTCTGGCTCTTCTTTTAGTTGCATGGCTGGAGGTCTCTTCTTTTCAGGATGAGAACACGCTTCTTAAGGCACAGAGTAAAAATAACGTGGAGATTTGGTTTAACGAGCAGATTGCTCTCCTTGATTCCTTTTTATCTTACATAAGTTATGATACCGCAATGCTGAAAGATTACGACAAAACGCAAAAATATCTGGAGACGGCCGCCAAAGATAAAAAGACCCTTTTATCTGCTTATCTCGGCTCTCCGACGATTAAGACAAAGATGATTTGCAGCGACAATTGGAAACCGGATGATGATTACAAAGTAGAAGAGCGCGACTGGTATGCCGGCGCCTTAAAAAATAATGGTCTCTATGTGTCCGAACCCTATGTTGACGCCACCTATGGAAATTTATGTATCTCAATCTCCAAACCGATTTCCGGCACCGATGCGGTAATGGCAATTGATATTGACCTCACAACTCTGCAAAAAGCCATCGGCTCTTTCTGTACAGATTTGCAAAATGTTACCCTTATATCGACCGAGGGCATTATCGTATCCTGCCCGATTGAAGAATACGCATTAAAAGAAGACCACTCCACGAAAATAAGCGATACCCCACTCGGAAAGGCAACGGATGAAAAAGGTACGCTGCTCCACACTTCCGGTGCACAGCTTTCCGTCGCCTCCTTACAGCCAATATCGGGGATTTCTTACAAATTATATGTCGGTATCGGACTGCGCAATCCGGTCATCAAACTTCTAATCCTGATTGCCGCCTACCTGCTGATTTTATTTATTACTACTTATTTATTAAAAAAACGTATTGGTATTGTTATTACGAAAGGATTCATTCCCTTTGAGACAATAAAGAAAAAGATTTTGACTCTTTCCCAATGCGACTTAGATGTTGTATTCCACGAAGAAACTACCATTACGGACATTCAGGAATTACAGGATTCGCTTGACGCGATGACGAAAAACCTGCGCAGCTATATCCATGATATTGATACTGTTTTATCCGAAATCTCAAAGGATAATCTCAACGTAAAAAGTGAGATTGAATATCAGGGAGATTTTATCGCCATCCAGCATTCCATCAATGAAATCGTGGCAAAGGTACGCAATATCCTCATGGAAATCAATGACGTTTCCAATAATCTCAATGTTTCCTCTGGAGAAATTGCTGCGACGGCAAATGAAATGGCGGAAAACAGTTCGCGTCAAACACTGTCGATGGATGAGCTGCAAAAGGAATTTGAGCAGTTCCGTGGTGATATGGAACAGATACAGGAACAGATTGTCTCTACCAATCAAGCTATTACGGCAAACAGCAAGGCGCTTAATCAGATTGGGGAAACCGATATGCATACCCTCACAGGAAGCATGCAGAAAATAAGTGAAAGCTCATCACAGATTTCCACCTTTATTGCCATGATTGAAGACATATCTTCCCAGACACAGTTACTTTCCCTGAACGCTTCCATTGAAGCCGCGCGTGCCGGAGAAAGCGGAAAAGGCTTTGCTGTCGTAGCAGAGGAAATAAGTAAATTGAGCGAGGATACGTTAAAGGTAAACTTAGAGATTGACGACATTATCCATAAAAATAACCAATATGTAGACGATGGCATTCAAATCGTCGATTCCACCCGCAAAACTTTGCTGCAGTCATTAGAAGACAACCGCAAAATGACGGCAAAAATGCACGAAATCACAAATATTTTAAATCTACTATTGGATAGGCTGAACGAGATTGATACAGCATTAAAAGATTCTGCTCAACGCGGCAGGGAAAACATGACGATGACAAGACAGTGCTGTGCACATACGGAAGAATTGTTATCCGGTTCTGATACTTTGAAAGAGAATGTAGAAAAATATAATTTCTGAATACAATAAGGCCCGAAATGACTTTCCTGTAAAATAAAAGAGAGCAGGAGGATGGCGCAGAATTTTGCAGCCGGTTCCCTCTTACTCTCTTTATTTATCTGATTTTACAGCATTTCTGCCCGAAGTTCTTCGCCCGATTTGGCACTCAGGTACGCCGGGGCGATATCAAAGACTGTCTTACATCCGCTCTGTCCCTCTTTTGCCAGACGGTGAGCCGCTCTCGCATACGCAATCAAAACACTAGACGTAAATTCCGGATTCGAATCTAATTTCAGGCGGTACTCTATCAAATGACTGTTCTCTTTGTTCCATCCCGTGACACCGCTTCTCAATACAAAACCGCCGTGTGGGATGCCGCTGTGATTCGCCTTTAATTCCTCTTCACTGATGAAATGTACGGTAGTATCATAATCGGCAAAATAATTCGGCATAGTCTTGATTTCTTCTTCTACTTTTTTGGCATCTGCACCCTCTTCCAATACAACAAAGCACTCTCGTGTATGCTTTTCTCTCGTCGTAAACTGAGGATTGCCGCCGGAACGGACAGCCTCCAAAGCGCTCTCGACAGGTATCGTATACTGTTTCGCATCTTTTACACCATCTAAACGGCGTATCGCATCCGAGTGTCCCTGACTGACTCCCTTACCCCAGAATGTGTAATCGCTGCCCTCCGGCAGAAGTGCATTGCCATACAGGCGGTTGAGGGAAAACATTCCCGGGTCCCAGCCTACCGAAATGATACCAACATGACCGCTCTCTTTCGCCGCCGCATCCACACGGGCAAAATGCTCAGGAATGCGGGCGTGTGTATCGAAACTATCCACGACATGAAAGTACTTCGCATACTCCGGCGTCTGCTCCGGTAAATCCGTGGCGCTTCCACCGCACAAAATCATAACGTCAATTTTATCTTTCCAATCGGGGATATCCTTAACATTGGCAACTGCTGCCGTCTCCGTAAGAATAGATACATCCGCAGGCTGTCTGCGCGTAAAGACTGCTGCCAACTCCATATCCTTATTTTGACGAATGGCGCACTCTACGCCCCGTCCTAAATTTCCATAACCTAAAATTCCTATTCTTGTACTCATTGTCTCCTCCATTCTGAAATTTCACTTTATTTTATTTCTAATTCTTCTATTATTTCCATGCCCTCACAGAGAAGTTTTGCCTTTTCCACATAGTTCGGATTTGATAACTGTTCCGGCGTATGCGCATCCATCCCAATAATGACACGGTTGCCCATTGTTTTTGCAATATCCCAAAAACGGCCGTTCGGATAATTGCGTCCGGTCAAAAGACCCAGTATATTCATCTCCAGAGGAACATTATTTTCTTTCATCGCCTCACATAACCGCTTCATTTCCTTTTCATATATGGCGCTGTCTCCCACATAGTGAATTAAATCCGGATGGGCCAGATACTTATACCTGCCCGTTTGCATTCCCCCGATACATAAATCCACATAGTGCTTCAACACCTCCACACTGTCGGTTTCGCTTCCGGCATAACATTTCTTCCCATCCCTGCTCATAAAATGCTGTCCCAAAATCATATAGTCTAGGGGATAATCTTCCAAAAGCTCATCCTGCGCCTCTATCAGCGGTGGAAAATATTCTGCTTCAAACCCGATAAGGATTGTAATGTCTCTCTCATATTCTTTCCGCAGACTCTCCAAAGATACAAAATATCCGTCAACTTCGGAAATACGCATGCGGACATTTGATATGTAGTCATCCGGAAATACCCACGGACAATGGTCGGCAAAACCTAAAATCTCATACCCCGCCTCGATGGCGGCCTCTACATATTCCCTGTCCTCTCCTTCTGCGTGTTGACAGCGTTTCGTATGTGTATGATAATTCGCTTTCAATCTACCCCTCTTTTCATCATTCTATTTTGCTTTTCTATTTTAGCATGGAAACAAAGATTTGAAAAGAAGAAAGTATTCTCTTTAAAAAAATGTATTTTATGGTATACTGGCAATATGATGTCGGAGTTAAAAAATATTTTGATTCCCACGAGAACATTAGAATGGAGGATTTTATGAAAACAATCGGATTGATTGGCGCTATGGAAGAAGAAGTCGCCAGCTTAAAAATACAAATGACGGAAACAACGGAAACGAGTAAGGCAGGCATGATATTTACTGAGGGCAATCTGTGGGGTACAAAGACAGTCGTTGTCGTCAGTGGAATCGGCAAAGTCAACATGGCAATCTGTACCCAGATATTAGTGGACGAATATAACATAAGCGCACTTATCAACACGGGAGTGGCCGGCTCTCTGAATAACTGCTTTGATATCGGGGATATTGTCCTCTCCGAATGCGCCCAGCAGCATGATATGGATGTCTCAGCGCTAGGCGACCCTGTCGGTACCATTCCGCGCATGGAGCGCTCTATTTTCTATGCGGACAAGACACTTCTCTCCCTTGCCGAAGAGGCATGTAAAAAAGGCAATCCCGATATCCAATGCCACGTTGGCAAGATTGTCAGCGGCGACCAGTTTATTTCAAGCGCAGAAAAGAAAGATTATCTTATATCGACATTTGAGGGTGATTGTGCCGAGATGGAGGGCGCTGCGATGGCTCAGGCGGCATACTTAAATCAAATTCCCTTTTTGATTATCCGCGCTATCTCGGATAAAGCAGATAATTCTTCCCATATGGATTATGTGGAATTTGAGAAACAGGCGATTGTACATACAATAAATTTATTAGAAGAAATGTATAAAAATCTGTAGGGAAGAAACCAAGCGGATTACATCTGCTGTTTACGCCGGCGTTTATTGTTATACATTTTTTCGTCAGCATTTTTAATGAGGGCGGCAGGCTCCAAAGTATCAGAGAGGAAAGATGCGCCAAATGAAAAATTGATAGGAACAATGTGGTTTGGCGCTACCTCTGCCCTTTTTTCCCTGCGGATGTCGGAGAGTTTCTGCAAATATTCATCAACCTGTGAGTCGTTTTCTAAATTGTGGAAAAACAATATAAATTCATCGCCGCCATAACGGGCGCTAATACAGTTTTGGGAATTAAAAGAACTGAGGATTTCGGAAATACTCTTTAAGTAAGCATCCCCTGCCTCGTGTCCAAGTTCGTCATTAATCTGTTTCAATCCATCTGCGTCCAGCATAACAAGCGCACCTTGGCCAAGTTTATCCGGGCAGTCAAAAAGCGATTCAAAACAACTTGCCAGTCCCCGTCGATTTAGCAATCCGGTGAGAGGGTCAATCTCACAATTAATTTCAAGCTGGCGCCGGCGAACATATTCCGCTGTAATATCCATAACAATACCAAGGATATCATTATTTGAATTAATTTCTTCATATTTTATATATTTTTCCGTCTCCCCATGTAGGCGGAAAATATTTTCGTCAGGAGAAACAACGTCAAAAATATGAGACTGTATGTATTGCTTAAAACGAACGTAGTCATACGAAAAAACCTGCATCTGTTCATCATCCAGAGAGAGTATTTTCGGCACTTTCTCTGTGAAACGGACCGATTTCATTTTTTCATTATATTCATAAACGCCAATCTGCACATCTACTTTATCAAGTATATAAGATATTTTTGCAGTACTGGCTAACAAGGCGCTAATCATCTCGTTAATGTGTTCGGATAATTCCGAAAACTCAAGACAATTGGAAACATCGACTTTTTCATCCAGATTGCCCTCTGAAATCTCGGCAAGTTTATTGTTAATTGTGCTGATTTCGGTAATTACTTCTTTGTTGATGAAATGCTTAATCACTGTCAGCATAATCAGTATGATAATAATGCTTCCTATTGCCGATATGATGACTATCATCTGCACATTGCTGTACAAATCCCTTACCGTAACAACACGCCCGATAAAGTTATCTCCACAGTCAGCAAACATACAAAAACAGAGCTGTTCGTCAACAACTGCATAAAAGCCATTACTATCTGATAAGGCATTTTTATGGGAAATGCCAATTTCTGAAAGATTTTTTCCTGTTTTCCCCTCCTGCGTTGAACCGAGAATTTTACCGCTTTTCTTATCTACCGCATACAAATTTATATTGCTATTTGCACGGAGAAGAGAAAAAATATAGGGAAGTTCGTTCTTTTTCGTGACCTTTTGTACATTTTGCTGTGCCATGCCGACCTGAACAAAAAATTTTCCATTAGGACTCCATACAGCGGAATACTGGATGTACTTCTTTTCTGCCGTGTTGGGAGACAGCGGCTGTACGAGTTTCAGTGATTTATCTTGGAGCATTTTTTTAAAGAAACCAATCTGTTCGCCGTCATTGACGCTCATATCGTAATATTGCGGATGTGTGCCATTGAAAATAACACCCTCTTCATTAAAGAGATGGATTTCATCAACATTGGTGATATCCGCAATATGTTTAAGGGTGTCGATACTGTTTAGCACTTTCGGATTGTTTTGGATAATATAAGCGATTGTCTCGGCATTGTCAAGACATTGTTCACTATATTCGGCGCGTGTCATTTCAAGTTCTCTGGAATTTTCATCGAGAACGCGTTGAACCTGAGTAAATATTTTTTCTGTTTCAAAGCGGTTGTTCTGCTGCTCACGAAAAATTTGGACGCCGGCGGCCATTAAGACAATAAATAATGCCATAACAAATCCAATAATATATAAATGTTTTGAGACAATGCTCTTTATTTTCGGCATATCAAGTTCAACCTTTCAAAAATGGACTACAAAACGGTGATTAATAGTACGTTACAATGTCTTCCGGTTTCTTTCTCTTAGGCATTTCCGGCTCCTGCTCGCCATATCCGAGCGCAATCACAGCCACAATCGTCTCCGCCTCCGGAATTTGCAGTACTTCACGAATCTTCTTTTCATCCCGAATACCCATAATCAAAGTATCCAGTCCGATTTCTTTTGCCTTTAAGACAAAATTTTCATTATGTAATCCCAAATCATAGAAACCCCAGCCATTGCCAACTTCGTTATCCGGCTGTCCCTCACGGTTAAATCCCGCGCGGTCTGCTACAAAGGTTGTGACAACCAGCGCCGCCCCCTCTGAATTTTTGGCATTAAATTCCGGAAGACAATCGCTCAGCATCGTTTTTGTCAGTTCATCCGACAGTACGACATGATATCTGGCCGTCTGTGAATTTTTCCATGAAGGAGCCTGAATAGCAGCCTGCACGATTTCCGATATCTGTTCCTTTGTCACCTTTCTTGATGCGTCATACTTGCGGACGCTTCTTCTTGTCTCGATTACTTTTTGTAACTCCATTTTGTCTCCTCCTTTTAAACTAATACTTTTGATAAGAAATCCTGTAACCTAGGATTTTTCGGACTGCCAAAAAATTTGTCCGGTGATTCCTGCTCCAAAATTTTACCCTCATCAATAAATAGTACCTTATTTGCGACTTCTTTTGCAAAACCCATTTCATGCGTGACGATTACCATCGTCATCCCCTCTTGGGCAAGCGCTTTCATTAAATCTAACACTTCGCCGACCATTTCCGGGTCTAACGCGCTCGTCGGCTCGTCAAACAAAATGACGTCTGGATTCATCGCCAATGAGCGGACAATCGCTACCCGCTGCTTTTGTCCTCCCGATAATGTCGATGGATACACATCTGCCTTATCCTGCAAACCAATCCTCTCTAACAAATGCATTGCCTGCTTCTTTGCCTCTTCCACCACTTGCCGCTTGCTTTTCGTAATTTCTATCGGCTTCCTCTTCTTGTCTTTGCCACGAAACAAATTGGTAATAGGAAGAAAAAAGTTACTTCGTTTTGCCTTTCTCAAATCCTGACACTGCACGAATACCGGCGCCAGCATAATATTTTCCAATACTGTCTTATTGTTGTATAAGTTAAAATGCTGAAACACCATTCCCATATGGCGTCTGTGCAGGTTAATATCCACTTTCATATCTGCGATATCAACACCATTAAAAATAATCTGGCCTCCGGTCGGGTCTTCCATACAGTTCAGACAGCGGAGAAAAGTACTTTTGCCGGAGCCGGACGGGCCGATAACTACTACGATATCACCCTTGTCAATGGTTACGTCAATGCCATCAAGGACTACATTGTCACCAAAGCTTTTCTGCAAATTAATTACGTCTATCACTTTTTCTCAGGCTCCTTTCCATAATCTTAATCCCCAAACTTATTAACATGACGAGTACAATATAGATGAGCGCCATGACTAAATACGGAACCATAAACTCATAACTGTTGCTTCCAATATAATTAAATGCCACGTATAAGTCCGCCGCACCGACAAAGCTGACAACAGACGTTTCTTTTATCAGTGCAATAAATTCATTTCCCAGTGTCGGCAATATGTTTTTAATTGCCTGCGGAATAACAATTTTGCGCATCGTAGTTGCAAAACTGAGACCAACCGCGCGGCCTGCTTCCATTTGTCCGGCGTCAACCGATAAGATTCCGCCCCGCACCATCTCCGATATGTATGCGCCGCTGTTCAGTCCGAAAACAAGTATTGATACTTGCACACCCGTCATATGATATCCCAAAACGGGAAGCAGCACATAATAAAAGAGCAGCAATTGTACAACAACCGGCGTACCGCGGAAAAATCCTACATATACCGAACAGACACCATTCAGAATACGAGGTATCCAGTTATACTTGGGCACCACGCGCACCGTGGCAATTATAATACCAATCAATATTCCAATCAACAGACCCAATACGGCAATAATAACCGTATTTTGTAATCCCTCAATTACTTTTTCATATCCATTTTGCTCAATGAAAGCCTCTGTAAATTGATTCCACTTCGCTGTAAAATTTCCCATAACAATCCTCATATAACATAGGTTCGCATTGCTGCGAACCTATGTGCTCTTCCTAATAAATTCACGGTTTCCATTTACTGAACTTTATTAATTGCTTCCGTAATACATTTCGCCGGAGCGGAATCGATAATTACATAGTCAAGATTTTTGTTCAGCAAATCCTGTACGGCAAGGGAACCATTTTCATATCCTTTTGTCGTTACCGAAAAGCCCTCATATTCCATTTTCTTGTCACCCTCGCAATAGAACTGTCCGGTTGTACCAGTCTGCACACCTATTTTGACGCTTTTATCCTTTGTCTTCAAAATCTTCTCAATAGCCGCCACATCTTTGCATGAATCAAATTCCTTACAATCTTCCCTGACAATCAGACGTTGTGAGGCATTGTAATAAGAATCGGCAAAATCCACATACTTTTTACGGTCTTCCTGAACCGTCAGGCCCGCCATGGCAATATCGCATTTATGCTGCCCGACCGAAAGACATACGGCATCAAATTTCATATTTTGAATAACTAATTCTTTGCCGAGTTTCTCTGCCAGCATAGCGGCAAGTTCCATATCAATACCGTAGTAACTGTCGCCCTTTGTATACTCAAATGGCTCGAATGCCGCATTGGTTGCTACTACTAACTGGTCTTTGGATGGATTTAATTCCGCCGATTTAATTGGCGTCGGCTCAGCGCCGCCAAAATACTTATTGCAGACTTCATCAAACTTTCCATTTTCCTGAATCTCTTTGATAAATTCATTCGCTTTCTGCAACAGCTCCGGCTGGTCTTTGTCCACGCCAAATGCATATTGTTCTTTTGTCAAATCTACATCAATTACTTTTACTTTGTTTGCTTCACCAGCTTTGTCAGCGTTGTCTGTCTGCTGAGAACCAGAACCGGAATCGGTACTGCCGCATCCGCTTAACATAACTGCTGTCATCGCAAAAACGAGACTTAATGTCAATAATTTTTTCAATTTTCATTCCTCCTATTTTACATTAGTCAGATTATCATACCATGAAATGCAAGATTTTGCAATATACCATCTTTCCATAATCACGATATTTACCTCACAAACTCAAAACAAGGGGCGATTATCACCTCGCCCCTTGTTCCTTTTTATCTTTTACTCTTAACTCAGTTCAAATTCGGATACAATGCCATTGAGGTCTTTAGCGCTCTTTCTGCTTTCATCCATAAAGGCTCCGGTTTCTTCAATTTTCTGAGCCATTTCACAAGTCTTGCCGGCAATATCCGATACTCCTACCGCTGATTCTCCTACCGTATCGTTAATTTCCTGCGTTGACAAGGTAATTTCCGCAATCGCACTTACAAGCTGCTTAATCGCATTATTAATCCTTTCCATTCCCTCTTGATAGGAGCTGGCGTCTTCGTCATAATTCTCACCGATATGCTGGAAGTTTTTGTAATCTTCCTGTACCGTGCTGTCCAGAAAAGCCATGGCATTATTCAGACAGTCGGTCAGACCTGATACTGCCGTATTGACCTGTTCGATAATATCATTAATATCCGTCACCGCATCCTGCGTCTGGGAAGCCAGTTTTCCAATCTCTGTTGCCACAACAGCAAATCCCTTTCCGGCTTCACCTGCTCGCGCCGCCTCAATGGAGGCATTCAACGCCAGAAGATTTGTTTGGGAAGATATATCCATAATATTCTGTGTCAGCTCATTAATTCGCTCGACTGCCTGCGCCTGTTCCATCGCTTCTTTCGAGCTGCCACGCACCTCTTCGTACATCGTTGTCGTACGCTCTCCGGCTTCCGCCGTCATTTTCTTAAGTGCAACTGCCCGTTCTTTTACCTGCAGGGAATTTTGCGCTCCCTCTCCGGACAACTGCTCAATATCTTTGGCATTCTGGTCTACTTGTTCAATCGCATGTTTTACCATGTCGGTTGCACTAGCCGCCTCTTCCATGGCAGCCGCCAATTCTTCTATCGTAGCGGAATTGTTACTGCATATTTCGTTTACGTTAATCATGTTCTCATTCAAATCTGTCACGTTATCTCCCAGTGTCAGACCCGTCGTCTCAATGAGATTTACCATCTCGCGCAGCTTCTTGCGCATCTTACGGATGGCCCGCGCCATCTCTCCAGTTTCATCCTTGATTTGAATCAATTTTGCACTATTTGGATTCTGCCGGAAGTTCAAATCTGCCGTATCCTCTACAATCTCGGTCAACTGCCGAATCGGTGTGACCAGATTGCGGCTAAACAGGAAAGCTACCAACAATCCATATAGAACAGCAACTAACATGGCGATACAAATCCAGATAAACAACGTTTTTGATGATTGTTGTATTTCTGAAGTAGGCGCTGCCATAACCAGCTTCATGCCATTTTTCAAATTAACAAATGCCGCCGATTCCTTTTTACCTTTGTTTGAATACGCCAAAACTGATTCGCCATCGTCTCCGGCAAGAAATTCTTGCAGATTTTTATCAATGTCCGACACAGCGCTCCCATATTTTGCGTTCGGATGGCTCATAATCTTATTTTCCGCATTAACCAGAAATCCATATCCATGACCAAAACTTTTTGCTTCATTGACCTGTTTCTGCATTTCCTTAAAATCAATATCCATACCAACAATACCCACTTTAACATTGTCAATGACAATCGGCACTACATAGGATATCATGTATACATTAATGTTTGAATTTAAGTATGGCTCCATCCATGTCGGTTTACCGTTATTAACTGGAATATAATACCACCCGACATGTTCTAAATCATCCTTATCGTAACTGCTGAAATCCGTCGGAGTCAGTGACTTAAATTCAGCATCCACACTTTCTTTCGATGCAAATAATCCGGAGGTAGCCTCCGTAAAATCCGGATTATACCGTATGTAATAAGTCATTGCCCCCTGTGTGTTGACAGCGCTTTCCAGTGCAATGTCCTGCAGCTTATCCGTACATTTTTTCACATATCCGGCATCTTTCTGAAAACGGTCGATATCATCAATCGTACGAATCGTCATATTGGCAAGCGTATTTACAGACGACTCAATTTGAGATAACGAATTATCAAGCTTTAAACCATTCTCCGTCGCCACATCTATCAACATTTTTTTTGCATCCTGATTGGCAACAGAAAGTGAATTGAACATACTGACCGCACCGCAGATTAACGTTCCAATAAGTACGGTGCCGACTATATTCCGAATCACTCTGAATTTTAAAGATTTCATAAGCAACCCCCTCATTATTGTCTATTTATCTGATTTCTATTATAATCTCCCTTTTGTCATGTTTCAAGACTTTTATGAGGTTTTATGAACTCTCGCCTGTTTTTCTTGCGACTATTCCACAATATTACTAATCCACATTCCTTTTTGTATGAGTACATAACCAACAATAAGTTTTATAATATCCGCCGCTTGTACAATAACAAAAACGCCGAGAATCGGAAGCTGCGTATAAAAGCATAAGCAGAGCGCCAACGGTATCGGTATCGCCCATGTATATACGCTGTCAAACAGAAAAGTAACTATCGTTTTTCCACCGGAGCGGAGCGTAAAATAAAGGGAATTGAGAAATCCCTGCACAGGAAAAAACAACGCCGTCACAATAATAAACCACTGCCCGTACTTTCGTACCTCTTCCGTCGTATCGTAAAACGTTGGAAAAACACCGGAGAGAGATATGAGTATAACCGTCAGCACAATACAGACTGCACCGGTAAACCACATAAGCTGGAAAGCATTCTTCTTTGCTCTCTCATACTGGCTTGCGCCTAACGTCTGCCCTATCAAAATACCAACGGCTGAGCCTAAAGCGACAAACACTACATTCAGCAAATTGCAGATGGCATTAGAAATTGTCAGTCCAGCTACAATTTCCAATCCCCTTGTCGAATAACACTGTGTCAGCGCCGCCATACCGCCGGCCCATAGAAATTCATTAAAAAAGATTGGTAATCCTTTCTTAATCATTTTACTCATCAATTCTTTCGGCAGAAGCAGCGTCCGGTATAATCCATGTAAAAAATCATGTTCTTCTTTTCTAATATGAGCCCAAATAATTACAATAAGACACTCGACAATACGCGCCATTACTGTTGCTATCGCTGCTCCGCGCACACCCAATTCTGGAAAACCGTATTTTCCATATATAAGAAGATAATTAAATACAATATCAACAAATACGGAAATGATTCCCGCTACCATAGGCTTCACGCTATTGCCTGTTTCCCGCAGGCTGCTGGCGTAAATCTGCGTAATGCCAAAAGGCACAAGCGTAAAAAGCATAACCGCCATATATTGTTTGGCATAACTCATCGTCAATCCGGTATCAATTGCTGCATTTTCTCCATGAAGATAAAGTCCAATCAGATTCTCTCCGGCAAATATAAAAGCTGCCAATCCGGCAAGAACACAAAACATGCATATCCATATTTTCATGCGGACACAATTCCGAAATCCATCCATATTGCGCTGACCATAATATTGGGCTCCATAAATACCCGGTCCGGATATTCCTCCAAAAACAGCCAGACTAAAAACAAAAATTAACTGCCCCACAATGGAAACTGCTGTCATCGCCTCAGTACCGAGGCTTCCCACCATAACATTATCCACCAATGTAACCATATTTGTAATACCATTTTGTATCATCATTGGCACCGCCAGCTTTAACGCCCGACGATAAATACTTCTGTCATTCATTGTAATCTCCATTCTGAAGCGCCTGATTGCTTCTGTTCACTCAATATTTCTGTATATTATACCTTACTATTGTACTTATTTCTACAACTTTTTATAAATGTTGTTTCTTATGAAAATGCTGTCATTTATCTGGCTTTTTTAATAACTGTCGTTTATAATCTTATATGAAAAACGAAAGCACGGAGGTCACAGTTGCGATGAAAATGGAAATATATGAAGGAATTACTGACGACGCAAAAGAAGTAAGGACAAAAGTATTTATCAATGAGCAGGGGTACTCAGGGGAATTTGATGATACAGATGAAACTGCTGTACATTTTGTTATTTATGACGAAAACAATACGCCTGTTGCCACCTGCCGCATATTTTGGGATTCAGAGATGAATTCATATGTATTGGGAAGACTTGCAGTCATTAAAGAATATCGGGGAAAAAATCTGGGCTCGGCCATTGTCAAAGAGGCAGAACAATACATCCAGAAAATTGGAGGCACCACTATTATTTTGCATGCTCAATGCAGGGTAAGTGCTTTTTATAAAAAAGCCGGTTATACGGAATTTAGTAAAGTCGATGATGACGAGGGTCATCCGCATATTTGGATGAGAAAAAAGTGTAACTAAATGTAACCAAAATATACATTTTGGCATAGTAAAAGGAAGTACCATTTTCCAGTACTTCCTTTCTTTTCTTCAATGAGGCATCGGGGACTCGAACCCCGGACAACTTGATTAAAAGTCAAGTGCTC
>CAPAOV010000011.1 GCA_948579355.1 uncultured Eubacterium sp. | reverse complement strand
TACCTCCACATTCTTTTTTATTTTGAATGTCCGCAAAATCCGTCCTACATCATTGGCACAGGCATTCGGAAATACTACAATCATCTCTTTGGCATCGCCGTTGGCGATGGCATTCCAAATGACACGATGCGTACCGTCGCCATATAGTGAAGTTTCATTTCCAAAAATTCCATGCTGCATATATACGACCGGATACTTCTTCTCTGTCGTATATCCCTTTGGCAGCACAACTTTTGCCTTTCTCGCTACGGACTTACCTTCCACAATAACCGTCGAGTCATAAGTAATGTCAACTACTTTCCCCTCATTTTCCGACTTTGTCGAGCGATACCCAACCGGAACTGCCATCTCCGGATTTTCTGGAAACGGTGTCGCTGTGGCTTTCTGCGTCGGCGTCGCTGTCGCAGTGGCCGTTGCCGTAGGTGTCGGCGTTGCGGTTGGCGTTGCCGTTGCTGTTGCTGTCTCATTAGCAGGCGGCGTTGCCGTTGGCGTAGACTGATTTGTCTTTGTTGTCTTTGCTTTTATGATAACGGTTACTTTACCTACCTTTTTCGTCTTTTTCTTGTATTTCTCTTTCACGGTAATCGTTGCTTTTCCAACTTTTTTCGCTTTTACCATACCGGTCTTTGAGACGGTCGCTTTCTTTTTAGAGGAAGAAACAAACGTATACTTTGCTTTTTTCTTTTTCCCCTTTATGGAAATCTTTTTCTTCTGTCCAACTCTTAAAGTCATCTTTTTCGTTTTCAGCTTTGCTTTTCCTGCTGCTTCCATTGGTATTGACAACACGGAACAGACTAACCCGAATGCCAATAACATACTCACAACTTTTTTATTTGCTGCTATGTTCATCCATCATTCCTCCTGCATATATTTTTTCACTTATCGTTTATAAGTCTGCCTAATAAAATTATAAAGGGAAGCGGCGGATTTAGCAACCGGAAATTTTATGACAACAAACGGCAGGAACTCTATCTATGATTCTCGGGAACGGTTTGTTGATTCCTTTGCATTTACTTCTTCACAATCCATTTCCCATTTCGATTAGAACCCTCTCTTATAAGACTTCCGTCTTCTTGTAGTTCTTTTATAACTTTCTGCACCTGTTTTCTACTTAAATCCAACATATCCATAAGCATACTTTGTGTCGTTTTTGGATTTCTCTCCAAAATTTTTAAAATCTTTTCTTTTGGCACCTTTTTTTGGCTCCTTTTTGGCTCCTTTTCGGCTCCTTTTCGGCTCCTTTCCGGCTCATCTTCCAAAAATTCTTTATTCACAAACAATCTTGATATAAAATAACTGCGGTCATCATCTGTTTCAAATTCCGGTTTTGGCGAATTATTTTCTTTAAGTGCATCCAAAATCTTCTTAAAGCCCGTATTTCTTCCCTCTGTCAAATGCAACTCTTTCAAAAAATCGCCAATTCGTCTGTTTCTATATCTGCGATTTGACACACGATATTTTTTCAGACCTTCCAATGTTACCGAACGGTCCGGTCCCGGAAAACTAACAATTTCTATTCTATCATGCTCTATACGCACCTCAATGGGCTCGCGCACATCATATGCACGATGATATACTGCATTTGATAACGCTTCCTCCACCGCTGCAAATGGATAATTGAAAAAATGTTCTGCCTCTGCTCTGTCTGGATACTTTACTATTTTTTCCGTAATAATTGTGTTTTTTATAAATTGAAGCGCCTCTCTTAACTGCTGATGAATCGGTCCCTTAAATGTATTTTCGATAATACTATTACCACCTAAACCATGCGGGAACTGCACAATATCAATCTGTGTATATGGAAAAAACTTATCCGGCTCCATACTAAAAAACATAAGACCAACATTCTTTGGCTTTACATATTCCGGAAGATTACTAATGATATTCATATCACTGCATACTTCTATAAAATCACCGGTTTTCGACTTTTCATACAGCGAACTTTTAACTTCTTTTAAATAATTCTGGATAAGTGTTATATTCAAATCTGACATTTCTGCCTGATGATTTACTCTGTCATCAAATGGCACTCTATTTGCAAGGTTGAACAAATCCTTTTCTTCATCATCCGACGGTTGAACAGTATTTGATGCTTTCCGAATATAATAACTACGCTCTTTATTATCTTTTTCCATAGTCTTTGGGGAAGAGTATGGTCTGCTGTCACCACCCGGACACCAGATAACAAGAAAATGTCTGTCCTGATATGTCTCAACTCCTATTATTGGCGTATAAGATGGCCTGATAAGTTTACACTTGGCATATATATTCTTCTGATAAGAATCAATCTTTTCCGGCGGAATACCTTTCAACGGATACATCGGTCTTCCATTGTCTTCTTCCACGCCAATAACAATATAGCCGCCACCCCAATTATCAAGGTCATTGGCAAATGCACAGATGGTTTTTAACGATGCGGCTGCGTCCCATGTTGCTTTAAATTCAATTCTTGCCCATTCGACTACATCACCAGATAATAATGTCTTTATGTTAGTTGGTATCGCCATAAGCTCACTTCCCTTTAATCTAAAATTTCAGCTTACCATTTTTTAGATTATTATACCATTCATTTTTTCTTTTTACAAACATAGCTTTTGATTTGTTCTCAAACCATTTAGTCCGCAAAAAAGGGAAAAATGGCAAAAAAACAAGCCCACAAAGTCCTTTCACAGGCTTTGCGGGCTTGTCATTCGTCATCATAATATTTTATTTAAAATCATGTCCGCTGATTCGTAATTTGGCTCTGCTTAATCGCTGGCTGAAAAAGTGATATTTTCTCATATTAATCTCTTTTCCCTTATATGTGACGGTCGTCTCGCCCTCTAAAGCAACCTTTGCCGCTTTCAGGCATTTTGCTCTGGCGCCGGACTCATATTTGCCTGCACTGTAATACTTCATTTCTCTCTTCCACTTTCCGGTCCGAACCGGTGTGAACTGGTTTCTCTGTTTTAATACTTTCTCAATCGAATTTGGAAAACTGCCGGACTTCTTACGGTTCATGACTACGATACCAACTGCTTCCTTACCGGCACGGCTCTGATTTCCTGCCTCGCAGTAAATAATAGCCGCCATCATCTTCAGTTCCCTTTTTGTATAACTTTTCTTTTCAGCAGCCTGTGAAGGTGTTGCCCCGAAAATTACTCCCGCCAGAACAAGAACCGCCATCATTCGTACTACTAAAGTTTTCAAACACATGTTTACAACTCCTTATTTTTTAATAGTTACAAATTTGTTATCGCTTTTGTAACATTTATGTAACAATTGTAACATAAAACACACAAAAATCAACCCCAAATACAAAAAAATCGCTTTCCAAGTGTTGGAAATAGCGATTTTTCGTTATTTTTAAAATTTAATTTTTTTATTTTATTTAAAATTTTGTTACAACTTCATCCAGCTTCAATGGGCCGCCAAAGAGGTCAAGCGCACTTCCCACCGTAAAATTCAGAGAACCACGGCCAATATTTTTTATTTTTTCAATATCCGCCATACTTCCTATCCCGCCTGCATATGTTATTGGAACGTCGCTTTCGTCTGCCAAAAGAGCAAGAAGTTTCTCATCCACTCCCATTCCGGTTCCCTCTACATTTACCGCATGCACAAGAAATTCATCACAATACCGGCTCAGCTTACGAAATAGCTGTTTTTCTAATGGCTGTTTCGTAAATTTCTGCCAGCGGTCGGTAACGATAAAATATTGTTCTTCCCGTTTGCGGCAGCTTACATCCAAAACAAGATGTTCTTTCCCGACAGCATCTACTAGCCGCTGAAGACGGTCATAACGGATGAGGCCGTCGGAGAACACGTACGACGTTACAATGACATGACTTGCCCCCATTTCAATAAACTGACGGGCATTTTCGGCTGTCACACCACCGCCGATTTGCAGGGCCCCCGGCCATTCGCGCAGTGCGCTGCGCGCCTGCTCCAAGTCTGCTTCATAAAATTTGCTGTCCCTGCTGTTAAGCAAAATAATATGACCTCCGCGAAGACCCTTTTCACGATATAAGGCGGCATAATCCGCCGCCTGCATATCTGAAACATAATTTTCTCTGGCATAATCCGCTTCGTCAGAAAGGCTGCCCCCTACAATCTGTTTCACCTTACCATTATGAATATCAATACATGGCCGAAATTGCATATTAATCCTCATTTCCTCCTGCTTTTACAATCCAAGTATATTCTCAACCGTATTCTGCATCTCGTCTTTGTCACATACCAGTTGATGAACAACAGGCGCCGTGCGGATTTCTTCAATCGCCGCCGGTATTTTCACGCCGGAAATTTTGTTGAGCTCATCTACCAGTTCAAAGTCCGTCATGCCGTCGTATTTTTCCTTATCAATTGCTTCCATGACGCTTCTTGTAAATTTGTATGGACTAGCCGTAGAGGCAATGACCGTCTTGCGCCCCGATGTCTCAGCCATATCATAATATACATGGGATGCCACGGATGTATGAGGGTCCAAAATATAGTTCGTGCCATCATATACCTTTTTTATATTTTTCTTCGTCTCTTCCTCTGTTGCATACCCTCCCGCAAAACAAGCAAGCTTCTCTCTCATCGCAGGCGTTATCTCGTATTCTCCCTGACTTGCAAGCGCTTCCATCAACGCTTTTGTTTTTTCCGAATCTTCTCCCGCAATATGATAAATCAGTCTCTCTAAGTTACTGGAAATCAAAATATCCATCGATGGAGAGGACGTGAGGATAAACTCCCTCTTACGGTCATATTTTCCCGTGCGGAAAAAGTCATACAGTACTTTATTTTCATTGGATGCACAATACAACATCTCTATCGGAAGCCCCATATTCTTTGCATAATACGCCGCCAATATGTTGCCAAAATTACCCGTTGGTACGACGACATTAATCTTTTCTCCTCCAGAAATCTCTCCCTGTTTCAATAATTGTCCGTAGGCGTACACATAATAAACAATCTGTGGCACGAGCCGCCCGATATTAATCGAATTTGCCGATGAAAACTGAAATCCTTTTTCGTTCATACGCTTTGCCAGTTCCGCGGAGTTAAACATCTTCTTAACGCCGGTCTGCGCATCGTCAAAATTGCCAATAATGCCAACTACATTCGTATTTTCGCCTTTCTGTGTCAACATCTGCTTTTCCTGAATCGGACTGACGCCGTTTTTCGGGTAAAAGACAATGATACTGGTTCCCGGCACATCCGCAAACCCAGCCAGTGCGGCTTTGCCCGTGTCGCCGGAAGTCGCCGTCAAAATAACAATCTCATTATTTACATGGTTCTTTTTCGCAGAAGTCGTCATCAGATAAGGCAGAATCGAGAGCGCCATATCTTTAAAGGCAATCGTCCTCCCATGAAATAACTCCAAATAATACGCGTTGTCTTTCTTTACTAACGGAGCAATCTCTCCGGTATCAAATTTATCATCATAAGCACCGTGAATACACGTTTTGAGTTCCTCTTCCGTAAAATCACCCAAAAATAGCTTCATCACTTCATAAGCCGTCTCCTGATAAGTCATGGAAGACAGCTTTTCCCATTCTATATCAAAAGATGGGATAGTTTCCGGTACATACAAACCTCCATCTTCTGCCAGTCCTTTTAAAATAGCCTGTGAAGCGCTAACCCGCTCTTTCTTATTTCTTGTACTCTTATACATGACAGCCATAATCACTCAATCCTTTACTATAAGATTTCTTGCGCAAATGCGCATAACTACCTTATAGAATACCATGAGTTTTTATTTTTCGCAAGATAGCAGTCCTTACTTATTTAAAAAATTCGTGACATCCATATTCATATAACCGCTTCAAATCCCTGTCAAACCAGCGTATATTCCCCGCATCAGAACCGGCGCGGTACATAAAATACAAAGCGCCTTTTGTATTGTCTTTCTCTTTTAATGCCTTTTCGACTGCTTTTTTTGTCAGTGAAGAGACGGAAACACGATAATAACTGCCGTTACTGATTGGCGAGAACTGCCGGTGGGCAAATACGACACCTTTCACCGTGTCCGGAAAATGATTCGACTTAATCCGGTTAATAATAACATTGGCGACCATTTGCCGTCCGGTCACGTTCTGGTCTCCGGCTTCCGCCTCGACAATACGCTCTAAAATCCGGCGGCTGCTTTTATTTATCGGAATGCGGTAGCGAATTATCGTCTTAACTTCGCGACGCGCCATTTCATCTTCCTGTGTGCCACTCATCCGCTCCTGTTCTTCACTTTCGCGAATCCCCTGATAACAGAAACGGCCGTTTTCCGTCAACGACATGATTTGCTCTGCTTTCTTTCGTATGGGAATAATCATCTCATCCAGCCTGACAGTCGGTTTTTCCGTCTCCGGATACCAGCCGATAGACAAGACGACAACTAACATACAATAAATTGCAAATACTAATTTCCTTTTCTTCACATTTCCTCCATTCCGAAATCCGAACCTGCCGCTGCATTCAACTATGCATACAACATTTCTGATTTCTTCTTGAGCGCTATCAGATACTTATAGTATATGCAGTTTCTTCTTAAATATTACAAAATTGTTACAATTCAGTTCACATTCATGCAATAATTAAGTAATGCAATTTGTGTATTCCTGCTAATTCCCGAACTAAAACGGCATTTTCCTTTGTACAAAAAAACAAATCTTCATCTACGAAAGTATTGATTTTCTCCCGCATTTACAATACAATAAAATACAGTTCTTATTTCATTTAACCGTAACATTTTATAGAAAGGTATTGGAGGTAGCAATGCTGGCAGGCGTTTATCGTATCCAAAAAAAAGATGGCACCGCTTCTTATCGCAGTTCCATCACATTTTCCGGCAAACATATCAGTTTGGGAAGCTTCTCTTCCGAGAGAGAGGCACACGAAGCATATCGGACGGCAGATTTCCTCTTGCACGATACTTCCGTATGCATTGAACATTACGAAAACAGCCCGCTCCCTTTTAACAAATGGGTCTCTCTAATTAACTTCCGTGACAATGAAATTTATATTAAAACTCCAATCTATTTGTATAAACATTACTTTTACTACTATTTCTCACCAGACGATTTCTATATTTTTGATATCGACGACCTCTTCTATTACTCCACGCGGACGATAAGCCGGAGGGGCGGTCATCTGTTTGTTGCCGACTACGGTATGCAGGTAAATATTCTTTCCCGTTTCGGCATTAAAAACTATAGCACCGCCGGCAGGGACTACCTTTTCATCAACGGAAATACAAAAGATTTCCGTTATGCCAATATTGAAGTCATCAACCGTTTTCATGGTGTGAGAAAAAAAATGAAAAGTGGAAAACCTGTATATGAAACAAAAATTCACTGGAACGGCGACTGGATTGTCGGCCGCTATGATAACGAAACGGAAGCTGCCATTGCCTACAACAAAGCAGCTTCCACACTTATTACAAAAGGATATATAAAAGATTATCCGGTGAACTATATTGAAGAATTATCGGATGAGGAGTACCGCACACAATATCGCAAGGTAAGCATTTCTCCCCGCATATTAAACCTTAAAGAGCTCCCATAAACAGTAGGAGAAAATACACAATAATGAGAAGCCCGTTTGTAATCGAGCCAATCGTCGGCGTCACCACATAAATTTCTTCTTTTCGATAACATTTTATCGCCAAAACAAACCCGATGATACTCATCGCCATTGATATCATTCCTATCACACCGACAAAAATCCCTGCCGTTCCTCTCACTTCACCGGAAAAAACACATAAGGCAATAAGCGCTGAGAGAGAGAGACCACCCAAAATAACGGAAATAATCCCCATCAGCGGATGGCTCCGGTCGGTAAATTGTATTTTCTTACGCTTTCCAAATCGAATCTGCATAAGGATTCCCCTTTCCTTATTTTCCAAAGACTCCAATTAGTTTCTTCGAAATATAATATATGATATATCCCAATAAAACACCGGATGTATTCAGGAGCAAATCATCTACATCAAAACATCCTACTTTCGTAACTAACTGGACAAATTCAATGACTAGACTAAACAGGAAACCCAATAATAAGACAAAAAGCATGCTGCGGAAATAGTGTCCCCGATAAACGACGTCCTTTCTCTGCTCACGATACATGACCGGCACTAAAAAACCAAACGGCATGAACACGACAACGTTTCCCACTAAATTAATCAAGAAAAGCAATGTGCCAATCTTCTCTCTGTTATACCAATACCGTTTTATTTCCTTAAATAATTCAAGATTATATTTGTATGTTTCATAGGGTTCTGTCCGGCCGTATTCTTCACTAAAAAACAAAAAGTATACAAGTAAAATCATGTAGCAGATAAAGCACAGGGTCAAAACATTACTTATGAAGCGTTTCACATTTTCCTCCTATCCGCGAAGCGACGCTTATGATTGTCTCAATGATACTCCTAATGTTTCCAAATTGGATAAAATTTTATCCATGACAACGGTGATATCTTTATCTTCCAGCGTACGGTCCTTCGCACGAAAACGAATGGAGTAGGCCAACGATTTTTCATCTTTCCCTACATTGTCTCCCTCATAAATGTCAAACAGATGATAATTTTCCAATAATTTCCCGCCGCTCTTACGAATCACCTCTTCCACCTGCCCGGCAAGAACCGTCTTTTTCATAACAAGGGAAATATCTCTTGTTACTGCCGGAAATTTAGCCACGCCTTTATATTTAATGTCAAAATCGGCCTTATCGGCAAGTACGGCAACATCAAGCAAGGCAACGTATGTCTTCGTTCCCAAATCATAGTTGTCTGCCACTTCGGGATGTATTTCCCCTAAATATCCGACGGTTTCACCACTCATTAAAATGATATCCGCCTGCCTGCCCGGATGAAGGTAAGGACGCTCTTCCGGTTTATATGAAACCGGTATGCGAATCCCCAGCTTATCCAGAATAACTTCCACACAGCCTTTCAAATCAAAGAAATCTCCCTCTCCATACATACCGAGAGTCAACATCATTTTCTCTTCCGGCAATTCCTCTAACGGAAGCGACTTTGGTAAATATACATTCGCCAGTTCATAGAGCCGGACGTCTTTATTTCTGTGGTTAAAATTAGTTGCCAGAGAAGTAAGCATACCATTGAGCGGCGTTGTACGCATAATACTGTAATCGACACCAAGCGGATTGGAGATTTCTACCGCCTCGCGAAGTTTACTATCTTGCGGAATCAACAGTTTATCAAAGACTTTGGGACTTTCAAAGGAATATGTCATGCCCTCGGAAAATCCAAACTGCTCGACTACATTTCTTGCTATCTGACAAATACCCGTCTGATAGGACACCCCGCCCTGCGTTGCCTCGCCGCTTGGCAGCGTCGTAGGAATCTTATCATATCCATAAAAACGGGCTACTTCCTCTGCGAGGTCAGCCAGACGGAGTACATCCTGTCTCCACGTCGGAATTTGCACAACTTTTTTCTCTTTGTCCGGCGCAAGGTCGACCATACTCCAGTACTCGCACATTTGCTCTTCCGAAACGTCAATACCGAGAAGCGCATTGATTTTGTCCACATCATAAGGCACGCTGAGAGGCTCTCTTTTATTTGGATACACATCCACACAACCGCCAATAACCTCACCCGCGCCAAGTTCTTCAATTAACTGGCAGGCGCGGTTCATTGCCTCCATCGTAGTCTCAGGGTCGAGCCCTTTCTCGAATTTTGCCTGTGCGTCCGTGCGCATACCAATCTTCTTTCCGGAAAGACGAATATTGGTTCCGTCAAAGCAAGCCGCCTCAAAAAGCATCGTCTGTACGTCATCCGTAATCTTAGAGTTTTCACCGCCCATAATGCCGGCCACGCCTACGGATTTTTCTCCGTCGCATATCATCAGCACCGATTCATCCAAATCTCTTTCCTGTCCGTCCAGCGTCTGGAACTTCTCCCCGTCTTTCGCACGCTTAACGACAATCTTTTTGCCAGCAATTGTTTGCCAATCATAGGCGTGCATCGGCTGGCCGTACTCTTCCATCACATAGTTGGTTATATCGACAATATTATTGATAGGGCGTATGCCGCTGGCCGCCAGACGTCGCTGCATCCATTCCGGAGACGGGGCAATTTTTATATTTTTTACTACGCGGGCCACATACCGGTAGCAGAGGTCTGTCGCCTCAATCTCCACGGAAATATAATCTTCCGTTTTCTCCTCATTGCCAACTTCTTTGATAACCGGCGGATGAAATGGTTTGCGGAATGTTGCCGCCGCCTCTCTCGCTATTCCGATTACGCCGAAGCAGTCCACGCGGTTTGACGTCACCTCATATTCAAAATTTGAATCCCGAAGCCCGAGCAGGGTAATGGCGTCGCTGCCGACCGCAGCATCTTTATACTCCGGATTGTCGCTCAAAATGTAAATGCCATCCTCCGCCGCATCCGGATAAAAATCTCTGGACGAACCAAGTTCTTCAATAGAACACATCATGCCGTTGCTTTCAACTCCACGAAGTTTTCCCTTTTTAATTTTGATTCCTCCGGGCGTTTTCTTCCCATCATGTCCTCCTGCCACGCGTCCTCCATCCAATACGACAGGAACTTTCTGACCCTCTTTTACATTCGGCGCTCCGGTGACAATCTGTGTCGTCGTTCCCTCCTCGTCTATGGCAACCTGACAGACAACAAGCTTATCTGCGTCCGGATGTTTCTCAATCTTCTTTATCTCTCCGACAATGATTTTGTCGAGGTCGGCGTCAAATTTTTCATATCCCTCAACTTTTGTACCAGACATCGTCATTGCGTCCATATATTCCTGCTCTGTGCACTCAAGCTCCGGCACATATGCCTTAATCCATGATAATGGTGTATTCATCTTAACCCTCCATTTTAACTCATTTACAACAGCTTTTAAAACTGACTCAAAAACCTCTTATCATTCTCATATAAAAGTCTCATGTCGTCAATCTCGTATTTCAACAGCGCAATGCGCTCAAGGCCTACGCCAAACGCAAATCCCGTATATTCTTCCGGATTGATTCCACTCATTTCAAATACATGCGGATGTACCATGCCGCAGCCCAATATTTCAATCCAGCCCTCTCCCTTACAGAAACGGCAGCCTTTGCCCCCGCACTTAAAGCAGGTCACATCCATCTCGGCACTCGGCTCGGTAAAAGGAAAATGATGAGGACGGAATTTTACTTTTGTCTCCTCCCCGAAAAGCTGCTTTGCAAATTGCTCTAACGTACCTTTCAAATCTGCAAAAGTTACATTTTTATCAATGACAAGTCCCTCAATCTGATGGAATGACGGTGAATGCGTGGCGTCCACATCATCGCTGCGGAACACCCGCCCCGGCGAAATCATGCGTATCGGCAGCTTCCCCTCCTCCATAACATGCACTTGTACCGAAGAGGTCTGCGTGCGCAGTACAATCTTATCATTAATGTAGAACGTGTCCTGCTCGTCCTTTGCCGGATGGTTCTCCGGAATGTTAAGCGCCTCAAAGTTATAATAATCATATTCTACTTCCGGCCCTTCCACAACCTCATATCCCATACCGATAAAGATTTTTTCAACCTCTTCCAGTGCAATGGTATTCGGATGTCGATGGCCTATCTCCATCTTCCGTCCCGGCAGCGTGACGTCAATGACTTCCGCTTTCATCTTCTCTTCGCGAATCTTTCTCTCAAAAACCGCCTTTTTTTCCTCTAATTTTGTCTCTATTCTGTTTCTTGCCTCATTGACTAACTGCCCTACTTTCGGACGCTCTTCCGGCGCCACGTCTTTCATGGACTTGAGTACGCTTGTCAACTCGCCTTTCTTTCCCAAAAATGCGACACGGATATCATTGAGCTTATCCAGTTCTGCGGATGCTTCAATCTGTGTCATGGCATTACTTAAGATTGATTCCAACTTGTCTTTCATGTTTTTCTTCCTTTCTGCAAAATCAGCTTCCTGTCCGGCAACGGCCCGATAGGAATGCAGGCATTCCCACTTGGCTTGTGCCTCCGCACAAAAAAAGCCCTTGCTCAGCAAGGGACGAATGTTTCCGCGGTACCACCCAGATTTCTGTCATCGGTCAGACAGACTCTTTTAATATGATAACGGATATCAGCCGTCATATTCTACTTGATGATACCATCTTTCAAAAATGAAACTCCGGTGAGAAATTCAATCGCTTCCTGAACCTGACAGGACTTCCAGCCGATGACCCCGTCTCTCTGATGGAAAAAAGCAATCTGTGGACATTCGCCCGCACCATCTGCGTTTTTTATGCAATATACTCTATCATATAGACTTCGCTGTTGTCAAGTATCTTTCGGCAATTACTCAACACTTGATGTAAGGCAATTACTCAACATTTAAAAATGTTGACAATTATTATAATACATCGGTTGATTTTTCTTTCACAAATTCATATACTATACTGTATATAAGATGTTGGAAAAATGCGCATTGCCTGAAACATTAGATTCCACATAAACAAAACCCAAAAGGGAGAGAGATTTATGAAACAAACAAACAATTGTATTTTGTGGTTTGTCACAACATTTAATAAATACCGCATTTCCGTTCATGCTGCTCAGGTAGCTTTTTTCATTATGGTTTCCCTCTTCCCTTTTTTGATGTTTCTTATTACCATGTTAGGATACACGCCCATTAACCAGACTGTTCTGGAAGCTACAATTTATAAACTGATACCGGGCAGCCTGTCTCAACTGGTGGCCGGCTGGTTAAAAGAATCGTATCACGCATCCGGTACTGTTCTGTCCCTGTCTGCGATTTCTGCCCTTTGGGCTGGCTCGAAAGGATTTAACAGTATCTCCTATGAACTGGAAGAAATTTATGAAATCGAAAACCGGCGCAATTTTTTTTCCCGCCGCATTCATTCTATCCTCGATACAATTTTATTTAGTGTAATGATTGTTGTCAGCCTGACGCTTCTCGTCTATGGAAACCAGATTATCCAGCTTATCATTCACTTTTTCCCGAGCATTACCCATATTGAAACACTGCTCTTTCTGGCGCGTTCCGGTCTGGCCCTGTTTTTGTTTGTCATTTATTTTACCCTTATGTATTACTTTATACCAAAACGGCACGGGCGGATACGCGATGAAATTCCCGGCGCCATATTCTCCTCCGTCTTGTGGATTACCTTTTCTTATCTGTACTCCATATACGTGGATACAAAACATACATTTGGCTCAGTATATGGAAGTTTAACTTCGATTGTCCTCCTGATGTTATGGCTGTATTTCTGTATTATCTTTGTCTTTTCCGGCGCCATGCTCAACCAGTATCTCCGCCATCACAAACGGCTCAGCCTGCTTTCTTCGCTTCGGCAATTTCCCGTGATGTTACTGTCGTCCCTGCAAAATAAAAAGTAAGAATTGCCTCGCAATTTTTCCCTTGCTCTGCCATTATTTTCGCTCCAAACTGACTCATACCGACGCCGTGTCCGTACCCTCCTCCGGTAAAATAGTACATGTTTCCTTTTTTTTCAAACTGAAAGAAGCCACTTGGCAGCAATTGCAATCCTGCCACTTCTTTTTTATCTTTTCTTTTATAAATGGCCTTTTCATTTCCCAAAAGATAACGGATATTGTACTCGGTATAGATTCGCACAGTGTGCTTACTGCCCTCTACTTCCAATATACGGGCTACGCCGCCCTGTCCCCGCTGGATGATTTTCATCTCTTTCAAGGCGCCGATTTCCACCTCTCCGGTACTGCTGTAAGTGCCGTCGCCCTGCTTTGTCTGTATCTGGGTCGGGTTCACCTGATATCGTTTTTGCAGACGGCTTGATATCTGCTCTCCGACAACCTTTACTGACTGCGACGTCTGCCAGCGATACCACGGAGAAGACGAATCATAACAGGCTTCTGCCTTTTTTATAAATTCCGCAAAGGCTTTCTCTTCCGACAAATCCATCTGCTTTGCCTGCTCCCCCTGCCATTTGACGGGAAGATACGATTTATCTTTCTTGGCGAACCACACATCTTTCACTCCCTCCGAGCAGCCCCCGGATACCGAATAAAAATATGTTGTCACCACTTTCCCATTCTTTGATACGATAAGGTTATTCGTCTCTTTCACCGCCTGTATTGATTTTTCATCCTCTTTCAGATTATTATAGACCTGAAACGAAACACTATCATCCACATGCGCCCCGTATTTGGCCAGTCTCTTGCCTCTCATCTGCTGGACGGCATAGCTTCTCGCGCATATTGCCTGCGCTTTCAGCGCCTCTTTCGGATATTCGGTCGGCATCTCGCTAGGGACGACGCTATACAAATACTCTTCCACATTCACTTCATTAATAATATGTAATGACTTGTCCACTTTCTCGATTTCAATGATACCACGATATTCCGGCACTCCATATTGTCTCTTTATATTTTCCAGACGAATTTTTCCCTTTCCTTTCGTATCAATGACAACGCGGTTCTGCACATCCTTTGCCTGAAATGCCAGCTTCTTCCCCGCCGGATGTACTGCTGTCTTTCCATCCGCCGTCACCTCGCATTCCGACGTTGCACTCACAACCACCTCCGGCATATCATAATTCGAATCAGCGCCTTTGCTGAGTAATACACGAATGTTTGCCATCTGCGATTCTCCCAGCAGCGCCGCGCATATTTTCCCACCTGCTACAACATATTGGATATCCGTATATCCAACCGACAAATCTTCTTTTTTCCCCACACTGATATCGCCGGACGCAGAGACATGGAACAATCGAAAATTATCGTCTAACGCCACATTGCCATACTCCTCCACCTGAATAAAGCCATCGTCTATTTTCAATACTTTCCCCTGCAGCTTATCCGGTTTACATATAATCTTTACGACCCGATTTTCTTCCAATATAATATCTGCTATCCCCGGTTTTACCTGCTCCGTCACTGCGGACGCCAACGCCCAACTTTTCTTCTCCTTATCTATCCCATAAAGCTCCATCTCTTTCAGGCCCGTGATGTAGACATTGGAAATCTTTTGCGTCGTCTGTTTCTTCTTTTCCATTCTCCAACTCTGAAAAAGCCACATTCCCACAATGCTTCCCACTAATAAAATCAGTATGAAGATAACTCTGCCTGTCCGTCTCAAAACAAAAATCCCCCTTTGCCTTATAAGATATGCAAAGAGGAATCAAAATATGACTATTTCTATCTTTTTTTACCACTACCATTCAATCAAAATCGCACCCCATGTCAAACCGCCGCCAAAACCGGATAAAATAATTTTGTCCCCCCGCTCCAGCAGGTGGTTTCGGTTTAGCTCATCAAGCAAAATCGGAATACTCGCCGAGGACGTATTTCCATATCTGTCCAAATTCATCGGAAACTTATCCATATCTGTCTTCAGACGTTTGGCAATCAACTCCAAAATCCTGACATTGGCCTGATGTAAAATAAAATATTTTATGTCCTGTACGTCCGTTTCGGTTTTCTTCAAAATCTGCCGGATACAGCGCGGCACGGTAGTAACTGCAAAACGGAACACAGCCTGACCATCCATGCGCAGATAATCTTTCTTTCTTTTTGAATTATGAAAAGGATTCTGTATCCCCCGCCCCTTACAAGTCAGCACATCTCCCTGACTGCCGTCAGAACCGGTGACGCTGGCAATCAATCCTCCTGTCTCACTTTCATCGTCTTGTACGACAGCCGCTCCAGCGCCATCGCCAAACAAAATGCACGAACCCCTGTCAGACCAATCCACCTCGCGGGATAATGTCTCGGAGCCGGCAATCAAAACCGTCTTTGCCATACCCATTTCAATATAGGCATAGGCCGTATTAAGAGCAAACAAAAAACCGGAACAGGCGGCATTTATATCGAAACAAGTAGCCCGAATCGCACCAATCGCACCCTGAACGGAACAGGAAGTGCTCGGCACATAAGTATCGGCCGATACCGTAGCCACAATAATCATATCCACCTCTTCCGCACTAATACCGGCATTTTCCAAAGCCGCCTCCGCTGCGTGCGCCGCCATATAAGTAGTGCCCTCTTTTCCGTTGGACAAATGCCTCTCTTTGATTCCGGTACGCTGACGAATCCACTCATCGTCCGTATCCACAATGGAAGACAAAAAATTATTATCTGCAATTTTTTTCGGCAAATAACTTCCGGTACCGATTATTCTGACTGCCATCTCACAATCCCCTTTTAAAAAAATTTTGAGGGAAACAGGTAGTCTGCTATCCCTTTCATTGTACTTTAGTAGTATACTTCTTGTCAGGTCAAGTTGTCAATCGTAGTCATAAAAACCACATCGTAGCATATTTTATACCACTTTTACCGGAATTACAATAACGAAAACAGTTTTTAAAACAGTTTTCCTATCCGCTCCGCCAACACCTTTTTGAATACCGCATACGCAATATCATAGAGAAACCATCCTATCACACCGCCGCCAAGTAACGCCGGAAAAATCCATGATTTCTGTAAAATCTGTCCGGAAACAAAAAGTTTCGGAAAAAATATAATACAAGGAACATAAATGACGAGAAACAAACAAAAACGAACCAGACGATGCCGCCACTCTTTCGCTTTCTTCTCTTCTCCCCGCAGAAAAGAGTAAGTTAATTCTGAAAGCACGACATAGCCGGCTAACGCCAGATATAGCAAAACATGGACTTTATTCGGGTTAATAATAAAATCAAGCGCCGCACAGACAACATAAAACAGCAGCCCCTCTTTCTTTCCAAAACGGAGCAATACAATTCCCGCCAGAAAAGAAGCTGCTGCCGTAAAAAACAACGTATTTACGGAAATAAATGTTCCCAATACAAGCAGCACAGTACTCAGCGCCGCCAACACCCCCATTACCGCTATCCGCTTCGTCCGATTAAAAGCAGCCACAAAGATCTCCTCCCATACATTCACATAAAGTATCCGCACACCACAAATCACAGCACAGATTTCCGGTTCCACAGGAACTTCCCTCGCCATAATTTCCATAGCCGCCATAACCACCGTAACCGCCATAGCCGCCGCCAAACGGGGAACCGCCATAACCGTCGCCAAACGGACTTGCCGTACCGCCCCGCTGCAATTGCTGGTAATACTGTTGGAATTCCGGATTTCCCGGTTCCATTTCACAGGCTCTTTTTGCATAATCCATGGCCACGACATTGTTCCCCAGTCCCAAATTGGCATAAGAGGACAAATAGTACCATCTCGCACTGCGGTTTCCCATTGCATTGAGTACATTAATTGCCTCATTATAACGTCTGGCACGGATATAATTCATGGCAGCCATCAAGTGCTGGTCTTCCTCCGAATAATTCTGGCTGTTACTCTGTCCATATCCGCCGTAGTTTCCTCTTGTTTTGCCGGAACGCTCATCGACAATCTGATTATAGGCCTCCTGAATCTCACGGAATTTATCTTCCGCCCATTCTTTTTGTGAAGCATCCTGATACGAATCCGGATGATATTTTCTGCTCAGATTCCGGTAAGCTTTTTTAATCTCTTTGTCCGTTGCCCCTCTGGTAACTCCCAATACACTATATGGATCTCTCATCATCATTATGTTTCCTTTCACTCGTTGTCCATACGCCCTCATATAAAATGTTGCGCAAAACCGCCACATCCTGCTCGCATGGTAATTTTTCAAATTCAGCGATTGCCATCCGCAGCGTGGCGTCTAACATCCCGCGTATTCTGTCGTCATCCATCTCTTTTTGCAAAGAAAAAGGATTGTAACAATGGTTCTTTGCATCCTCTTCCCTATCCATCCACGCATCCATCATATAAATAAATTTGCCGAGATAAAAACCCATGGGGCGCAAAATGTTTTGGAACGAATCGTCTTTCCAAACAAAAACTTCCGACATCAGTTCTCCAAAAGGACGGGATACGGAATCAATATCTGCACATTGCTGTTCTTCCAGACGGTGTAGTGACTCCAACGACCGTGTAATGACTGCCGCCTGACGAGGATATTTCTTTTCGATTTTCCTCTTCTTTCGGGCATACAGCTTCATCCCCAGAAAACCTTTTAACTTTCTCTCATCCTCCCAGTCGTCCCGTAAATGGTCGTGAGTCAGCAGAATATTCATATCTGCCGCATAATCGGTAACAGCATTGTATAACATGAACTGTTTCTTCGCCGGATGAATAAGACAGCGGCGTTTCTCCTGCTCTGTTATCGGTTCATAGAGTGATGTCAGAAGAATAACTAAAAATGTCATATCATATGTTAAAGTAATCTGTCCCAACCGTCCGTGACACTGATACAGTCTCCGGCACAGACCACAGTAAAACCCTTTGTATCTGGCAAATTCTCTTATCTTCAATTCCGGCTTATTCGCCATTACATATCCAAACATATACTAACTCCGCTTCTCATGTCTTCTTGATAAATTCGAATCGGCATTTCGGACAGGTAATCGCTATCTTTCCCCGTCCCCTTGGAACCCGGATAATCTGATGGCATTTCGAACAGCGGAATAAAACTTTCGTACCTTTCCTTTCCTGCCACTTCATCTTATAAAACCGGAAATATTGTTTCACTGAATTCCATATCCGTAAAAATTTTTGATTCTCCATCTGCCTCCTATAAATGTTTCTGGAGAAAAAACGAAAAAAGTAGATGAGTATTATGAAATAACTTAAAAGTATCATCACCATACCCACAGGAGTCCGGCGAAACATCAACTGCAGCACAAATAACAGCAGGTAAACAACAAAGCAAAAATTCCCTAATGCATCATTTCCATAACGTCCATACATCATTCTTCGCAACCAATTCATAGATTCACATCCTTCTTTCATCGTATAACAATATCTGTTCCCAACAACCTGCTAAATATGTTACACCTTATTTGTGAATTTATGATGAAAAGATTTACCTGCTGTTCGCTTTCTTCCATTTCCAATACTGCATTGTATAAAAGAGGGCAATCAATACCCACACAATAAATAATATGAAAATTGCCAGATTAAACACTGCCGTAGATTGGAAACCAATCAACAGCCCCTTAAGCACATAGACGGCGGCAACAAAGGCTACACAAACCCAGCAGCTTATCATCTCATTTTTCCGGTTTCGTATTGCTCCCGGCTTTCCCATGAAAACACATCCTTTCGCTTTCCCAATCATGTTCCACGTTCCTACCATAACACAAAGTTTATGGGAAAACAACTAATTCATCACATTTATCCATACCCCGAGAACATTTCTCCATAGTAATCTTCTATTTTTTTTGATATAGTATATTTATCAATAACGATTGGGGGACAATTCAGATGAAAACAGAAAACAAATCCATCGGATATCTGCCGCCGCTTGGCTGGAATTCGTGGAATACCTTTACATGGGATATCAATGAAAAACTGATAAAAGAAGTCACCGACTGCTTTGTAGAACAAGGCTACAAAGATGCCGGATATGAATACATCGTAATTGATGATTGTTGGAGCCTCAAGCAGCGTGATGCCGACGGCAACCTTGTTGCTGACCCGGAGAAATTCCCAAATGGTATGAAAGCAATTGCCGACTACATTCATGAAAAAGGATTAAAATTCGGTATGTATTCCTGCGCCGGTACACATACTTGTGCCGGATATCCGGGTAGTTTTGAGCATGAGTTTCAAGACGCAAAACAATTTGCCGAATGGGAAGTAGATTATCTGAAATATGACTATTGCTATAAACCCCGCTATATGGACGGAGAACTTTTATATAAGCGCATGAATCTTGCCCTCCGTAATTGCGGACGGGATATCCTCTTTTCCGCGTGCAACTGGGGCGAGGACAACGTTCATCACTGGATACGCGAATCCGGCGCTCATATGTACCGTTCCACACCGGACATTCAGGACAATTGGGAATCAATCAAAAACATAACAATATCCCAAATTGAAAAAGAGCCTTTTACCGGTTCTTACTGCCATAATGATATGGATATGCTTGTCGTAGGCATGCATGGAGGCAGCAATAATGATTTCATCGGCAAGATTGGCGGCTGTACCGATGTACAGTATAAGACGCATTTCGCCCTTTGGGCTATGATGGGTTCTCCTCTGATGATTGGCTGTGATATCCGCTCCGCCTCTGAAGAGACAAAAAAGATTTTATTAAATCCGGATATACTTGCCATTAATCAGGACATCGAATCCCGCGGCGCTTACCGCATTCCGGTAGAGCCACAGTGGTTCCATAAAGACGAAACCTTTGTGCTGATTAAAGTTTTGTCAGACGGCGATATTGCAATTGGTTTGTTTAACCTGAGCGACACACAGCGAGAATTAACCGTCCAGTTTTGGGATTTCGGTCTGCCTTTTGCCTGCGGAAAGGGATTGTCTCTCTATGACTGCCATGAACACAAGGAACTCGGCATTTTTAAGGAGAACTTTTTCGCCACGGTTCCTGCCCACGATTGTCTCGTCGCACGGGCAAAGCTGGTGTAAACAAATGACAGCGCTACATAATTTATGCATGAACTGCGAAAAGCAGTTAAGTTCGGATGAAAAAGCAATTTTTATGAAACTCGTCGACCGGACAGCCTCTCGTTTTCTTTGCCTTGACTGTCTCGGTGAACGATTGGAATGCGGACGCGAACCACTTGAAAAACGGATTCGCTATTACCGCGAAAGCGGTAACTGCGTCCTTTTTCGATGAACGAAAAGTAAAAACATAACACAGGAAAGCAGTTCCCCGCAGAGCTGCTTTCCTGTTGCTTAAATTATCTATTGTCTATCTTTTCTTGAACATGCAAGAGGCATTTACCGTAACAATAATGCCAGTCTTTTGCCGCACAAGACTCCCAGTATACAGCATACTACACTTAACACAACGTATAATCCGCCCTGAATATATAACCTGTCCTCTATCAACTTATACGCCTCCAGTGAAAATGTAGAAAAAGTGGTAAAACCGCCACAAACGCCTGTCTTCCAAAATAGAATACTGTTTTGTGAAATATCTTCCCCTGTGCTGACAATTCCGACTATGAATCCAATTAATATGGCCCCCGCTATATTGGTAACAAGAGTCAGAAACGGAAATGTCGCTTTTACCGGTATCAAACTGACAGCGTATCTACACATTGCGCCAACGGCACCACCTGATGCAACCCATAAAAAACCCATTTTTTTCTTCCTCCCAATCGTATTGCAACTATTGTAACACGCACAGATACCAATGTACAACCGGAGATTGAAAGTATTGGTAAAACATTGTTTTCAAAGAATATTTTCTGATGTATAATGAAACTAGCGAATGAAATCTAAGGTGGGAAGGACGTGTTAGATAATGAAGACAAATTTACAAAAGCTGATTGCTCTGGGACTTTGCTTTACATTGGCGGCAACGACGCTGGCAGGATGTAAGGAGACTCCGACAGGCAAGGTAGTTCATGACGTTTCCTCTGCTACCGGTTCAGCGATAACAGAAGAAATTGTTACAGGTTCGGCGTTAAATGACGACTCTGTTACTAAGAAAAAGTCGTTTAAGAATCTGGACGGAATGGATATTAAAATTGGCGACTGGTTTACCGACGGCATTACGCTGGCTGCGAGAACCGACAAATTTGGCAAAGCACAGAACAACTACTGGCAGGGCATTGAGAAACAATATCATTTTACAATTACCCGTGATGCTCTTTATTCATATTCGGATGCATTGGCTGGTTATGTAAACGCTGTGATGGCAGACACCCCATTGTGTGATTTGTATTATTTGCCTCCGGATGCCGTTTGCGAACCTTTGCTAAAGGGGTTAATGTATGATTTATCAACATTGCCGGAGTTTGACTTTTCAGAAGAAAAATGGAATCCGACAGTACGTGAGCTGATGAGTATCGGGGATGGCATTTGGGGCATGAATCCCGATAATGAACCCCGCAGCGGCATTTTCTATAATAAAGATATGTTTAAGAAAGCGGGTATTGACAAGAATGAACCCTATGAACTACAGAAACGCAATCAGTGGACATGGGATAAATTTGAAGAGTATTGTAAGAGACTGACAAAGGATACGGACGGAGACGGAAAGACGAACCAGTATGCGATGGCAGGCCACTCGATACAATATCTGCCACTGTGTGCAGCTAATAACAATGCGACGTTTGTAGCCCGCGGAGAAGATGGCAGGTATAAAAATATGATTGCCTCCCGTGAATTTGTTGATTCAATGAACTGGGGCGTGGACATGATTAAAAAAGGGTATTTCAAACCAAAACCGCAAGGTGCAGTATGGAATTGGTATCTGGCAGCATTCCGCGACCGTGATGTAGCTATGATAACGGCGGATGTATACCAACTGCCTTCTTTTGTGACGATGGATGACGAATGGGGATTTGTAATGTTCCCCTATAATGAAAAGAATGAGAAAGCTTCCAATAAAACAATTCCGGACGAGAACATTGTCGTAATGCCGAGTTGTTTTGACAGGGAAAGAGCAGAAAAAATAGCGTTTGCCTATGACCAATACACAGAACCCGTGGCAGGCTATACAGCAAAAGAGCAGACTCTGGAACAGTATTATCCACAGTTTATGGACGAATGTGCAGTAAAAGAGACGATTTCCATGATGCTTGATGAGAAACATATACAGATATCTCATCTGCCATTGATGAGCGAGATTGATTCTGGTGATTTCTGTTATTCCGTATATGCAAGAGAGAAAACACCGGCAAAGAAGATTGAAGAACTTTCTTCAAAATGGGATGAAACATTAGCGACATTGAATAAAAGGATAGAGGAATTTAAAGCCGGAAAATGAATGATATGATGCAGAAAAGCTATTCCCCTGCTGCCAATACCAGCGAGGAATAGCTTTTTCGTTACTCTTTACTTTATAGCCGATTTCCTACTCTCTGACAAGAAGCGATTTTCCTGTCATTTCCGCAGGCTGCTCCATACCCATCATTTCAATCAGCGTCGGCACGATATCTGCCAGACAACCTCCCTCACGAAGAACAGCATTGTCATCATAATTGACAACGATAAACGGAACCGGATTCGTCGTGTGTGCGGTAAACGGAGACGAATCTTCATCAAGAAGTTTTTCCGCATTGCCGTGGTCGGCACAGATAAACATCTGTCCGTCAACTTCAAGCACCGCATCCAACGCCTTGCCGACACATTCATCAACTGCTTCTATCGCCTTAATGGCAGCTTCTATAATGCCTGTATGGCCAACCATATCCGGATTGGCAAAATTCACAATAATGACATCGTATTTATCGGACTTAATCGCCTCTACTAAGTTATCACACACTTCATAGGCGCTCATCTCCGGCTTCTCATCAAACGTCGCCACTTTCGGGGAATCAACAAGAATGCGCTCTTCTCCCTCAAACTGCTTTTCCTCTCCTCCATTGAAGAAAAACGTTACATGGGCATATTTCTGTGTCTCTGCCAAACGAAGCTGTGTCTTGCCATTCTTTGATAAGTACTCGCCAAATGTCATCTTCAACTCTTCCGGCGGATACGCTACAAGTACATTTGGCATCTCCGCATCGTACTGCGCCATGCAGACAAATGTAAGTGGGAAATAACCGTTTCTTCTCTCAAATCCAGTAAAATCAGCATCCACAAAAGCGCGTGTCAACTGTCTTGCTCTGTCCGGACGGAAATTGAAGAAAATAACGCTGTCATCTTCCTTTATCATACCATTTTTATCCACTACCGTCGGAAGCATAAATTCATCGGTTACATCATTGGCATAAGAATTTTTTATTGCCTGTACCGCATCGGTTTCTTCTACTCCCTCGCCATATACAAGCGCCGCGTATGCCTTTTCTTCACGGTCCCATGCATTATCTCTATCCATTGCATAAAAACGTCCGGAAATCGTTGCCACAGAGCCAACGCCGATTTCTTTTATCTTGGCAACTGCCTCTTCCATATATTCGGCAGCCGATGATGGCGGCACATCACGCCCATCCAGATACGCATGAACATATACTTTGGAAAGACCGTTCCTTTTCGCCATTTCCAGCAGACCGTACAAATGTTCCATATGACTGTGCACGCCGCCCGGAGAAAGAAGTCCCATCAGGTGAAGAGAGGAATCCTTTTCTTTACAGTTCTCCATTGCCTTTACCAATGCCTTATTTTCAAAAAAAGTTCCATCCTCAATATCTTTTGTTATCTTCACAAGCATTTGATAAACAATGCGTCCGGCTCCCATATTCGTATGACCTACTTCGGAATTTCCCATCTGGCCATCCGGCAATCCCACAGCCATACCGCTGGCTTCGCCTTTCACATGAGGGTACTTTTTCAAAATTCCGTCCATCACCGGTGTCTTTGCCTGTGCAATGGCATTTCCCTCTGTCTCATTACTTATTCCATATCCATCCAAAATCATTAAAACCGTTGGTTTCTTACTCATTATTTTACTCTCCTTTATGCTCTATTTTGTGCGTCCACTATATTTTCACTTTGATACATCTTGCGAAGTTTCGGCTTTTCAATCTTGCCTGTCGGGTTTCTCGGCACATCGGCAAAAAATACTTTTCTAGGTCTCTTATAACGGGGAAGACCTTTGCAAAATTCATTGATTTCTTCTTCCGTACAGATTACTCCCGGCACCAGCTCAATAATAGCGGCGGCAATTTCGCCAAGACGGTCGTCTTTCAAACCAATCACTGCCACATCTTTAATTGCCTCATGTTTACTCAAGAAGTTTTCAATCTGCACCGGATATAGATTCTCACCTCCGCTGATGATAACGTCTTTTTTCCGGTCTACCAGATAGATAAATCCGTCTTCGTCCATCTCGGCCATATCTCCCGTATAGAGCCAGCCGTCGCGAAGAACTTCTTTTGTCGCTTCTTCATCGTTATAATAACAGGTCATAACACCGGGGCCTTTTACCGCCAGTTCACCGACTTCTCCCTGCGCCACCTCATTTCCATCCGGGCCGACAATCATCGTCTCCCAACCGTATCCGGGTATGCCAATTGCCCCCACTTTATGGATATTTTCCACGCCAAGATGAACACATCCCGGCCCAATCGATTCACTGAGACCATAGTTCGTATCATACTGATGGGACGGGAAATACTCTTTCCAGCGCCGAATCAGGCTCTGAGGCACCGGCTGGGCGCCGATGTGCATAAGACGCCACTGTTCTAACCGGAAATCTTTAATATCCAGTTTCCCGCTGTCCAAATCTACTAAAATATCCTGTGCCCAAGGAACCAGAAGCCAGACAATCGTACATTTTTCTTCTGAGACTGTCTCCAAAATCGTCTTCGGTGTGACTCCTTTTAAGAGCACCGCCTTGCTCCCACTCATCAAACTGCCAAACCAATGCATTTTCGCTCCCGTATGATAAAGGGGTGGAATACAAAGGAACACATCCTCATGCGTCTGACTGTGATGCATCTGCTCTACTTTACAGGAATGCATCAGACTCTCATGATTATGTAAAATAGCTTTCGGAAATCCGGTTGTTCCGGAAGAAAAATAAATGGCGGCATCTTCTTCATCGGAAATCGGAATCCCCGGCGACAGACTGGCACAGTTTGCCGTCAATTTATCATAATCTTCCGCAAAAGACGGACAATCACCGCCAACATAAAACAATAGACGGTTCTGGCTAATCTTGTCCGCAATCTCTTCCACACGGCCAATAAATTCCGGTCCAAAAACCATTACATCTGCTTCCGCCAAATTTAAACAGTATTCAATCTCATCAGAAGCATAACGAAAATTTAAGGGAACTGCTAATGCACCTGTCTTTAAAATGCCGAAATATATAGGCAGCCACTCCAGACAATTCATAAGAAGAATAGCTACCTTATCGCCCTTTCCAATCCCCCTGCTCAAAAGAAGCTGGGCAAAACGATTGGCTTTTTCATCAAAAACATGCCATGTAATCTCCCTGCGGTAGTGACAGAGCGGACTGGATTCAATAAGCTCATAATCACGCCATGTCACGCGCCTTTTCTCCTGAATTTCAGGATTAATCTCAACCAGACTCACCTCATTCGGGTACTTTCTGGCATTTCTCTCTAATAAATCTGTAATAGGCATTTTCCTATCCTCCGTTGTTACATCAATCTTGTATCCGGCTGCCCGGATTTGAGCACCAAACACAGATATTGTTATTGTACCCCATTTTGTACAAATTAGCAAGATTGTTTAGCGCAGCCACTTTTTCATTGTTTCCATCAATTTTTGAACTTCTACCGGCTTTGCCAAATGCTCATTCATCCCTGCGCTGAGGGCAGCTTCCACATCTTCTGCAAAGGCATTTGCCGTCATGGCGACTATCGGTACGGATTTGGCGTCTCTCCGGTTCAAAGAACGGATTGCCATCGTCGCCTGATTACCGTTCATAATCGGCATCTGTATATCCATAAAAATCAGGTTAAAATGATTCGGTTCGGAAGCCTGAAATATGTTTACTGCCTCTTTGCCGTTCACCGCCACTTCCATTTCGACTCCTGTCATGCCAAGAATCTCTTTTACAATCTCGCAATTGATTTCATTATCTTCCACAATTAGTATTCTCTTATCGGAAAAATCTTCCACAGGAAATGCCATCGGGTTGTCCAATTCTTCTGTTTCTTTTCCGCGGGAGACGATATCCTTAAAGGCAACTGCCAGTTTAGACTTAAACATTGGCTTTGATATAAAAGCATCCGCTCCTGCCGCACGGGCCTCCAGTTCAATATCTGTCCAGTCATACGCCGAGAATGTAACAATCGGCATATTTTCTCCCGCCCTCTTCCTTATTTCCTTTGTCGTCTGAAGACCATCCATCCCCGGCATCTTCCAGTCGATAATCACGCTAAAATAGTCTTCACCCCGCTCGTGGGCGCTTATAATCTCTTCAATCGCTTCTTCTCCACTAAGTACATAATGTCCCCTCATTCCCAATTCATGCAAAGCGAGACAAGTACTTTCACAAGTATCCTCGTCATCATCCACAACTAAAACCGGAAGCTGTTTAAATTCATCAATATTTACGGCTTCCTCATCCTGCAATTTGAGGAAAATCGTCACAATAAACTTGGAGCCTCTCCCGAGAACACTCTCTACTTTTATATCGCCACCCATCATCGTAATAATACTTTTTGTAATTGTCATTCCGAGTCCTGTTCCCTGTATTTTGTCCACACGGCTGTCCTCTTCTCTGGCAAACGGCTCAAAAATCTGTTCCACAAACTCTTTCGACATACCAATACCGGTATCGGCAAAGACGATTTCATATCTTCCGAGTTTACTCTGTTCAGATTTCTTTTCCGTAATTTCCAGAAAAATAGTTCCACCCTCCGGCGTATATTTAATGGCGTTACTCATCAGATTTACAAAAACCTGCTGGATGCGAAGACTGTCTCCAATAACATTTTCATGCCGGATATCATGCACGCGCACTTTAAGATGATGGCGCTTGGCTTTTACCTGTGTTCTTACCATTTCTAACAGATTGTCAATCAACTGTGCCAAATTAAACTCTTCTTCGTTGAGATTTAATTTCCCCGCCTCAATTTTACTCATATCCAATACTTCATTTATCAAGCCCAACAAATGTTTGGATGATGTTGTTATTTTATTGAGACAATCTACAACACGGTCTTTTTCATCAATATGTGCTCCCGCAATCGCCGTCATTCCAATAATTGCATTCATTGGCGTACGAATATCATGAGACATCTTTGAGAGGAAATCCGACTTCGCATGATTTGCCCGGCGGGCTGCACCATAAGCTTCACGGAGCGCGAACTGAGTATCAAGCTCCTTTTTCTTCAGTTCGTCAATATTCTCAATGGCAAACATGGCTTCTATCGGCACACCCTTTTCATCTCTTTTTGCCACAATAAAACTAGCGCGGTACCATTTTCTTGTTTTGCTCAAATATTCGACACAAATACTCTTTGTCTCCATCAACCGCTCCGGTAAAGTCTCGATATCCATAAACGCTTTCATAATGTCATAATAAGTATCTTCTACTAAATTTTCACAGTAAGTTTTGACGGCTTCCAAAACATCCCCCACCCGTCCGATAGCCTTTCTTGCATAACCGTTGCTTCTCACTTCTTGAAATGTCTTTCCCCTCAAATCTACATAATAGTTTGATTCATATATTTCACCCAGCACTTCTATTATATTCATCTGCTGCTTCATACAATCATTCTCAATGATTCCTATTACTTCTTTCGGTTGTCCATTTTCATCTCTCTCGACTGTTGTCATCGTAACACGGTATGTACTCACGCCATCCGGTCTGTGAAAAACTTCTGTGGCAGTTTCCCCCCCTGCCTTAATTTTCTCACACATATGATAAAAAGATTCCATTTCCCACGGTAAAATGAAATCTTTCGCAAAACTTTGCGGCGCACCTTCATATCGGGACTTACATTTGTATTCCCGACAACTTTTTTCTGACATTATGTTTAAATTCTCTTTTGGATAATACCAAAAGTAATTAATAGCCGTATTATTAATTGCCTGCTGTAAAGCGCCATATTGTATTTCCCAATTTTTTTCTCTTTTCATTATTAGCCCCATTTCTGAGCGATTTATCGCGAAGAACCGCACGAGAAAGCTCGAAGAGTTTCTCGTGTCGGAACACAGCTATTTGCTTTCGCTCAGAAACAAATAACTGTGTGAAAAATCAGCGCATTAGCGTGATTTTTCACACTAACCCCATTTCTAAAGACGTCACGAAACTCTATCCGCTGCTGACATCTGCTGAATAATTGGAATCGTTTCCAACAATTCACTCACTACAAAATCACAACTTCCTGCAAACTCTTCTTCCTCATACTTCCACTTTTTCTCCCTCACCCCTACGGTGACAAAGCCGCCGCTTTTTGCTCCGCGCAAAGCTGGTATAATATCTTCAAGCACGACGCACTCCTCCGGCCGGCAACCGATTTTTTCTGCTTCTTTTATGTACACGTCTGGATATTCTTTTCCTCGTTTGACGTCTCCTGTTTCCGTATAGGAATGAAAACATTCATATATGCCGTGATGAAGCAGACAGGGAACAAACAGTGCGGCGCTGTTAGACGTGGCAATTCCCACTTTGATTCCCTGCTCCCTGAGCCAGAAAAGCAGTTCTTTTGTTCCCAGTTTCAAATTGACCTCATTGGCATAGGCCTCACATGCCATGGCATTCCATTGGGCCATGACTTCTTCTACCGTTTCTTCTAAATGAAAACGTTCAATAGTATATTTTGCCACATCCTGAAATCCCATGGAAATAATTGCCTGAGAATAATCCGGTGGAACATCAAACCCTCTCTGACCGAGAAAATCATGGTCAATTCTTGTCCAAACCCATGTGGAATCTAATATTGTACCATCCAAATCAACAATAACACCTCTTATGCTCACGGTTTTTCAACTCTCCCTTTGTTATCTTTTTCCATTTCACATACCTTAATATCATATTATAACACATTCCCACCTATTTCGCTATCTGTTTTATCACCATTTCACTAATTAATTCATGTCCCTCCTTACTTGGATGCGGGTCAATTTCTCTTCCTTTCAGTGAAATATTAATCATAGACTTCTTTTCCTTATCAAAGGCCTCTTTGATATTAACCAGACAATATCCCCCCGCTTTTTGGAACGCCTGATTCAAAAGATTGATATACCTCTCTGCCACTTCATAAACACTGGCATACGAAGAAAGCCCTTTGGCGGGATTGTATATATTATTGGCATAGATTTTTACGTCGGGATTAATCGTACGGATTTCCCTGATTATTTTCGGGAAATTGCTCGCAAAATTACTGCAGGCTTTCCTGAATTTGGCGCCCCCCTCCCGTATCATCTCTTCCATGTTAAAATCCAGTTTGATGAGATGCAATAAATCATTGGAACCGATGGATAAGGTAACTATATCTGCATACGATATCGTGTCCCTGTACTTTTTATAGTTTGGATTTTCGGGATTGGTAAGTATGTCCAACAGCTCCTCGCTGCGCATTCCGTTTTTCCCAAAATTGTTTGTCACTACATAGTCATATCGCTCTTCAAAATATTGCCGCACCAATCCCACATATGATTCCTCTTCTTTATCCTGCAAGCCATAGCCATATGCAATACTGTCTCCCAATGCCACATATCGTATCGTAGAAGATACGTTATCACCGGAACCTGCAAATTTCACCGGCATCGCCCGAATACCTCCAAGAATGGAGCAAAATAAAACCGTACATCTGATTAACCATTTCACAAAAAAAGCCTCCTATGCATTTTATCCAACGTTATTATGCACAGATGGCAACAAAATATGAATCAAAAAAAGCAGTCATTGTTCGTTGGCAATCCACAGACAGCAAAACAGCGCAGCCGCATGGCTGCACTGCCTGTCTGATACCATTTAGGACAACTTCCTTACGGAATGCTATCCAAAATAGGAATTTTTATTAATCATCAAAATCTTCTACGTTATGATATACATTTTGTACATCGTCATCTTCATCCAGCAAATCCATAATCCGCTGGAACATCTTCTTATCTTCATCCGACGCCAATTCCACAAAGTTTTGCGGGATTTTTGTTATTTCTGCCTGCGCCATCGGCACATTTTCTTTTTCCAGCGCCTCCCTCACTGTGCTAAAATCTTCCGGCGCCGTGAGAATCTCAAAGCTGTCATCTTCTTCAATAAAATCTTCTGCTCCGGAATCCAGCGCCAGCATCATAAACTCATCGGCGTCAGTTTCATATTCTTCTTTATCAATAATAATCTGCCCTTTTTCGTCAAACATATACGATACGCAGCCTGTCGTTCCGACGTTGCCGTTTCCCTTTGTAAATGCATTCCTGACATTAGAAGCGGTGCGGTTTTTATTGTCTGTGAGCGCCTCGACAATAATCGCCGTGCCGTTCGGGCCATAGCCTTCATACTGGCAACTCACATAGTTTACCGCGTCCACGTCGCCGGCCGCTTTTTTAATTCCACGCTCAATGGTATCGTTTGGCATATTGTTTGCTTTTGCTTTTGCTATCACATCCCGAAGTTTACTGTTATTATTCGGGTCTGCCCCGCCCTCTTTAACGGCAACGGCAATCTCGCGGCCGATAACCGTAAAAACCTTACCTCTCTTAGCATCGTTTTTTTCCTTTTTGTGTTTAATGTTTGAAAATTTTGAATGTCCTGACATAAATACTATCCTCCGTTATTTTTTACTTTTTATTTCTTCCAGCTTTTTTATCACTTGCGGAACCATGGAAGCAGATTTTACCGCACACATAATCGTGTCGTCGCCGGCAATCGAACCGACTATCTCTTCCATGCCCAGTGCGTCTACGGCGGCAGCTACCGCCATCGCCATGCCGCTGACAGTCTTAATTACTACTAAATTATCTGCCGGATTGACTTCAATCATACCATCCTGTAAAACTCTGGCATAACGGTCCGTAAATACCATCTTTCCTCCTCCATAATCCATGGAGGCATATTTCGGTCTTCCATTTCCTCCTGCCACTTTCGTCAATGACAGCTCGCGAATATCCCTGCTCACGGTCGCCTGTGTAACGGGAATTCCCGCCTCCAGCAACCGCTTTGCCAAATCTTCCTGTGTCTCTATTTCATATCGGTTAATTAATTCCAATATCTTTCCCTGTCTTACCCGTTTCACCATGTCACCTCTTAACTGCGATTGAGTTTACTGCGCATTCTCTCAAAAAAACTAACATCACCCAAATGCACCATATCAAATGTAGCCTCGGCCTTTTCAATCCAGATTACGTCGCCGGTAGACACCTTCCACAACACCTGTCCGTCTCCGCGAATGGTTGCCTTATCCTTATAATTTTCTTTTGTCCGTCCCAATTCAATACGCAATTTCGAAGAGGAAGACACGACAAGACTTCTCTTGTTTAACGAGTGCGGACATATCGGGGTAATAATCATCGCTTCCATCCCCGGCGCTAGTACCGGCCCTGCCGCCGACAAATTATATGCCGTCGAACCGGTCGGCGTCGATACTAATATGCCGTCCGCCACATAAGTGTCTAACAGGTCATTGTCTACATAAACTTCTGCCGTTATCATGCGTCCAAAATCCTGCTTACCGATAATAAATTCATTGACCGCCAATGCACTCGCCTCTCCGGAAGCAGCCTTTTCCAAACGCCCCGTCAGAGCCATGCGCTTTTCGACTTTGTAATCTCCGCGCAGGATATCATCTAATGCCTGATGAATGCGGGGTTTTTCCACCACGGTCAGAAACCCAAGTGTGCCAAAGTTTACACCGAGAATCGGCACCGACTCTCCGGCAAATCGCTTTGCCGCCTGAAGCACAAAACCATCCCCTCCGAGGACAATGGCCATATCTGTGCGGATTTCTTCGCCAATCTGTGCCAAATCTCCTACTATTCTAGCACATTTCCCATAAGATTCCAAATATCTTTTAATATCTTCCGCGGTCTCGTGTCCAATATCCTTTTCCGCATCCGAAATAATGGTAAAATTCTCCATATCCTCACGCCTTTCCACTACAGCGTCTCATGCGCCCGATGTACCAAAGCCTGTATCTCCCGTTTCTCATCCTCACCTGCCGCCGGACACTCTGTACCATTTTCCATGTACAGCAGATATTCTATATTGCCCTCGGGCCCGCGTATCGGGGAATAATCAAAACCGAGAATGTTAAATCCAATGCTTCGCGCATAGTTAATAACCATTGCAATCACTTCCTCATGCACCGATTTATCCCTGACCACTCCCTTTTTTCCAACCTTTTCCCGTCCGGCCTCAAACTGTGGCTTAATCAGACAGACAATGCGGGCGTTTTCTTTCATTAACGCCTTAATCGGCAGAAGTACTTTTGTAAGGGAAATAAACGCAACGTCAACAGAGACAAAATCTACCGGCTCGCCGATATCTTCCGGCGTTACATAACGGATATTTGTGCGCTCCATGGAACAGACCCTTTCATCCTGCCGGAGCGTCCATGCGAGCTGATTCGTTCCCACATCGACAGCATATACATAGCGGGCGCCGTTCTGCAGCATACAATCGGTAAAGCCACCCGTCGACGCCCCGACATCCATACAAACGGCGTCCTGACATTGTACTGCAAAAACTTCCATTGCCCGCTCCAGCTTATAACCGCCGCGGCTGACATATTTCATCTTCCGGCCCCGTACTTCAATGTCGGCGCTGACAGGAAACATCTGCCCTGCCTTATCTTCCCGCTGATTCCCAACGAAAACTTCGCCCGCCATAATGATTGCTTTTGCTTTCTCACGGGAAGCTGCCAGCCCTCTTTTGACTAACAGCACATCCAAACGTTCTTTTTGTTCTTTCACTGCTGCACAACCCCGCTCACTTTCTCTGCCACCGAGGCAGCATCCATTCCATACTTTTCATATAATTCTTCCGGCAACCCATGTTCCACAAACTGGTCCGGAAAGCAAACCGATATACAGCGGTGATAAATCCGCTCCTGCAAAAGAAAGGCCTTGATTTTTTCCCCAAAACCGCCGCTTGCCACATTATCTTCCAGCGTGACAATGACACGGTGTTTTACCGCCAGACGGCGCACCAGTTGTTCATCAAACGGTTTCACAAACCGCATATTCACTATCGTAGGAAATATTTTTCTGCTCTTGAGAATGTCCGCCGCCGCCAATGCCTTTTCTACCATGTTGCCAACCGCTAACAAAAGCACATCTTTCCCCTCGCACAGAACTTCCGCCTTGCCAAACAAAAACGGCTGCCGGTCTTCTCGTTCCGTCTGAAAAGCTTGTCCTCTCGGATAGCGGACGGCTGCCGGTCCGTCAAAACCGACGGCAAAATCAAGAGCCTGAACAAGCTCATCGGCATCCATAGGGGAAATCACCGTCATATGCGGGATAGATGTCAGATAGGAAATATCATAAATTCCCTGATGCGTCTCTCCATCGCTGCCGACAATTCCGCTGCGGTCTACGGTAAATAAAACCGGCAGACGGTTCAAGCATACATCGTGCAGCATCTGGTCATACGCCCGCTGCAAAAAAGTAGAATACAGCGAGACAATCGGGTGCATGCCGCCGGCAGCCAATCCCGCCGCAAAAGTAACGGCGTGCTCTTCAGCAATGCCAACGTCAAAAGCCCTGTCCGGATATTGTTCGGCAAACGCTTTTACCCCCGTCCCATCCGGCATGGCGGCGCATACGGAAACAACGTCTTCCCTTTCCCCGCCTGTCTGCAGCAGCCATCGCTCAAATATATTCGTATAACTTAACTCATCGTTACTAAAAATTTCACCTTTTTTTACATCATAAGGACCCACGCCATGAAACGCTGCCGGATTTTGCTCGGCCGGCTTATACCCTTTTCCTTTTTTTGTGAGTACATGTACCATGACCGGCTGGTCTGCAATGGAAAATGCCGTTTCAAACGCCGTCAGCATCTCTTGTACGTTATGTCCGTCAACCGGGCCGATATAAATCAAACCCATGTCTTCAAACAACATCCCCGGAATGAATAAATGCTTTAATGAATCTTTCGCCCGCTTTATCCTCTTCGCTATCGGCTGTCCGACATTGGGAAGTCTGTCTAAAACATTTTCTACATTTGCTTTCAAACTACGATACTTCTGATTGGCGCGAATTTTCCCGAGATAGTTCGACATCCCGCCTACGTTTGGCGCAATCGACATCTTATTGTCATTGAGAACAACGACCATATTTGTTTTCAGCGCCGCTGCATTGTTCAGCGCCTCAAACGCCATACCGCCCGACAGAGCCCCGTCGCCGATGACAGCGACTACCTTTTCGCTTGTTCCACGCAAATCTCTGGCTTTCGCAAATCCCTGCGCCACCGAAATCGACGTGGAACTATGCCCTGTATCAAAACAATCACAAGGATTTTCATGTACTTTCGGAAAACCGCTCAAACCTCCCAACTGGCGAAGACTGACAAAAGCATCTGCTCTTCCGGTCAGCAGTTTATGGACATACGACTGGTGTCCTACATCCCAAATAAGTTTGTCCTCCGGAAAATTCAGACAGAGATGCAGAGCCATGGTCAATTCCACCGCTCCTAAATTGGAAGCAAGATGTCCTCCCGTCCGGCTTATGTTTTTCACTAATTTAACGCGTATCTCCTTAGCCAGACGTCGGTAATCCTCCGGTTTAATATTCTTAATGTCATTTTCCTTTACAATCCTGCCTAATAATGTTTCCACTTTCCTCGTTCCTTTTCTACTTTTTTCTCTCGATTAGTGAGCGCATCAGTTCATGGAGAAACTTCTTTTCTTCCTGATTTTGCACTTTCATGCCATCCAATACGGACAATCCATCCTCTGTACATTCTTTCACTTTCTCCCTGCTTTTGTCAAGTCCGTGTATGGCAACATATGTTGATTTTTCATTTTTTTCATCACTATGAACAGGTTTGCCAATAACCTCTGCGTCTCCTACGACATCAAGCAAATCGTCCTGTATCTGAAAGGCAATTCCAATTTCAGTTCCTATCTTCTCAGCCTGACGCACAACCGCTTCGGAAGCTCCCGCCAAAATGGCTCCAATCATCAAACTAGCTTCAATCAAGGCCGACGTCTTATTCTTGTAAACATAGGAAAGCATTTCTTCCTCCACAAAACGACCATTGTTCTCAACATCAACAACCTGCCCGCCTACCATACCATACACACCGGCTTTGTTTGCCAACACTTTTAAAGCAGCTCCGATACACACTGCATCTGTCTCACTGTCAAATGCCATAAAAGCTGTTTCATATGCAGCATTAAGCAGTGCGTCTCCGGTAAGAATCCCCATTGCCTCCCCATACTTTTTATGAGTTGTCAGCTTTCCTCTCCGGTAATCATCATTATCCATGGCCGGCAAATCATCATGCACGAGAGAATAAGTATGAATCATTTCCATCGCCATCATAAAGGGACGGATTGCCTTTTCATCCGCGCCTCCCAGCATGCCGTACATCTCATACATAAAAAGAGGGCGCAGTCTCTTTCCTCCTGCCAGCAGACTATAGTTCATCGCCTCGAAAACGGTTTTCGCATACCCCTCTTCTCTTGGCATATAGGCGGCAAAACCCTGTTCCACATCTTCTATTTTTTCCCTCAAAAGACTATCCTTCATCCTCTTCTCCCTCTCTCATCAGTATCTGGATTTTTTTCTCTACTTTATCTATCGTCTGATTTCCCTGTTTTACCAATTCCATTCCCTCCGAGAAAACCTGATACGATTGCTCCAGCGTCAACTTCTCCTGCTCCATTTTGCGAACCGTCTCATCCAGTTTTTCCATAATCTCTTCTAATTCCATCCGTACCTCCTATTTTCCATCTCGCGGAATAACTTTTAGCGCCTGCGCTTCAATAAATCCGTCCCGCATCGTAACGGTAAATAAATCTCCCTCGCTGACCGCCTCAATGCTGTCTATCATAAATCCATCCCGATGTTCAATAAAAGCATATCCGCCCGCTAACCGTCTCAAAGGACTCATGGCGTCCAGCCGCCCTGCCAGCAGTGAAAACGCATATTTCTTATCTTTTACCTCCTGCTCCATATATCCCAGCAGACGCTCTTCCATATCCGTCAGATACTGACGCTTCTGCATCAATTGATTCTGGGGATTGAGAAAACGCAGACGTTCTTCTATATACTCTAAGCGCTCCTGCATGTCCTCCATCTTTTGGAAAAAGGCCCGGAACAGACGGTCTTTATAATTACTGATACGCTCCATCACAAGGCGTACGTCACAGACGGCAAGTTCTGCTGCCTCGGACGGCGTCGCTGCACGACGGTCTGCTACAAAATCGGCAATCGTATAGTCCGTTTCATGACCGACGGCCGAAATAACAGGGGTGCGGCAGCAAAATACGGCATCCGCCACAATCTCTTCGTTGAACGCCCATAAATCTTCCATGGAGCCGCCGCCCCGGCCGATAATAATCACATCGACCCCTGTCTTATCCAATGCCTCAATGCCTTTTACAATTGTTTCTGCGGCGCCCTCGCCCTGTACTTTCGCCGGATACAAAATAAGCTGCACATACGGATTGCGTCTCGTTGCAATATTTATCATATCCTGTATGGCGGCCCCTGTCTCCGCTGTGACAATCCCGACGGTTTTCGCATAGGCAGGAAGCGGCAATTTCCGTTCTTCATCAAAATATCCCGCTTCCCGCAGCTTTTTTTTCAATTGTTCATATCGCTCACTCAGAATCCCGTCTCCGGCCAATACGATTTTCTTCGCATATAATTGATACTTTCCATCCCTCTCATACACGCTGATAGAGCCGCCAACAATCACTTCTTGTCCATTCTCCATCCGAAAATCCAACCCGCCGCGGTCGCCGCGAAACATGACGCATGTCAACTGGGAAGCTTCGTCTTTAATGGAAAAATAAATATGCCCAGAGCTATGATATTTGCAATTGGATATCTCGCCTTTTACAAATACAACCGACAGGGCATATTCTCTCAAAAACATATTTTTAATATACTGATTGACGGAAGAGACGGAATACACTTTTCCTCTATTCATTTACAATCTTTCCTAAAATTCCGTTGACAAAAACATAACCATTTTCTTCTCCATACATTTTTGCCAATTCCACTGCTTCATTGATTGCTACGCCAACAGGAACACTTTCATCATAGAGTGCTTCAAAAACTGCCAAGCGCAAAATCGCCAACTCGGCCTTTGCAATACGGTCCAGTTTCCAGCCCTTTGCATTTGCCGCAATTTTTTCATCTATATCCGGTAATTTCTCTGTCAGCCTGTCTATTTTCTCACGAATTTCCATTTCATTTGTCTCTGACAGCTTTTTTTCTGTCAGGAAATTCGCCATCTGTTCTGTAAATTCTTCCTCTTCATAAAAATTGTATTGGAACAATAAACAGAAAATACATTCTCTTATCTCACGTCGTGTCATAATTATCCTCTTATTCCTGCTCAAGGCTCACTCCGGCAATGCGGACATTGACCTGTTTTGCTGTAAGACCTGTCATTGAATTGATTGCCTGCGCCACCTTTTCCTGTACCTGCTCACAGGTTTTCGGAATATTATAACCGTATTTCATGACAATTGCCAGTTCGACTACGGCAGTACCATCCTGAACCTCAACTTTAACTCCCTTAGACAAATTTTTAGCTCCGAATCTACCCGCCAATTCATTGGCAAAGCCACCTGCCATCGCTTCGACGCCTTCTATCTCAGCCGCCGAAATCCCCGCAATACTGGCAACTACCTCATTGGCAATCTGAACTTCTCCGATTCCCGAGTGCTTTTCAAAGGAATCGCGTTTCATCTCTGTCATACTGTTGTACCTCCTATTCGTATGATACCATACAACTTTGCAGTTGTATTATGTATTATAACAGATTTATTTATTTTTGCCAACAGGGGAAATAACAATTTTATCGGCACTGCACTCCGTCTTTCGTTTCACTACATCTTCAATTTGAGCAATCTGCTGCTCTGTCAAATCTTCTGCGTTGACAACAACATCCACACTATCTGACAAAATAGTAACTACCGCTTCTGCAAACCCTTTTGCCGCCAACAGGTTCTCCGTTGCCGTTTCCTTTTCATTCACTTCCGTCATTTTTACAATTTCATTCATTGCCTTATCTTTCTGTGCATTGGACGCATTTTTGTTATTTACCAGACTTGTAAGCGTTTCCTTGTTCTTTGCCCTTGTCTGTTCGCGTGACAACTTTGCCTCTTCAAAATAATTTCCTTTTACCGTATTGCTTACCAACACCGCCTCCCCGGCATTTTCCTTGGAAGACACTTTCTCATTCGAAGCAGTTGCCGCTGAACCGCTGACAGAGTCATCTTCATCCAGCACAATATCTTCCTCTGAAATGTCGCTTACTTGTGCATTTTCTTCCGTACCGCCCGTGGACATGGTCATCTGCTCTTTGTCCGTAATACTCATATAGCCGGCAATAGCAACCATCACCACCAACGCCGTAATAATAATTTGATTTTTTTTCAAGACTTTCTTCACTCCTTTGCCTCCTTGCTCTTCATTACTTTTATTTTATGACTGTCAATGGAAAATAATGCACTAACTGCCTCTGTAATTTCTCTTTTTATGACGGAATCATATCCTCCCTCGCAGACAATCGCAATTCCTTCTATTTCAGGCTCCCTTTCCTGCACAATATAGGGAGATGAATTTCGCTCCTGATTTTCTACTAAAACTGTCTTCTCCTCGTTGTTCTCCCCCTTACTCGTATTGTCCTTTAACGTCACTTTCTCATTGGACGCTTTCAAGGTAATCATAACATCCACCCCTCCCACGCCATCGACTTTTTGCAGCAGACGGCGCAGTTCCTCCTCTCTCGCCTGCTTATACTCCTCGGATGAATCGCCTCCCTCCTGCGTCGGCGCCTCTGTCGCAGAATTCATCACCGCCTCCTGCTCCTTTCCTCCCCACGAAAGTACCATGAGAAAAACGCCGCACAGAATAACAATACCAAGCTTCAGCAACCCGATTTTATGAATCAATTCCTTTATCTGTTCCACTCCGTCAGCCCTCCTCGATAAAAATATTATCCTTTTCCACCCCATACCGCAGCGAGAGCGATGTAATGACGGAATCTAAAGAGTCCGGCATCTTCTCTACTTTTATGCGGATACTCCTTACCTCTCCCTCTCTTATACGGACGGTACATCGTTCCGGCTTTGCTCCTGCCAAACCGGCTATTTCCGTGCGCAACGCCTCTTCGTACTGCTTCCGTGCTTTTTTTTCATATTCTTCTCCCAACAGAGCTATCTCTTTTTTTGTCTGTTCTGCTTTCTGCCGGTAATCTGCCTGAACGAGATAATCTTTCCAATCCTTTTCTTTCCCCATAAGCGACAACACCGGCACAAGAAACATTACCATCACAATCAGTCCCGTTGCATACGACAGATACTTTCGGTACTCGCTCTCTACAAGCAGATTGCCAATCATGGAGGCAATCAGTAAAAATATAACGATATGCCTCATCATTTCCATTATCGTCTCCATATCATCCACCCTTTCACCCCATCGTCATATTCGTACACACAAGCACAATTGTGATGGATAGCACAAACATAAGCGCCCCCGCCAACACATAGCCGAGCAGAAGTTTTCCGCTTGCCGCTGCCGACTGGAGGACGGCGGCAATCCGTCTGTCACTGACCGGCTGTACTATAGCGCTGCCGATTTTGTAAAGCAGGGTAAACAGAAGTATTTTCAGAAGAGGATAGATACAAAGCAGGATAATAGCGATAACTCCGCCGATACCTACTGCGCTTTTAATCAACACCCCGCTCCCAAGCATTGTATCCATTACACTTCCTACCGTATTCCCTACCCCCGGAAGTCCTTTTGCCGATTGCCACAGAGCATTATTTTTCACCTTGTCCATGACCGGCAAAAGCATCCCCTGTATCCCCTGATAGCCGAGCAGCACGGCAAACAAAATCTTAACGCTCCACCGCAAGACGCTGCGAAGCAGTTCCACCATTCTTGAAAAACGGTTTTCGGCAAGCTGATTGACGATATTCATAAAAAAGTAAATCTGCACGCCGGGAAGCAAAAATCCGGACATAAGCATTTCCAGAAGCCCCATGGCAATCAGCATCGTCTCATAAAATAACAGGGAAGTCTGTGTTCCTCCTCCGTAACAGAGCGCCAGAGAAAAGGAGGGAATAAGCGCTTTCATAAAATCCACGAGATGTACCAATGCTTCTTTTGCCACCTCGAATACAAGATAAAATCCGGAAGATACCAGTCCGGTCATAAGTAAAAATACAACATAAAATCCGGTCTCTCCCAACTCCCTGTCGCCAAATGTTCCGGCAAACCGCACAAAAATGCCGGCAAAGACAGCAAGCGCCAATATGCGAAGCAGCGTCTTCTTCTGCTCCTCCATCCCGTCTTCTAAATGCCCCACGAGACCATCTATAAGATGAAAGAAAGAAAACTCTGCTTTCCCTTTGACGACGTCCGCAACGTAACCGCTCAAAGAAAACGATGTTTCACCGGCATTTTTGGCAAAGATTTCATCCGTCTCCGCCAAATCAATCTCCTTTTGCCAGTCCAATTGTGGAACGGTTTCCGCGGCATATATTTTTTCAGGTATCAAAACCGCCAACAGGATACCGGCCGCTAACACCCATCCTCTCATGCACTCCTCCAATCCTCGGGGAAACCGTTGACCCCCGTATCATCGCAGCATTTCCCCAACTGTCTTCAACAAAGCTTCCAGCACCGGAAAGCTGACAAGCAGCATACTTATTTTCCCTACCATATTAATCTGTGCCGCGACAGCCCCATTGCCTGCGTCGCGGCATATACTGACAACAAGCTGGGTCAAATAGGCAATGCCAACCATTTTCAGCAATATCGTCAGGTACTCCTCCCCGACGCCGATACTTTCCTGCAGCTCTGCAATGCGCTCAATAATGGATTTCAGTGAGCTCACTCCATACAGGGCAAGTAAGACTGTTGCCCCGACAGTAACTGCGATTGCATATTCCCGTTTTATACTGCCCGCCATCATCGTTAGAAAGATAATACTAATTCCAAGCACCGCTATTTTAATCATACTAATCCCCCTGTTTGCTCTCCTACGCCGTCAGATAGAAAACATATCCTGTATGCTTTCAAATAATTCTGATATGTACGGTATAATCCAAAACAGAACAAGTATCAGACCCGCCAGACTGACAATAAACGCCTGTTCATCCCTCCCTGACTGTTTTAGTATCTGATTCAAAATAGTAACCAGTATTCCTACCAGTGCGATTTTAAAAATAATTGTTATTTCCATGTAATTCCTCTTTTCTGCACTTTCTTATCAATTTTTTCTATCTTTATCTGCTATAGCAGGACAAGACATAAAAGAAATCCTCCAAAGGTTCCTACCACCGGATAGAGTTTTGTCTGATTCTTTTTCTCTTTCTCATAGCAGGAAATACTTTCTTCCAGCCTCTTCATACAAAGTTCCATCGCGCGCACCTGTAACTCAACATCCAAATTCCCCAATGTATTCCCGAGACGGATGAATTCTTCATAGTCTCCCGCGCCGAGCAGACGGCGTCCGAATACATTTTCTATCGACTCCCGCCATACCTTTTCTACCGTCCCGCCCCTCTCCTGCAGCCTTTCGCTCACCGTCTGAAAAAAGAGACGGCTGTTTCCGTGAAGCCGGAGAGCAACGGATAGACAAGCCTCCGGAAGCGGTACTCTTCCATATTGAATCTCTCCTTTGAGAAGCGATATCCCACACTGTATATCCTTTGTCGTCTGCAGCCGGTACAAATACTGTGTGCGAAGCCATATTCCCACACAGACGCTGCCAATCATAATAAGCATTCCGCCACACCATCTCATCCCCATATCTGCTGCCCCCGTTGATTATAAATTCCCGTTACACTTCCCGGTTTCCGGCTCCCGTCAAGCAGGATATACCGATGAAACAACCCCTTTTCTCTTATTGGTGATAAGTCCTCGCCATGCATGGTAGCCAACAGCGAACAACCGCTGACAAGCGCTTTGTGCATCGCCCTGTCATCCTCTTTCAATCCAATCTCATCGACGGCAATCACATCCGGCCCCAGCGAGCGCAGCGCCATCTCCATCCCGACTGCCTTAGGACATCCGTCAAGCACATCACAGTTCGGACCGACGTCCCGCTGTGGGATTCCCTGATAACATCCGGCAATTTCCGAGCGCTCGTCGATGAGAGAGACATTGAACCGAGCGGATACGTTGCGGACGATATCACGCAGCAGCGTTGTTTTTCCCCCTCCGGGCGGCGAGACAAGAAGCGCCGAATATAATTGTTTCCCATGAAGCAGATAGGGCATCAGCCAATCCGCACACCCTCTTTTTTCGTGCGATATCCGTATATTCAGACAGGTAATCTGACGGAGTGTGCGTACCTGCCCCTGCTCCATGACAGCCCGTCCGGCAACGCCAATCCGATGTCCGCATGGAAGCGTCATATAACCGCGGCGGATTTCTTCTTCAAATGCATACAGGGAATGCTGACTAATCTGTGACAGGATTTCCTTACATTCCATTGCCGTGACATCGGATTGCTGTCCCTGCGGAATATGTAGTTCTCCCCGATAACGCAGTGTCATCCGCCTGCCCTGACGAATGCGTATTTCCTGAACATTTTCCCAATCGCTGTCGTATCTTCTGACAATGGCCGCCAGCCGCGACGGCAGCATTGAACAAATTTCCTGCCCCTGCATCAAAGCTCCCCCTTTCGTCCTGTTCCGGTTTCGCAATACACATTTGTAACATATATATGCCTGTCCGTTTGGATTATTCCTTGATGAGGACAAGTTTTTGTGCTACACTCTTCACAGATAAACTTATTCGGAGGTTACTTATGGAATACGGATTGATTGGCGAGACACTTGGTCACAGCGTCTCAAAAGAAATTCATGAACTACTGGCAGACTATACTTATGAGCCACACCCGCTATCCCGTGAAGAATTTCCCGCTTTTATGGAAGAACACCCTTTTCGGGCAATTAACGTAACGATTCCTTACAAACAGGATGTCATTCCCTATCTCACGGAGATGGACGACGGCGCAAGGGCAATCGGAGCTGTCAACACCATTGTAAACCGCAATGGCAAACTCTATGGATACAATACCGATATGCCGGGCTTTATGTATATGGTAAAAAAACACGGCGTTGATATGACGGGGAAAAAAGTCGTTGTCTTAGGAAATGGAGGCGCCTCGCAGGCCGTACAGGCAGCCATTCGGGAAATGGGAGCCGGGCAACAGATTATCGTGGGCCACCGCACGATGAAAGAGGGCGTAATTACCTACGAAGAGTGTTTTAAGAAACACAGTGACGCTGCAATTGTCATAAATACAAGCCCCGTTGGCATGTATCCCAACACAGACTCTTCTCCCGTCGATTTAAGCCATTTTCCACAATGTGAGGCCGTTTTCGATATCATTGCAAATCCTTTGACGACAAAACTGACGGCACAGGCTCAGCAACTCGGAATGATTGGCGTTACCGGTTTGGAAATGCTCGTAGCCCAGGCAAAGTACGCCGTAGAAATATTTCTTGATACTGCGATTGATGAAGCAAGGATTGATGAAATCTATCGACAGTTAAAGGGAGGAAAAAACAAGTGAAAATATGGAATACCAATAATAAACAGGGATTAAACATTATCATTGTCGGCTGCGGAAAGGTGGGTGCGGCGCTGACCGAACAACTGATTAAAGAAGGACACGATATTACTCTCATCGACAAAAATGCCGGACGTCTACAGGAAATTGCCAATTATTATGACGTCATGGGTATTGTCGGAAACGGGGCAAGTTATAATATTCAGCTTGAGGCCGGGATAGAAAAGGCGGACTTAATCATTGCCGTCACCTCCTCGGATGAGCTCAACGTCCTTTGCTGCACCATTGCCAAACAGGCGGGCGACTGCGCCGCCATTGCCCGTATCTGCTCACCGGATTACAATCAGGACGCCGGCTATCTTCGCGAAAAACTGGGACTGACGATGATTATTAATCCGGACTTGGAGATGGCGCGGGAGACGGCGCGAATACTATTTCTGCCGACCGCTTTGGAAGTAAACTCCTTTGCGCACGGACAGGCGGAGATGATTAAATGCCAGCTGCCGCCGGACAATATACTGGCAGGCATGTCGATTGCTGATTTGGGAAAAAATATTTCCTCGGAAATTCTCATATGCGTAGTAGAACGCGACGGCGAAGTATATATTCCGGACGGCTCTTTCGTTCTGGAAGAAAACGATACCATTTCCTTTGTATCATCCCGCAGAAGCATACGTTCCTTTCTACATAAAATTGGCTTTCAGACGAAACAAGTAAAAGATACTCTGATTGTCGGCGGCGGAAAATCTTCTTATTATCTCGCCCATCAACTGTTACAAATGGGAATAGACGTAAAAATAATCGAAAAAAAAGTGTCGCGGTGTGAAGAATTGAGCATTCTGTTACCGGAAGCAATTATTATAAACGGCGATGGAACCGACCAGGAACTGCTGAAAGAAGAGGGATTAGAACAGGCCAAATCTTTTGTTCCGCTGACCGGTATCGACGAAGAAAACGTCATGCTGACACTCTACGCCAAGCAGGTTTCCAATGCCAAGGTCATTACTAAAATCAACCGCATGACATTCAAAAATGTCATTGGCAACTTAAATCTCGGCAGCGTCATTTATCCACGAATGATTACTTCCGAGGCAATTATCGCTTTTGTGCGCGCCAAGAAAAATTCCATGAACAGCAATATTGAGACGCTGTATCATCTTTTTGATTCACGGGTGGAAGCGATTGAATTTATGGTCGACGAAGCCTCGGAAGTAACCGGACAGCCGCTTATGAATCTGGACTTGAAAAAGAATTTGCTTGTCGCCTGCATTTACCGTAACGGCATTGCAAAGATACCAAGTGGTCAGGATAATATACAAGTTGGCGATACGGTAATTATTGTTACCACCCATACCGGTTTTGACAAACTAACGGATATTTTGGCTTAAAAAAGAGAGGTTGTCATTATGAATCGTTCGATGATTGGTTATATTTTAGGATACATTTTGAAAATTGAAGCTATTCTTCTTCTTTTACCATGTGCTGTAGGCGCCATCTATCGGGAGAGGGAAATTTTAGCCTATCTTATTATCGCAATATTATGCGCGCTTTTCGGTATACTGCTCTCCTTACATAAGCCAAAAAGCAGCATTTTCTATCTTAAAGAGGGATGTGCTGCGACAGCCTTAAGTTGGGTTTTTCTCAGCTTATTTGGATGTCTGCCATTTGTCATCACGGGAGAGATTCCTTCTTTTACGGATGCTCTCTTCGAGACCATTTCCGGTTTTACAACGACTGGCGCCAGCATCTTATCCGATGTCGAAGCGCTCTCTTACTGCTCTCTCTTTTGGCGCAGCTTTACTCACTGGATTGGCGGCATGGGCGTGCTTGTTTTCCTGCTGGCTATCATCCCTTTGAGCGGCGGCTCGCATATCAATCTGATGCGCGCCGAGAGTCCGGGCCCGTCGGTTGGAAAACTGGTTCCCAAACTGCGCACAACCGCACGAATCCTTTATGTCATCTATTTTGCCCTGACCGTAGTGGAAGTTTTGCTTTTGCTCGCCGGAAATATGTCGTTGTTTGATGCCTTAACGACGAGTTTTGGCACAGCGGGCACCGGCGGATTTGGTATCAAAAATGATAGTCTTGCGGGTTATTCTGTTTACATCCAATGGGTTGTTACTATTTTTATGATACTGTTTGGCGTCAATTTTAACGCCTATTATTTAATCTTATTCCGAAAGTTCCGCAAAGCATTCGGAATGGAAGAAGTGCGCTATTATCTGATTATTATAGCCGCTTCCATCGCCGTCATTTTCTTCGAAATATGGGATTCGACGATGACTGCCGTAGAAGCGCTGACACATTCTTCTTTTCAGGTTGCCTCTATCATTACAACGACCGGATTTTCTACAATTGATTTTGATAACTGGTCACAGGCCTGTAAAAGCGTGCTCGTTCTTCTTATGTTTGTCGGAGCCTGCGCCGGAAGTACCGGTGGCGGAATCAAGGTGTCGCGTTTTGTTATTTTAATTAAAACGGTATCAAAGGAATTAAATTCCTATATCCATCCGAAAATCATAAAGAAAATTAAAATGGATAAAAAGCCGATTGAACACGAAGTAGTACGTTCTGTCAACGTATACTTCATTACCTTTATGATTATCTTCTCCGCCTCGGTTTTTCTCATCTCTTTCGAGGGAAAAGATTTGGTTACGAATTTTACGGCAGTTGCCGCAACGATTAATAATATCGGGCCGGGATTGGAGATGGTAGGTCCGTCCCGAAACTTTGGCGACTTTTGTATCGCTTCCAAATATGTGCTGATGTTTGATATGCTTGCGGGACGACTGGAATTATTCCCGCTGCTCATACTCTTGCATCCGGCGTTTATCCGTGATTTTTTTAAACGTCAAAAAAGAAAAGGAAAGGGCAGGAAAGTATGTGTACGGCAGATGGAATACGATAAAAATTCTAAGTAAAAATTGAATAAATTAGTTTCCTCCCTCATACAGTATAGCATATATCTTGTTAGGGAGGAAACTATGTGTAGCATTTCCGGCTTCTACAACCCCACTGCCAATTTTGAAGGTCAGAGGGATTATTTTTTGCACATTTTAGAAAACATGAAATCCTGTCTTCATCACCGCGGTCCCGATGAAAATGACTGTCATCTGGGCAGCCATTGCGGACTAGCCCATACCAGACTTTCCATTATTGATTTAGAAAACGGCCATCAGCCAATGTCAAGACAGATGGATGGTTATTGGTACCACATCGTCTATAACGGAGAAATTTACAATCAGCCTGTCCTCCGCAAGCAGTTAGAGGAGCATAACGTATCCATTCAAACAAATTCTGACACGGAAATTCTTTTATTATCTTTTATGACCTTTGGCGCTGATTTTGTCAAACAGATTGATGGTATATTTGCTTTTGCCATCTACGACGAACGTCACAATACATTGACGCTCTTCCGCGATTCTTTCGGGGTCAAACCGCTCTTTTATACGGTATTTGAGGGAACACTTATCTTCTCCTCTGAGCCAAAGGGGTGTTTCCAGTTCCCAGGCGTCAAAGCTGTTCTCGATTGCAGCGGCCTCAATGAAATACTCTCTCTGGGGCCGGCACGCAATCCCGGCTCAGGTGTATTCCGTGATTTTCATGAATTGCTGCCGGGTACTTATCTGACCTGCAGTCCATTCGGACGTCATGAGACAAATTATTACCATCTCGAAAGCCGTCCGCATTTTGATTCCTATGAAGAAACGGTAGAGAAAACATCGTTTCTTGTACAGGACGCCATATGCCGGCAAATGGTCTCGGATGTGCCGATATGTACGTTTTTATCCGGTGGTATTGATTCGAGTGTCGTATCTGCGGTCTGTGCCAGAGAGTTAAAAAAGAAAGGCAGACAATTGACGACCTATTCGTTTGATTTTAAGGAAAACGACAAATATTTCAAGGCAAATTCTTTTCAGCCGTCGCAGGACCGTCCTTTTGTAGACCAAATGGTTTCCTTTCTCGAATCCGACCATCACTATCTGGAATGTGATAATACAAAACAGGCTGATTTACTTACCCGCTCCGTCGACGCTCACGACTTACCCTGTATGGTAGATATTGATTCCTCCCTCCAATATTTTTGCGGGGAAGTGAGCAAATCCCATAAAGTTGTGTTGACCGGAGAATGTGCCGACGAGGTGTTCGGCGGCTATCCTTGGTTCCACCGCGAAGAGATGTTAAATTCGGGAACGTTCCCGTGGACGCCGTCCCTACAGCCCCGCAAAACTCTTCTGTCGGCTGATTTGGTAGAAAAACTTCACATGGATGAATATGTCCGCCAAAGCTACCACAAAGCGGTCAGTGAAATTAATGTTCTCCCCGAAGAAAATGAGACGGAGACGAACCGGCGGCGAATCGGCTACTTAAATATACGGTATTTCATGCAGACGCTTCTCAACCGTATGGACCGTACAAGTATGTTTTCCGGACTGGAAGCCAGAGTTCCGTTTGCTGACCGGACACTGGTTGATTATGTCTTTAACATCCCATGGGAGATGAAAGCCAAGGGAGGACTTGTGAAGAATGTCCTGCGCCAAGCCTCAAGAGGACTCCTGCCGGACGAAATTCTCTTTCGCCGCAAGAGCCCTTATCCTAAGACCTATCATCCCTACTATGAAAACCTTTTGGCAGAACGCCTGCGGGAAAAATTAGCTGACCAGCAGTGTCCGTTACACGGATTGGTAGATGAAAACGCACTCCGGCGCTTCCTGTCGAATCCAAAAGATTACGGCAGACCTTGGTACGGCCAACTCATGGCCGGACCGCAGATGATTGCCTATCTGTTGCAAATTGAATATTTCTTACGCAAATATGAAGTTACCATTTGTCTTACTTAATATCCATATTGAATGGGGAGCGCACAACCGGCTGGATTTGCCTCCCCTCAAATGCCGCTTCCATGGTTGCTTCGATATCTTCGAGATGAGCAATCATGGATTTTGGTTTTTTCTCGTAATCATCCTGTCCGAAAGGAACAAAATAAATATTTTTTGTCGTCATCAGCATGCCGATATTTTTCAGACTGTTTCCTAAGGCATCGTTTGTAGAAAGTGCGATAACGACCGGTCTGTCATTTCTCATATGCGCCTTGGCCGCCATTAACACAGGCGTATCCGTTATCCCTGCACACAGTTTCGCCATCGTATTTCCGGTACACGGGGCAATTACCAATATATCCAAAAACGCTTTGGGGCCGATTGGCTCTGCCTCCTGTATCGTGAAGATTCCCCTCTCCCCTGTCATCTCCTGTATTGCCTTAATATACTCTTTGGCATCTCCAAACCGGCAATTCACGGTCTGAGCTGTATTGGAAAAAATCGGGATGACCCGATACCCTTCTTCTACTAACCGCCTCACTACCCCTTTCATCTTATCATAGGTGCAAAAAGAACCCGTAAATGCAAGGCCTACGGTTTGCCCATTCTTCTTGCCCATTCCGCTAATCTCCCAAAATTGTTTTTATGATTACTTCCATAAGTATGCCGGCTGCTGACATCGGTGCATATTTACCCGGCAGTCCAAGACATAATTTGGCAGAAATATTCTTTTTTCGACAATATTCAAAATCAACGCCGCCCGGTTTTGAGGCAATATCAATAATAATACTTTCGCCCTTAACTTTCGAGAGCTGCTGTGCGGTGAGTACAAGCGCCGGCACCGTGTTCATAATAATATCGAACTGTCCGATATAAGCCGGTAAGTCCTCAAAAGAAATGGCCTGACAGCCATACGTTCTGGCACGCTCCCGCTTGCTTTCTTTGCGCTCCGCTACCGTTACCTTTGCTTTCCACGCCATTAGTTTATCTGCCAGTACGGCGCCGCACGTACCGTATCCGAGAACTAACACCCTGCTGTCCTGAATGCTGACACATCCCAACTGCAGCGCCTCGGCAATAGCTCCCTCCGCCGTCGCCACCGCATTACGGCTCGCGACTCCCTCCACTTTCATGTAATCAACAAAACGAATGCCCTTTTCCTCACCGTCTTTCCGCAGTTCAACAGGAAAATTGCATCCGTATACCGTCTGTCCCTTTTGCAGTTTATCCGCTATCGTCTCCAAATATTTTGCCGTTTGCGGCACAGGAAGCAAAACAGCGTCATGGTAGCCCGGCAGATAATCCTCCGCCTCCATCACTACATGGCCCTGTCTCCGTAACATCGCTGTCAGATATTTTTGCCGCGGTTCCTCACCCAGTACAAGAAAATGATACTTCCCCATCGTCCCAGCTCCTTACTGATTACTACTTATCTCTACTATATGTTTCATTTTCCCGACTGTTCTTCCCCGTCATAAGTATCTAAAAAGTGATGTTTCACACCATCTTTCTTATATGCTATAATCGTACTCAGATTAACGTTTTCCACACTCCGGAATATATTCTTTTCGATATAGGGATTCGTCTGCCGGAGTTGACGGATTAACTCCTTTATCTCATAGCGCTTTGCCCCTTTTTCCCTGTTATCCTCGTTCTCGCAGTACTCCGTAAAGCGGCAGGCACAGCGGATAAAATGTAAATCGTTATACGCAGCCCAGTGAATGATGTCTTCTTCACGAATGAGATACAGCGGACGAATCAATTCCATTCCCTCAAAATTTGTACTGTGCAGCTTCGGCATCATCGTCTGAATCTGCGCCCCGTAAAGCATTCCCATCAAAATAGTCTCGATGACATCGTCAAAGTGATGGCCGAGAGCAATCTTATTACATCCCAATTCCTTTGCCTGATGATAGAGATGACCCCGGCGCATTCTGGCACAAAGATAGCACGGGGAAGTAACATCGTTTGCCACCGCATCAAAAATTTGAGAAGAAAAAACCGTGATAGGCACACCGAGCAACTCGGCATTGTCCTGTATGCGCTTTCTGTTTTCCTCATTGTATCCCGGATTCATGACTAAATACACGACTTCAAAGTTCTTCTGTCCATGGCGCAAAATCTCCTGAAAAAGCTTCGCCATCAGCATGGAATCTTTTCCTCCGGAAATGCAAACAGCCACCTTATCCCCATCCTGTATCAGTTGATATTCATTAATCGCTTTCGTAAATTTACACCAAATCTCCTTGCGGAATTTTTTGACAATGCTGCGTTCAACCTCCCGCTGTCTCTGCCCTGCGGCATCCGGCTTCCTCTTATCCGGCATAATGTTATCTCTCCCTTTCTGTCAAGTCCTTAATCACTTCCGAAGCCAATATCAATCCCGCAACCGATGGCACAAACGCATTGGAGGCGGGCGCTCCTCTTTCCCCCTGCGGATACGGCAGACGGACAGGCTCTTCTTTGGAATACACTACTTTTAAGCTCCTGACGCCGCGCTTTTTCAGCTCCCGCCGCATCACCTTTGCCAGTGGACATACCGACGTCTCATAAATATCGGCGACTTCAAATGCCGTCGGCTCCATTTTATTTCCCGCCCCCATACTGCTTATAACCGGCGTGTTATATTTCTCCGCTTCCATAATGAGCTGTATTTTTGCCGTCACCGTATCGACGGCGTCCACGACATAATCAAACAGCCGGAAATCAAAATTATCTTTCGTCTCCGGCAGATAGAAGCACTTATGAGCCCTCACATGACAATCCTTATTGATGTCAAGAATGCGCTCTTTCATCACTTCCGCCTTACCGCGTCCCAACGTACTATGTAACGCCACAATCTGTCGGTTTATATTCGTTATCTCTACCGTATCCTTGTCAATGAGGTCAATGGCGCCGATTCCGCTTCGCGCCAGCGCCTCCGCAGCATGCCCGCCGACGCCGCCAATGCCAAAGACGGCAACCCGCGCCTCTTTCAAGCGTGCCATGGCCTCCTCGCCAAATAATTGTGCGGTTCTGGAAAACTCATTTACCATAGTCACCCTCCATGACGGCAGACAGGACAAAATGGCGACGGTTCAGGTATCTCCACCGTACGGGACTTCATCGTCAGTCCGTCCAGTGTAAATACCTTTCCTGTCAGAAGTTCTCCTGCTCCCGTCAGATATTTCTGTGCCTCTAATGCCTGTATGCTCCCGATAATTCCCGCCACGGAGCCAATTACGCCCTCAGGAAGACTGCGGGATGAATTTTCTTCCGGCGGAACCTCTTCAAAAAGACAACGGTAACAGGGCCCTTTCTCCGGTACATAAGTCATAACCTCTCCATAAAATCCCTGTATCCCTGCATGGCAAAACGGCTTCTTTGCCTTGACACAGGCGTCGTTTATGAGAAATTTAGCCGAAAAATTATCAACACATTCCAAGACAAAATCATATGTCTCGATAATCGCGGCAATATTTTCTTCGCAGACCTGTTGCGGATAAAGTTGTACGGCAACATCGGCATTAATCTCTTTCACACGCTTTGCCGCAGACTCAACTTTTTTCATACCGATTGACTCATGCGAGTGAATGATTTGCCGCTGCAGGTTCGATAAGTCAGTCTCGTCCCAATCGGCAATGCCAATCTGTCCGACTCCTCCAGCCGCCAGATACATAATTGCCGGAGAGCCGAGACCCCCGGCGCCGATAACAAGCACCCGGCTCTCTAACATCTTCTCCTGACCCGCGGCGCCTATCTCCTGCAGCCGCAACTGTCGGGAATAGCGCTCCCGCTGTTCCTCTGTCAAAGCCATAGGCCCTCCTCCCCTCCGGAGCTTTCTGCCTCCTATTTTATCTCTGTTACCGAATAATCTTTCTCTTCCACCGCCTGTTTCAATGTACTGTCGCTTATTTCTGCATTCAGTGTGACGACGGCGGTTCCCGTCATATGGCTGACTACGGCTTCTTCCACTTCCGGCAGAGCCTCCAGCGCTTTCTTTACACTCGCTTCACAGTGCCCGCACATCATACCATCAATTTTCATTTTCTTTTCCATTTTCTCTTCCTCACTTTCTTTTTGACCAGATTCTATCTTCTCCTGCTCCCATGACACTTCTCTGATTTTGTAATCGTGTTTCGCATTATGAATCTTCTTCTGATTCAGACGAAGCGCATTCGTCACCACGCAGAAACTGGAGAGACTCATGGCAGCGGCGCCAAACATCGGATTGAGCTGCCAGCCCAAAAGAGGGAGCCAGACTCCCGCCGCCAGCGGAATGCCGATTACATTGTAAATAAACGCCCAGAAAAGATTTTCATGGATATTGCGTAACGTCCAACGGCTCAGGCGGATAGCCGCCGGCACATCTCCCAGACGGCTCTTCATAAGAACTACATCCGCCGCATCAATCGCCACATCGGTTCCCGCGCCAATGGCGATACCAATATCCGCTCTCGTCAGAGCAGGCGCATCGTTAATGCCATCTCCCACCATCGCTACCAGCCCTTTTTTCTGTAGCGAAACGATAACCTCTTCCTTGCCATCCGGCAGCACGCCGGCGACAACCTGATTCACTCCTACCTGACTTCCGATTGCCTTTGCTGTCTGTTCATTGTCTCCGGTCAGCATCACAACGCGAATCCCCATATTTTGCAATTCCCGCACTGCCTGTGGGCTGTCTTCCTTTATCACGTCGGCTACGGCAATCAAACCGAGCAGTTTGTTCTCCTTTGCAAAAAACAGCGGCGTCTTACCCTCTTGTGCCACCTGCTGCGCGCGGTCTGCCAGAACACCGTCTATCGGCGCCTTTGAGGAAATGTATTTCCTGCTCCCTCCCGCTATTCTGGATTTCGCGCACACTCCTGTCAGGCCGTTTCCCGGAAACACTTCAAAGTCAGAAATGTCGGGCGGCTGTAATTCCAACGATTTCGCATAACTGTTTACCGCCCGCGCCAACGGATGTTCGCTGCGGCTCTCGAGAGCATAGGCATATAGAAGTAATTCCCGAAAATCCACCCCGTCTTCGGTAAAGACATCTGTCACCCGCGGTTCTCCCATCGTAATCGTACCTGTCTTATCCAGAGCGATGCATTGGATTTTACCGGCAATCTCCAGAGAAGATGCTGTTTTAAACAAAATCCCATGTTTGGCGCCCAGTCCGTTTCCTACCATAATCGCTACCGGAGTCGCCAGACCAAGCGCACACGGACAACTGATTACCAGTACGGAAATTGCTTTTGCCAGAGAAAAACCAAACGTCTGTCCGGCAATCATCCAGACAAGAAAAGTGAGAACGGCAATGCCGATTACAATCGGCACAAATACGCCGGACACTTTATCCGCCACTTTGGCTATCGGCGCTTTCGTTGCCGCCGCATCGCTGACCATTTGAATGATTTGCGATAAGGTCGTATCTTCTCCTACCCGCGTCGCCTCGCAGCGCAGATAGCCGGATTGATTTACCGTCGCCGCCGAAACAAAATCTCCTTCCACCTTATCTACCGGAATGCTCTCTCCTGTGAGGGCGGACTCATTGACGGCGCTCATACCATCGACGACAACACCATCGACCGGAATACTTTCCCCCGGACGGACGACAAAGATATCCCCCTTTTTCACCCGCTCTACCGGTACGGATTTCTCCTGGCCCTGATGTATTATCGTAGCCGTTTTCGGAGCCAGACGCAGCAATCCTTTCAATGCGTCAGTCGTCCTCCCTTTCGACTTTGCCTCTAACATTTTGCCTACCGTAATGAGCGTGAGAATCATTGCCGCCGATTCAAAATAGAACTCATGCATATAACTGATAACGGCGTCCATATCCATCTTCATCTGTGCATCCGTCATGGCAAAAAGTGCGTATGTGCTGTAAGCAAAAGCGGCGCCTGCGCCCAATGCCACAAGCGTATCCATATTAGGGGAACGGTGCCACAAGCTCTTAAAACCACTGACAAAAAATTTCTGATTAATCACCATCACAATCCCCGTCAGAAGAAGCTGCAACAGCCCCAGCGCCACATGATTTTCCGCCAGCGCAGCAGGCAGCGGCCACCCCCACATCATATGACCCATGGACAAATACATTAAAAGGAGCAGAAAAGCAAGGGAACTCCACAACCGTTTTATCAGTATCGGCGTCTCATAATCCCTCAAAGCCTCTTCCGCACCGTCCGGCGTCTCTTTCATTTCAGAAACAAGCACTCCCTTTGCGCTGGCGCTGTAACCGGCGTTGGCGACCGCCTCTAAAATTGCCTCGTCCTCTGCCTCTCCCTCGACCCCCATCGTATTTGTCAAAAGACTGACCGAGCAACTTTCGACGCCTTTCACCTGTTTTACTGCCTTTTCCACGCGGGTACTGCAGGCGGCGCAGCTCATTCCCCTTACGTCATATTTTCTCATAGTCCCCTCCCGATTCTTCTCTGCTCTCTATACATTGACGCACATTCATTCGACACTCTTTACTATCTCACATTCCCGGAAAATTATGTAAGTTTCCATTTTATAAAATAAGCCGGCAAAAACGCAGACGCTCTCACCGGCCAATGAATACTATTATCCTCTATCCGACTCTTACAGTCTTTTTAAATATTCTCCTGTTCTCGTATCAATCTGAATTTTATCTCCCTGATTGACAAAAATCGGAACTGCAACCTGCGCTCCGGTTTCTACCGTAGCCGGCTTGGTAACATTTGTAGCCGTATCGCCTTTTACGCCCGGCTCCGTCTCCGTAATCTCTAATTCAGCAAACATCGGAGGCTCAATGGCAAAGATATTTCCCTTATAGGAAACCATCTTTACATTATCATTTTCTTTGACAAATTTCATGGAATCTCCGACTGCTTCCTCTGTCAATGCAATCTGTTCATACGTTTCATTATCCATGAAATTGTACATTTCACCATCATTATATAAATATTGCATCTCTTTCTTATCAATATGCGCCTGTGGATACTTTTCCGTCGGACGGAATGTCTTCTCCACAACGCCGCCATCTACTACATTCTTTAACTTTGTTCGAACAAAAGCCGCCCCTTTACCGGGTTTTACATGCTGAAATTCAATAATCTGATATACCGTTCCATCAATCTCTACGGTCAAACCGTTTCTAAAATCTCCTGCTGATACCATAGTTTCCTCTCTTTCCGTCGTACAAAACGACAATAAATTCCTCAATAAGATTATAACACGTTATAAACATTTATCAAGTATTTCTTTGGCTATCTGACTTACCATCTTATGCTCCGTGGATACAGTTACGTCGGCGGCGCGCTCATAAAAAGGCTGCCGCTCCGCCATCAGCTTCCGTATGTACTCCACATTCATATTGTTATTCAGAAGCGGGCGGCTGTCGCTTTCTTTCACCCGCTCAAAAATAGTTTCCGGTTCTGCTGTCAGCAGGACAACCGTTCCTATCGCCCGCAGCTTTCTTCTGTTAAGGTCACGAAGAGCCATTCCTCCACCACAAGAAATAATGGCCGGTTTCATCGCCCCCAGCTCGTCTATCATCGCCGTTTCCTGCTGTCGGAAATATTCTTCCCCCTCCTGCTCAAATATATCAGCGATTGTGCGGTTTTCCCGTTCTTCTATCCAACAATCCGTATCAATTTCCACACGTTTTGTCTGACGTTGCAGTTCTCCGGATATCGTTGATTTTCCTACGCCCATAAAACCAATCAGTATAATATGCTTATTTCCGCTATAAATCTTATCAAATATCCGCCGCATATCCTCATAGTAAATCTGTCCCGGAGCAGAAGCCCTCTCCACACAGGCAAACGAAAGAACAGAGCCGTATAAGCCGCCATAGAGACGTGTCTGCCTGCCTAATTCTCCCATTGCCATCGTAATCAGAGGAAACTCCGGATATCTCTCTTTCATCGCTGCCGTAGCTTCTAGCAGCGTATCCACATCACTTTGTTCATGGGGCATGCAAGCCAGTTTTCCTACCGTACACCCCGCCTGCTTCGCCTGCTGCAATCGCTCAATTATATCCTCCCGCGTGGGAGTCGCCTCAAAATCATGGTACGAACCAATAATCTTCGTATAACCATCGGCATATTTCAGGCAGAGCCGCCGTACCTCTTCCTCACAACACGCCACTTCAATATCAACATAGTCTGCCATTCCCTGCTGCAGGACAGCTTCGATAAAGGAAAAATAATCAAAGCGGGAAGCATTTGGTTCACCCCCCTCCGCTTCCGTGCGGAGGGTTACAATCAGCTCCTTTTCCCTTAAAATACTTTTTAACTCTGCAACAATACTCAATAACTCTCTCTCGTAACCGGCATAGAAATCAACACGCCACTCTGCCATGTCAACCGCTAAACGCGCATACTCCCCTGCTCTAGCCGTTATGCCATCCCGAAGAGATTCTACTATCGGCACACATAGTTTTGGTCTCATATTTTTCTCCATTTCTACTAGTACAATGAAAATTAAGTCTCTGATATATTCATTGTACTAGTTACCACCAAATAATGAATAGACCGATTGGAACGCCGGTTTCACTTTGAGATATTCGTCAAACAGACCGCAGTACAAACCATTCATGCTGTAACTGTAGTCATCCTCGCTCATCGAAGGATTGTCAACAATGCCCCAGATGGAAATCGCTTTCAACGGTTTTTCCGAACGCTCTTCATTTATTTGCATATACGCCTCAAACAGCTTGCGGTAGAATGCTGCGTGGGTAGCAAAAGTTTTCTCGTCGTTTAAGTAATTGCGCACTGCTAATTCCGTCACCTGAACGTCAACGCCTAAATCGGCAAACTTCTCTATCGCCGTTTTGACACGAGTAACATCGTCATCGTTCATACACCCTTCCTGTACTCCATAGCCGCCAATGTAACTCTGCATTCCCATGCCGTCACACAATTTCATATAGTCGCCGTTATCATCCTTATGATACGTGTTTATGGACTTGATTAATTCACAGATAGCGTCTCGTTTCACCTGATAAAATGTGCTGTAATCATTGTAGTACAAGTCGATATCTGGATTTCCCATCTCTTGCAGCTTTTGTCTCGCATACAGAAATGCTAATTCCACATAATCGCTGCCGACATGTTCATAAAACAGATTTGTCTTTTCGCCCCTCAATTTGCGGACATGCCGTAAATCATCACCGGCATATTCTTTCTCATTATCACCAACTGCTTCATTTACTACGTCCCAGCAATAGATGACGCCCGGATACTTTTCTTCAAAATGAGTCAGCACTTGTTCGATATAACTCTTCATACGCTTTTTATTCACTTCTGCGGAAGCATAACCATTTGAACTGTCATACCCCTCACGGAAGAACCAATCACACATATCCGCATCCCATACAAGCACATGTCCCCGGACTTTAATGCCATTTTCCTTAGCATAGTCCATAATGCGGTCTGCCCATTCAAAATTAATAGCCGGCATGGAAGTCTCATCCTTATAATTCGCCTTTGAAGCAGTCCCATCCAGCATGGAATACGCTTTCATCTCATTTGCTGCCGTTATACTGTTAAAATGGTGTTTCATCACGGTTGTATATTTGGAATCGGAAATCGTACTGCCATTCATAACGGTTCCCATTTTGAATCCGTAGTTCCCCGCCAGTTCATAAAGTGAAGTGTAATTGCCAACCGTTTCCGTTATCTCACGCAAATCTCTCACTAACGTAATCGAATGAAGCGTAACTGTTGATTTCGCATCGCTTGGCAGATTCCATGAATTGTAACGCACACGGAGCGCATTCATGCTGCCGGAAAATGAAGAAAGAGAATATGAAAGCGTCTTCTTCTCCGTACCGGCGTCTCCGTAACCGAGCAGCGTGCTATCTGACCAGAACCCGGTTCCGTCCGGATAATAGGAAACCGATAACGGCGTTGATTCTTCTGCCGAAACCTCAATTAACACTTTTGTGTAATCATTCAAATCAATTTTATCTTTGTCACTATTCATATAGAGACAGACGCCTCCACCTCCATATTGATTGCACATGGTAAAAGTCATGCTTCCGTCTTCGTTGTAAACCGGTTCGCCGTCAAGCGCTACCGTTTCCATCAATGTCACCGCCGATAATGGCACTTTGACAAATTCTTCCGATGTATCCGGTTCCGTCGTCGGCGTGGCTTCGGCTGTTGCCGTCGGCTCCACTGTTGCTGTCGCTGTTGCCGTGGCCGTCGCTGTCGCAGTGGCCGTCGCTGTTGCTGTTGCTGTTGCCGTCGCTGTCGCCGTTGTTGTCGCTGTCGCAGTGGCCGTCGCTGTTGCTGTTGCCGTCGCTGTTGGCGTCGCTGTCGGTGTCGCTGTCGTCACTGGCGTCGGCGTTGCCGTCGTCATCGGCGTCGGTGTCGCTGTTGTCACCGGAGTCGGTGTTGCTGTCGTTACCGGAGTCGGTGTCGCTGTCGCCGTCGCTGTTGTTGTCGCTGTCGCCGTTGTTGTCGCCGTCGCTGTTGCTGTTGACGTTGCTGTTGACGTTGGCGTTGGTGTTGACGTCGTCATCGGCGTCGGTGTTGCCGTTGTCACCGGAGTCGGCGTCGCTGTCGCCACCGGCGTCATTGTTGGTGTTGCCGTCGGCGCTGTCCCCTGATTATTGGAATCCGGCGTCGTTCCCGTATTGCCCGTGTCTCTTCCGAAAACTTTCACCTTACAAGTAAGTTTGTAACGCTTCTTACCTCTTTTTAACGTGGCGATAACTTTTGCGGAACCCGCCTTTTTAGCTTTTATTCTGGCGCTGTATTTTCCTTTTTTCTTTACGCTTACCAGTTTCTTCTTTTTACTCTTCCAGCTTACTTTGTATCCTTTGCCGTTTTTTACTTTAATTGTCTTTGATTTGCCCACGGAAATGCTGATTTTCTTTTTGCTTAATTTGGGTTTCTTTTTCTTTGCTTCCAAAATACTGCCCTCAGGCGCTAACAAGCTCATTATCAATGCTGTCACACATCCCCATGCTGCGATTGTTTGTTGTTGCCTTTTCATCTACATCTCTCCTTTTCTTTTTCTATTTCTATTATTTGTTTCGGCGAATGAGTGATATTTTCACACCCATCCTCCGTAATAATAACAACATCTTCAATTCTCACACCGCCAAAACCCTCTATATAAATTCCCGGTTCCACGGTAATGACCATTCCCGTCTCAATGAGCCGCTCCTCCCGCAAAGAAAAGTTCGGGCTCTCGTGAATCTCCAGACCTAAAGAATGCCCCAGAGAATGAGTAAAATATTTTCCATATCCGGCCTCTTCAATAACATCTCTGGCCAGCGCGTCAATTTCCTTTCCTGTCAGCCCCGGACGAATACCCGCCAGCGCTGTCTGCTGCGCGCGCAGGACTATCTCATACATTTCTCTTTGTCTGTCATCCGCCTTGCCAATGACAACCGTTCTTGTCATATCGGAGCAATACCCCTGATAACGGCAGCCAAAGTCCATCGTGAGAAATTCTCCCTCTTCCAATTTCTTATCCGTTGGTATGGCATGCGGCATTGCCGAGTGATATCCGGACGCCGCTATCGTATCAAAACTCAGACCATCCGCTCCGGCCTCTTTCATATAAAATTCTAAAAGGGCCGCCACCTGCTTTTCCGTGAGCCCCGGCCGCAATTGTTCTACTATGCGGCTAAAAGCCGTATCGCCAATGGCCTCTGCCCTGCGAATCCGCTTTTGCTCTTCCTCCGTCTTTACCGCACGGTAAAAATCTACCTTATCCTGTACAGGAACACATATTACATCCCGTAATCCCTTTTCGGCAAAAGATTGATTCATCTTATTATAAAAAGCCACCGTCATAGCCGGATCTTCAAAACCAAGCCTTTTCACACAATCCTTTTGCAGCAATACGGTAAGGGTGTCGTAATACCCGTCTTTTTTCCACTCCACAACTTCACAATCCGCACATTCTTCACGCGCAGCCGCCGTGTAACGGGCATCGGTGACAACAATACGGCGTTCTCTGGACAGATAAACATACCCCTCTCCCGTAAACCCCGCCACATATCGCATATTTGGTATGCCGGTCAGCAAGAGCGCATCTATTTCAAGGGACTGAAATAATCTTTCTTCCATCTCTTTTCCCATCTTCTCTTTTTCTTCTCCTCCCGCTTCTTAATACGGTATTCTTTCAACACAATACTTTCCAGTTTTCGTTTCAAAACAATCTGGAACTCTTCTTTTTCATTTATCGGCTTTACAAGAAAATTTTTTAGTCCGATACGTTTCGCCCCGAAAATATCGGTAAATAACTGGTCTCCGACAAATACCGTATTTTCCGGCCTTGTATCCATCAGTTCCATCGCATAATAATAACCCTTTTTCGCAGGCTTATGAGCGTTAAAAACAGTGTGTACGCCTATCTTTTCATTGAAACTATGTACCCGCTTCTTTTTGTTATTTGAAATCAGGCAGCATTCAAAACCTATGCTCCGCAAGCGGGAAAAAAGTTTTTTCGCCTGCTCTGTCGCTTCTTTGCCATGCTCAACCAGAGTGTTGTCAATATCAAACAAAACACCCCGATATCCCTCCTGATATAGTTTTTCATAATCAATCGCATACGTTGATGACACCGTTGTGTCGGGAAAAAAGCGTTCAAACATAATGCCTTATCCTTTCCTGCTTATTTTGCCAGTGATTGCAAGTGAATGATAAACTGCTCTGCCACACGTCCGGAATGTCCTCCATTGCGCATACTCCATACATTTGCCTGCTGTAGCAGCTCTTCTTCACTGAGTACGATTTCCGGATGCTCCTTTGCCAATCCGAGTACAATCCTGTCAAATTCTTTCTTTTGCGGACGGTCAAAATTGATGCTGACACCAAAACGAGCGACCAGCGACAATTTTTCCTGTACCGTGTCAGAATGGTGCAGCTCATCCTGCGACATATCGGAGCGGTCGCTCCACGTCTCGCGAATCAGATGCCGGCGGTTCGACGTAGCGTAAATCAATACATTGTCCGGTTTCACTTCCATGCCGCCCTCAATAACCGCTTTCAGATATTTATACTCTACCTCAAATTCTTCAAAAGACAAGTCATCCATATAAATAATAAATTTATAATTGCGGTTTTTGATTTGCTCAATAATCTCTGCCAAATCCTGAAACTGATGTTTATATACTTCCACCAGCCGCAGGCCGCGATGATAATATTGATTTAAAATCGCTTTTATGCAGGTCGATTTTCCCGTACCGCTGTCTCCATACAGCAGACAGTTATTTGCCCGCCGTCCCTCGACAAACGCTTCCGTATTTTCGATAAGCTGCTGTTTCTGCCACTCGTAGCCAATCAACTGGTCTAACACTACGTCGCTCGTATGGGTAATAGCGGATAAAACTGTCTGCTCTCCGCGGTGGACAACGCGAAACGCTTTATTCAAACCAAATTTACCGACGCCATATCGTCTGTAAAAATCCGTCACCATATTAAAAATATCTTCGGCGTCCTTTGCCTTTCGCAAATTCTCCGCCAACGCACGGACTTTCTCACTGACGCTCTTATTGTAAGTATTTTCTGCTTTTGCCATCGAATGATAATGCGATAGAATATCAAAACAACGTATTCCCAGTTGTTCCTCCAATTGCGAAAAATCAAAATGGAAAAGATGGTAAAAGCATTCCATATCCTGTTTGACTATTGTATTGACCGTACCGTCATCCGATGCTCCCACCATTTCACAAATAATGCTGAATGGATTTTCATTTGTGGCAAGCACGTACGCAATATAACACTGCCACAGATTCTCATCAAAACCGTAACGCGTCGCCAAATCAAGCAGGCGGTAAATCTGGTCGTAAACAGCCCGCACCAGCTCCTCTTTCGTCGCATCTTTTTCGTACGCCGCTCTCTCAAAAATATCACTCAAACGCAGAAGAATGCTATCTTCTCCCAGTTGACCATACATTATTAATCGTGCTGTTTCACGATACATCACAATCACTCCTTACAACTTCCGGTATTTATGCACGCCAAATACCATTACATTTTATCCGGCGCCTCAAAACCAAGCATGCCAATACAGCATTCCAATACTCTCTGTACAAGACGAAGCAGCTTAATATAAGAGTTTTTCCTCTCTTCATCCTCTTCTGTCAGTACTTTTGTTTCGTGGTAAAAATGGTTTACGCTTTCCGACAATTCAAAAATATACTGGCAGATTTTATTTGGGGCAAGTTCGGCATAAGCCGCCTCCATCATATCCGCAAATCTGCTTAATGTTAAGTATACCTTTGTCTCGCTCGCGCTTACCGGCGGCAAAAGCGTGTTATCGGATGACAAGACGCCGCCCTCTTCCTCATATCTGCCAATCAGTGACTTAATCCGCACAATCGTATACAAAATATACGGGCCCGTATTCCCCTCAAACGATGCGAAGCGCTCAATATCAAAAATGTAATCTTTGGAAGCCTGATTGGACAAATCGCCATATTTTAAAGCCGCCAGTCCCACTTTGGCCGCGATTGCCTCCGCCTCGTCGCCGCTGTATTCACGGTTGTCTTTCATTTTTTTATATACTTCGGCATTAATCTGCTCGCACAATGACTGCAGACGAAGTACGCCGCCATCTCTCGTCTTGAATGGTTTCCCGTCTTTGCCGTTCATCGTGCCAAAGCCAATGAAGTTCAATTCGACTTCCGGCCGCACAATCTTCGCCTTTTTCGCCGTACGAAAGACCTGCGTAAAATGTAGCGACTGTCTCTTATCCGCCAGATAAATAATCTGGTCTGGCTGAAATAATTCCTCGCGCTCCACAATCGTTGCCAAATCCGTCGTCGCATACAGCGATGCGCCATTCGATTTTACAATCAGGCACGGCGGCAGTTCCTTTTTATCTCCCTCTTCGGAAATATCAACGACAAGAGCGCCCTCGCTCATATAGGCAATGCCGTCTTTTTTCATCTTCTCTACCATTTCCGGTATATACGGCTGGGCGTCGCTTTCCTTTTTCCACAAGTCAAAAAAGACCTGTAAACTATCGTAATTCTTTTTCAAATCCTCGATGGAAACATTTAATATATGCTGCCACAGGGCACGATAGCCGCTGTGTCCATCCTGCAACTTTGCCGTTATCTCCTGTGCTGCCTGCAAGTAGTCCTCATGCTCTTTTGAATAGGCGCTCGCATGCGGATAAATCTGCTCCAAATCACTTATCGTAAACGGCGGCTCCTGTGGATACTCTCCAGCAAAATCATCCTGAAAATACGGTAATTCCGGCTGTCTTGTTTTCACTTCCTGAATAATGAGTCCAATCTGTAATCCCCAATCACCAAGATGAACGTCACCAATCACGTTATCGCCCATAAAGCGGCAAATGCGCTTAACACTTTCGCCGATGATGGCCGGACGCAGATGCCCCACATGCAATGGTTTCGCTACGTTTGCCCCGCCATAATCAATCACAATCGTCTTCTGCTTCTCCGGCAATGCCACGCCAAAACGCTCTTCCACATTCATGCGCTCCGCCTGCTCCGCTAAAAATTCCCCACTCACGGTAATATTAATAAACCCCGGATTCACCGCCTCAATCTGTGCAAAAACAGCTTCGCTGCTCAATTGTTCTACCACTTCACCGGCAATCTGAAACGGAGCTTTTTTGTATTCCTTAGCTGCAGCCATCGCTCCATTACACTGATATTGGCATAAATCCGGACGGTTACTTACACTAATCATTCCGTATTTTTCATCATATCCGGCCTTTACAAACCCATCTGTCACCTTTTCTCTCAAAATATCTATTACCTTTTTCATGGTATTCCCCCGTTTCTGTACAGATTTTCCATTTCCTTTTTATTCTAATCGTAAATTCAATTTTGTCAACAGTTCAAAATAATTTTCAAACGTTTTTCTGCAGCAGAGAGGATTATCAATAACGATTCCCTCCTCTCTCGTGCCAATCAAGGCAAACGCCATAGCCATCCTGTGGTCTTCATATGTCTGGATTTCAACCGGATGTTCCCTCGAGGCCCTCACCTTGCCGGAATGAATCACCACTCCGTCTTCTCTCTCTTCACAGGCAATTCCAAGGCGGTTCAGTTCCGTTACGATGCCTGTGATTCTATTTGATTCCTGCCGGCGGATATGCTCCACGCCGGTTATCGTTGTATCCCCCCACGCAAAGACGGCGATTGCTGCCAATGTCATTGTCTGGTCAGAAAAATTGCTCATATTGACTTCCACACCCTGAAGAACCTTTTCCCCATCTTTGTTTTCCAGCCCGCCAACAACAATTCCCTGCTCCGTATCTTCCACATAACATCCCATCAATTCCAGTACACGGATAAAGGCAATATCCCCCTGTGTGCTGTCAAAATGGACATGATTGACTCTGATGCGGCCCCCATTTATGGCAGCCATCCCGTAAAAATAGCAGGCGGCAGATACATCGGGCTCAATCACATATTCGGCAGCCGTATAACGCTGTTGCGGCAACAGTTCATATTCGTGTTCGCCGTGCTGCCTCATCTGTCCGCCAAACGATTTCATCATCTTCATCGTTATATCCACATAGGCCTTTGCGTCTCTCTTTCCCGTCAGATGTACGGACAGACCATCCGGACAAAAAACACTGTTGAGCAACAGGGCGCTCAGAAATTGACTGCTTTCATCTATATTCAAATACACCTTGTCACATGACACATCCTCTCTTCCCAAAATGGAGAACGGAAAGGCGTATGACTCTTTCTTATATTCAAATTTTGCTCCGAGGCTCTCCAACGCCTCCAGCAAAGGGCGCATGGGACGGCTGCTCATCTGCTCGGAAGCGCTCATCTCGTACTGCCCTCCGGATAGAGCAAGCATCGCCGTCAGAAAACGGGCGGCTGTTCCCGCACTCCCCACATAAATATCCGCTTTCTTTTCAGGAATATGGGTTCCCCTGCCGTCTATCGTCACCTCATTGCCTGCCTCGTCAATAATAATGTTATATCCCAGTGTTTGAAGAGCATCCATAAACACGCGCGAATCATCACTGAACAGAACCCCCTTCAAAACACTTCTTCCCTCTGCCAAAGCGGCCAGAAGAAGCGCACGGTTGGTAATACTTTTGGAACCCGGCACGGTAACGTCAAATTCAGGCGGTGTGGCAAACGGCTTCATCCGGTATTGCTTCATTCCCATTTCCTCCTCTTTCTATTTTCAAATATCAAATTCCCCTAATCCAATCCTATATATAAGAAAAAAACAGGGTTTCGCCAGAGAATGTAATTATACATACCCTGACGTTCCTCTGTCCTTTGCAAAAAACACGAAGACAACAATAGAATCACATTCACGCGAAACCCCGATACTTCATTTATTTACAGAAAGCCTTTACTTTCTCATAGATGCTGTCCGCATCCAAACCATATTTGGAAACTAATTCAACGGCAGGGCCGGATTCTCCAAATACATCATTGACACCAATCTTACATACCGGCGTCGGTGCTTTCTCGGAAAGCACGTCGCATACGGCGCTTCCCAGACCGCCGATAACGGAATGCTCTTCCACGGTTACGACTTTACCTGTCTCTTTTGCGGAAGCAACAATCAATTCCTCATCTAACGGTTTTATTGTATGTATATTAATTACTTTTGCATCAATGCCGTCCGCAGCAAGTTTCTCTGCCGCTTCCAGACAATTAGACACTGGAAGACCGGACGCCACGATAGTCACATCTTTACCTTCGCGGAGAACAACTCCCTTGCCAAGTTCAAACTTGTAATCCGGATTGTCGTTAATCACCGGTACTGCCAACCGTCCAAAACGCAAATAGCAAGGCCCCTTATGCTCATATGCCGCGCGTACGGCCGCCTTAGCCTCTACATCATCGGATGGTACAATTACCGTCATGCCCGGAATAGTACGCATTAAAGCGACATCTTCATTACACTGATGTGTCGCACCGTCTTCACCTACTGAAATACCCGCATGAGTCGCGCCAATCTTTACATTTAACTGTGGGTAAGCAATGGAATTACGAACCTGCTCAAAGGCACGTCCCGCTGCAAACATGGCGAAAGAACTGGCAAACGGAACTTTTCCCGTTGCCGCAAGTCCTGCCGCAATACCCATCATGTTACACTCTGCAATTCCGCAATCAATATGACGTTCCGGAAAAGCTTTTTTGAATACACCGGTCTTTGTAGCGGCAGCAAGGTCAGCGTCCAGAACAACAAGGTTGTCAAACTCTGCACCAAGTTCTGCAAGTGCATTTCCATAACTCTCACGAGTTGCAATCTTCTTTACTTCTGACATAATGACTCACCTGCTTTCTCTAATTCTTCCATCGCCTGTGCATACTGCTCGTCATTCGGAGCAGTTCCATGCCAGCTCGCCTGATTTTCCATGAAAGAAACTCCTTTTCCTTTCACTGTCTTTGCGATAATTGCCGTCGGCTGTCCTTTTGTTGCCTTTGCCTCGTCAAAAGCCGCTTTCAAAGCATCGAAATCGTGGCCGTCCACGTTGATTACATGGAAATTGAATGCTTTGAATTTCTCATCAATAGGATACGGCGTACATACTTCGTCAACAGCGCCGTCAATCTGAAGATTGTTATTATCTACAATAGCAACAAAGTTGTCCAGCTTGCGATGGCCGGCAAACATAGCAGCCTCCCAAACCTGTCCTTCCTGAATTTCCCCGTCTCCGAGAAGCGTATACACGCGATAATCTTCATCACTGAGTTTCGCCGAAAGCGCCATGCCGACTGCTGCAGATATACCCTGTCCCAGAGAACCGCTGGACATATCCACGCCCGGAATATGTTTCTTGTCCGGATGTCCCTGCAAATAGGAACCAACCTTACGAAGAGTTTTCAAATCCTCTACCGGAAAGAAACCACGGTTTGCCAAAGCAGAATAGTATCCCGGCGCCGTATGTCCCTTACTCAGCACAAAGCGGTCACGGTCTGCTTTATCCGGATTTTTCGGGTCAATGGACAACTCTTCAAAGAAAAGATATGTATAAATGTCTGCTGCTGAAAGAGAGCCGCCGGGATGTCCGGATTTTGCATGATAGACACCGGTTACTGCGCCCTTACGAACTTCAACAGCCATTTTCTGAAGTTCTGTTTTATTCATATTAATAATCCCCATTTCCGCGCTGTTTTTGCGCTTTTAATCTTTACTTTCCAAATACTGCGATATAGTCTTTCTGGAATTTATCAACACCAATATCCGTCAATGGATGCTTCGTCATCTGCTCGATTACACCATACGGCACGGTAGCAATATCAGCGCCTGCCAGAGCACAATCCGTAACATGAATCGGATTACGAATGCTGGCTGCAATAATCTCCGTATCAATCTCCGGGTCATTGGCAAAAATCTCAGCAATACTCTCAATCAAATCAATACCCGGCTGGGAAATATCATCTAAACGTCCTAAGAATGGAGATACATAAGCGGCTCCTGCTTTCGCTGCCAAAAGCGCCTGATTCGCACTAAAAATTAAAGTCACGTTACACTTGATACCTTCAGAAGCAAGTACCTTTGTTGCTTTCAGACCTTCCACTGTCATCGGAATTTTAACAACCATATTCTCATGAAGCTTGGCAATTTCTCTGCCTTCCGCAATCATACCTTCTGCGTCCACTGTAGTGGCCTTAACCTCTCCGCTGATTGGCCCGTCCACAATAGAAGCGATTTCTTTCAGTACATCTTCCTGACTTCTTCCGCCCTCTTTGGCAATCAACGACGGATTGGTCGTCACACCACAGATTACACCCATTTCTTCGGCTTTTTTGATGTCCTCAATTTTCGCTGTGTCAACAAAAAATTTCATTCCTTTTACCCTCCTAAAAGTATATTTATTTCATATGCCTTATTATACAACTGAAAAGCATATAATATCAACCCCTTTTTACATTCCGTAGAAGCACATACCAGCCAAGGTTAATTTCACTACCGAATCAACCGGACTGCCGTACGAAAATTTGCGCGTGACTTTTCCTTTTCTGTCATACTCGGCAAAATTGCCTGCCTGCACATCCGTAAGTATCATATGTTCCCCCTGAACCTGTAAGCGATTGGCGGCATTTCCGCCAAACTTCGAAGTCATAACAACTTTCAATCCTCTTTTTTTTGAATCCAACTGAACACAAACGCCAGTCGCCTGCCCTTGCTTCCTGACAAGCAGGGAATATGTTCCGTCTTCAGTCAAACTTATCTGCGAAGCGGCAGTATCCCATGTCACCGCCTCTTTTTCCTCTGCTATCTTTTTCTTTCCCAGCTTTTTCTTCCAATCGGCCCGTTTGCCCATGACAAAGCTAATCTTTGGTTCCGCGCTCGTAATCGCATCCATATAAATTATGCCGGACGGTTTTGCGGCTGTCAGGTATATGCCGCCGCCCTGTTTCGGAGCAAGTGAGCCGACGAATATCCCTTTCGGGAAACAAAAGACTACCCTTGTCTTTCCCGTCTGCATGGAAGTAGCAAGCAGATACTCCCGTTTTTTCCTGCTTCCAAGCGAATAGATTTCATTGTATCCGTCATAGCAAAAATCTTTAATCGCACCGTAACCGTTTACCTTTACAACACCGAGAACCCGGCCCAGCGAGGAAACTCTCGCCACCTTATCCGGAGCTATCTGATATAACACACTGTCACCTGTCTGATAAATGCGCTTACCGTGTCCGGTTTCTGTCTTTGTTATATTCCGCAATACGCCCTGATTATCATAAGTCAATATCTGATTTGCGTTTTTCGGAAATACAAAAAACATTCCGTTGTGGCTGGCTTCCTTACTATAGCCTAATTCTACCGGAATCTTCTCAGGAACATTCCCCTTTGGTATCGCATACTTATACGTCTTCCCCTCTCGTTTTGAGCCGGAACTGTCAACCAGCTCAAGAATAATATAATTTGTCTTTCCGGGAATCAATCCGCTGATTACAAATTCGTGTGTCTTGGAGAGATTATTTTCACTTCCGTTGTTGATATAGCGGGTGTGGTCATAAATCGCCTCATCCTCGACCGTAATTGTATAACGAACCATACAGCGGTATGACGTCGTAAAATAGAAATAGAAACTGTTTTCATTGGTACCGAAAGGGTTGCGTGCAATAATCGGATTTTCAAAGTCTGCATCCGTCCTCTTAATCAGACGGTCAAGACGCTCCCTGTCCCGATTCGACTGCTGCACATCGTACACGACGTCGTGCTCAAAATTTAATACATTCTTCTTTTCTCCCGAAGTTGCTAACGGTATCGCACTCTCATCCAAATCATAGCGGTAGGAACGGTTTTCTTCTAAATCATTCTGCGCTTTCGCCATACGTTCCTGAAACTCGCCGGTCGGGCCGGAATCCTGACTAAGCAGAAAATAGAATCCCCCCGCCGTCACGGCAGCTAAGATAAACATCGTAAAAAGAATTGGTTTCATTTTCTTTTTCATCCGTACATCTCCTTATCCAGCAATGTTTCAAAATCGTCCATTGGCATTGGTCTTGCGTACAAATACCCCTGCGCCACATCACAGCGGATTCCGCGAAGATAATCTGCCTGATTTTCGGTCTCAACCCCTTCACATACAACTGTCATATCCAACTCCTGCGTCAATTCAACCGTCTTGCGGATAATAATCTTACTCGTCTCAGAACTCTCTGTCTCATCCAAAAAAGATTTATCTATTTTAATTATGTCAACAGGCAGCTCTTTCAGCAAATTCAACGAAGAATATCCGGTTCCAAAATCATCAATTGACCAACTTATGCCGAGCTCCTTTAATTTGCTCATCACATCGGCCAGATTTTTCAAATCATCACGGAATATCCGCTCCGTAAGCTCTAACTCAATATATTGCGGCGGCGTATTGTATTGCGCCAGTACGCCTGCCACCTTTTGGGCATAGTCTCTATTTTGCAGTAACACACGAGATTGGTTAATCGAAATAGGTACACACGGCTTTTGCTCGTGCAGTCTTCGATTTATCATCTTACAAACTTCTTCCAGTATAAAAAAGTCCAGTTCAATGATAAATCCGTTTTGCTCAAAAATAGGAATGAAATCATCCGGATATATCATGGAACCGTCCGCATTAATCCAACGCACCAACACTTCCGCGCCCACAATCTGTCCCGTTTCCAAATTGAATTTTGGCTGTAGAAACGCTTTGAATTCTCTCTGCTGCAACGCCTGCCTCATCTGCGACTCAATGTGACGAACCCGCTCCATCTGCATAAAGATTTTCTCATCATAAAAAGCAATCGGAGAATCTGTGTGAAAGCGCAGGCTCTTTCTCGCAAGGTTAGCAAACTCAACCATTCGCTCTACTGTTTCTTTCCGATTTGTAATCAGATAGACTCCGATTCCTAATTGCGGGTCTGCCTTTACATACTGCGGAGTAATACTCTTCTCAAATTGTCCGCACAGAGATTTCAATAACCACATCAGATAATCCTTTTCCGAATAAGAAACTAAAACAAGAATGTGGTCGGCCACGCTGCGGCAGCATAATTCGATTCCCTTATTACAGGAAGAAGTGAGCAGAGACGCCAAATCAGCAAGGAGCTGGTCGGCTTTTTGCAGCCCATACAGATTATTTACTTTTTCATAATTATTGATATCCGTGCACAACAGGGCATAATAATCATTTTGAGATGGCGCCAGTATCCTCTGCTCAATTAATTTCTTAAACGCCTCCAAATGAAGCAGTCCTGTCACCGTATCATACTGCTCCCGCTTTTTCAACTCCACCGATAAATGACCGGTATCCTCGTCCAGCAGATAATGTGGTTCTTCTACCAAAACCGATTCTCCTGTCGAAGAAGTATGAATGGATTTGATGACAAAACGCTTATCCTGCTTAATTATCATCATCGTAAAACGTAAATTTGAATAATATATATTGGATTGGTACGGAAGTCTCAACTCTAATTCACCCGTGACCTGATAACACCCCGTACTCAACGAAATCGTGCTTGTCTCTACTACTTTCATCATGCACTCATTGGGAACAAATTCCAATTCTTTCTGCAGCAGGCTTCCGAACTCCCGGCGACTGTGTGCAACATAATAGCCTTTGGATCCTTTCCATTGAACCTGTTCATCAATATGAGCAAGCACATCATTCATATCATGTCTCACATAGTAGGCATGAAAATGATTCAGTGCAATTTGTTTGACTTGCTCTTTTTCCAAATCATAATTGAGCACGCTCTCCTGTGCATCATGTATATCCACAATCAGTCACTCCTTTCTCCTCTCTTCTTCCCCGTCTTAAAACTAATCTCTGTCCCACTTTTCACACAAGGCATGTATCTGGTCGGCAAATTTCGCCGTTTCCTTGTTGCTCAGTCCCTCATTTTTGCGAATGACGCTAAGCAGCCGCTGGCCTTCGGTCAGCAAACGCTGGAACATATCGCCGGCACGTTTCTTCGCCGCAGTCTTCTTTTTCACTGCAACCGGCAGCGCCTCTTTCACAAATTCACCGCTTAGCAAATCAAAAACCGTACCGCTGTAAGGCGCCGAAGCAATATAGGCAGAATCTTCCAGCGTACGGACAAATTCGTCGCAGACATGGTCGTCTCCGTGTACTACAAATACCCTCTTCGGCGGCTTTTCGGTAAAGCCGTTCACCCATTTTAGCAATCCATCCCTGTCTGCATGGCTGCTAATGCCGCGCAGCTTCGTAATCTTTGCCCGCACTTCCACAGCCTCACCAAATAACTTCACCTTTTTGACGCCCTCTAACAGGGAGCGCCCTAACGTTCCCCGCGTCTGGTAACCGGCAAATACAATAGTACTTTCCGGACGCCACAAATTATGTTTTAAATGATGGCGGATTCGTCCCGCCTCACACATACCGGATGCCGACAAAATCACTTTCGGCTGCGGTTTAAAATTTATTTCTTTACTGTCATCACTAGTAACAGACAGCTTTAATCCCGGAAAATGAATGGGATTAATCCCCTGCGCCAACAACGCCTTTGCTCTTTCGCTAAAACACTGCTCAATATTTCTGTCAAAATTTTTATCAAAAATCTGTGTGGCCTCCACCGCCAACGGACTGTCCACATAAACTTCAAAATCCGGATTGATTGTTACTCGTCTTTCTTCTTTAATCTGCCGGAGGAAAAATAGCAGTTCCTGTGTCCTCCCCACAGCAAAACAAGGAATGACAACATTGCCTCCCCGCGCAAAAGTATCCTGTATAATCGCCGTCAGCTCCTCCACATAATCCGGTTCTTTCGTCTCATGCAAACGGTCTCCGTACGTCGATTCCATCACTACATAGTCAGCCGCTTTCGTATATACCGGGTCACGTAAAATCGGCTTATGTCCGTTCCCAATATCACCGGAGAAAACAATCGTCCTCTCTTCATTCCCCTCTCTGGCAAAAATTTCAATCGAGGACGCGCCGAGCAAATGACCGACATTCGTAAAACGCACTGACACTTCGTCACAAATATGTACCATACTATCGTATTCACACGGCTGCAACAGCCGGATAGCGCCAATGGCGTCTTCCATCGTATAGAGCGGTTCATACGTCTCACCGCCGGAACGCTGCGCCTTACGATTTCGCCACTCCGCCTCGAACTGCTGGATATGGGCGCTGTCCCGCAACATAATCTGACTCAGTTCAACCGTTGGTTTTGTCGCATAAACCGGCCCCCGAAAACCTCTGGCATACAACATGGGAAGCAATCCCGTATGGTCAATATGCGCATGCGTCAGTAACATAAAATCGATTTCGGACGGCTCCACGGGAAGTTCCTGATTCTCAAATAAATCCTGCCCCTGTTCCATACCGATATCGACACAAAAATTCTTCCCGCCAACTTCCATAAAATGACAACTTCCGGTCACTTCATGGTCTGCCCCAATAAAAACAAGTCTCATGCACTCGCCCTCTTTCCGATAGTTAATTTTATTATAAAGGATTTTCCAAATTTCGTCAATATACAGTGTCCTTGAGTTTCCTCATTATTTATTATTGTACTTTTTTCTATATTATATAATGTTGGGGTCAAAAGGTAAGGCAGCCGCTTAATCATTCATCTCCCCGAATTAGTACACTGCGCGGGTATCATGCGGTATCGTTGTCCTTGTATCACTCCCCGAAAAATTATTGTTTCTTTCGTTTACAGAGCGCCGCCCGAGCATTTGTCTGAGATGTCTGCTGTCGTTTTTTCCTGACTTTTGGCAGCCCGTTTGCACTAGACCGCTACGCAACGGTACTAATGCAC
>CAPAOV010000010.1 GCA_948579355.1 uncultured Eubacterium sp. | reverse complement strand
CCCTGCATGAAATGGAGAAATATGAAGAAGCGGAGAAAGAGAAGAGGAAAGCGGTGGAGCTTGAGCCGGAAAATGCAAGCTATCATGCCAGCTTGGGAGTTACCCTGCATGAAATGGAGAAATATGAAGAAGCGGAGAAAGAGAAGAGGAAAGCGGTGGAGCTTGAGCCGGAAAATGCAAGCTATCATGCCAGCTTGGGAGTTACCCTGCATGAAATGGAGAAATATGAAGAAGCGGAGAAAGAGAAAGGGAAAGCGGTAGAGCTTGAGCCAGAAAATGCAAGATATCATGATAACTTGAGTAGTACTCTGCATGCAATGAAGAGATATGAAGAAGCGGAGAAAGAGGAGAGGAAAGCTCTAGAATTAGAGCCGGAAAATAGGAAATACGTCAATCATCTGGATATTGTTTTGCATGCGATGCAAGAAGAAAGTGTGGGAGTCTGAGAAAGATAATAAAAAGCGTGATTTGCACTGAATCTTTGTTATAATATTCGTATAGATGGTAGCGATGATTACACAATTCTGTTAGCGGAATAAAGAATTCTGGTTTTGCGACTACAGATGGTGGGCGGAAGACAAAAATCCGGCTCTGCCCATTTGTATCTATTCACAAATATATATCAGATTTTGAGTTTATGGACACCATTTGAAGCCTTGGAAAATATAAGCCATGGGTGGTTGAATATTATGAAGAGTAGGTGATATGTTTGGATTTGATATAAAAATGCCAGACGGATATAATTCTGGTGTCTTTTACATTATAAGATTTTGTTCAGTGCGATACGGGAGGAAAAGGATGGGAAAAATAAAGTAATTGTGGTGCAAAACATAAATATTACTGTTTCAGAGGAAAATTGTGACGATTATATCTGCATTACTGATATTGCAAAAGCCAAAATCGGTAAGTCTAGGGGAGCAGATGTTATCAAAAACTGGATGCAAAACAGAGCGACATTGGAATTTTTGGGTACATGGGAACAGATTTAAAAGCAAAGCAGGTTTACATACATTTGTGCTGAGTGTTTCGGAATGGATTGAAAGGACAGAAGCGATTTTCAAAAATCTGATATGGAAGCGCAGACTGCTTGGAAAGGATTTTCTTCGCAAACATTTTATATAATCAGGTAAATGATGTAATATAAAAATTGGAACATCAAAAGGTAACAGAAATTCCAAGTAAGAAAAATTAGGACAAACTTCAGGATGTAGACGGATTAAGGTGCCAACTATAGTTCCGGTATCTTTTTTATTATGAGATAAGTGTATAAGATACTAAATCCAGACAATATTAATTTTAGGAGGTAATCATATGTTAAAAGATAAAGTAGCAGTTGTTACAGGAGGAACACGTGGGATTGGATTTGCAATTGTAAAAAAATATTTAGAAAATGGGGCGAAAGTAGTTCTGTTTGGCTCCAGAAAGGAAACGGTAGACAAGGCGCTCTCATCTTTAAAAAATGAGAATCCGCACTGGGAGGTAGATGGCGCTTATCCGAATCTCTCTGATGCAGAGAGCGTGGAAGAGGCAATAGAAGCTGTGAAAGAAAAGTTTGGAAGAATTGATATTCTGGTGAATAATGCCGGAATTTCTGACAGCACAAAGGTTGACAATTATGAGCAGGGGCAGTTCGAAAGAGTTATCAATTTGAATGTGAATTCCATTTTTTATGCCATTCAGCCGGCCGTAAAGATTATGAAAAAGCAGGGCGGCGGCTGTATTATCAATACAAGTTCCATGGTAAGCATCAGCGGGCAGCCGGGAGGAGTTGCCTATCCAACAAGCAAATTTGCAGTCAATGGTCTGACGCTTTCTCTTGCAAGGGAATTGGGGCCAAGCAATATCCGCGTGAATGCAGTCGCGCCCGGTATTACGAGGACAGATATGGTAGCAGCTCTCCCCAAAGAGATGATTGAACCGATGGCAGCGTCAATTCCACTTCGCAGAATCGGGGAACCTGAAGACGTGGCGAATGCATTTGTATTTCTTGCAAGTGATATGGCAAGTTATGTGACCGGGGAAGTGCTGTCAGTTGATGGAGCGATGAGAGCATAGCCTCACGGTGGAATGGAGGATTTTATGCAATATACATGGAAAGAAATTGAACAGCACGTCGAATCCTGTACCCACTGTCCATTGAGCAGGACAAGACATCAGCCAGTAATGGGGCGTGGGAGTCATCAGGCGGATATTATGTTGATTGCCGAGGCGCCCGGAGGGCAGGAAGACCAACAGGGTCTTCCGTTTGTTGGCCCTTCCGGAAAAATATTAGACAGTTTGTTAGGTGATTGTGGACTTGATAGGGAAGAAATCTACATCACTAACATTTTAAAATGCCACCCTCCCGGAAATCGGGAGCCGAGAGTGGAGGAAAAAGAGGCCTGTTTTCCATACTTGAAATATGAGACATTTCTCTTGACGCCAAAAATCATTGTATGTCTTGGCCGTGTGGCAGCACAGCGTATTATTTCCCCGGATTTTAAAATTACCAGACAGCATGGTACTTGGACATACCGGAAAAACTGTGCGCTCACTGCTACATATCATCCCTCGGCAATCCTGCGGGATTCTTCAAAGTATGAAATTGCAAAGAGAGATTTTCTCGAAATTGTAGCGAAGCGGACGGAACTAAATTTATAGAGAAATGTTGATTGCTATATTTTCAAAGGTATGTTATTATTCGAATAACAAAAAACTTTAAAAATCAATAGTTTCTCGAATGGTAAGCGGGAAGTTTGATTGTATGTCAAGCCCCCGCTTTTTATCTTATAGGAAAGGCTGCCTTGTGCGGAGCAAGAATCAGCGGAGCTGCTTCTTAGAGCGGCGCGTTTTTCAGTCGCCGCTTTTTTAGCTTATAAGAAAGACTGACTTTTGCAGAACGGAGTGAAAGTGAATGAACAAAGAAAAGAATATAATTGAATTGCAGCATGTACGAAAGTGTTATGAGGGAGATACAGCGGTAATAGAAGATTTCAGTCTGGAGATAAAAAAGGGGGAGTTTGTGACCTTTCTCGGCCCGTCCGGTTGTGGTAAGACTACGATATTGCGCATGATTGGCGGTTTTGAAATGCCGACGGAGGGGAACATTTTACTGCATGGAGAGGATATCACGAAAGTTCCGCCAAATAAGCGTCCTATTAATACCGTATTTCAAAAGTATGCATTATTTCCCTATCTCAATGTATATGATAACGTTGCGTTTGGATTGAAGATGAAGAAATTTCCGAAAGAGGAAACACGTAAGAAAGTGCGGAAAGTGTTAGAGATAGTTGATTTGGAGGGATTTGAAAAGCGTAAGATAGATACGTTATCCGGAGGGCAGCAGCAGCGTGTAGCCATTGCGCGCGCCATTGTCAATGAGCCGGAGATTTTACTTCTGGATGAGCCGCTTGGCGCACTGGATTATAAAATGCGCAAAGAGATGCAGTTTGAATTAAAAGAGATGCATAAGGAACTTGGCATTACCTTCATTTTTGTAACCCATGATCAGGAAGAAGCGCTTACGATGTCGGATAAGATTGTTGTTATGTCCGATGGAAAAATACAGCAGGTCGGAAAGCCGGAAGAGATTTATAAGGTGCCGAAGAATGCGTTTGTGGCTGATTTTGTTGGCGAGAGTAATATTTTTGACGGTGAGATTACGGGAGAGCATGAAGTATCTATTATGGATGTATCATTTTCTCATTCTGAGAATTTTCCTTTGGGAGACCGTGTCGAGGTAGTTGTCCGGCCGGAAGCGGTGAGATTGACAGAGCCGGAACAGGGAAGAATACAAGGTGAAGTGTATTCTTCGGTGTTTAAGGGAATTGCCTATGAGATTACGGTATATGTCGGCAAGAGTGAGATTGTGGCGCATAGTCCCGTGTGTATGGAACAGGGGATGAAAGTGGGCATAGATATTAATCCCGAGGGGATTCATGTCATGCCATATAATGACCGTATCAACCATTATACCGGAATGCTGGATGAAGAACTTCGCCTCCTGCTTCCTGACGGAAGTATTCATTTAGAGGAAAAGATGATTTTTCCGAAAGGACGTCCGCAGCAGACAGAGGGCGTGCGGGTACAGTTCTTTTTTGAGCCGGGTGATGCAGTACTTAGTGATGACCCGAAAGAGGGACTCGTTCAGGGAAATATTGTAAACATTATTTATAAAGGCGACCACTATAAATATAAAGTGCGCAGTAAAAATGATGTAGACTATTATGTAGACGACGAGTGGCTTTGGAATATGGGAGACTACGTCAGTGTTATTGTGCCGGAGGAAAAGAGACAGTATCAGTTGGTAAAATGAGAGAGGGAGGAAGAGAATGCGATTTTCGAGAAAACAATGGGGCATACCATACATTATTTTTCTTGTTGGATTTGTTGTACTTCCCCTAATTGTTGTTTTGTACTATGCGCTCACCGACGGGCAGGGAGAGTTTACGGTAGAGAATTTTCAGAATTTTTTTACCAATACAAAAGCGCTGGGAACTCTTTTTTATAGTTTTCTGATTGCGCTGGCAACGACGGCGGGATGCCTGCTCATCGCCTATCCGACAGCTCTCATTTTGGCGCGGGGGCCATGGAAGCGGAAAAATGTAATCATTGTCCTGTTAGTTATGCCGATGTGGATTAATTTTACGCTGCGCATATCTGCAATGAAAGAAATCCTCAGCGTGCTGGAAGGAAATCTTGCCATGTATCCGTTTTTCAACACGGTTTTATGTATGATTTACGATTTTCTTCCCTTTATGATTCTGCCGCTGTATACGACGATTAGCAAATTGGACGGGAGCCTGCCGGAGGCGGCGGCAGACCTTGGCGCCTCCGGGTGGAACGTTTTCCGGCATGTGACGTTTCCACTTACGATACCAGCGATGATTAGCGGCGTGACGATGGTTTTTCTGCCGTCCATGACAAATTATGTTGTTCTCGATATGGTGTATAACAGCACATATATTATGGGAAGCCTTATGGGCAGTTATTTTAATATGTATGACTGGCACAATGGCTCGATGATTTCCATTATTCTTCTGTTGATTATTTTTGTTTTGACTTGGCTGACAGAACATTTTTATGGAAAGCAGGGAGCCGAGTCAAGAGGAGGTGGCATATGGTAAAGAAAGGATTGCAAGGACTTTGGCTGGGATTGATATTTCTCTTTCTCTACCTGCCGATTTTGATTTTGCTTGTGTACAGTTTTACCAAATCTACAATGATTGGTTCTCTGCGTGGATTTTCCATGAAAAATTATGTGACGCTTTTTACGACGCCGGAATTGTTAAATATGATAGCGGGAACGATTTTGTTAGCGCTTGTCGTTGCCGTGCTGGCTGTGATATTGGGAACAATGGGGGCAATTGGCACATTTTATTCTAAGAGGTTTGTGCAGCAGGGCGTGAGTCTGGCAAATCAGATACCGATTGTCAATGCCGATGTAGTCACGGGTTTTTCCGTTTGTGTACTGCTCATTGTGTTTTTGGGAATTGATAAAGATACTTATATTCCTCTTGTCATCGGACAGACTGCACTTTGTACGCCGTTTGTCTATTTGTCGGTTATGCCCAAGTTGAAGCAGTTGGATTCTAATTTATACGAGGCGGCGTTGGATTTGGGCTGCAATCATCGTCAGGCTTTGTGGAAAGTAATAATCCGTGAAATCATACCGGGTATTTCTTCCGGTTTCATGCTGGCGATTACGTTATCGTTAGACGACTATTTTATTACTACTTATACGAAACCGGCGGTGTTTGACACGATTAGTACTTATGTGGTAAATGCCACAAAAGGGGCAAGAACGGAGATTAAAACCGCTCTTTGGGCGTTATCCTCCCTTATTTTTCTTGTTGTCGTGTTAATCGTAATCAGTATGAATTGGAAAGCGGGGAGGACGAAGCGTGAAGAAAAATTGTAAATATCTGACAGCATTGTTTTCGCTCTGCCTCGCTTGTCTGCTGCAGGGCGGCTGTGCTGGAAATACAGAAAATAAAGAAACAGTACTTCGTATTGCTAATTGGGAAGAGTATATGGACGAGGGCGGCTGGGACGAGGAAGAGCAGATTGAGCTTGCGGACGGGACGACGATTATAGGAAAAGAAAATATGGCGGATGAGTTTGAGACATGGTATGAGGAAACGTATGGTGAAAAAGTGCGTGTGGAGTATTCTACCTTTGGAACCAATGAGGATTTGTATAATCAGATGACATTGGGAGACACGTTTGACCTTGTCTGTCCATCCGAATATATGATAATGAAAATGATGGAGGAGGGGAGTCTGGAGCCGTATTCGAGCGGCTTTTTTGACAAGACGAATCCGGACAATTATTATAGCCGCGGAGTCTCGCCGTACATTCAGAAAGTTTTTACGGATTTGCAAATTGACGGCTCGCCGCTAAGCTCTTATGCCGCGGGATATATGTGGGGAGTTATGGGAATTGTTTATAATCCGTCTGTTGTATCTGACGAAGATGTGAAACACTGGTCGATGTTATTGGATTCGAAATATAGGCGTCGGATTACAATGAAAGACAGTGTACGGGATTCTTATATTGTGGCGCTGGGGATTTTAAATGAGAAGACTTTTATGTCGCCATCTTTTTTGAATAATCCAAAATATCCGACGCTTTTAAAAGAGGCTATGAACGACACCGGAAACAAAACGGTACAGCAAGTGGAAAAGATTCTGAGCAGGATGCGCAATAATGCCTATTCTTTGGAGATAGAAGGTGGAAAGGCAGATATGGTGACTGGAAAAGTAGTAGCCAATATGCAATGGTCAGGCGACGGCGTCTACACGATGGACGAAGCAGAGCAAGATGGCATAGAATTAAGTTATGCCGTACCCGAAGAGTGCAGTAATCTCTGGTTTGACGGCTGGTGTATGATGAAAAAAGGGATTGGCGGCGACAGCCGGAAAAAGAGGGCGGCAGAGGCTTTTGTGAATTTTATATCCCGTCCGGATAATGCCATTCGCAATATGTATTATATTGGTTATACTTCGGCGATTGCCGGAGGTGAAAACGACTGGCTGTTTCAATATGCGGACTGGTGTTATGGAGCAGAAGAGGGAGAGGAGGATACCGAGGAGTATTCTCTTGCCTACTTTTTTACCGATGAAGAGGATAAAAAGGAACACGAAAAATATGTTTTGGATGTTCCTGCCGGACAGGCAAAACGGCAGGTGTTTGCACAATATCCGACGGAAGAGGTCATAAACCGGAGCGTCGTCATGGAAAACTTTAATGATGAGGAGAATCAGAGAATTTCGAGAATGTGGATAAATATAAGATGTTTTGACGGTTTTTGAAATAGTGGACGGTACTCACAATTGGGGTATTTGTCCAGTATATCAAATCTTCTTTTGGCAACAGTAATGAAAGAACATTACAGTGACGGGAGCAAATGCGCTCGTTCCCGTAATTCTAATTTGTTGTCGGAGGAGGAATCTCTGTTTATGAGTGAGGAAATGGTCGGTACTGTACGGCAAATGAATAGGGAAAAACAGGAACTCCAACTGGTCTTTCAGTGCGCTCCTTTTCTTATCGGTTACAAAATTTCAAATCTTGTTGTAATGTCTGAATGCGACTGGCAGAGATTGAGTGGCATATTGTATGGCGGTTGTATTGAAAGACGCATCTTATATGAAGAGAAAGATAAATTGACAATACTGCTATATCGTCCCGATATGCTTGCCGCACACCTGAATGACAGGGGGGCAAGAGAAATATTGCGGGCGGAGGGATATCGGGCGTTTGATGTCGGAGCGGTTTTAACTGCTTTTACTGAACGATATCGGGAGTCTCGCAGAAGAGGAACGGATTTTCCTCACGAGCTCGGTCTGTTACTCGGATATCCAGTAGAAGATGTGAGAGGATTTATTTCTAATAAGGGGAAAAACAGTCTCTATGCCGGATATTGGAAAGTATATGCGAATGTGCCGGCCAAGAGGTCAATTTTCCGCCAATATGAAAGAGCGAAAGAAATGCTGGTTACTATGATGTATCAGGGAATTGGACTACCGGAAATCATTGAGATGTGCAGCAAAAAAGAAGTGTCGGTATCGGATTATGCAATGTGAAACAGTGCCATGAATAGAATAGTTGCCTGCGTACCATACTAAAGACAAATGTGGAAGGGAGAGACAGTCTATGTTATTATCACAGAATTTTGCAATGCCCGGTATCTTTGGAGAGAGCCTGCTGGATGATTTTTTCGGTATAACGCCGAAGACGCCGCGCCGTGTTGCAAATAACACCGGATTGATGCAGACCGATGTGGCAGAAAATGATACCGGTTTTGAGGTTACAATGAATCTGCCCGGTTTCACAAAAGAAGATGTAAAAGCGGAGTTGAAAGAGGGGTATCTGACGATTACGGCTTCGACCAATTCATCCGACGAGGAAAAGGATAAAAAGGGCAGATACATTCGCCGCGAGCGCTACAGCGGAACTTGCAGCCGGCAGTTTTATGTCGGGGAAAAGGTGACGGAAGAAGATATCAAAGCAAAATTTGAAAACGGAACGCTGAAACTTACCATTCCGAAGAAAGAAGAGACGCCGCAAGTCGAGGAGGCAAAACGGATTGCGATTGAAGGGTAGGACAGCCTGACTTGTCACGGTCAGGATAAGCGGACGCTGAAAACATTTTTCCTGTCAGCAGGTAAATCCTGCTGGCAGTTTTCATGTATCATTTCTTTCTTTTTTCAATTTATTTACACATTCCGTTCACAATCGGTGATTAATCTAATCTTAGCTTGACGGTGACAAATAAAACGACTTGCCGCTGTCAGACTGGTAACGAGAAACCGGACAGATTTGCAGGAATGGCATTTGACCGGAATGAAAATATCAAAGCAGGAGGATATAAATGTGAGAGATTGGATGAAGAGACACCGGAGGTTACTGATTATAGCAGTGGTGCTGACTGGAATTGCGGCCGGCGTGCCGACTGCCGTTTTCTGTATGAGGGGAAAGGTAGAGACGAAACAGCGGCAAGTGAGACAAAATACGCTGCCGTTATCTAAAATGGATTTGACACGTTCTGTCAGCGCTACCGGAACGATTGAAAGTGCGAAAGTAAAAATTGTCAGGGCTGATGTGTCAGATATTAAGATAAAAAAAGTTCTTGTCAATGTGGGAGATAAGGTTAAGAAAGGCCAGACGCTCGTTACTTTTGACAAAAGTGATTTGCAACAGACATTGCAGGAGGCAGAGGATAATTTATCTGACGTCAAAGAACAGAATCAGACAGAATTGTCAGCGGCGCAGAGAAAACTTACCGAGGCCCGAAAAACATACGAGAATCAGAAGAAAGAACAGAAACAGGGAGCAAGTCCGGTGCAGGGCGAATCGGATGTCCAGTCGGCAAAGGATGCTCTGGCAACAACAAAAAATACGCAGAAGAAGACGTTGAAAGAGGCGCAGAAATCAGTGAGAGAGGCAAAGAAAGCGCTGGAAAATTGTTCGGCAACGGCTTCCATGGACGGTACGGTAACGGCGATTGGCGTCGAGCCGGGTGACAGCTATCATGGCGGCGATTTGGCAGAGATTAGTGATTGTAGCAATTTTCAAGTGAAAGCAACGGTCGATGAATATGAAATTTCGGAACTTTCGAAAGGGCAGAAAGTTATAATTCTTACAGATGCGACGGGAGATACCGAACTGCAGGGGAAGATTACATATGTGGCGCCGACAACGGGCAGTACGCTCAATAACTCCGGTTCATCCGATAATTCCGGCATCTCCGGCAACGGCGGCTCTTCGTCAGCAGGCAGTACATCTTCCGGCAGTTCCGGCTATGAGGTGAGGGTTCGTGTCAAAACATCCAGCGAGAAACTCCGTGTGGGCATGACGGCGCGGTGCAGTATGATTTTGGAAGAGGTATCGGATGTTTATGCGGTGCCGTATGACGCTATTCATACGAATCGCAAAGGAGAAACAGTTTTGTATGTGCAGGATTCTTCGGGAAAACAGTCGGAGGTGGCAGTAACGAAAGGGATGGAAAGTGATTATTATGCAGAAGTGAGCGGAGAACAATTGAGCGAGGGACTTCAGATTTTGCTTCCTACGGATAAAACAAATGCGGATGTGAACAGTGGTGAGAAAGAGGACAATCGTGACGGCGGACTGGATGGTTTCCTGAATGGCAGCAGGGAGAACCGTGGAGAGCGGAACAGGCCTAACCAACGACCCGACGGCGCGCCAAACGGTATGGCGGGAATGTAGGAGGTGCGGCATGAATAAAGGCGATACGATAATTGATTTGCAGCATATTGTGAAACGGTTTTTTATAGGCAAACCAAACGAACTCGAAATTCTTCATGGAATTGATTTGCAGGTGAAAAAGGGGGAGTTTCTTTCCGTTATCGGGGAATCTGGTTCAGGAAAGTCTACGCTTATGAATATTATAGGCGTATTGGACCGCCCGACCGAGGGAACATATGAATTGGCGGGGATTGACGTCAGTCAGGCAAAGGATGCACAACTGTCCGGAATCCGTAATCGGCAGATTGGTTTTGTTTTTCAGACGTATAACCTGATTGCAAGAACAACGGCCCTTTCCAATGTGGAACTGCCGATGCTGTACGGTTCGGTATCCAAAAAGGAAAGGAATGCCCGTGCCAGAGAACTGTTGGAGCTGGTAGGGATGGCAGACCGCATGAAGCACCGTTCGGATGAACTATCTGGTGGACAGAAACAGCGTGTGGCAATTGCCCGTGCAATGGCAAATAACCCCTCAATTATACTGGCGGATGAACCGACAGGGGCGCTGGATTCGGAAACCGGCCAGCGGATTATGGAGATTTTTCACACACTTCATGAAAAGCAGGGGAAGACGATTGTTCTGATTACCCACTCACGCGAACTTGCAGACGAAACAGAGCGGATTATTACGTTGAAAGACGGCAGTATCGTGGACGAGAGAGAGGTGTGAGGGGATGTTGATTTGGGAAAATAGTAAACTGGCCGTTAAGGCTCTTTTCAATAATAAAATGCGCTCGCTGCTGACAATGCTCGGCATTATTATCGGCATTGGCTCCGTCATTGCCATTATGACGGTAAGTTCCTCGCTGACAACATCTATCACGGATACATTTGCTGATATGGGCGCCAATAACGTGACAGTCGGAGTGCAGAAGCAGTCGGAGGAAGAGGAAACCCGACGAAACGGCCTGAAGTTTGGAGTCTCCCAGCGTTCGGTAACGTTAGATGAAGAAGACCGCATTACGGATGATATGCTCCAAGCGGTAAAGACGCAGTATGCGGAAGAAGTAAATTCCATTTCATTGGAAGAGACCGTGGGCAGCGGTACGGTTCAGCAGGCGGAGGAATCCGCAAACATCCGTCTGACAGGAATTAACAAAGACTATTTTAACGCCAATGCGCTTACGCTCCTTGCAGGACGCTATCTGACGGAGAAAGATGTCTCCGGTAATAAGCGTGTGATTATGGTTTCCAATAAGGTAGTGGAAAATGTTTTTGGCGGAGATGCTCAATCCGCTCTGGCGCAGAGCATTCAGGTAGTGATTAACAACAAGTTTTACCGTTTTTACATTGCAGGTGTTTATCAATACGAAGAAGATAGCGCTTCCTTTTCTTCCGAGGATTCGGACAATGTTACGACGACCGCCTATATTCCCATTACGACGGGAAAGGAAATGCTGCATACAGACGAGGGATACGAAAATTTTACGATTGTCACGGAGCCGGATATTGAAGATGTTTCTGCATTTGCAGACGAAGTGGAAACATATATGAATCAAAAATACTATGCGGCAAATGACAAATATGAGATTCATACGATGACGATGAGTTCAATTACCAGTTCCATGAACAGCATGGTTGAAACCGTGTCAGTGGCAATTGCCTTTATTGCGGGGATTTCCCTGTTGGTGGGCGGCATTGGCGTCATGAACATTATGCTTGTGTCAATTACTGAGAGGACAAGAGAGATTGGAACCCGCAAAGCGCTGGGGGCAAAAAACAGTTCCATTCGTATGCAGTTTATTACCGAAGCCGTCATTCTCTGTTTGATTGGCGGACTTCTAGGCATTGCAGCCGGCTTTGCACTGGGCGCCGCGGCGGCATCTGTGCTCGGATATGCGGCGGCAGCGCCAATGGCGGCGATTCTTGGCTCCGTAGTATTCTCAATGGTGATTGGTGTTTTCTTTGGTTTTTATCCTGCGAATAAGGCAGCAAGGTTGAACCCGATTGAAGCGCTGCGTTATGAATAAGTTAAATGGACAGTCACATGCTGGCTGTCCATAAACTGTTCAACGTCTTACAACGCTTTTATGATATTTTTCCAATACTCCAATCTGCCTTTTACATTTTCAGAACTTCCGGTACCGGATTGTACATACTTTTTATATTCTTCATTATTATCATAATCATTTAGAAAATTAATTATCGCTTCAACAAACTTCGAAAACGATTTTCTGACTTTTTTAACGCGGTACCCGCTATACAGCACCATAGGAATAGAGGTAACTGGAATCTTTATATCCTCAAAAGCCTCGTCCAGTTTATCCATAGCTTCTTTTAAAACATCCATTTTTGATAAGCTATCATCCCCATACGTTTTTACAAAAGTATCAATATTTTTTGTTCTGAATGACGTAAAATCATGTTCGCGATTGGTACAGATTAACATAAGCGTCTGAACGATTAAATCCCTATCCGTACCATTTTTCCGCTGCGTTTTTGTCAACAGTTTTTCCATAAAAGGATGACGTGCCAGCGAATAAATCGCATCACTAAATCTGTCGGACTGATAAATTATTCGCAATTGCTTATTATTTAAAGGTTTTCCCGCATTCTGCCTGCGGAACATTTCTTTCACTTCGTCGTCTGTATAATCCGATATGGTGCAAAATTGCAATCCACAGGACAGGAGAGTAGATTTTACTTCTTCGTCCAATTTCTTGAATTTTTTTCCTGCAATATCATATTCTTTGTCAATCTTTTTCCCATTTTCTTTTGTTTGTAATACAATAGGGGGCATATCTTTGCTAAGAGCAAACTCATTATTTAAATATTTTATACAAGTAGAAGTTCTCTGGGAGCCATCTAACGTATACAAAATACCTTCCTCGTCAACAATGTATATCGGGTTAATTGGGAATCCGCACAAAAGGCTGTGAATAAGCAATGACTTCATTCTTGTATTCCATTGTCCAATAGGACGCTGAAGCTTATGTGAAAACGATATATTGCCCTTGTTGTACTGATTTGCTATCCATTGTAAAGTTCTTTCCTTAGTAGATGACTTCATTTTTACACCTCCAACAATACTGTATTTCCAGATTAACATAATAGACGATGTTTGTAAATGCTTTTGCGTTATTATCTTTATCTTTCTTTACCTAAAAAGGTAGTATTAATTTCCACCCGATTTTGTTGTAATCGGTTCAATAACGGAAGATAAGATGGAGGTGAGTTTACTCATGCCCTCGGACGGTGGCTGTTGCACAGCGCGCGCATATATCTCATATTTTGCTGAATGGTCGGTACTTCTTGTGTTTTCCTGAGTGGCAGATACCTTTCCGGTTATATTGGCGTGGCATCCCCAGAAGCCGGAGCTGATGTTAGTTTCCAGCGATTCGGTTCCCGTATTTTTGCTTAGTGTCTGTTCTTTTATTTCCATATTGAAGCGTACGGTGGCCTCGTCCATGACAAATGCAGGTACCGGAACGAGAGATAAAAGCGGCGCTTCGATATTGATTGGTTCTGTTTTGGAATCTCCATTTTCTGAAATAATCTGTCGGTTAAGTTTAAAGGTGAGCAAATTAGTTTCGCCGCCTGCTTTTCCGTCCTTGTAAGCCATTCGGAATAAATAAGAAAGATAAACTTCGCATAATGCTGCCTGTCCTTTGGCAACTTCTACGAGTGGTTGTGCGATGAGCTGTCCGAGTGGTAATCCTGCAAACTGTTCTGCTATAGCCATAAAAAGACCTCCTTTTTGTTATAAAAACTGATTATATGCTGTAAGGATTCGAGAAATTCCTTCGGTCGGTTCCTTATGTTTGAATTCCAGTGTAATTTGATGGTGCTCTGCTTCCTGAGTATCATTCATTGGTTCTGTGTTTACCATAAAGTTTTTTCCGTTGGAAACGCCGGAGACATTGAGAACTACCTTAATATTTTCTAAGACAAGGGAGTCATGGTTTACCAGAGCTACAGCGGGAACGGCAATATCAGCATTTTCGGGAGAATCCGGCAGGTTAAAATGTGTAATTACGGGAAAATGAGTTTGTTCCGGATGCGTACTGTCAGAATTCGGGGTGTCCTTTTGAAAGTAATGCATAAAATTTTCATAAGCATTTTGCTGGATGGCAGCTTGTGATGACTGCACAGAGGTGGCGATGGAGGTAAGTAATTTTTCCAGTTTAACCATATTACATTCCCCCTTCTATATCCAGAACGCATACATTATCTGCAGCGATATGGTACTTGTTACATAGATAAGAGAGGTCGTCGCTAACCTCGATTGCCTGATGTCCTTCCTGCCCTTTGTTAGGTGAAAAAGCAGCATATCTTCCTACTTTTACAACTTCTCCGTCCAGCGTGACAGACTGGGTTACACCTATGTCCATTAAAAAAATCTGATTTTCAAACAGTTCACTTAATTGTTTCATACAACCATCCTTTCTATGCCTTTTATTTAATTGTATGAAATCGACAGCAAAAAAGAACAAGCATATTTGGACAAAACATAAATATATTTTATAAAAAGAGGGGGAGAATGAAAATGAAAATATCAATTTGTTATTATTATAGGAGAAAGAAAAAAAGTGGGGATGGATTACCTGAAAGAATATGCAGGCATCACATAATTTCCTATCCGAGGATGTTTTATCTTGGCGTACTGGCCCTTTGCTATTTAAAAAAGTTAAAAGTTTCGAATGCCGGAGGAGTTGACAAAATGTGGGCGCAGTTGGACTGTGCTATCGGAAAATCCGGTATTAATATCAGCGAGGTGCTGGATGAAATAATTTATGATGGCAAAGGGAAATTTCATTTGGGTGAATGCGTAACTAAAAAAGGAAATGGTGATATTGTAAAGGAACAGAATGTGGAGCTTTATAAAGCGCTAAATGAAATTGCGTGGCTGCCAATGAATACCTTTTCCGGCCCGAAAGAAAATCTCAGACTGGATGACCCGAGTCAGAAAAATGACGGCTTTCCGTGTGGAATGCCGGAGGCACAAAAACAAGCTTTGAACTCTATTATAAGAGCGCTTAATCATTACAGCCATTCTTTTATTCCCCACGAAGAGGGCGACGGGGGAATGACACAATCCGTTCATTTTGATGATGAATTACCATTTAACCGGTTGGCAGAGGAATTTTTCAAGTCAATTAATGGTAACTGGCGGCGGTACGAATCTAAAATATCAGACTGGCGGGTGGCTGCAAATTATTGTCGGGAGGGAAGTAATTACCGCTATCATAATAAGCAAAATTTTTACCGTTTTTATTTTTATATGGGAAAACAGAGAGAAGAACGGTTAAATACGGAGACTTGTTGCGGACGTATTATTGCGGGGGATTTTGTGTTGATGAACGATAAAATCAGGGAGTGTACGGATAACAAAATATTAAAAATTTTATCCGTAAAAAGGGAAACGCGCGCAAATGAGAGAACAAGGATTCAGGGGATATTGGTAAATAGAGATGCTTCTTGGGAATCCTTTCAAAATAGGCTGATAAAAGATTTCTTTTAAAAAGTTAAATTTACGATATCGGCAAGGGGGTAGAGTATGCGCGCTATTACCGCGCATACTCCCCGCGGATATCTTCCTCCGGCGGCGCCACCGGATAATTACCGGAAAAGCAGGCGTCACAGTATCCGGTATCCCCGCCGATAAGTTCCGGCAGTCTCTTTCCGTCCAGATATCCCAGTGAATTGGCACCGATGAGTTCGCAAATCTGCTCAACGGTATGTTCGTGGGCGATTAGCTGTTCACAGCTCGGAACGTCTGTCCCGAAGTAGCAGGGATAGAGAAATGGGGGAGAACTAATGCGCACATGAACTTCGGTGGCGCCGGCGTCTTTGAGCATTTGTACGATATGTCCGCTCGTCGTTCCCCGTACAATCGAGTCATCTACCATCACAACACGTTTACCGCCGACAACTTCTTTCAGCGCGTTCAGTTTAATATTGACGCTGGATTCCCGTGAAGACTGTTTTGGTTTGATGAACGTCCGCCCCACGTAACTGTTCTTCACAAATCCGGTGCCGTAAGGAATCCCTGCTTCAAGGGCAAATCCCATTGCCGCTGCATTGCCAGAATCCGGTACTCCAATGACAATATCTGCGTTAGCCGGATGCATTTGCGCCAAAATTCTGCCCGCCATAATGCGGGAATTGTATACGCTAATCCCATCGACAAAACTGTCGGGGCGGGCAAAATAAATATATTCAAAAATACAACGGGCGGGTTTAACCGTGCACATACTTTCGTCTGAAGTAATTCCGTTTTTGTCCAGTTTCACAATTTCTCCCGGTTTGACATCACGAATAAATTCTGCGCCTACCGCGTCCAGCGCACAGGTTTCACTGGCGAGAATATACATATTCTCACGTTTACCAATAACGAGAGGGCGGAAGCCAAAGGGGTCGCGCGCGCCAATCAGTTTGCACGGACTGGAAATCACAAGGGAATAAGCTCCTTTGAGTTTTTTCATTGCATTTTTCACAGCGTCTTCCGCTGAAGATGTATGTAAACGCTCTCTGGCTATATGATAGGCAATCATTTCGGTATCAATCGTAGTCTGGAAAATCGCTCCCGTATATTCAAGTTCCCGACGGAGAGTCGGTGCGTTCACCAGATTGCCATTGTGGGCAAGCATCAGAGTGCCTTTTACATAATTTAATACTAACGGCTGGATATTCTGGGCGTTGCTGGCGCCGGCGGTCGAGTAGCGGACGTGGCCGACACCGATATTACCCGAAAGCTTCTCCAGTTTTTCAGAATCAAACACTTCATTTACAAGTCCCATTCCCCGAACAGACAGCACTTTCCCCTTGGGGCCCGCGGTATCGCTGACGGCGATACCGCAGCTTTCCTGTCCCCGATGTTGTAACGCAAACAAACCGTAATAAATCGTAGAAGCGATATCGCCTCCGTCCAAATCATAGGCGCCAAAGACGCCGCACTCTTCATGCAGGCTGTCGAAATCCCATTCATTTATTTGTGAGTCCATAATTACCTCCGTTCCTGTACCATACTGATGTCAATGCCGCTCTAATTATAGTATTTTCTGAATTTATTTGCAAATAAAACATTCGTTTTTCCCCTCCGTCGGAAGAAATTGTGCAAATTGTACCTCAAAAAGTGCGTTCCATTCCCAAAAGCAGAAAAAGCATTTTTTTTATGTTACAATTGCAGGCAATAATATTTCTGAAAAATGGAGGTATGAGAGATGAATGAACGCAATCACATAAAATCAGGAAGGAAGAGGCGACTGCGCATATTGGCGGCGCTGATTGCTCTGTGTATGTTTGTTACGTCCTGTCCTGAAATATCAGGGGCAGTTCCGGTGCGTGCAGCGACAGCGGCGGCGGAAACGTCTGACAATGGACAGGGTACCTATATGAAGTACGCAAATAACGAGAGCGGCAACGGTTTTACTCAGGGTCTGAATGTATTTAAGATATGGGGTCGGGACAATGGCAGGGAGATACAGACGACCTTTTTAAATCAGGGCTACCGTACCGTGTCTTGCGCAGGAGGCATGAAAGTAGAATGGGGCGCTCCGAGAGATGTTGCCATGGGCAGTTCTCTCTATGGCTCACGGGATATAGCGTTAGTTTATAATGGCAGATATGCCCGTATCCGTTATACGGTAGTGAACAAAGGCTCCACGGTGCAGAATTTTCAAATCGGCTCTTCGGCGGACGTTATGATTGGTGGCAATGACTGTGCGCCTGTCGTCGGCACCGCAAACGGTCTGAAGATGGAAGGAGCACCGCGGAATGACTATACATACAATCTGGTAGCGCCTACGGTTGATACACTCTGGTATGGCGGTTATGCGAGTGCGCCGGAAAATATTTTTAACGACCTCGCGGATAAAACAAAAGTTTATGACGGCGACAGCGGTATGGCATGGTCGTGGAGCGGCACGGTAGCTCCCGGACAGAAATGGAGCCGCTATGTGCTGCTTGGCGTAGGAGAACTTCCGGAGCCGCCCCGCAAGCCGGTGCTGACGGTTACACGGCCGTCGCTGGTAGTCGGCAGGACCAGCAATGTGACAGGTACGGCTGACCCCGGCTGTACCGTCTGTGTGGAAGTGGCAGGTGAGGAATTTAGCGCAGTAGCAGACAAAGACGGCAGATTTTCCGTTCCGGTAACGTTGTCTGTGGATGCGCCGGAGGGAGAAACCCCTCTCAACTGTTATGCCGTGTCCCCGCAGGGTGGAATCTCTGATACGGTGACAACGACTGCCACGGTGATTCGGGGGCCGATGATTCACCTGACCGACGCAGAGACGACGATTTTGGAAGATAGTAAAATAGATGATACATGGTACAGGGCATTTATAAAGTCATCTAATGGCAGTGTGTCTTGGACAAAGACGGTCACACCGGCAGCCGTCGGTACATACACCGTGACTTATACGGCGAAAGAGACAGGCTTTCCTGACGAGACGGCGAAGCTGAAAGTCACCGTACTGCCAAAACCGCTGGAGCTGTCTGCGGCGACGGCGGCGCGTGTGAGCGGCAGGGACAGTTTCAACCTCTCCGCCACACTTCTCGGTACCGGTGGGGAAAATATTGCGGAGACAGGCTTTGTGTGGGGCGTTATGAAAAACCCTACATTGGCGCTTTGCAACGGACAGAAGAAAACGGCGACACCGGTTAAGACAAAAAACGGTTCGCTCAAAGTGGCGGCGGAGCAGATTGTGGACGGTATCGACTATTATGCCCGCGCCTATGCGAAAAATGCTGCCGGGGAAGTCTGGTACGGCGAACAGGTAGGATTCAGTATCAATGGAAAACAGTATGGAAACTTCACTATAAAGAATAATGGAAATAGCACCTTTACGGTCACGAGGAGCGGGGGGACCGACGGGAGACAGAAAGTTTATTACCGCACGGTCAATGGTTCTGCCGTGAGCGGTATCCATTTTAGCGAAAAGGCGTCTTATCTGAGCTTTGCCGAGGGTGAGACACAGAAGACCGTTACAATCAGTGAAAAAGGAGTAAATCAGCCGGTTTCCGGCAAACCGGCTACTGCTTACACGAATGCGGACCGTGTCTACTGGATGGAACTGTACCGCGTCGACGGAGGCGGCGCGCTTGGCAGCTCTGTGAAAGCGCAGAGAACGATGGCTAAAGCCAGCGCTTACACGGTAAACAGAAACGTATATAGTGAGAAATCGAGAAACTTCCCGACAGATAATGATAATTGTATTGTAGCGGACAGAAGCAGCACGAAAGACCATCAGGCGTACTTCAGAAACAACAGGGGATATAACCAGAGCCACGGACAGAAGAATTTCAATGTCCAGCGTTCCCTTGATGTCGGAACCGCTAAAGAATGTGAATACTTAAAGGCAACGGCGTCTGGATATTATTACCGTCTGCAGTTTACGGGAAAAGAAGACGATGACGGCTATGAGCATATATGGGTGGCAGACCATGCGCCAAATAATTTTGACAGCGCCAATGAGCACAACGGCCCTATCAATATCAACGATGGTATATTCGGGGCGGCGAAATACACGGCGAGATGGGAAATTGAAAATAAAAAAGAAGCAAATATAACCGTTCCGGGGGAGGCGTCAAGGACAAATTCATTCGGATTTAGCAGCTCTGTGCGAAGCGGCGCCGTTAATGGAGACTGGCTGAAGTATGGCATAAAGGATGAGGCAAATGTGTGGTTTGCGGCGACGGGAAAAGGCACGGACAAATGGCGTGTCAATTCTTATACGGACTGGATGAAAGTGGAAGACGACACGGAGCCGCAGCTTATCAAAGTCGGGCGGGCTGGCTACGGTACCCATAAGGCGGGCGATACGGTCACACTTCCACTTGTCTTTGATGAGATTGTGGACAATAAGAACAGCTCCCTGACGCGCGTGTCACTGGACACCACATGGGGAACCTTTACTTATGCGGGCGGTGCGGATACGAATGTTCTCTACTTTACGGGAACGATTCCGCAGGGAGCGTCTTCTACCCTGAAAGTCAATAAAATAAATGGTGCGGATAAGATTAAAGATATGTGCGGCACGAACGGCAAGGCATCCGGTGGTACGGGAAGCACGTCGTTGTCGCTGGATAACAAGACTCCTTCTGTTTCCATCACAAGTCCGTCCATTGCCAATGCTACGGCACAGGCAACTATCACCGCTTCTAATGCGGACAGTGTGAGCTATGCGTGGACACAGAGTGCAGCTATGCCGGTGACGGGCTGGATGGACTGCACAAGCGGAACAAAAGTAACGAACAGGCAGACTTCCGGCACATGGTATCTCCATGCGCTGGCAACTTATGATGCCACGGGTACGAACGCCTATGACTCACGCAGTTTTGATTTTTCAAGCGGCGCCTCAGGAGAGATGCCGGAGCTGAACTTGTCCGTGGACAACAGTACATGGGCGAGAGAGCGTAAAATAAATATAACGATAAAGAAACCCGCAAATGCTTCAGTGACAGTGAGAACGCCGTCCGGCGCGGTACAGACCGTTACGGGCACGACTTATACGGCAACGGCGAATGGCAGTTATACCTTTACCCTCACCGCGGGCGGGGAAAAAATAATAAAATCTGCGACGGCCGCAAAGATTGACAGGATGGCGCCTGCGGCACAGGTCACGGAGCCGGAAGAAAAGATTCAGACCGAAAACGTAACGCTTACCGTTACGCCTGCCGACGCGGGCGGTTCCGGCGTAAAAAATGTTACGGGAACATGGACGAAGACTACGAACGGCGGCAGTCCGGTGACGGAAAATGCCGTGCTGGCAAAACAGAACGACGGCACCTATAAGGCGGTGACGACGGGGACAGCCGGAAGCGCCTACACCTATCGTCTGAACCTTAACGTGACGGATAATGCGGGAAATACCGCGACGGCGGCTTCCAGTACCTGCACGGTCAATCTCAAAGCGCCGGTTGTTACGGTGAAGAAGACAGGAAGTACGAATAAAGGGGATACCTATACTTACACGGTAAATGCGAACGGCAATACGATTACCGCAGTCAATCTGCCGAACGGCGGCAATACGACTGTGTTAAGCGGCAGTTTCACGCTGACCGCAGCCGGTACCTACTATGTGACCGTCAGCGATAAAGCGGGTCATGTGGTGACAAGTTCGCCAATGACTGTGGCAGAGGGGGTGGACGGTAATGCGCCCGTCGTCCGCGCATATCAGAGAGATACGGACTGGGCGACGGCAGCAGAAGGAATTGAACTTGCCATCTACGAGGAAAGCGGGATAAAAGATATCAAAATAAGAGACTCTGCCGGAAACACAACGAGTCTTCCACTTAGCAATGAATCTCTGAAAAAAGAGGAAGGTTCTTCCTGCGATTACCGGTATACTGGCATCACGATGAGTGCCAACGGTGTTTATACCTTTATTGTGACCGACACCAATGGAAATCAGGGAACGGCACAGATTACAATCGAAAATATTGATAGAACCGCTCCGGCGCTGACGGCGAAAGCCAATGCAACGCCGAAGACAAGCGGTTGGTACACGGATACGACGGTGCCGGTAGTGATGACCTTTAACGACCCCGCGCCTGCCCATGGCGAGGGTGGCAGTAAGGTGAGCGGTATCGCCTCGGTGCAGTATAAACTGGTGTCAAAAACAGAGAAAGACAAAGGGACAGAGCCAACCGGATTGAAATCGGTGCCTGCCTCTGACATTGAAAAAGGTACTTATACTGTCAACCTCACGCAGATGGGAACGTACTACCTCTATGTGAAAGTGACGGATAAAGCGGGGAACACATATAAGAGTTACTGCAAGGCGACAGGAACGGCCAATACGCTGGAGATTAAGAAAGACCAGTCCAAGGGAAGTCTCGTAAGTCTTACGGGGCCGGCGACGGCGCAGAGAGAAGCGGATGGACTTGCGATGACGATTAAAGTGAATTACGGCCCTTCCGGTGCGCAGATGACCGCTGCGGGGCAGTCAGCGCCAATCGGAACATTGCCAGCGCATGACGGAACATCGACGAAACAAGGGAGCGTCACCTATACGACAAAGTATGTTGGCGTCAACCGATGCTATATTGAACCGACCTCATGGGGCAGCCAATATTACTGGACATATTATGTGCGTCGGGTGATTTTCGACAGTCAGGGAGGCAGCGATGTACCGTCTCTTCTGGTGTGGACGAAACAGAACAGCACATCTGCGGCCACAACCGTAGATTGTAAGGTAGAAAAGCCGCAAGACCCGACACGCAAAGGCTATACATTTGGCGGCTGGTACACCGACGCAGCCTGCACGGACGGCAGTGAATTTGATTTTTCTGACAGTCAGACACAGGTGCGCACGGATATTACGCTCTATGCCAAGTGGACGGCGGATGTTTATCAGGTAGACTATCATCTGAATATGCCGGGGTATATAATACACAAGGATGAGACTGGTAAACAAAACTACAGCAAATATAAGGAATATACGGAGACGCCTTACGAAGCGCCAGAAGATAAGAAAACATATCTTTATGGACAGAACATGGCGCTGCCCATGCCTGTACTTCCCAACAAGGTAGACACCTATACTCTGACCGGCTTTACTTTTGATGGCTGGTATGACAATCCGCAATATACGGGCAGAAAATATACATCTATCGGGGCGGAGGAAACGGGAGACAAGCAATATTATGCGCGCTGGAAAGATACGACGGCGCCTACTTTCTATACTACGTGGTACTGGGGGAGTTACGGACCTAACAGTTGGTACGATGTGAGTCATTATGGTATCGCTTTCAGAGACAATGCGGAGCTTGATGAGGAAACGATGCAGGTACAGGTCGATGGCGGGGAGTGGACGGAACCTGATTACATAGGCAGGCCTGGCTTCAGCTATAGTGATGCCTGGGTTGTCCGTGCTCCGCTGCCGTCTAAAGAGATATCGGAGGGCAGGCATACCGTCCGTGCAAGAGTACGCGACAAGGCCGGTAATTTATGTGTATCATCGGAGCATATAGTAAAGATTGACCGTAAGAATCCTGTTATCACCGGTGAGCTTACCTATAGTGTGGAGCCGCGGGAACGTTACATAAAAGACAATGAGCTGGTAAGTAAAGACACGGCGGACAGTAAGAGAATCCTGTTTTTCAATAAAGCGCCGACCATCCGTATTTCGGCAGAAGATAATCCGACAGAGGGAGGAGACATATACAGCGGGCTTTGGAAATTGCAGTACACACTGACTGAGCAGGATATGGAAACGGGAACACAAAAGCCGGAAACGGAGGAGCCGAGATATCAAAATCCACAAACGAAGACGGTATATTTCAAAGACTACTCAAAGGGCATAAGAAGCGGCACGATTGAGTTTACGCTGCCGGAGAACTGGCGCGGCACGGTTACCAATATTCGGGTTTATGATTGTGCAGGTAACTATGTTACTGTGACACCGGCGATAGGGGAAGTCGTTGTGGATACCGTTCCGCCGGTGATTGGCGATATAAATGGCTATCAGTTTTACTTTAATCCCAGCATAACAGTGCACGAGGAACCAGAAAATAAATGGTACACACAGGAAGAATTGGCAGACAGGAATTTCACCAGAATTTTCGCACAAGTAGATAGCTGTGGGCGGGAGGTAACGGCTAACACCGGTCTTGAAGACTGGCGCTGGCTGGTAAACGGAAAAGAGGTAAAAAGGGGAAGAACTATTCCATGGGGTGCGCTGACGTCTGATTCAATAGATATTCAGGACTTCACGGGCGTAAATGACATTACACTGGAAATTATTGATTATGCTGGAAATACTGCGACAGCGAATATGACACTTAAAATAAAAGGCGGGAAAGAGCGGACGCCGGAGGCGGCTCTCGACTATCCGGCAGACGCGCTTACGCAGGTTGTGAAGAATGCAGACTACGCCGTTACGGTTGACGGAACGACTTATACGGTCAACTCAGGCGGGGCAGGCAGGATTCCTTTCGTGCTGACCCACGATGTGGCAGAAAGTATTGCTGCCGGCGTTGAAGTTGACCTCTGTGGCAAGGAAATCACGATTGTGAAGAAAGGCATAACGGAAAACGGAGAGAAGTGCACGGACGATTCGGCTCCGCAGACACTTTCTGTTAATGAGCGTCCGCAGGCGCTCGACGAGAGCAAGATTGCGTTTGATGCGGAACTGCTGGAGGATGCGGAAGACGCAGAGATTAGCCTGACGATTGAGGCGGACAATTATGCCTATGAGTACAGCGCCGACGCCGGCCGGAACTGGAAAGAAGTGCCGGCGGACAGCAAAATTAAGAATCTGCCAAAGGGTGAAATCCTTATTCGGGCAAAAGCAAAGGCAAATACGGCGGGACAAAACGACGGCTGGCCGCACGGCAGGCAGAGTTCCAAAACGATTGGCTCCAGCGCAGGAAAAATTATTGCGGAATTTAACCTCAACGATGGCGGTACCAATACGGCAGCCGGACAGCCAGAAAGCCAGACAGTAACTTATAAGAGCACACTGGAAGAACCGGAGGCACCGACAAGAGAGGGCTATGAGTTCATGGGCTGGTATCCGGCGTCAAGTCTTTATGAATCGGGTGGTACGACAGACACGGCGTGGCGTTTTCTGGGAGCTGAAAATGCAAATACCGTCGGGGAAATTCTCGGTACGGACAGAGATAGTTATAAGGATAGAGTACAACAGGGAAACGGCAGTATTAAGGTGACGCTTTTCGCCGGCTGGCGGGAGACAACCGCTCCTGAACTTAGTGCGGTATTGGAGACTGATACAAGTGAAAATGGCAGCGGTCAGATGGTGGACGTGACCGGAAATGACCGCTATTATCCGAATCTCCGGATTAAGCTGACCTATAGCGATAACATAGGCGTGACGAAGCTCTATTATAAGCCTTATAAACAAACTACAGGCAGCTATAGTGAATTGTATATGGGGGATGCCACAGAAAACGGCACTGGTTCATCAGGCGGCACACAATATACGCTCCCTTATACAAATTTGTCTGAGGGCAGCCGGACTTACACATTCAAGGCGGTGGACGCCGCAGGCAATGAAACGGTGAGAGAGGTTACCTATAAACTTGATAAGACGCCGCCTGTACTTGGCGAAGCGTCCTTTACCTCCGGCCATAAAAATATCTGGCACTGGATTATACGCAAAAACCTGAACGTTACCATTCCGGTGACAGAATCAGGAGGAAGTACTTTGAATCGGGTGGAATATATATGCACGCCGTTTACATCCGCTGCGGCAGAGGCAGAGCTGACGACAGAAGTGTCGGAGGCATCTCTGGATACAGATAACGCTGTCTCGGGCAATGCGAGCCTTTCCGGCAATACGGCAACGATATCTCTTGCCAATCATTTTAAAGATGGTTTTAAGGGCGCTATCACTGTAGTGGCGGTGGACAACGCCGGCAACCGCTCGCAGATGAAGAGAATCGGTGTAGAAGTTCCCGGCGTCAGAGGGCTGTTTATGGAGAACAATGCTCCTGTGATTGATGTAAAAGCGAACGGCGCGGTTCTCTCCCAAGACTATTATGATACCGCACCCGAACTTTCCATCCACGTGGAAGATAAGAAGAACGGAATCGAAAAAAATGCGGGGATTGCTTCTATAAAATGGCGGATTGACAGAACTCCGCGCGGCGGTAAAAAAGAGACGGGAAAGACGCATACGGTGAAAGCAGATTTTGACGCCGCACCGACAAGAGATTATACATTTACCTTAAACGAGCTCGCTGGAAAGACAGGCGTATTTGACGTGGTCGTGACTGCTGTCGATCAGGCGGGCAACCAGACAACGAAGACTGTAAAAGTAAACGTAAAGAGCAAGGCGGAGACGCCGGACTTTACGATTGACTACAAAAACGAGAAGCTGACAGGGCTTGTGCCAAATGCCGAATATGATGTGCGCGGTGAAACGATTACCGCAGACGAAAATGGCTGTATCGGTATTGCCGAAGAATGGTTTGGCACGAATTTCCAGATTAGCCGTCGGGCCTACAGCGAAGAATTGCTTGACAGCGACTATGTGGCGGCGGTAATCACCGAACGTCCGCAGGCGCCGGAGATAAGTGTGGCAGAAGATGAGACGATTCGCGGTAAAAATGACGCACGAATTAGCGGCGTAACCGACGATATGGAATACAGCGCCGACGGCGGCAGTACATGGACTGACGTGCAGGCAGACGATTTGCAAGACCTGACAGAGGGCAAAGGCAAGCTAAACGTACCCGCAGGACTTATTCAAGTACGCATAAAAGCAAATGACAGCACACCTCACGGCGTGGAGGCTCAAGTGACGCCAAAGGCGGGGAGGACGCTGACTGTTAAATTCAATCCGATGGGCGGCAGTAACGTTCCTGAAATTACGGATAAATCATGGCATGATACAGTAGAGAAACCGGACGACCCGACGAGGGCAGGCCATGAGTTCCTCGGCTGGTATCGGGAAGCAAAAGGCACGGTTCAGTGGCATTTTGGGAAAGATGGGGAGACAGCGGATTTGCTGACGGAAGATGTTACCCTCTATGCGAAGTGGCGGGATAGTGAAAAACCTGCCCTTGACGCAGCCCTGAAGAGCGGGGCGGACGGCAGCACGGCAGAGGACGCTGATACTGATAAGTGGTATGCGAATCTTTCTTTCAAACTGACTTATGCCGACAATATCGGCGTCACGAAGCTCTGGGTGAGAAAGGATGATGGAGATTATGTACTCGTTGGCAGTACGGATGGCGCGGACGGCAGTACGGACATAAGCGATATCGTTCCGCAGGGAAAGACAGCGGACGGTTATGTGCAATATCATTTTATATATAGTGACATCGCAGACGGCAGCCATACCTATACGTTTATGGCGGAGGATGCGGATGGCAATCAGATAGAGACCGAGGCGCTGACAGCAAAGCTGGATACGACCGCTCCGGTTATGGGTGAAGTATCCTTTGACAGCGGATATAAAAATCTCTGGGATTGGATTGTCCGCAATGACAGCCTGCAGATTACGGTACCGATTACCGAGGCGCAGAGCGGCGTGGAAGAGGTTGCATATACCCTTACACCTGCGGATGGCGATGGTGGTGACGTTATTACGGGAACTGCCAGAGCAGAGAAAGTTTCCGACGGCAGTATGGATTATCGGGCAGAGATTTCCGTTGACTCTGATTTCAAGGGAACAATTCGCATTGAAGCGGCAGACAAAGCCGGAAATGAAGCGCGCGCAAAAATTATCGGAGCTGATGGCAACGGTGTAAACGGCGTAATCGTGGAGGACAATGCGCCTATGATTACGGTGCGGGCAGACCGTGACGTGACGGGAACCAGCCTTGCGGAAATATCATCAAGCATGTCGCTCTCGGAGGAATATTATCAGACGGCGCCGGCTCTCACGGTGGACGTAACCGATGAGGAAAGCGACAGCTTGAGCGGTCTGGTTACAGGAGGTATTGCTTCCCTGAGTTATCAGATTGGTGACGGCGCGCCAAAGAGTGTGGAGCATAACTATACGGATAAAATGGTGACGAAAGACAGTTTCATCATCCCGGCGGCAGAGATTCCGACGGGCGAGACAGACGTCATTATAACCGCTATTGACCATGCGGGCAATCAGACACAGAAGAGATTAACTATTCGGGTGAAGACACCTTTCGATAAGCCGCAGGCGAAGATTGGCTATGTGGAGGAGACGCTGACGGGCCTGACAAAAGACGCACGCTATTGGATAAAAGTGGAGGGTGACGACGACGGCGCGATGCTAACGGCAGATAGCGACGGCAAGATAACATTAGAGGGAAGCTGGATTGGCAAAGTACTTACTATCGTGCAGATTAGCAGTGAGAACGCGAGAAGTGACAGTCCGGCCCAGAGCATTACCATTCCGGAGCGTCCGGCAGCGCCTGAACTTAGTACGGTAGATGAAAGCCATCCGCTGCGGCGCGACGGTAAGATTACGGGTCTGACGGCAGGTAAGGCATATGAGATTTCCGAGGATGGCGGCAATATGTGGAAATGGCGTGACGCCGTCGTCACAGGAACAGAGATTACCGGACTTTCCGGCGTCGGCTCGGCGATAAGCGAAGCAACCGCATCCGGTGGAATTTATCATGTGCGCGCAAAAGCCGTGGATGGTGCAGACGGTACAGGAAGCTTTACGAGTAAGGCGGCGGTTGTGACAATTCAGTCCGGCCCAATCGAGAAATACCCGGCGCCGAACGCAGTCATTGATTACAGGCAAACGTCGCTGACAGAGCTGGAAGCGAATGCGGAATATAAATTGGAATACGAGAAAGATGGGGAAACCGTGACCGAACTTGGTACGACGGATGAGGATGGCAATATGCTCATCTATGAAGAATGGATGGGGAAAGACTGCCGGATTATCCGTTCCGGTTATGGTTTGCCGGGGGCGGACAGTGATGCCCAGAACCTGACGATACCGTCAAGACCGGAAGCTCCGGCGCCGATTGGCAAAGAAGTGAGCGTGGATGGCAGTGAGGACGGTAAACTGACCGGACTGATTGCAGGTGCGGCTTATGAAATATCCACGGACGGCGGTGAGACATGGACAGAAAAGACCGCTGACGAAAGCGGCTGCATTACCGGACTCGGAGTCGCGGAATATGTCGTGCGTATACCTGCCACGGATACAGAATTTTCGAGCCTGCCGAGCGAGGCAGTGAGAGTGAACGGACATTATGCCGTTACGCTGCATGGAGTGGGCGGCAATGCCGGAACTACCCTTACAGACTACATTGAGGGAACGGGGGCGACGCTGCCGGCAGACTGGACGAAGAGCGGCTACACCTTTGCCGGCTGGTATGATAACGCAGACTACAGCGGAGAAGCAGTAACGGATATTTCCGGTACGGATACCGGGGCCAAAGAATACTGGGCGAAGTGGAAAGACGATATTGCTCCGGTGATTGGTACGCTGAAGTATAATTACGAGCCGAAACATTTCCGACAGTGGTTGATTGGAAAAGATAGTTTGATTATAACGGTGCCGGTGACGGAAGAGGGCAGCGGGGCAGATGAAATTACTTATACCGTGACGCCGGAGGGAGGTACGGCAAGTGAGGAAACATCAGCGATTGAGGACGGCAAGGCCAAAATTACCATTTCTGCAGATTTTAAAGGAACCATCCGCATTACCTGTGCGGATAAGGCAGGAAATATATCGGAGGCAGTAATGGCCGGTGAAGAACTCGGCGCAGCAGGATTTATCATAGAGAATCATGCGCCGCAGATAGATTTTCAGACGGACGCCGACGCTGTGCAGGGCGAATATGAAACGGCTCCTGCAGTTACGGTGTCGGTAACAGATGATAAAGACAACGCCATATCCGCCGGACTTTCTTCCGTGACATATAAAATAGGAAATGGAGAGGAAACATCGCTATCCGCAGATTTTACTACAGATATAAAAACCGACGTCAGTTTTGTCATTCCGGCGGATAAGTTTGAGGCGGGCGAAACAGTTATTACCGTGACGGCCATCGACAATGCCGGCAATCAGAAAACCGAGACGCAGACAATCAGGGTTCATACCCACGCCATAAAAGGAACGGTCAGCAAAGACGTGGAAAAAGGAGAAAATGCTCCGGAGACAAAATTTTCCACCGACACAAAAGAATTGGCGGAAACGATTTTGACGGAGAAAGAAAAAGCGGAGATAGAAAAAGGAACCGATGTGAAGTTCATCCTTAATGTAAAAGATGCGGAAGATACCGTTAGCAGCGGCGATAAGGCAGTGGTACAGGAAGTATTAAAAACTAGCAGTGAAGTACGGGGATTTGTTATTGGGCAGTATCTTGATATTAGTCTTTTCAAAGTTATCGGGACAGAGCGCAGCGCCATTTCCGAGACGGCGAAAAAACTTACGATTGTCATTAACGTGCCGGACAGCCTCAAGAGTAAAGACAGCGGAAAGAAAAGAACTTATGCTATCATCCGTGTGCATGACGGTGTGGCGGAGACTCTGACGGATTTGGATGACGTTGACGATACCATTACGATAGCTACCGACCGTTTCTCGGTCTATGCGATTGTCTATAAAGAGGCGGGCGGTGTGACGCCGACGCCGACGGTAACACCAACAGCAACACCAACGGCAACACCGACCCTGACGCCGAAGCCTGACATAACAGGGGATAAGTTATCCGACAATATTGTAAAGTTACATTCTAATCTGAAAGGGAAACAGAAAGGAAAGAAACTTCAAATTTCATGGGGCAGGGTAAACGACGCTGACGGTTACGACGTCTATGTGCAGTACTGCGGAAAGAAATTTGGCAAAAAATCGCTGAAACAAGTTAAGGGCGGTAAAAAGACAACACTTACCATTAAGAAGATAAACGGCAAAAAGCTAAATACGAAAAAGAATTATAAATTGTATGTCAGGGCGTATCAATGGAAAGACGGGAAAAAGATTACTCTCGCCAAAACCATGAACATCCATGTTGCGGGGAAAGACAGCAGGAAGTATACGAACGTCAAAAACATTAAGTTAAAGAAAATTTCTTATACGATGAAGAAAGGGGGTAGTGTAAAGCTCCGTCCAAAAGCCGTGCTGTACAATAAGCGGAAGAAGCAGCTCTCCGTGAAGCATACGAAAGAATTCCGCTATATGAGCAGCAATAAGAAGATAGCAACGGTAACGGCAGGCGGAAAGATAAAGGCAAAGGGAATCGGAAGCTGCACGATTTATGTATTTGCCAAAAACGGATGTAAACGAAAGCTTAGGATAAAGATAGAGAAATAGAAAAGCAGATATGACAAGAGGACGGGAAGTATGACAGCCCGTCCTCTTATGTCATTATAATCTAAATTATAATAGCCTGCGAATAAAAAATATGTTACACTATTTTTGCCAGATTAAGTTTTTTGGGCATAAACAACAGGAAATGGAGTATGGGGAGATGTTTTATTTTGCAAATATTTTTTTATTTCTTTTAATAATGTTTTTGACAGGTTTTTATGTATATGTCAAATCGGCTTCTTTCATTACCTTTTATGGAGGTACACCAACAAAATGGTGGGTACGCATTCTTCGGGTTATTGCGGCCGTTGGCATCGGCTATCTTTGTCGGAATACGTGGAACACAGCGGCTATGTTTATCCTGCATTTTCTGGCTATGTTCCTTTTGCTGGATGGAATTGCGTTTGTTTTGCGACGGCTTCTGCGAAAATGGAAAGAGACAAAGTTTTATGATATCCTGCACCGAATCTATCGTATGGGTGTTGTGCCAATCGTTCTGTTTGCGCTTGTTATGGGATATGGTTTTTACAACATGAATCATATTCAGAAAACCGAATATAACGTAACTACGGTGAAGCCAATCGGGGATTATGATGTGGTGCTGCTCACGGATGTACACTATGACACGATACAGAATCCCTCTGTTTTACAGAATAAAATTGAAGAAATCAACGCATGCCATCCGGATTTTATCATTCTCGGGGGAGATATTGTAGAAGAGGGAACATCGAGAGAAAAGCTGGAGGAAGTGTTTGCCATGTTTGGTAAGCTGGAAAATAAGTATGGCATCTACTTTGTCTATGGAAACCATGATAGACAGCCATATACGTCAGAACGCACTTATACCGATGAACAATTGCAGGCGGTTATTGAGAAAAATGGGATACAGATTTTGAGGGACAAGTATGTGTCGGTGACGGATGATTTGATTTTGGCCGGTCGCGATGATGCGGCGTGGAGCGGCAAGGCAAATCGCAAGAGTTCAGAAGAGATTTTTGCCGGTTTATCAGAGAAAGAGCGTGAGAAGAAATTTATTCTATTGGTTGACCATCAGCCGATTGAGGTCGGGGAAAATGGTGCGCAGGGCGTCGATTTACAAGTGTCCGGCCACACACATGCCGGACAGGTCTGGCCGGTAGGAATTATTTCCGAGGCGGCCGGTATTTTGAATTATGGAATGTATCACAGGGGAACCTGCCGTGCCATTGTATCTTCTGGTGTGGCGGGGTGGCGTTTTCCGATTCGCACTGGTGAGCATTGTGAATATGTGCTTGTACATCTTCGCTCGCAGGGGGAGGTGTGATAATGTTGGAGAAAAGGCCTGATGGGGGATGGAGAGAGGAACGTCCCATCTGGATAATCGGAAACATTATGTTTATCCTGCTGCTTGCCGTTTGGATTATCGACAGGATTGCGCCTGATTTTTTGGAGCAATCAACGCCCTCCTGTTTTGTGAGGCAGCACGTTGGTATGTACTGTACCGGATGCGGTGCAACGAGAGCAGTGATGGCTGTTTTGCATGGGCGTCTGCTACAGAGTTTATACTATAACGTAGCCGTCATGTATGTAATTGTCTTTTATAGCGTTTATGTCATACGGGGATGGATTTATCTGCTCACGAAAGGCAAATATAACTATATGAAATTTCATGTGGCCTATGTTTTTGCCGGATTGGGAATTGTTGTACTTCAGGCAGTTGTAAAAAATGTTGCGCTTTATGTTTATCATTATACGTGGATGACATGAGGAGAGCGGATATTGAAAATAAAAAGGGGAGGTACTGTTATATGAATGTATTTGAATTTGACGGAAAAAAGTACAAAAAGGCTTCCGCACATCAAAAGGAATGGGGAAATACATTAATTTCAGAACTTAAACTTAGAGGGAATGAACGGATATTAGATTTAGGCTGCGGAGATGGCGTCCTGACAGAACAATTATCTCTGGCAGTACCAAATGGAAAAGTGTTAGGTATTGATGCGTCAATGGGGATGATAGAAACGGCGAAAGGCATTATAAAAGATAATATCGAATTTCAACAAGTGGATATTAACCAAATAGATTATGAGAATGAATTTGATATTATTTTTTCAAATGCAGCCCTTCACTGGATTAAAGACCATAAACGTTTATTGGAAAATGCATATCGGGCATTAAAGTTTCAAGGGATAATATTATGGGATTTCGGCGGTGCCGGTAATTGTGCCAATTTTATTGATGTTACTCGGAAAAAAATAGCGGATGTCAAATTTGCAGAATATTTCAGAACTTTCGAGTGGCCGTGGTTCATGCCGTCAAAATCCCAATATGAAAAATTGATATCTTCAATTGGCTTTTCGGATGTTACAATTACGGAAGTGAACAGGGACAGGTATTTTTCTGACGAGGCGGAAATGATAAGATGGATAGACCAGCCTTGTATTGTTCCGTTTCTTAAATGCCTGCCCGATAACGTAAAAGAGATTTTTCGCGATGAGGTTATCGCAGAGATGATTAAAAAGACACGGCAGCCGGATGGAACTTATTTTGAAACTTTCCGCAGGTTAAAAATATATGCGGAAAAATAGTCTGGAGCAAAACTAAAATCACAAAAGAATTGCAGAGAGCCGGCAGATATGGTAAAATTAGATTCTAGTGATTTTATGAATTGTAATGAGAGGGGGATTCGAATGGACGAAAATATGTATAATGCAAATCCTATGAATAATATGGGAGAGCCACAGCAGGAGGGCAGTATGGGAATGTCGATTGCAGGGATGGTATTAGGTATTGTTTCTATTGTCTGTTGTGGACTTATAGGTATTATTTGTGGCATTGTCGGTGTCATTCTTTCTGCTTTGGCACTTAAAGAAAACAGACCGGGGCGTGGTATGGCGATAGCCGGTGTGGCATGTTCTTTAGTAGGTATTGTCGGCGGTATCATTTATTTGATTTTCTATGCGACATCAGTTATACCATTGTTAAACTTCAAGTTATAAGGCTTGCTTATTCTGCTGATATTCAGGAGAAAATTAACGGACAGAGAAATGAGAGGTGGCTCGTCATGGATGCGGGTCACCTTTTTCTTAAAGGGAGGGCTTAGATGAAGATTTGTAATGGAAAACACAAAGGACTTAAACGTACGCTTATGATTCTTCTGGCGTTGGGAATACTAGGCGGTAGTATCGTTTTTGGCGGCAGTGCCTTTGTTAAGTATGGAATGAAACAATATATATATGAAGAGACACAGATGGCAGAAATTCCGGAAGCAGATTGCATTTTAGTATTGGGGGCGGGTGAGATTTTTGAGGCGTATGGCATGCCGGCAGAGGATGTCGTTTATGGAGGACAGTGGGTTCGGGATTTTAGAGAAAATTTTGCCAGAACAAAAGATGTTGTTTATAATCTGTTTCAGCAGAAACCAACTTACTTAGGTGAGAAGATTTCCATTCATGGAGATGCATCAGCTACGGATGATTAGAGATTAGAATAGGAGAAACAGAAATGGAAAAGACAGCAAAATACAATCCGCTGGGTGAGGAAAAAATCAATTCTTTGTTGCGAAAGTTTGCGCTTCCGAGCATTGTATCAATGCTCGTAGGTTCGTTATATAATATTGTTGACCAGTTCTTTATCGGTCAGCGGGTGGGAGAATTGGGAAATGCGGCAACCAATATTGCATTTCCGTTATCGACTTCCTGTCTGGCTTTGGCGCTCTTATTGGGAATCGGAGGTTCTTCGGCGTTTAATCTGGCGATGGGGGGCGGCAACCGGAAACGCGCGGTCAATATAATAGGAAATGCGGCAGTACTGTTAGTGCTATGTGGTGTAGTGCTGGCAGTGATTACCGAGTTGTTTACGCGCCCGCTTCTCCTGTTTTTTGGCTCTCCGGCCGATGTTCTCCCATATGCTTTGGAATATACGCGAGTGACTGCCATTGGATTTCCTTTTCTTCTGTTATCTACCGGTGGCGGCCATTTGATTCGTGCCGATGGAAGACCAAAGATAACAATGCTCTGCAATCTGACAGGAGCAGTTATCAATACAATACTGGACGCCGCATTTGTCTTTGGCCTCAATATGGGAATGACCGGAGCGGCGCTTGCTACCATTATCGGGCAGTTTGTTTCCGGCTGTATGGCGGCATGGTTTCTTGCCCATTGCCAGAGTGTTAAAATCGGACGGAAGAATATTCGGATAAGAGCGGCATATGTGAAACGCATTGCCTCTCTTGGAATGGCGCCTTGCAGTAATCAGGTTGCCATGATGATTGTGCAGATTATTATGAATCAGTCGCTCAAATATTATGGAGCGCAATCGGTATATGGAGAAAATATCCCGATTGCCTGTTCCGGTATTATTTCAAAAGTAAATATGATTTTTATGTCTTTTATTATTGGATTGTCACAGGGTTTGCAGCCGATTGCCAGTTTCAATTATGGGGCGGGTAAGAAAAAGCGAGTGAAAGAGGCGTACCGGAAAGCGGTCAGTGCGGGGGCTGTTTTGTCAGTTTTGGCATTTCTGGCATTTCAGATTTTTCCACGACAGATTATATCTGTATTCGGACAGGGGTCGGATTTATACTTTACCTTTTCCGTGAACTATTTCCATATCTTCCTGTTCTTTACTTTCGTCAATTTTCTGCAGCCGATTTCATCCAATTTTTTCACGGCAGTTGGCAAGGCAAAGACGGGAAGTTTTCTGGCCCTGACAAGGCAAATTATCTTTTTGCTGCCGCTTCTGATACTCTTTCCTCTCTTTATGGGGATTGATGGAATTATGTACGCTGGACCGGTGGCGGACTGCCTTGCGGCGGCAGTATCCGGGGTGATGGTTATGCGTGAAATAAGGGATTACTAAAAAATTGTAAAAAATAGGAATGATTCCTAAAAAAGGGGTTGCAATCGCTAGAAGAAAGTGTTATGATTACAAATGAAAACAAAAGTAAAACTATTAAAGAGAAGGAGGCCATAAAGAATGGTTAATTTCAAAGAATGGGAAGGTTTCGAAGGTTCTATATGGAAGGAAGAAGTGAACACAAGAGACTTTATCCAGAAGAACTATGTTCCATATGATGGCGATGAGAGCTTCTTGGCAGACCCTACCGAGGCTACTGACAAACTTTGGGGTGAATTGCAGAAATTGCAGAAAGAAGAGCGTGCTAAAGGCGGCGTGCTTGACATGGAGACAGAGGTTGTATCTGGCTTAACAGCATATGGTCCCGGATATATTAATGAAGATATGAAAGACCTTGAGAAGATTGTTGGTCTTCAGACAGATAAGCCTTTGAAACGTGCATTCATGCCTTTTGGCGGTATCAAGATGGCACAGCAGGCTTGTACAACATACGGATATGAGCCAAATCCAAAATATGAGAAGATTTTTAACGAGTATCATAAAACTCATAATGCTGCCGTTTTTGATGCTTATACACCAGAGATGAAAAAAGCTCGTCACAGCCATATCGTAACCGGTTTGCCGGATACTTATGGACGTGGTCGTATCGTAGGCGATTACCGCCGTGTTGCTCTGTATGGTATTGATTACCTGATTGAGCAGAAAGAGCAGGACAAAGCAAACTGTGGCTGCGGAATGATGACTGATGATATCATTCGTCTCCGTGAAGAGTTGTCCGAACAGATTCGTGCGTTGAAAGGCATGAAAGAGATGGCTAAGATTTATGGATATGATATTTCTAAGCCGGCTGCAAATGCAAAAGAAGCAGTACAGTGGTTGTACTTTGGTTACTTAGCTGCCATTAAGACACAGAATGGTGCGGCAATGTCCGTAGGACGTATCTCCACATTCCTTGATATTTATATTGAAAGAGATATGAAGAAAGGCATCTTGACAGAGACAGAAGCACAGGAATTGATTGACCACATGACAATGAAATTCCGCATGGTTAAGTTTGCTCGTATACCATCTTATAACCAGTTGTTCTCCGGAGACCCGGTATGGGCTACTTTGGAAGTTGCTGGTATTGGTATGGACGGACGTTCCATGGTTACAAAGACAGACTTCCGTTTCCTGCATACGTTAGAGAATATGGGACCGTCTCCTGAGCCAAACTTGACAGTACTTTATTCTTCCGATTTGCCAGAGACATTTAAGAAATACGCATCAGATATTTCCATCCGTACAAGTTCCATCCAGTACGAGAATGACGATGTAATGAAGCCGGTATGGGGCGATGATTATTCCATCTGCTGCTGTGTATCCGCTACACAGACAGGTAAAGAGATGCAGTTCTTCGGGGCTAGAGCAAACCTTGCCAAAGCTTTGTTGTATGCCATCAACGGTGGTGTGGATGAGAAAGAGTTTGATCAGGTTGGTCCTGCTTACAGACCGATTACTTCTGAGTACTTAGATTATGATGAAGTGATGGAAAGCTATGACCGTATGCTTGATTGGCTGGCAGGCTTGTATGTAAATATCCTGAACTTGATTCAGTATATGCATGATAAGTATTACTATGAAGCTGCTGAGATGGCATTGATTGATACCGATGTTCGTCGTACTTTTGCGACAGGTATTGCTGGTTTCTCACACGTTATCGATTCTCTTAGCGCTATTAAATATGCTAAGGTTAAGACAATCCGTAACGAAGATGGCATTGTAGTTGACTTTGAGACAGAGGGTGAATTCCCTAAATATGGTAATGATGACGAGCGCGCGGATGAGATTGGTGTATGGCTTCTTGATACATTCCTTACAAAAATTAAGAAGTTCCACACATACCGTAACTCTGAGCCTACGACATCTATTTTGACAATTACATCAAACGTAGTATATGGTAAGGCTACAGGTGCATTGCCGGATGGAAGAAAAGCATTTACTCCATTTGCTCCGGGTGCATCACCAAGTTATGGTGCTGAACAGAATGGTTTGGTAGCTTCCTTGAACTCAGTTGCTAAAATCCCATATCACTGGGCATTGGATGGTATTTCTAATACACAGACAATGAATCCAAATGCATTGGGCCATACGGAAGAAGAGAGAATCAACAACCTGAAACAGGTTCTTGACGGATACTTCGATCAGGGAGCACACCACTTAAACGTTAATGTATTCGGTACAGATAAACTTTTGGATGCTCAGGCACATCCTGAGAAAGAAGAGTATGCGAACTTTACAATCCGTGTATCCGGTTATGCGGTTAAGTTCATTGACTTGACAGAGGAACAGCAGAACGATGTTATTGCTCGTACCTGTCATGCGAGTCTGTAATGAGTAATACAATAGGTAAGATACATTCTATTGAGACCTTCGGCCTGGTTGACGGGCCGGGGGTCCGTTACGTTTTGTTCTTGCAAGGCTGTCACATGAGATGTCAGTATTGCCATAATCCGGAGACCTGGACTCTGGATGTTGGGAACGGCGTAGGAGTAGGAGAATTTACACCCGAAGAAGCATTTAAGAAAGCGATGCGGTACAAGCCTTATTGGGGAAATAATGGCGGTATTACCGTGAGTGGAGGAGAGCCGCTTTTACAGATTGACTTTGTTACGGAGTTTTTCCGTCTGGCAAAGGAAAAGGGCATCCATACGACGATGGATACAAGCGGCAATCCATTTACAGAAGAGCCGGAATATTTAGAAAAGTTTGATAAACTTTTAGAAGTAACAGACCTTTTTATGCTTGATATAAAAGAAATGGAAGAAGAAAAGCACAAGAAGCTGACCGGACATACGAATGCCAATATATTGGCGATGGGAGATTATATCGCATCACACGGAAATGAGATGTGGATTCGTCATGTTCTCGTTCCGGGACTTACGGACGATGAAGAGGGACTTCGTATGCTTCGTAAGAAAATAGACGGATGGAAGTCGGTCAGTCGGGTAGAAGTGCTGCCTTATCACACATTGGGATTGTTTAAGTGGGAAAATCTCGGTGTAGATTATCCGTTGGAGGGTGTCCGCACACCGACGGAGGACGAAGTTAAAAAGGCAGAGGATATACTTGGAATTGTAAAGTAGACGATTTCCTTTGTGAATAAAGTAAAAAGCTGACTGATAAGGGGCACATTTTTTTGTTGCCCCTTTTTGGCAACGAAGCTTCGCAAAACAAAAAAGGAGGAAGCGATGAGCGATTACAAAATAAATACAAAATGTGTACAGGGAGGATATACGCCGGGAAATGGCGAGCCAAGGCAAATCCCAATTATCCAGTCGACAACGTTTAAATACGATACGAGTGAGGATATGGGGGCGTTGTTTGATTTGGAGGCCGAGGGGTATTTCTATACCCGTCTGCAAAACCCGACAAATGACTTTGTGGCGGCCAAAATTGCCGAATTGGAGGGCGGTACGGCAGCTATGCTGACCTCTTCCGGTCAGGCGGCCAATTTCTTTGCATTATTCAACATATGCGAGAATGGAAGCCATATTGTCTCGTCTTCAAGTATTTATGGCGGCACTTTCAATTTGATTGAGGTGACGATGAAGAAGATGGGGGTAGACGTAACTTTTGTATCTCCGGATTGTACGGAAGAGGAATTAAACGATGCCTTTCAGGAAAACACAAAAGTTGTTTTTGGTGAGACAATTGCCAATCCGGCCCTGACAGTACTGGATATTGAAAAGTTTGCCAAAGCAGCTCATGCACATGGAGTGCCTCTGATGGTGGACAATACTTTCCCGACGCCGGTGAACTGCCGTCCGATTGAATGGGGAGCGGATATTGTGATACATTCGACAACAAAATATATGGACGGACACGGGGCAGCAGTAGGCGGCGCCATCGTAGATTCCGGAAACTTTGACTGGATGGCGCATGCGGATAAATTCCCGGGATTGTGTACACCGGATGAATCATATCACGGTATTACCTATGCCGAAAAGTTTGGGCAGGCAGGAGCTTTTATTACCAAATGTACGGCTCAGCTCATGCGCGATCTCGGCTGCATTCAGTCACCGCAGAACGCATACATTCTTAATCTCGGCTTAGAGTCTCTGCATGTGCGCATGCCCCGTCATGTGGAAAATGGACTGGCGGTTGCTGAATTTTTGGAAGCGCATCCGAAAGTAACGAAAGTAAATTATCCGGGACTGAAAAGTAGTCCTTATTATGAACGGGCAAAGAAGTATATGCCGCAGGGCGGCTGCGGCGTAGTTTCCTTTGAACTGCAGGGAGGACGTAAGGCGGCGGAAGCGTTTATGAAAAATCTCAAGCTGGCCGCTATCGAGACACATGTGGCAGATGCGAGAACCTGTTGTCTAAATCCTGCCACCTCGACACACCGCCAGATGGACGATGCCCAGTTGGAGGCAGCCGGTATTCCGGCAGGACTGATTCGTATGTCTTGCGGACTGGAGGATAAAGAGGATTTAATTGCAGATATTGCACAGGCGTTAGACGCTGTTCAGTAAACTGCGGTGAAATGTTAGATGTATAAAATTCCTGATGGGGGTGTCAAAGGACTTTTGACACCCCCATCAGGGTTTAGAACAGGAGGACTCATATATGATATCAGTCACACTGCCACATTACACTTCGCTGGAACAGGCAATTACGGAATTGTATGGCGCGGACAAAAAGGTTGTACAGACTTCCCGAATTAGCGGCGGCGACATAAATGATGCGTATGGATTGAAATTGTCGGATGGCACACGTCTTTTTATGAAATCAAATGCTAGAGAAAACGTGTCATTTTTTATGTGCGAGGCCGTAGGATTGCAGGCAATCGCCAGGACACAGGCCATCGGTACACCGCGCATTCTTTGTAGCGGGGTAGATGAGGGCAGGGGCGGTTATGCTTTTTTGTTAATGGATTTTATTACGGGAGATAGTCGTGTTGCGAATTATTGGGAAACACTTGGGCGCCAGTTGGCGGTGATGCACCAAGTGCCCACGGCAGAACTGATTTCCAAAGGAAATTACGGTTTTTTTCAGGATAATTACATCGGTGCACGCAAGCAGGTTAATACGCCGCATGATAAGTGGATTCCGTTTTTTCGGGACTGTCGTCTGACACCCCAGTTTGTTGATGCGGCGAATTACTTTACAGAATCGGAGCGTAAAAATATTGGCAAATGGATGGAGCATTTGGAAGACTATTTAGTAGAGCCGGAGCATCCGTCGCTTTTGCACGGTGATTTGTGGTCGGGAAATGTCATCGCAGGAGACAATGGAAAAGCATGGCTGATTGACCCCGCAGTTTACGTCGGCCATGCTGAGGCAGACCTTGCCATGACAGAACTCTTTGGAGGTTTCCCTGCTGTCTTTTATGCGGCGTATAAAGAGGTATTCCCGATGCAGTCCGGTTATGAAAATCGACGGGATTTGTATAATCTCTATCAATTGCTAAATCATCTAAATCTTTTTGGCGCATCTTACCTCCCATCCGTGAGGAAGATTGTGAGGAAATATATTTAGTATATCGTACGTCCTGCGGGTTAGAGAATTTCATTGCGGATATATTTGGTGCAAAAAAATTGTACTTGGTGCAAACGTACTTTATTTATGATAGAAATGGTACGATATTATATATAAGTGATAATGTTGGTGGTAGCAAGGCTGCTGGATTTTTGTGAAAGAGCATAATATGGTTTTTAGCGAAAGTTCGAGGATTGAGGATTTATCCATAGCAGAGGATGGGAGTATTTTCGGTTTGCCGGACGAAGTATATAAGAAACATAACTATCAATCTCAGGCAGATTTTTATGACCACATAAGACAATTAATCGAGAGAGGGGGAACAAGTGAATACGAGCTTGGTAGGTTTGTTTATAGAAATGGCAAATTGTTTGTTTTGTAGTAAGAATATTATAAGCATAACAATATAAAGGTTTTTCATAATAATTTTCAGGGAGGATTTGATTATGAACGTAATTGATGGCAATTATACCGCTTCTCAATACTATAATAACACAGTTCAGCAGAAACAGAAAAATAGTGCAGAGAGGGTAAAAAGTAAAACTGTGAAAGAATCTGAAACGGCTGCTCAGACAAATAGTGCCCGTCAGCCGCAGCTTTCCAACAGGGCGCAGGCATTTTTGGAGAATTTGAGGAAAACATACAGCGATATGGATTTTGTGGTGGCTGATTTTGATAAGGGGGCCAATGCCAAAGAAGTTCTTTCTCATTGCACCAAAGAAGTCTCTGTTTTGTTTTCGAGTGAAGAGCTTGAAAAGATGGCGTCCGATGAAAAATACGCAAAGGAGTATATGGAACGTGTGCAAGGCGCGCTCCGTATGTCGGAACGGATTAATCAGCAGTTCGGTTTTGAATCAGCTTTTGGAAATACATCGGATAAAGGAGAGATAACAAAAATAGGCATTTCCTTTAATAAAGATGGTACAATGTCCATATTTGCTGAATTAGAAAAGACGATGGATAAGCAGAAAGAGCATATTGAAAAAGTTAGAGAGAAGCGTGCAGAGGAAAAGAAGACGGCAAAGAAAGATACGAATAGAAAAAATAACGTTTCTAAAAAGAAAATCACTATTCAGGCATCTTCTGTGGACGACCTTCTCAAAAAGATAAATGAGATTGACTGGAGCAATGTGAAAGAAGATAAAAGTAACAAAATTGATGTGTCAATATAGAAAATTATTAGATTTGTGTGTTATGCGGTGTATTCGATGTATGCAGACAGTTAAAGAGCAATTATAATAAGAGGACGGCAGGAATGAACCCCCGTCCTTTTGTTTTTGAGGAAATGCAAAAGTAAAAAAGAAAATTCACAAACTTCTCTATTTTTTGTGATTTTTTTCGTCTTTTATCGTAATATAAGTGAATACAAAATGAAGGGAGTGGAGAAATGTATCACGTACGGGATGAATATGAGTTGTTAGTACACACATATTATGAAAAGTTATATCGTTTCATTTATGGTTACTGCAAAAATTCATCAGATGCAGAAGATGTCGTGCAAGTCGCATATTTGCGGTTGTTGGAGACAGATAAGAAGTTTGAATCGCAGCAGCATGTCAAAAACTGGTTATATCAGGTAGCTGTCAACTACGCTAGAGATTTGATGAAGAGCCGGTGGCATAAAAGAGAAAAAATGCCGGACGATTTGGCTTGGGAGCAGAAAGAGCAGGCAGATTTATTCGGGGCAATCCGCAAATTGCCTGACAAATACCGTGTTGTCGTATTGCTTTACTATTATGAGGAATATTCAATACGGGAAATAGGTGAAATAACCGGTGTGCGGGAGACGACAATTCAAACAAGATTACAAAGAGCACGAGAAAAATTGAAAAATATTTTAGAGAGGGAGTGGAAATATGAATGATAAAAAGAAAATACAGAATGTAATGGACAAGATTCCCGTGAACAAGAAACTGGAAGAGAAGCTATTGGCCATGAAAGAGGGAAATGCAAATGAAATTGCGGCAAAGTGCAAGAAGACCAGAAAACAGACATATGGTAAGCGGATTGTGCAGGTTGCGGCGGTTTTCGTCTTCTTTTTTGTCCTCTCAAACACGACGGCATTTGCCTTTACGGGCTCTACGATTGTGGAAATGATGTTTGGCGGCAGAGGCGGAGAGTATGTGGCAGAACTTGTTGATATCGGTGAACAGCGGGTGCAGATAGGCGATTATCAAGTGACGATGAAAGAATCCATTTTTGAGAAAGAGACAAAAATCGGCTACGCTGTCTTTGAGATTGAGAATGACAGGGGAGAAATTTTGTGCGATAAAGATATATCCCTGTTTTTAGATTTCGGGGAAGAGATTAATCCGGAAGAAGAGCCGGGAAGACGGCGTTTTATCTTTTCTACCAAAGGCGGTGGCGGCGTCAGCGGACGGGCTCAAAAAAAAGGAAAGACGCTGCTTGCATGCATGTCCTTTGAACTGTCGGAGGGCGGCACGGGCTTGGAAATAACCGATGAGGTCACGAATGATTCGTACAGCTTCAAAATCCACAGTGAATCGCAGGCAAAAAAATATTTTATTGATAACAATACGAATCTTTGGATAAGTTCACTCGGTATTATGATGGTTAGCGAGTGTAAGGAGGGAGAGAAAAATACTCCGGTGCGAACCGTAGAAGCAGCGGACAAAGATGGCAGAAAATCTGTGTTGTTTGATGAGGGACGAGACCAGACGGCATGGACAACATATAATGAAAATGTGGACGGCGGGACGGTTTCCCACTGGAATCAGTTCAGCTTTGCGGAGCCGATAGATTTGGAGCGTGTCGCCACCGTGTATGTGAATGGAAAAGAAGTGAAAGATTTTCGATAGAAGTCTGCCCCTTTCTATGCTATAATGGTCTCATTATAGACGATAGAAAGGGGCATTTTTGATGGGCAAAGCATCAGAAAATACGCCGCAACATAAAGAAAAGAAGATTAGTATTGCACTTTTAGCGCATGTTGATGCGGGGAAAACTACATTATCCGAAAGTCTTCTGTATACAGCGGGGAAAATCCGTTCTCTTGGGCGTGTCGATAAGGGAGACGCCTATTTAGATACTTATGAGTTAGAAAAGAAGCGAGGCATTACTATTTTTTCCAAGCAGGCGGTATTTTCATTTAGCGGTACGGAGATTACGTTATTGGATACGCCGGGGCATGTTGATTTTTCAGCGGAGATGGAACGCACCCTGCAAGTGCTTGATTATGCGGTGCTTGTCATCAGCGCTGCGGATGGTGTTCAGGCTCATACGCAGACACTGTGGCGTCTGCTGCGGCGGTACAAGGTGCCGACGTTTCTTTTTGTCAATAAGATGGACCAGAAAGGAACGGACATTTCTTCTATTATGCTTCAGTTAAAAGAGAGATTGTCCACCAATATTGTAAATTGCATGAATCCGGAAACAGAGGAGTGCAAAGAAGAAATTGCCCTGTGCGACGAGGCATTGTTAGAAAAATATATAGAGGACGGGGATGTCTCTGCGGATACTATACCCTCCCTTGTTGCTGATGGGAAACTGTTTCCGTGTTTTTTGGGCTCGGCTTTAAAACTCGAGGGAATCGAGAAGCTGCTGCAGGCGCTTGATACATTAACAACAGCCAAAGAATATAAGAAAGAGTTTGCTGCGAGGGTGTTTAAGATTGCCAGAGACGAGGCGGGGAACCGGCTGACGTATCTCAAAGTCACGGGAGGGGTATTGAGACCCCGCATGGAAGTGGAAGTGGCAGAGGGATGTAGAGAAAAGGTAAATCAAATCCGCATTTATTCGGGGGAGCGTTATGAGAGTGTACCCGAGGCGGGAGCAGGAACTATTTGTGCGGTGACGGGACTTTTGAAAACCTATCCCGCGCAAGGGCTTGGCAGTGAAACGGAGGGAATAAGCGCGGTGCTTAATCCGGTGCTTACCTATCGCGTCGAATTGCCGGAGGGATGTGATGCGGCAGTTTTTCTGCCAAAATTGCGTGAACTGGAAGAGGAACAGCCGGAGCTGCACGTGGTATGGAATGAGAAACTTCAGGAAATTCAAGTGCAGGTGATGGGTGAGGTACAAATCGAGATATTACAGAATCTTATCTTGGAGCGATTTGGCGTACAGGTATGTTTTGGCACGGGAAATATTGTCTACAAAGAGACTATCAGCCGGCCGGCAGAGGGAGTCGGACATTTTGAACCGCTGCGGCATTACGCCGAAGTCCACTTGTGGATGGAGCCGGGAGAGCCGGGAAGCGGTATTCAGATTAGGGGGGAGTGCAGCGAGGATTTGCTTGACCGAAACTGGCAGCGATTAATTTTTACGCATTTGTCAGAGAGGGAACACAAGGGAGTTCTCACCGGTTCCGCGCTTACCGATGTAATTATTACGCTTATTGCGGGGCGGGCGCATCTGAAGCATACGGAGGGCGGAGATTTTCGTCAGGCGACATACCGTGCGGTACGACAGGGATTAATGCAGACGGAGTCGGTTCTTCTTGAGCCGTATTATGAATATCGCCTTGAACTGCCAGAATCTTATGTGGGCCGTGCGATGAGTGATATGGAGAGGCTGTCGGGGTCGTTTACACTGGAGCAGTCAGCGGCAGGTGTTTCGATTTTGACAGGAGAGGCTCCGGTCAGTACCATGCGGGGATATCCGCGGGAAGTGGCCGCCTATACAAAAGGGCAGGGGCATTTGTCCTGTTCACTTTCAGGTTATCGTCCATGCCATAATGCTGATGAGGTCATACAGAGAATGCGGTATGAGCCGGAGAGTGACACAGAGAATCCGTCATCATCGGTCTTTTGTTCTCACGGAGCGGGTATCACCATTCCGTGGAATGAAGTGCGCAGCTATATGCATATTGACACGGGAAAGGGAAGAACTTCAGCGGATGACAACGGGGAACAAGAGAGGGCAGAGCGCAGTACGTCACGTGAAGAAGAGTGGATAGATACGGAAGAGATTGATGGTATTTTAGAGCGGGCAATGTATGCGAACCGCAAGAGCGGGCCCGTTTCTCATAAAGGGATTTCTGCCAAACGGGTGCGCTCCGTAGCCGATAAACCGGAGGGACTGGCAAAGCCGCGGAAGAAAAGCGTGCCGGATACAAAATATTTACTTGTGGATGGTTACAATATCATTTTTGCATGGGAGGAACTTCGTGAACTGGCAAAGACGGATATTGCGGCGGCAAGGGACAAGTTAATGGACATTTTGTGCAATTATCAGGGATACCGGAAATGTGAAGTGATTTTAGTGTTTGATGCTTACCGCGTACAAAATCACAAGACAGAGGTGATGGATTATCACAATATTCATGTCGTTTATACAAAAGAAGCGGAAACGGCGGACTGTTATATTGAAAGATTTGCCCATGAAAATAGTAAAAAGTATCAGATTACGGTGGCGACATCGGACGGCATGGAGCAGATTATCATTCGCGGCGCCGGCTGCCGTCTGCTCTCGGCCGCAGATTTGCAAAGGGAAATAGGGCGGATGCAGGAGGAATTGGAGGAATGGATAGAAAATTAATGCAGAAGAAAAAAGAACAAATGTTTGGTGAAAATGCTTGCAATTATTCCGATTAATGAATATAATGAGTATAGATTAAGGACGAGGTGTGATGGAATGTTAAAAGATAAAACATTAACATATATAAGTCTTTTTAGTGGTGCCGGAGTCGGGTGCTTTGGATTTAAGAAAGCAGGCTTTGAATGTATAGCTACAAATGAGTTAATAGAAAGAAGATTGAATGTTCAAAAATTTAATAATAAATGTAAATATGAGTCGGGATATATTTGTGATGATATTACTACGGATAAAACGAAAGACAAAATTTTTGCGGAGATAAAAAAGTGGAAAAAACTGGGAAATCATAGGGTTGACGTTTTGATTGCAACACCACCTTGCCAGGGTATGTCCGTTGCCAATCATAAAAAGACTAAAAATGAAATAGTGAGAAATAGTTTGGTAGTAGAGTCCATACATTTAATTCAAAAGATTAACCCCGGATTCTTCATTTTTGAAAACGTGGCTGCTTTCATGAAAACAGGTTGTACAGCGCCGGATGGAACAATTAAAAAAATAGGACAAGTAATTTTTGAAGAATTGAATGACAAGTATACGATTGCCAGCAAAATTTTGAATTTTAAAAATTATGGTTCAAATTCTTCAAGAACGCGTACGGTTGTTATTGGTGTAAGCAAAGAAATGTCGGAGTATGTTACACCGATTGAAATGTATCCTGCTTATGTAGAAGAAAAGAGTTTGAGACAAGTAATAGGTAATATGCCAAAACTTGAATGGGGGGAAATATGCCCGGCAGATTTTTATCATGCTTTCAGGACATATCCGGAACAGATGCGTTGTTGGATTCATGATTTAAAAGAGGGGGAGTGCGCTTTTGATAATGCGGATGAATTAAAGCGCCCACATAAGATGGTGGACGGTGAAATTGTGCCCAATATTCGCAAAAACGGTGATAAATATACGCGTCAGTACTGGGATAAAGTTGCACCATGCATTCATACAAGAAACGATTTGCTTGCAAGTCAGAACACCATTCATCCGGAAGAAGACCGAGTATTCTCTATACGTGAACTTATGAAAATTATGACTATTCCCAGCGATTTCAGGTGGATTGATAAATCATCGGAAGAACTTAATGCCATGTCGGAAAGAAGTAAGAGTGCATTACTCAAAAAAGAAGAAATAAAGATTAGACAAAGTATTGGTGAAGCAGTTCCTACGGAAATCTTTTTTCAGATTGCCTGCAACATAAGAGATTTTATGATACAGAAGCATTTTACAAGCGCTATGGTTGGGAAAACCATAGAAGAGTATGAATTATTAAAAACTGAAAATTTGATGCAGTTTATCTTGGATAATCCACTTAATCTGGGGAGTGCTTCGCTGGCAAGGATAGCAGAATTAACGAATGCAAAAAGAGAAAATAATGCCGCATATTACACTAACAAATTTATTGTGAATGAAATCTATAAACAACTTCCTGATTTTGATAAAGACGAAGTCAGTGTACTGGAACCATCGGTAGGTGTTGGCAATTTCCTACCCTTTATATTCAAAAAATACGAGGGAAATAAGACAGTTAATATTGATGTAGTGGATATTGACAAAAAGAATTTGCAGATTCTTAAATTATTGCTGCAAAAACAAAAAATTCCATCCAATGTAAAATTGAATTTTATTCATGCGGATACATTGTTATATGATTTTAAGAAAAGGTATGATTTAGTAATTGGGAATCCACCATTTTCAAAATTGAAAACAAAAGATGCAACAAAATATTTGAAGAATAATGTGAATAGAAACACAACAAATACATTTGAATTTTTCTTGGAAAAAGCAATATCAATGGCGGATTATGTCGCGATGATAATACCAAAAGCCATATTAAATACACCGGAGTTTCGTGTTACAAGAGAATTGCTTTCCGGAATGAAAATAGATTGTATTCAGGATTACGGCGAGAATGGCTTCAAGGGTGTATTAGTTGAGACAATATGTCTGTTTATTGATACACTTGGCCAACCGAGAAATACAAAAGTGGAATCTCTGGCGTTGAAAAAAAGCATTATCCAAAAGCAAAAATATATTACAGATAAGGCATATCCATATTGGATAATTTATAGAGATGAATTTTTTGATAGTATTTCCCAACGGCTTGATTTTGATAAGTTTACAGTTTTTAGGGATAGGCAGATTACAAATTCAAATACAACGCAGACAAAAGAAGAAGACTGTTTGCGTGTACTTAAGTCCCGAAATATTAGTGATAATGGAAAAGAGATTGTTGATATACCGGGATATGATTCCTATATTAAGAGAGCTACAGCAGAGGTTTTAAGTGCGTATAAGTATGTTGGTAATCAGAATGTATACCTGACACCGAATATGACGTATAAGCCAAGAGTAATGCGTAACACAGAGAATGTGGTTGTGAATGGTTCTGTTGCTGTATTAATTCCAAAAGAAGATATGAAATTGACAGAAAGACAAATGGAATATTTTTCATCGGATGAGTACAGACAGTTTTATCAAATAGCAAGAAATTTCCAAACACGTTCTTTGAATGTAGATGCGACAAGCGTATTTTTCTACGGCGTATTAAAGGAGTGTTTGAATGGATAATAAGGCAATACAAAAATTTTTAGATGAACATGATTATGATGTGAGAAAGACACATAACGGACGTTGGATAGACCAAAAATGTACGATGGATGTTGTGTGTCTGGTATCAGACTGTATTATAGAATATACACGTAATAAAGCGAATAAAATATTTACGGTAAAGGATATTTGGTACAGTGATTATACGGTAGAGAATGTTCAGCAAATTTTTAGCAAACCGAACCCTACAGAGAAAGCTTCAAATGAATATGATAAGTATTTTGGACAGCCTATTAAATTGTTGGATGCAGCCGGCATTATTCATGGAGAAAAAATCGGACTCGGATATACTTATTCCATTATTAATCAGGAATTGTTGGAGTACATAAGTTTTAGAGAGAGAAATAGTTATAATTTTCTTTGTTTCTATATCGAAAAGGTACTAAAAGACAGCGGTATTTATAGAAAGTTTGAATGCTTTTTTCAATTGCAGGACAAGAGCAGTTTTAAAGAGTTAAAGGATTTATATACCCAATTTACGATTAATAATACGCCAATCAATGGAGCTACTGAATGTGGACGTATTTTCACTAAAGTATTAAACCCATTGGCTTGTAAATATAAGAAATGTGGTACAGAAAAAGGACATCTATCAAAGGATGTTATTACACAAGATATGATTATGTATAACCAAAGAAACTGGAGAGATATTTTATCTGAAAAGCCCAAAGATATGACTAGAGGTGATTATGAAATAACTTTGCCGGCGCCGGATGATTCTATGACGACATACCGTATTAATCGCGCAAAAAGAAATTTGCGCAGATATAATGACTTGTATCGGGATGGAAAAACAATGTTATTTGATGAAAGACATATTCTTGATTCGGCGACTCAAATTCATCATATATTCCCAGCGAGTGAATTTCCAATGATTGCAGATTATTTGGAGAACCTGATAGCATTAACTCCTACACAGCATTTATCATATGCGCATCCCAATAATAATACACAGTATGTAGATAAAGATTATCAATATTTGTGTCTGGTAGCAAAAACAGGTGAGATTAGAGATAATTTACTGGGACGGACAGAGGGGCCAATAATATACGATTTTTATATGTATCAGACGATGCTGAATACAGGTTTGAATACAGAAGAATTCTTTGAAGTTCAGGAAATGGACTTTGAGGGATTGCTCAATACAATTGAAAAGTATTATAATTTTGGTTCATAAGAAAATTAAAAATAATGTGTTGAAACGAAAGAGGGCAAAGTATATAATAATATGAGGAAAGGTATCCTATAGATAGTTACCATTAACAGCTACAATTTATGGGATTGGATATGAAACAAAAAACATTTCGGAATGGAGGATTATTAAATGGCAGTAGTAGAAATTACACAAAAAAATTACGAAACAGAAGTGATGCAATCGGACAAGCCGGTACTGATTGATTTTTGGGCGACCTGGTGCGGGCCGTGCCAGATGCTCTCACCGGTTGTCGATGAGGTTGCCGAAGAACGCAGCGATATCAAAGTGTGCAAAGTAAATGTAGATGAACAGCAGGAGCTGGCAATGCAATTCCGCGTTATGTCTATTCCGACGTTAGTTGTAATAAAGGAAGGGCAGGAGACGAACCGCTCGGTTGGTTTCATTTCAAAAGAAGAAGTAGCCGCGCTTATCTGAAGTAATAAATAGCAAATAACTGACATTATCTTATCAGGCTGGGAGGAGCTTATGTACGATATTATAATTGTAGGAGCGGGAACAGCGGGTTTGTCTGCAGCAATCTATGGAGTGCGGGCAGGTAAATCCGTTCTTGTGTTGGAGAAAAAATCTTTTGGCGGACAGATTGTAAACTCTCCTGAAGTAGAGAATTATCCGGGCATAGCAAAGATTTCCGGTTTTGAGTTCGCCAAAAATCTATACGAGCAGGCAATCCGTCTGGGGGCAGAATATAAGCAGGAGAAAGTGCTCCGTATGGAAGAGGATTCGAACGGAGAAAAAAAGCATGTTTACACTAAAAATGCTGCGGGCGAGGAAGTCTGTTATGAGTCAAAGGCGGTTATTTTGGCGACAGGAGCCAAGAACCGTCCACTTGGAGTAGAACGTGAAGAAGCGCTTATCGGCGCTGGCGTATCTTATTGCGCCACCTGTGACGGTATGTTCTTCCGGGGGCGGGATGTGGCTGTTGTCGGTGGCGGCAATACGGCTTTGGAAGATGCGATGTTTCTCTCGAATTATTGCCGCAAGGTATATGTGATTCATCGGCGGGATGCTTTGCGGGGAGAGGCGAAACTTGGAGATGCGCTGCGTCAAAAAGAAAACGTGGAATTTGTATGGAATTCGGTTGTCAGGCAACTGTTGGGAGAACCGAATCTGGCGGCTGTTGAGATACAGGACGTACAGACAAAGGAGACGCGGGAAATTGAAGTGTCCGGCGTCTTTATCGCCATTGGGCAGATGCCGGACAATGAACCGTTTGCGGACTATGTAAAACTGGACGAGAAAGGATATATTGAGGCGGCAGAGGACTGTAACACGGAGACGCCGGGAGTTTATGTGGCAGGCGACTGCCGTACAAAATCAGTGCGACAGTTGGCAACTGCTGCTGCGGATGGTGCTGTCGCGGCGCTGGCGGCATGTGAGTACATGGAATAAAAGAGGGAGAAGCGGTAAGTATGAACAGGGTACACATGACGGCGAGGAAGCGGCGCATTCTATTTTCGGCAGTGGCAGCTTTTTTATGTGTTTTGGTTTTTTTTGTAATAACAAATGTATTACAAAAAAGAGATAAGGAAAATTTTCAGCAGTATGCCAAATATGAGGGAGTGTGGCAGAGTGCGGACGGGAAATTGACGTTGAAAGTGTATCGTGTTACGAGTGGAACATTGTCCTTTTCTTTAAACAATAAGAGGACACACAATGAGATTCCTCTCTCAACCGCATATTCCATTGGCAACGGTTATGAATTTTCTTATGCACCGCAGCGGCTGGCTGGCCCTGTTTACTATATTACGGCGGGGAATAGCTGCAAGGGTTCGATTTATCCGGAAGAAGATAAAATTCGCATTGATATACCGCAAATACCGGACAAACCCCATGTATTGGAATTTCAGGGAACACTGGCGAGAAAGAGCGGATTGCCGGAAGAAGAGACCGTGCACCTGATGGAGTATATGAATACAAAGAAGCAGCTACCGGAAACGGTAAAAAAGTATTGCAGCCTACTCACTGACGAAGAGGGTAATGTATGGCGTATACGGGTGCGGCTGGCGGGAAATATCAAGCACAGGAAGACGGATATTGGCGGTATTTCCCTCTGCACTACAGAATCCGAATGCGAACGCCTTTTTGGGGAGGCTGTTGAGAGCGTTGATTTAGCCGGCCGCAGGAAGAAAAAGGTATATGAAAAGGACGGATACTGCTATACGATAGTGCAAAATCCATTTGGTGTGATTGAGGAAGCGGATTGCCGGAAAAAGGAACTGTCAGGAACAGTACAAAAGGGCGAGTTTCTGATGAAAGGAAATACGGTTTTCCGTTATACCGGTGATATTTACAGTGGGGATATCGTGCTGCCGGAGGGAGTGAACCGGATAGCCTCTCATGCGTTTGAATTGGGGGACAATGGCTGTTTTGTAACGGAGGCGAATCCTCAAATGCGGAAGCTTTCCCTTGCCACTGGTATTTATGTGGAAGAGGATGCTTTTAGAAACTGTGGGCCGATGTGTATTGAACTGGAAAAGGGCTGGAAAGTAGTTTCCAGACGTGCATTTGCCCATACGGTTTCTTTGGAAAATATGGAAAAAAAGGAAACTCAGGTTATCTTTATGCTGCCGGAAACAATTGAGAGAATAGAAGAAGAGGCATTTGCGATAGATAACTCGTCGGAGAGACTGCGGACATACTGGAGAGAATGGGAAGAATCGGATGGCACTGCCGCGCCAGTCGAATTGCTGGCATACCATGGATTTCCCAATGTAAGCTATATCGGCGACAATGCGCTGTGGGGCATGGGTCTCTCATTTCTGCCGGAGAAAGCGACATTTCTCGGGAAAAATATTACTCTTACCGGCAGGGATACGGTTTCTATTCCAGAGGGAATTACGGTTTTGCGAAGCGATAATTTTTATTTTACGAACCGGAATCTTTACATAATTCACATTGGGAAAAATGTACAGGAGATAGAGGAAAATGCGTTTCGGAACAACGCCGGCTGCGTAAATTTTGACAGGGTTTATATGGATGAAAGAAATCCGTTTATATCCGGAAAGGAATACGGCTGGCTCCGCTCGGCGGATGGTAAAATTTTTTACGGAGCAGTGAGTTATCTTACTCTCGAACCTTTCCTCACCAACCAATTTGATTTATCCGGAGGCAGCAACTATAAGATAAAGCTTCCGGAAGGAGTAAAAGAAATCAGAAGTTTATTTGCAATCCCCGACCTGTCAATTATTCAGTTTCCCAAATCCTTAAAAAAAATAAGCGTTACCTGCCTGAGTGGAGCGAGAAAGTATTGTTTTGAGGGGGATGTTCCGGTAATCACGGGAGAGAGGGATGAAATCTATCAAGACTGGCTTCTCTCTCTTATATCCAACGATGAACTTCCCGTTTTACGTGTAAGAAAAAACAGGATTAGCGGTTGGTTCGATTCCTTGACCGAGGGGATGACTTTATCGGAGGAGCAGGAAAGCAGATTGAAAAGAAAACTGAAAAAGAATGCAATTTCAGGCTAAAATACAATTTTTTGACAAAATTAAGCAGTATTCTAATAAACAAAGTAAAAAAGCGTAAGGGAGGTTCTTATGAAAAAAATGTGGAAAGGGATGCTTTTACTGGCAATGGCGCTGTTGGTTTGCACTGCACCGCAGGAAGCATCGGCAAAAGTAAAAGTAAAGAAAGTTACCGTAAAGAGTAATTATGGTTCTTCGGTTCATGTAGCGGTGGGAAAGAAAATAAAATTAAAGACGACCGTAAAGGTGACGCCAAATAAGTCTGCTAATAAGAAAGTAAAATATAAATCTTCAAATAAGAAAATTGCCACGGTCTCTTCGTCCGGTTATGTAAAGGGAATTAAGACAGGAAAATGCAAGGTGACCGTCACCTCAAAAAAGAACAAAAAGAAAAAGGCAAAGATTACGATTAACGTTGTAAAAAAAGTTACTTCCATTACAATTGAAAAGCCGAAAAACGCGCTTTATGTGGGGAATACACTGGCATTAAAAGCGATTGTAAATCCGGTAAGCGGAAGTTATAAGAAAGTCACATGGTCGACGTCCAATAAATCCATTGCCAAGGTGAGCAGCACCGGAAAGGTGACCGGATTAAAGGCAGGAACCGTTACCATTAAGGCTACTTCTGTAGAGGGGAGCAAGAAAACAGGAAGTATCAAACTAACAGTACTTGCCACAAACAGCGTGAGCATTGCGTCGGTTGAGGTATTAAGCAGCAATGCCGTGCGGGTTGTACTCGATAAGGCAATGAGGCTGACTGAGTCTCAATTTTCACTGGACGGGAAACAGTATTCGTTTGGTACATACAGCCGGAAGTACCGGATTGCACAGATGCGCAATTATGAAGATAAAACTTATGATTTGACATTGGCTCCGGAATATTCGGTCAGTCGGGATTCTTTTGTGCGCGTTACCATCGCCGCTCTGCCGGGCAATGGCGTGAAAACGATGGAAACACAGGCAATCTATGTTCGCAATACGCGTCCGCTCGACGAGAAGTGGATTGGTGTCGTGGGAGAGAGCTGGAATAAAGTTGTAGACCTCAGCGAATATTGCTGCGGCCATATTTCTTATCAATTGACAGGCTCCATACCGGGAATTACGGTAAAAGAAAAAAATAATCAATTATTGTTTAGTGGAACGCTGACAACGGTTACGGTAGGAACGCAATTGACACTGAAAGCTACCGACGAGACAGGCAGCACCGTTCGGCAGACAATATATGTATATGTAGGTAACAATTCGACAATCGTAGGCAAAGCAGAAGACAGTACTATTTTAGTCGGAAATGAATTAAAAGAAAAGGAGTTTGCTTCTGCGGTGGGAGGAAGCAGTCAATATACCTATTCCGCAATCAATCTTCCGGCCGGAATTAAGCTGGATGAGAATACCGGGAAAATAAGCGGTAAAGCGAACATTGTCGGGGAATATACAGTCCGGCTGACAATTACTGATAAAGAAAATGAAAACCGGACCTGTCAGTGTACGGCTACGCTGCGCGTAGTAGACCAGAAAAAAGTAGTGGGCACGGTGACAGATACATCAAAGAAACCGGTCGCCGGCGTCACTGTTATTTGCGAAAATATTGCGGACGGAACGCTGTATCAGACAGAGACCGATGAAAATGGTTCCTATACGGTTTACGTGGGTGAGGGTTCCTACCACATAAAAGCGGAGAAAGGAGAGGCTGTTGACGCCGTTTATAATATAGCGGTAGGCTCCGGCGGCCGGCAGATTCATTTCATTCTTCGCGCAGAAGATTTGTAACGTGAAGCAGTCCCCACCCTTGTTGTTCATGCGGAAGATTTAAGTCAGTGCAGGAATGTTTCATCCGTATCTTGATTTCTCTTGGATTTAGATAGGGATATTTGCTGAGCAGTAAGGCAATGGCGCCGCTTACAATCGGGGTGGACATGGAAGTACCGCTTTTTACTGAATACGAGTAGGATTTTCCGTTACGGGGAGGACAACAACTGACGATATGAGAACCAGGCGCAACGACGTCTGGTTTTTTTATGCATGAAAGGGTTGGACCGATTCCGGAGTGGCTGGCAGAATAGGAATGCCGTTCTGGAAGGGAGCCAACCGTTATTATTTTTCGGGAATTACCGGGTGCGCTTATTGTCTGCGGTCCCGGTCCCTGATTGCCGGCAGCAGCAACGACAACAAGTCCCATATCCCACAGTTCATTTACCTTTTGCACAAATGCGCAGTCCTCATCATAGGCTTGGCGGTCATTGGCGCCAATCGAGATATTTACGATACGAATACCGTATTGCTGGTAATTGTTCTGTATCCATCGAAGCGCTTTCATTATATCGGAAACGGTGCCGTTTCCTTTATTATTAAGTACTTTAATGCCGATGAGATTTGCCATGGGAGCAACTCCCTGATACCGTCCCTGAGAGAGAAAGCCGTCTCCAGCGGCGATTCCGGCAACATGGCTGCCATGACCGCTGTCATCATAGGGATAGGGTCTTCCATGCAGGACGTCTAACCATCCGATAATTCTTTTGCGGTAATCCGGATGTGGGGTGAGTCCGGTATCAATAATAGCAATTCCGATGTTTTGTCCAAGAAAACCATGTTGGTGGGGAGAATAGGCATGTATTATTTGATTGACGCTTTTCATAAGACCCCCATTCCGAAAGGTAAGCAAAGAATGTCCTCTAACTCTTTGCCTCTCCAGTAAATATATATGGCTATTTTATGCAGGAAAAATGAAAAATGTTCAGGGTAAAAAATTTTTTTACAAAAAAGGTTGACCGATGGTCATTTTTGTGATACACTTGCATACAGTAAAAGTGACCAATGGTCATATTTAAAAAAGGAGGCATGCACGATGGTAATCAAGTTTGGTAAATGGCTCACAAAGAACAAGGTGTTCGTTATCATTTTTGCGTTGCTGCTTATGGTACCGGCTGTCATTGGCTATGTGTCGACGCGAATTAATTACGACGTGCTGAGTTATCTTCCAAATTCATTGGAAACCGTTTCCGGACAGGATATTATGGTAGATGAGTTTGGCATGGGAGCATTTTCCATGGTAATTGTTGAGGATATGGAGAACAAAGATGTTGTTACTTTGAAAGAGAAGATAAAGAAAGTAGAACATGTGGAAGATGTTCTTTGGTATGATGATGCGTTAGGCAGTATTACAATACCCTCTGAAATACTGCCGAGCAAGTACAAAAAAGCGCTGTTCAATGGCAACGCTACGATGATGATTGTTCTTTTTGACGATACAACATCAGCGGATACGACGATGGAGGCTATTGAGAATATGCGTTCCCTTGTGGAAAAGCAGGTGTTTATCAGCGGAATGTCCGGCGTTGTTACGGACATAAAGAATCTGGCTATGGCAGAAATGCCAATCTATGTAGCGGTAGCGGCGACGCTGGCCCTTATTGTTTTGCTTTTGGCGATGGATTCGCTTGTTACCCCTTTCATTTTCCTATTTGGGATTGGGCTGGCAATTATATATAATTTAGGGAGCAACATTATTTTTGGTGAAATTTCCTATATAACACAGGCGTTGACGGCGATACTGCAATTGGGAGTGACGATGGATTATTCTATCTTCCTTTTGGAAAGTTATGAGGCCAATAAAATACGTTTTGAGGGAGACAAAAATCGTGCCATGGCACATGCTATATCCAATACGTTTAAGTCGGTAACGAGCAGCTCGGTCACGACAATTGCCGGCTTTGCCGCCCTGTGTTTTATGACCTTTAAACTGGGGATGGATTTGGGGCTTGTTATGGCAAAAGGAGTTATCATTGGCGTAATCGTATGTCTTACGGTACTGCCTGCGCTTATCCTTTGCTTTGACAAGGTAATTGAGAAAACAACACACAGAAATCTGATTCCTAATCTGGACGGTGTCTCTAAAGGCATTGTAAAGATTTGGCCGGCCGCGCTGATACTTTTTATCGTTCTCATTGGACCCGCCTTTTATGGAAACAGCAATTATGAAATATATTATGACATAGCGGGAGCGCTGCCGCAGGATTTAGATTCGGCGGTTGCCAATAAGAAACTGGAAAAAACATTTGATATGAACAATACGCACATCCTTCTTATGAAAAATGGAATTTCATCGAAAGACAAGGCGGCGATGTTAGAGGAAGTAGAGGGTGTGAAAGGTGTCAAGTGGGTGTTGGGTATTGATTCTTTTAAGGGAGTTAATGTTCCCGATAATATGATACCACAAGATTATAGGGCAATGGTTAAGAGCAAGGACTATGAAATCGCGTTTGTCTGCTCGGATTACAAAACCGCCACAGAAGAAGTGAATACGCAGATTGCAGAGATTAATAATATTGTAAAAGGATACAGCAAAGAATCAATGGTTATTGGAGAGGCGCCGCTTACAAAGGATTTGCAGGATGTAACGGATATTGATTTGGCAAGTGTAAATTATGTTTCAATTATTGCCATTTTCATTATTATCATGCTGACGTTCCGTTCGCTTCTGATACCGATTATCTTAGTGGCGGTCATTGAATTTGCCATTTTCCTCAATATGTCAGTTCCTTTTTACAGTGGGGAGACGCTGCCGTTCGTAGCGGGTATTGTCATTGGCGCCGTACAATTAGGAGCGACAGTCGATTATGCCATATTGATGACGAGCCGTTATCATAAAGAGAGGGCGGAGCGGAAGAAAGGAAAGAAAGAGGCGATTGCAATCGCGCACAAAACTTCTATTAAGTCCATACTGATTAGTGGAATGTGTTTGTTTGCTTCGACCTTTGGCGTGACAATATCATCAAATATTGATATGATACAATCCATCTGCACATTGCTTTCCCGCGGTGCTATTATCAGTACCATTGTGGTGATAGTCATTTTACCGGCGATGTTGATGGTATTTGATAAATGGATATGTAAGACGACATGGGATATGCGCAGCATTGATTATTAATATTAAGGAGGCAGAGGCTATGAAAAGAAATGTGAGACGAATTGCCCAATCAACGTTGAGTGCGGCATTAGTATTGAGTTTGGTATTAAGCAACAGTTCCTTTATTGAGGCGAAGAAGATTAGCAAACAGGAATCCGTCTATGTGAATGCAGGAGCCGACGGTAAGGTTTCCCAGATTACGGTAGCGGACTGGCTGAAAGGTTCTGCGGATATAAACGGAACAATCCGTGATGAATCCGATTTGTCGGGGATTACGAATGTAAAAGGTGACGAAACGTTTACCCAAAACGGAAAATCTGTCGAGTGGGCGGCAAAGGGAAAAGATATTTATTATCAGGGTGAAACTTCTCAGGAACTGCCAATTGATTTGAAAATAACGTATAAGCTTGACGGGGCGGTAATGGAGCCAAAAGATATGTTAGGCAGGAGCGGCAAAGTGGAAATCCATGTTGCCTATACAAATAAATCCAAGCAGACGAAAACGATTGACGGGAAGCAGACAACGTTGTATACTCCATTTGTCATGTTGACTGGCATGATACTTCCGTCGGAAGTATTCGATAAGGTTGAAATTGATAACGGACGCGTCATTAACGATGGCAGTAATCAAATTGTCGTCGGACTGGGAGTACCGGGATTGAAAGAAAGTCTGGACTTGGAGAAAGACGCCTCGGAAAAGATTCCCGATGGATTTACTGTGACAGCAGATGTCAAAGATTTTTCGATGGGAAATACGTTTACCTATGGAAGTCCAAATTTGTTCAACGAACTCGAATTGGATGAAATTGAGCAGTTGGATGACTTGGAGGAGAAGTTAGACGACCTGACAGATGCTGCCGGCAAGATTGTCGAGGGCTCGGAAGAACTGTCAGATAACATGGACAAATTTGCTGATAAAATGGGAGATTTGAAATCTTCGGTAAAGAAATTTAAGAAAGATGGCGTAGATAAACTGGCAAAAGGAATTGGAAAGATGGCGAAAGGGGCTCCGGAGCTCGCAAAGGGAGTGAATGAGTATACGTCCGGTGTGACAAGTTTTGCCAGTGGAACTTCTTCTTATGTCGACGGCGCCAAAAAAATTACAGACGGATGTTCCGATTTGTATACAAAAGTAAAAAATCTGCCGAATCAGATAAGCGCTTTTGATACCGGATTAAAAGCGTATACCGGCAGCGTGGATAAACTAGGAACAAAGGAAAACGTGACAAAGTTAAAAAGCGGCGCTAAATCGGTATCTGACGGCATTACTACCTTGAATACAAATCTGGCGGCGTTGGAAAAGTCGTACGAGACGACGGATACGCTCATCAAAGGATTAAAAGCGTCGGGAGCAGACGCAACGCTTATCGCCCAGATGGAAGCGGTTCTGAACGGGCAGAAAGAGTCGATTCAGAAATTAAAAGCGGCTACTTCTGCGGAGAGCGAGTTAAAACAGGGGGCAGGCGCTGTTTCCGGCGGAGTAACTACCGTGATGGACGGATTACGGCAATTGTCCACAAAATCATCGGAGCTGACTAGTGTGACATCACAGTTGAACAGTTCCATGCCGGAGCTTGTGCAAGGTGTAAAGAGCCTCAAAGAGGGCGGTGAAGTACTTGCAAAAAATAATACGACGCTGAAAACATCGGGCCGCAAACTTCAAAAGGCGGGCGGCAAGTTAAAGAAAAGCGTTACGACGGTTAAGAAAGGCGTCAGCTCTTTGAATAAGGGAGGAAAATCTCTTGTGAAAGCATCCGGTAAACTGGTGACGGGAGTAAATAAACTTACAACGGCAAGCAGTGAACTCAATCGGGGCAGTAATAAATTATCGGAAGGCGCATCCGAATTTAACCGTGAGGGGATTGAAGAAATCAATCGTATTTATGAGGATGATATAAAGGTATTTCTTGACCGCTTAAAGGCAATCCGTCAGGTAGGTAAGGCTTATAAGAGTTTTAGCGGCGTTGCCGGAGACATGGACGGAGATGTGAAGTTTGTCATTGAGACGGAAGAGATTTCAAAGGAAGAGTAAGCCTGACGGGAGAGGGAAAGGTGGATGTATGTATGGGCAAATTAGATGAAAAGAAAAAACAGAAAAGAGATTCTCTTCTCGCGGCGGCGTTTGCCCTGTTTACGGAAAAGGGAATCAACGATACGTCGATTTCCGACATTGCCACCGAGGCGAAGATGGCAAAGGGAACATTCTATCTGTATTTTCGGGACAAATTTGACATTCGGGACAATTTGATTGCCTCGAAAGCGACCGAATTGTTTTTACAGGCGACAGAGGAGATGAGGCGCAAGAAACTGCCGACTCTGGAGGAGCAGGTAATCTATCTGGCGGATTCGATTATTAACCGCTTGAATGAGGATAAGATGTTGCTGCGGTTTATCGCCAAAAATCTTAGCTGGGGTGTGTTCCGGAACGCTCTGCTGCTGGAGGAAGAGAATGACGGTCTTTGTTTTTACGAGGCATATGAGACAATGCTTGCCGAATCCGGACGGAAATTTCGCAATCCGGAATTGATGTTGTACATGATTGTCGAATTCGTCAATTCTACCTGCCATAATGTCATTTTGATGCAGGAACCGGTCGCTTTGGAAGAATTGAAACCGGAATTGTATGGCGCCATTGAAGATATTATCCACCGTCAGGAAATCGGTGGAAACGTGCAGTAATCTGCCGTGCAAAATCAATCCCATAGCCTCATAGGTTAATTTAGTTTTTTAGATTGACAATAGAATACAGATTTGGTATAGTCAGAGTACTTTTGGTAACGGAAGTACTCTGACTGCATTTATGCGACCGCGGGCGGCGCGGTGAAGCGTGGCGTATGGGTGCGCGTGGAAGTGGAGTGGGAAAGAGATGGAGGGAGGACGGAACATGAAGAAAAATCAATTGCCGGACAGAGTTCTCGTCATGTTGAAAAAATATAGTATAGAGAAAGAGGATATTTTAGATGTTTGTCCGGTCGATTTATCTTTTGACAGCGAATACATAAGCGGATATGTATTTTTGACAGCGAAAGTACTCGGTGTGGTGACGAGCGAACCGATTGGCAATCGGACGAGATATTTTCGCGGAACGAAAACACAGGATATGGTCTATGGGGAAGATACGCTGGAGTATGCGTTTCGTCTTCTGCCGCTTGAGGAAACGGCCCACATGCGTGTGGAGCGTCAAATTGCGACGAATCTTGTTACGGTAGAGCATAATGGCGTGTCGGAACGGGTAGCCGCATTGACAAACTTATATTTGGAGCAGATGAATTTGTTCCTCAAGAGCTATAAGAAAATAAAAAACTATCCGGATGAGGCGGACGAGGTAGAATCGTCGGCGGACATTCAGGAAGAAAAAGCGGAATATTGTCCGAAATGCGGGACGATGTATCCTGACCCGAAGCGGAAGATATGTCCGAAATGTATGAATAAGCGTTCGATTTTTTCGCGGACGATGAGATATTTTTTCCGCTACCGCTGGAAGTTTGTACTGCTTTTTTTGTGTTATTTTGGCTCGGCGGCGCTGAATCTCGTCTGGCCGTATTTGAGCGGTACGGTTTTGTACGATAAGGTACTGGCAAAGAATCCGGCGTTTTATCATTTCTTCGGTATCGGGAAATATGTGTGGGCGCTCATTCTTCTTGTCCTCGTCATGCTTGTCTCGAAACTTATGCAGCAGGCGGTGGCAATGCTTCAGGGAACGCTGATGGCGCAGGTGGTAGCGAGTACAATCCGCGATTTAAAACAGGATGTTTTTGCCGCGATGGCGCGTCTGTCAATCGGATTTTTTACGAGCAAGCAGACCGGAAGCCTGATGACGCGCGTGTTGAGTGACGCCGAGCGCGTGACCGCATTTTTTCTGGACGGCTTTCCCTACATATTTGTTCACGGCCTGACAATCATTGCTACTTATATCGTGATGTTCCGGCTCAACTGGCAGCTGGCCCTTGTCGCCAGTATTTTGTTACCGCTGCTCGTTGTTATGAGCGTTAAGCTGAAACCGAAACTGTGGAGCCTGTTTGGCAGAAGACATCGTGCCGAGCGCAATCTCAACAGCAAGGTAAATGATAATCTGACGGGAGCGCGCGTAGTTAAGGCGTTCGGACAGCAGGAGCTGGAAAATGAGCGTTTTATGCCGCCAAATGAGCGGGTTAAAGACGCGGAAGTTCGTATTGTCAAATACAACAACCGCTTTACGATACTGTACAATCTCGTACAGGAGATTTCCAATATATGGGTATGGATTTTAGGAGTTATTTTGCTGCTCGGTACGGGAAGCGTGGAACTCGGCGTATTAATTACGTTTGTCGGTTATGTCGGACAGTTGAACGGGCCGATGAATTTCTTTTCACGGGTTTTCCATATGTGGTCGGACAGTATTAACTCCGCACAGCGTATGTTTGAGATTATGGACGCCATTCCGGATATTCAGGAGACGGACAATCCGATTGCGTTAAAGGAGCCGAAAGGGGAAATACAGTTAGCGCATGTGACCTTTGGTTATGATACGAATAATCCGGTCTTAAAAGACATTAGTATGCATGTTAAGCCGGGTGAAATGCTGGGGATTGTCGGCCGCTCCGGCGCCGGAAAGACAACACTTGTCAATCTTATTTCCCGTCTGTATGATGTCAATGAGGGAACGATTTCCATTGACGGCATTGATGTAAGGGAACTGGCTTTTCATGATTTGCGCAGGAATGTGGCGATGGTATCGCAGGATACTTATATTTTTATGGGAACTGTGGCGGACAATATCGCCTATGCGAATCCGGAGGCTACGAGAGGCGATATTATACAGGCGGCGATACTTGCGAGCGCACACGAGTTTATTTCCAATATGCCGGATGCGTATGATACGGTTATCGGCGCTTCAGGAAAAGATTTGTCGGGCGGTGAAAAGCAGCGTATCTCCATTGCGAGGGCGATTTTGGCAAATCCTAAAATACTGATTTTGGACGAGGCGACTGCCAGCGTCGATACGGAGACGGAAAAGGCGATACAGCAGTCTCTGCAATACTTAGTACAGGGGCGGACAACGTTGTCGATTGCCCACCGCCTGTCAACGCTGCGCGACGCCGACCGCTTAGTCGTTATCGACGATGGAAAAATTGTCGAAGAGGGAACACAGCCGGAGCTGGAAGCTAAGAGGGGAATTTATTTTAAACTGATGGAATTACAGACGAAATCCTTAGCCTTAAAAAGCGATTTGGCCGGGGAAATGAAGGGAGGTAGTGAGAATGAAAGATAATGCGACGATTCTTCAGATGGAGCAGGAAGTCGGGGAAATGACTTCCCTGCACTATCTGACAAAAGAAAATGCGGTTTTCTCCCGAACAGAGGGAGGATTTGTCCGTTTGCAATATGATGGCAAAGTATGGGAGCGGGTACAGGTGATTCGCCTGTTTCCATTTACGGAGCCAGACCAATTTATTTCCATCCGTACGGTGGAAGAGCGCTCGAAAGAGATAGGCGTTATCGCCAATCTCAAAGAGATGGGTAAGGAAACAAGAGAGATGTTGGAAGAGCAGTTGAATTTGCATTATTTTACTCCGGTAATTGAAAAAATTATTGATATTAAAGACGAATATGGCTATGCTTATTTTTATGTTCTGACCGACCGCGGAGAATGCCGGTTTACGATTAATATGGGAGGGAACGCGGTAGTCCGTCTGTCCGACAGCCGTCTGCTGATTACGGATTTGGACGAGAACCGTTTTGAGATTCGTGATGTTTTTGCCCTGACACAAAAGGAGCAGCGCAAATTGGACTTGTTCTTATAGGAGTGTTATGTAAACTTCGGAATGGGGGATAGTATGATATTAAAATATGAGCTGCCGAAAGAGGTAGAAGAGCAAATCGTTTTGGGAAAAGAGGAGCGGCTGTACTATGCGGTTCCGTTTGACATTGCGGAAGATGGCAGTTGGTTAGCGGACTCCTATTTTGTGGTGACGACAAAGCGGCTGCTTTTGTTTCGTTCGGGAAGACTGGCGAAAACATATGAAATTGCCAAATGCCGTCACGTCAAAGCAGAAGCCAAAATCGGAGGGGGCATTCTCGTACTCGAATATGAGGGAGTGATGCAGTATGTCGTTCATTATTCGGCAAAACATTTATCCCGTTATGCGTATATTGCCAGAGGGATTCACATTCTGACGCAGGGGAGGACAGAAGAGGTTGTCAGTTCGGAGTATGAGAAGATATGTCCGGATTGCGGACGGGCGATTCCCGGAACAAGATATTGTCCGCACTGCTCCAAAGAGGGCGGTTTCTGGCGCACGTTTTTGAAGATGGCGCGCCCGTATAAAAGAAAATTTTATGGTATTATTTTTTTGATGGTAATGGCGGCGGTTGTGACGCTTCTCAATCCCGAAGTGCAGAAACGGCTGGTCGATGATGTGCTGACGAAAGGGAACGGGGGGATTGGCGTTGCTTTTACCTGCCTTGGAATTATGTTTGCCCTCAGTGTGGGAATTGTCATTATCAATATTTTGAAAAGTTACTATTGCACCGTGTTGGGTGCAACGATTTCCAAAGATTTGCGGGAGCAGCTATTTGCCAAAATACAAATTCTTTCACTCAGTTTCATTAATGACCGCCGTCCGGGGGAATTGATGAACCGGATTATGTATGATACGAGACGGATACGCGATTTTATGGAGCGGACATTTTGTAATATGTTCACGGTATGTTTCATTTTTCTGTGTGATATTATTTTTATGCTTGCGCTCAATGTCAAATTGGCGTTACTGACGTTTATTTTTATTCCGCTGGCAGTTTTTACGACCTATGCGTTCCGCAAGAGTATTCACCGGCGTTTTCATCTGCAAATGAAAAAGGATGATGATGTCAACAGTAATCTTCAGGATGTAATATCGGGAATGCGTGTTGTCAAATCTTACGGAAAGGAAGAGGCGGAGCGTGTAAAGTTTGACCACCTTGCGGATGAGTACTGCCGTGTTCAGACGAGAAATGAAGTGTTTTGGGCAGTTTTTATGCCGATGGTGAGCTTACTTATGGGAGCGGGTGTTTTTCTTGTCATTTACTTTGGCGGTCTGGACGTCTTTAAAGGAACGATGACAACGGGAGAACTGCTGCAGTTTGTCACTTACACCCAGCTTTTATATATGTATCTGAACTGGATGACAAGCATACCGAGAGAATTGATGGGCCTTATCAGCAGTATGGAGAGAATTAACGATGTATTGGCGCAGGAGCCTTTTATCGAAGATGTGGAACAGCCGGTAGAATTGGATTTGCAGGGAGAGATAGAGTTCCGTCACGCAACGTTTGGCTACAAATCATACCAGCCGGTGTTGGAAGATTTGAATTTGTCTATCCGCAAGGGGGAGATGATTGGTATTGTAGGCGCATCGGGAACCGGAAAATCGACGTTAATCAACCTGATTATGCGTCTCTATGAAGTAGACGACGGTCATTTGCTCATCGACGGACACGATATCAAGGAAATTAAGTCCGATAAATTCCACAGGCAAATCGGCGTTGTGTTACAGGAGACATTCCTTTTTTCGGGAACGATTTTGAACAATATCCGTTTTTCGCAGCCGGATGCTTCTTATGAAGAGGTAATCTTGGCGGCCAAGATGGCAAATGCACATGAATTTATATCAAAGACGCCGGATGGATATAATACTTATGTCGGTGAGAAAGGGTTTAGTTTGTCCGGCGGAGAGCGCCAGCGTATCGCAATCGCGCGCGCCATTTTGAATAAACCGAAACTGTTGATTTTAGATGAGGCGACAGCAAGTCTTGACACGGAGAGTGAATTTATGATACAACAGGCATTGGAGAGATTGACAAATGGCCGCACAACCTTTGCGATTGCCCACCGCCTGTCAACATTACAAAATGCTGACCGTCTGATTGTCATTGACGGACATCAGATTGCCGAGATTGGTTCTCATGAGGAATTGCTGGCAAAGAAAGGAATGTATTACCGACTGGTGAAAGCGCAGTTGGAAATGCAGCGTGGTGAGGTGGCGGGTGTCTGACGGCCCGATGGAGGAAGACATGAAAAAATTACTGCGTTTTTTGAAAAGTTATCGGAAAGAATCTGTTTTAGCGCCTTTATTTAAACTGCTGGAAGCCTCGTTTGAATTATTTGTGCCGCTAGTCATGGCGGCGATTATTGATGTGGGAATTGCCGGCAGGGATAGCGGATATATTGTGAAAATGGGCGGCGTGTTAGTTTTATTGGCGCTTGTCGGTCTGACGGCATCGCTGACTGCCCAGTATTTTGCCGCAAAAGCGGCGGTAGGTTTTTCTGCCAAATTAAAACAAGAACTATTTGCGCACATACAGAAATTGTCGTTTGGGGATATGGATGAGGTCGGTTCTGCGACGATGATTACCCGTATGACAAGCGATGTCAATCAGGTGCAGGCCGGAGTAAATCTGGTTCTGCGCCTGTTCCTGCGTTCACCGATTATTGTTTTTGGGGCAATGATAATGGCATTTACCATTGATGTGAAAGCGGCGCTCATTTTTGTTGTTGCCATACCGCTTCTGTCGCTTGTCGTTTTTGGCGTCATGCTTTTGAGCATTCCTCTCTATAAAAGAGTGCAGGCCGCTCTGGATTGTCTGCTCGGCAGAACGAGAGAAAACCTGACGGGAGCCAGAGTTCTTCGTGCGTTTAATAAGCAGGGCGAAGAACAGGCCCGTTTTAAAGAGGAAAACCAGCAGCTCAATAAAATTCAGATGACGGTAGGACGAATTGCCGCCCTGATGAATCCAATCACATATATTATTATTAACGGCTCCGTCATTTTTCTTCTCTGGATTGGTGCAATCCATGTGGACGGCGGCTGGATTACACAGGGAGAGGTTGTCGCACTCGTTAATTATATGTCGCAGATTTTGATTGAGCTTGTAAAATTGGCAAACCTGATTGTCAATGTAAATAAGGCAGTTGCCTGCGGCAACCGGATTCAGGAAGTTTTCGAGCGGAAGTCCGCTCTTGTGGAGACAGGACATACGGCCGAGGCCATGACGCAGGCGGATTGGATTGTCGAATTCGACGATGTGTCGCTCGCTTATCCGAATGCGTCGGAAGATTCGCTTTCTCATATTGATTTGAAAGTAAAGCGGGGGGAGACAATCGGAGTAATCGGTGGTACCGGTTCGGGAAAGACTTCTCTTGTACACCTGCTCCCGCGTTTTTATGATATTACGGGGGGAACGCTTTTGATAGACGGACTCTCCGTTCAGGAGTGGAAACTTAAAAAGCTGCGGGAAAAAGTAGGCATTGTACTGCAGAAATCCGTTCTCTTTAAGGGAACGATACGCAGCAATCTTTTGTGGGGAAAGAAAGACGCCACGGAGGAGGAAATGTGGACCGCTCTGCGGATTGCCCAGGCGGAGGACATTGTAAAAGGAAAGGCCAAGGGACTTGACGAACCGGTTGAGCAGGACGGACGCAATTTCTCGGGAGGCCAGAAACAGCGCCTAGCTATTGCGCGCGCATTAGTGAGACGGCCGGAAATACTGATTTTGGATGACAGCGCGTCTGCGCTTGACTATGCGACCGACGCAAGGCTGCGGGAAGCTATTCGCAAAGAACTTACCGGAATGACTTTATTTATTGTATCACAGCGCGCTGCCTCGGTTCGCAATGCCGATACGATTCTTGTGCTGGAAGATGGTCTTGTGGACGGACAGGGAACGCATGAGCAGCTCATGGATAGCTGTGAAGTATATAGGGAAATTTATGAATCCCAATACGGAAAGGGGGCGCGCTAGATGACACAAAAGGAGACAATACGCAAAGTACTGCGTTATATAAGGAAATATTGCTTCTTTCTTGTATTATCATTAATTTTGGCTGTGGTGACGGTAGCGCTTACTCTCTACATTCCGATACTGACCGGTAATGCGATAGATTATATTGTGGGAAAGGGTAACGTTGATTATTCCGCTGTTTTTTCCATCTGTAAAAAGATTGCCTTTGCCATCGGGGTGACGGTAGTGGCACAATGGCTGATGAATGTGTGCAATAATAAAATTACTTATAGCGTCGTACGGGATATTCGCGATGATGCGTTTGCCAAAATCCAAAAGCTGCCGCTCCGCTATATAGACAGCCATTCTTATGGCGAGGTCGTGAGTCGGGTCATTGCCGATGCCGACCAGTTTGCGGATGGGCTTTTGATGGGATTTACCCAGTTGTTTACCGGTTTAATTACCATATTGGGAACGCTTGGCTTTATGCTTAGTATCAGCGTGCCGATAGCGCTTGTCGTTGTCGTAGTCACGCCGGTGTCTCTCTTTGTGGCGAGTTTTATTGCCAAGAGAACGTATCAGATGTTTCTTTTGCAGTCGGAGACAAGAGGCGAACAGACGGCCTTTATCGAAGAAATGTTTGGCAATCAGAAAGTGGTGCAGGCGTTTGGATACGAAGAGGATGCACAGAAACGCTTCGATGAAATTAATGAGCGGCTGCGCGCCTGTTCCCTCAAGGGCATCTTCTTTTCCTCAATTACGAATCCGTCCACCCGTTTTGTCAACAGTCTAGTCTATGCGAGTGTCGGTGTGTTCGGTGCGTTCTATGCGGTGCGCGGCGGTATATCTGTCGGCCAGCTGTCCTGCTTTTTAAGTTATGCCAACCAGTATACAAAACCATTTAATGAAATATCCGGCGTAGTCACAGAATTGCAAAATGCCATTGCCTGTGCCGGAAGAGTGTTGGAGCTTATTGAACAGGAGAGTGAGACTCCGGATACCGAAGATGCACTCGTACTGGAGAAAGCGGACGGCACTGTGGATATAGACAATGTATCCTTTTCTTATGAACCGCAGCAGTCTCTGATTGAAAATTTTAATATGAGAGTTGCCACCGGACAACGCGTGGCTATCGTCGGGCCGACGGGGTGCGGTAAGACTACGCTGATTAATCTTTTAATGCGTTTTTATGATGTAAACGGAGGAGAAATCTGCGTGAGCGGGCGTGACATCCGACAGATTACGAGGGAGAGTCTCCGCGAAAATTATGGAATGGTACTACAGGAGACATGGCTGAAAAAGGGAACAGTGCGGGAAAATATCGCGATGGGAAGACCGGAGGCGTCCGAGGAAGAGATAGTGGAGGCAGCGAAAGCGAGTCATGCACACAGTTTTATCAAACGTTTGCCACAAGGCTATGATACGCTCATTGGCGAGGATGGAGGAAGTCTATCTGCCGGTCAGAAGCAGCTCTTGTGCATTGCCCGCGTAATGCTCTGCCTGCCGCCCATGCTTATTTTGGATGAAGCGACTTCTTCGATTGACACGCGTACGGAAATCCGTATTCAGCGCGCGTTCCGGAAAATGATGGCGGGACGTACGAGTTTTATCGTAGCGCACCGTTTGTCAACGATACAGGAAGCGGATGTTATATTAGTGATGAAAGATGGTAAAATAATAGAGCAGGGAAGCCATGAAGAACTTCTGCAACAGGGTGGCTTTTATCGACAGCTATTTGATGCACAGTGGTAAAATGCTTGCTCAAAATTTTGCGGTTTTCAAGGCGGCGGGGATTATGCAGTATCTCATCCGGTGTAACACTCCCAACGAAAAATATATTGTTTCTTTTGTTTTACAGAAGCTTTCGCCGCTCCTCGCAAAACTCGCTGTCTGCAAACGTGATGCCAAAAGTCAGAAAAACGACAGCAGACATCTCAGACAATTGCTCGGGCGGCGTTCTGTAAACAAAAGAAACAATAATTTTTCGGGGAGTGACACAAGGATTCGATACGGCATAATCCCCACCGCCTTGCCGCAAATGATGAAGCATATTTTCCTGACACCGTGGGCCTGACGCTTTACATTTATGGAAAAACAGTGTAAACTGTTTGAAGAATTGTGGGAGTTATGAAATAACGAAGCAATTCGCGTCATATTATTGACTGCGTAATCATAAGTAGAAATTAAGTAAAGGCGAGGAACAAGAGCGATGATATATGAAAATGTAATTGATTTGATTGGAAATACTCCGCTTGTCAGTTTAAAAGGAACGACGGGGATGAATATTTATGCCAAGGCGGAATTTTTGAATCCGGGGGGAAGCATTAAAGACCGCGTGGCCAAAAACATGTTGGAGAAAGCGGAAGAACAGGGAGTGTTGAAATCTGGTATGACGATTGTGGAGCCGACTTCCGGCAATACCGGAATTGGACTGGCGTTTGTCGGCGTACGGAAAGGGTATCGTGTCATTATCGTTATGCCGGAGAACATGAGCGACGAGCGCAAAAAGATTATTCAATCGTTAGGTGCCGAGCTGGTTCTCACACCGCCGGAGCTTAGTATCGGCGGCTCTGTGGCAAAGGCGGAGGAACTGGTAAAGGAGATTGGCAATTGCTTTTTGCCGCAGCAGTTTGAAAATCCGAACAATCCGGACATCCATTATCGCACGACAGCGGTGGAGCTGTATGAACAGATGGAGGGAAAGATTGATGTCTTTGTATCGGGGCTTGGAAGCGGAGGTACTTTACAGGGAATCGGCAAGTATTTAAAAGAAAAAAATCCTCAGATTAAAATTGTGGCAGTTGAGCCGAAGAATGTTTCTGCGTTGTTGGGGCATGAGCCGGGTCTGCACAGCATTCAGGGAATCGGAGATGGTTTTATTCCTGCGGTTCTCGATACGGATTTAATTGATGATATTATTGAAGTGACAGACGAGGACGCGATTGCGACGACAAGAGAGCTGGCAAGGGTACAGGGGTTGCTTTGCGGAACTTCTTCCGGCGCCAATGTCTGGAGTGCAAAAGAAATAACGAAAAAATATGGGAGGGATGTTCGCATTGCGACTGTTTTAGCCGACCGCATGGAGCGTTATTTCAGCACTGGTTTATTATAGAAAAGGAGTGTAATAAGATGCGTAACAGAAGACTTGTTTTATTGATAGCAGTTGTTATGACAGCCATTGCCTGTGCATGGTGTCAGGGCGAGGAAGTACAGGCGGGAAGTTTATCTACAAGAGGCGTGTGGGTATCCTGTTTTGAGTTTGAAAAACTGGGTTTAAAGAATAAGACGGAAAGTCAATTTCGTGCCAATGCCAACCGCATATTTGCCAATATTAAGGCGAGCGGCTGTAATACTGTCTATTTTCATGTCCGTTCACATGACGACGCCATTTATCCCTCTTCCATAGTAAAGTGGTCGGGATATATAACAAAATCCGGAAAGGCGCTTCGTTATGACCCCTTGAAAATACTTGTTTCTTCTGCACATAAATATGGACTGAAATTTCACGCATGGTTGAATCCGTATCGGATTTCACAAAAGAAAGTATTAAACCCTGCAGCGGCTTCCACGACCGACAGGATTGTGCGGCAGGTGCAGGAGATTATTACCCGTTATCCGGTAGACGGCATTCATTTTGACGATTACTTCTATCCGACAAATGAAAAGAAATACAATAAAGTTTCCAAAGCGGAGCGAAAGAAAAATGTAAACGCCATGGTAAAAAAAGTGTATCAGACCGTTAAGGCAAAAAGTTCAAAATTAAAATTTGGTATCAGTCCGGCCGGAGACATCAGTTACTGTGAGAAAATCGGCGCCGATGTCAAAACATGGTTATCAAAAAGCGGTTATGTAGACTATATCATTCCGCAGATATACTGGTCAGACAAATATATTTTATCAGGAAAGAAAACAAAGCTCTTTACGGAACGTCTTGCGGCATGGCGTGCGATTAATGCGAAAGATGTGCCTATGTATATCGGTCTGGCTCTGTATAAGGCCGGATATTCGTTAAGCGATGATTTGGGCTGGAAGAAGTCTTCGAATAATCTTGCAAAACAAATTGACAAAATACGCGCAGGCAACACCGAGGGATATGTATTATTTTCCTATTCGGATTTATATCGTTCCGGCGCTGCTAAGGAAATCCGGCGCTATTTACAAAAAATCGGTAAGCTGACACTGAACAAAAAGAAAAAGACCTTGCGGGCGGGGAAAAAATATAAACTTCGGGTAAAAGCAACGCCGTCGCGGATACAGGGAAAGGTGAAGTGGCGTTCTTCAAATAAAAAGATTGCCACAGTCAGCAAGAGAGGTGTAGTAAAGGCAAAGCGGAAAGGTAAAGTTAAGATATATGCTTACTATGGTTCTTTAAAAAAGAAATGTATTGTTACGGTGAAATAGAGGAGTAGTTTTTTGATTGCTTGGTTTGATAATATAATTCTGGAATGGTTTCTGTCGATACAAAACGACATACTGACAACTATTTTCCGGTGGATTACAATATTGGGAGAGGGAGGAATCATCTGGATTTTGATTGCTCTTCTTCTGCTGCTGAAAAAGAAGACGAGAATGATAGGAGTGACCGTGATTGTGGCGTTGCTATTTTCTCTTCTTATTGGAAATCTGACGCTGAAACCTCTGGTGGCAAGAATGCGCCCGTGCTGGCAAAATCCGGATATTCTGTTACTGATTGCCAATCCGACCGATTTTTCATTTCCTTCCGGACACGCAATGTCTTCGTTTGCGGCAGCAATGAGTATATGGATGTGGAAACGCCGGACAGGAGTGGTGGCGCTTGCCGGCGCCGCCGTTATGGCTTCGACCAGACTATATTTTTATGTACACTACCCGACCGATATACTGGCAGGTTTGCTGATTGGTATTCTTCTTGGTGTGTCAGCTTACTTTGTGACAAAGAGAGGATATCAACTTTGGGAAAAGAGGAAATCAGGAAAAAGTGAGCATAGTAAAGAATAGCTTCGCATGATAAGGCATGGAAAAAAGTTTTTACAAATCTGAAATGATATGATATTATGATTTTATATGCATATTAATTGTATAAAAAGAATCTTTGTGATGAAAGGAAACGGAGGACAAGATGGAAAAAAAGAAAAATGTGAAAGTGATTGTGCTTATCGTTGCAATCGCTGTAGTTCTAATTGGTACATCAGCAGGAGTTATGTTTGCGTTTGGTGTATTTTCATCCGATAAGGCGAAAGCTTTTGATTTATTGAAGCAGGCGCCTGAGAAAATGATGTATACTTCATCCGGAGAGTATATTGGCAGCACGGAAATGACAAAAGGAATGTTAGAACATGGAATGAATCTTGATGTGAAATATTCCAATTTGCAGATAAGCGGATTACCGGAAACGAATAACGGGATTATGTCTGCCATTGCCAAAATGGAAATTGATTTAGGTCTGCAGTTCGATATGGAAAATCAAAAGGGGCGTTTCAATTTTGGAGCCGGAGCTAACGGCAGCAATATTAATTTGCAGGCATACGCTTCCCTGCCGGATAAAAAGCTGGCGGTTGCCGTACCGGAGCTCTTGAAAGATAAGGTATTTACTTTGACGGCGGACAAAGATTCTGGGCAAGGTCAGATACAGAAAGTGCAGGATGCTCTCAAACAGGTTTCTGAGCTCAAAGATAGTTTTAGTGAACATCTGGAAGAGCAGGGCGAAGAGGTTTACGATGGCACGGTTTGTGAAAAAGTGGATAATGGATATCGCCTGACAATTCCAAAGAATGTCACGAACGACGTAATTAACAGTCTGCTTAATTATGTGGAGGAACAGAAAGCCGGTGTGGAGGCGCTGGAAAGCGCTTTGGGAGTAGAGAAAGGCAGCATTGCCTCGGCTCTGAAACAGGTTGTTCCCGAATTAACAAAAAGCACGGCGGACTTTACGTTTGACGTATATGGAGAACGCGGGAAACTCACGGGCTTAAAGGCCGATATCAAAGGCGATTCTGGAACGGAGATAGCTTTTGATATGACGTTTGCGGAAAATAAAAACCAGTCTTCCATGAGTGTTGCCATGGTAGTGAAAGATAGCGGGCAGAATCTCGGAAAACTTGAAATGAAACGAAACAGTACGGAAGACGACCGCTGCGAAGATAGTATTTCTTATAAAGTAACAGATTCGGACGGCGAGGTGTTGATGGATTGTCAGTCGACGATAGCTCTTGACAAGTCAACGAAAGCGGTGACGCTAAAAGGAAACACCAAGAGTCTGGAAACAGAAGCCGAAGTATCGGCAAAAGGAAGCATAAAAAACCTTGAAAAGGGAAAATGTGTTACTTATCAGTTGGATGAGATGAAAACGAAGACAAATTCTCTTGCCGGAAGTCAGGAATTTACCTGTTCGGCTGAACTCACGCAGGGGGTATTGGATGGTGAGATAACGGCGCCAAAAGGAGAAGAGATTCCAATTAATCAGCAGTTGCTGCAGACATTTTCTGAGAAATATAGTCAGGAATTAATGTTATCAGCGCTTGATATAATGTCAAAATGGGGCATCAATTTGAATGAGTTAATGAATCCCGGTGCGGGGAACGGTGATTCGGCGTTAGGTGATTTTGGTGCGCAGGAGACTCCGGATATGGGAACAAGAGAGGACGCGGATTCCGAAACCGGAGACGGTATCGGTGGAGAGGAAGATTATGGCGAGGCGTCAGACGACGTGCTTGATTCCGTATCCTGATTGGTAACGTAATATTGATAGAAAAATGACAAAGAGGGCAGCTGCCCTCCCTGTCATTTTTCTTTCGTTGGCCCGATATGGGCGAACTCTAATGGGAGGTATGTATGATAACCAACTGTGAGTTTTGTGCTTTTTATGTATATGATGAAGATGGCTATGCAGAATGCGAAGTAAATTTGGACGAAGATGAAATGGCGAGATTTATGAGTTCATCGTATGATTCGTGTCCATACTATCAGACAGATGACGAATACAAAATTGTAAGAAAACAAAATTAGCATATGGATACAGGAGGGAAAAGAATGGCAATTTTATTAATTACAATCGGATTGCTCTTTACGGGGGTAGATGTATTCTTTGCTCCGGGAATGGCCTATCTGGACTATATTGCTCCCAAAGGGCCGGTTGGAGGATTTGCGATACACCCGAAAATACAGGAATATGTAATGCAGAATATATTGGGCGGTCAATTGCAGGTGGATATCTTACCGGATGTTGTGGGATGCATTCTTATAATGACTGGCGCAATTTTACTCATAAAGCACAATAAAAATTTTGTGCAGTGTATTGTGTTGGCATTGGTAAGCGGCAGCCTATCTGTATTCCTGCGCGTTATGCCGTTTTTCATTAACGGCGGGGCACGCATTATTGTGACGCTCGTTCTATTTTTCTTTGCCGCTGTTTTTGAAATTTGGATGGAATATAAAGTAATCTATATGACGGTTGCTGTCTCGGATGATATGGCAAATGTATCAACAAACCGCAGAATGCAGTTTTGCTGGTGGGTGACGGTATTTTCCCGCATTTTCATTTTCCTTTTGACTTTTGTGGGTATTGTATCCATCTGTCGAATTTATCAGGTCGTTGTTTTTGTTTTTACCCTGTTATATCTTTATCAGCTCTTGCAGACGAGACGTTATGTGGGAACTTATAAAGTCTATAAAGAGGAATTTAACAGCGCGGTTTTGCCGGAATTTATAAAAGAGAAGATAGTGGGTGTCTCTTTTCGGGAGAATCCGGATATTTCATTGGATGAACTGCGTTACGTGCGCATTATTCATTATGATTTCCAAGGACAGATTCAGGAGGGAGAGTTAATTGTGAATCAGCGTATTGCCTATCCGGTAATGCGTGTGTTTTATCAATTATATAAATGGGAGTATCCGATTGAGAGCGTTCGTTTAGTTGATGACTTTGAGGGCAATGATGAACTTTCGATGGAGGCAAACAATTCTTCTGCCTTTAACTATCGTGTGATTGAGGGAAGTAAGCAGTTATCCAAACATGCGTTAGGACTGGCTATTGACATCAATCCGCGAATCAATCCTTACGTGCGGGAAGACGGATATTATCCGGCCAATGCCACGGAATATCTGGAGCGCAATCCAAAGCTCTGCCGTGGCGAGCATGCGGACAAGATGCTGCATAAGAATGATATGGCGTATAAAATATTTAAGAGAAATGGTTTTTTATGGGGAGGGGATTGGAATGAAAGTAAAGATTATCAGCATTTTGAATACAAAAGCTAGGGAGCTGTGCCAAAAGCAGACTTTGGCTGGCTAGACTGGGTTATGAGCGGTAAAATACTGTCGGAAAACGATTCGGAGTATTTGTACTATTTGCTTGTATAAGAAAAAGAGGGTTGTTTTTCAACCCTCTTTTATAATGGTTCCCATGCGTTCTTTCATGCCCTGATAAGCGCATTCTAATTTCGTAATGACGGCGGTTCTTCCCTTTCCGGAAGAGACAAAAGATACGCCGGCATCCATTTTAGGAAGCGTCGTAATTTCATCGAAGTGTCCGTTGTCAATGAGTTGTTCGGCTTCTTTCACGGTAATGGTGCCGATGGCTTCTTGCGTATCTTTGGTTACAAGTCGTTCCTGCGATGTTAGAATGAGAAGATGGGAGGCGTCAACCATATCGGCAAGTTTGGCTGCCGTGTAGTCTTTTTCAATAATGGCGCTGGCGCCCTTTAATTTGGTGCCCTGTTCCATTACCGGAATGCCGCCGCCTCCGGCAGCAATTACAATCTGATTGGCATCCAAAAGTGCTTTGACAGCGTCGATTTCATAAATATCAATCGGCCGTGGGGAAGCGATAATTCGGCGATAACCGTCTCCCTCGGCGACAACAAAATTTCCTTTTTCTTCTTCGGCGTCCGCTTCTTTTCGTGTCATTGTCCGTCCGATTACTTTGGTAGGGTGATGAAACGCTTTGTCAAACGGGTCTACGCGCACCTGAGTGATAACGGTAGAAACCGGCTTGAATATACCGCGGTCTAACAATTCGCTGCGGATGGCATTTTGTAAATCATAACCGATATATCCCTGACTCATGGCGCTGCAAAGAGACATGGGAGCTACGGTATATCGTTCGTCCAGACGGGCAAATTCCGTCATCGCAGTTTGAATCATCCCGACCTGAGGGCCGTTGCTGTGAGTAATTACGATTTGGTATTTCTGCTCGACAAGGTCGGCAATTGCCTCGGCCGCTTTTTTACAATTCTTTTTTTGCTCCGGAAACGTCTCTGCAAACGAATTTCTTCCGAGCGCTATTACAATTCTTTTTTCAATCATACCAATCTCCCTCTCTTTTCCCATATGAAATGTCTACAGTATAGCAGATATTTGTCTGTGTTTCAAGAAAATTGCCCTCTTTTTAGGGCAATTGTTTACCCATTTACCATTTTCAGGGAAGCGGGTATTATGCGGTATCTCGTCCGGTATCCACTCCCAGCGAAAAATACATTATTTCTTTTGTTTACAGAAATCTTACGCCGCTTCCTCGCAAAACTCGCTGTCTGCAATGTCGTTTTTCCTGACTTTTGCAGCATTGACC
>CAPAOV010000009.1 GCA_948579355.1 uncultured Eubacterium sp. | reverse complement strand
CCCAGAAAAGCACCTACGATTATCAGAACCGTCTTACCGAAATGGTGGCAAAGGAAAAAAAGACTGGGAAAGAGACGAAACATACTTATACATATAATGCGTATGGGGATGTAGCAACACAGGACAATACAGCATTTGTCTATGATGACGCCTCCGGACAGGTCACAAAAGAAACAACAAAACTGACCAAGAACAAGGATGTGGTCAAGAATTACACCTATGACAGTGTTGGGAATAAATCTGCTTTTGCCGTAAAAGTGGGGGATGATACCAAACTTTCCCTGCATTACAGTTATGATGGGGCATTAAAATTGACTGCCGTTACCGACGAAACAGGAAAGGAAGTAGTAAGGTATGCTTATGATACCGACGGCAACCTGTCCGAGAGAACCGTGGCAGGAAACGGCATGACAACCACCTATGCCTACGATTACCAGAACCGCCTGACAGCAATGAAAAACCAGACAGGCAGTGCCGGAGTAATATCTGAGTATTCGTCGGAATATCTTGCCAATGGGCAGAAGTCGGAAGAAATTTCTGATGTGATGGATAAAGATGGCAAGAAGTCCCAAAAGACGGCAACCTATACCTATGATTTGTTAGGGCGTATTAAGAGAGAAACCAAAACCGGCAGTGAGGACATTTCCTACACCTATGACAGCAGCAACAACCGGAAAGAGATGAGGGTTGGAAATAAAGTAACCGCCTATAAATACAACAAAAACGACGAACTGCTCCGCACCGATATGTTAAACACCGACACGGAAGAAGACAAAGTAGTCATCTATAAAAATGATAAGAACGGAAACCAGCTTGCCACGGTCAACCGCTATGAAATCCCCAATGACAGGAAAGGCAAACCATACATCGACATTGACGTGACACTGGGAGACAATCGGTTAAACGAAAACGTGGTCAATCATTACAATGCGCTGAATCAGTTGACACAGACGCTTACAAAGAACTTTAAGGTAAGCTTTACTTATGATGCCGAAGGCCTGCGCACCAGCAAAACAGTAAACGGGGAAACAACCATCTTCGTCTGGGACGGCGACCAAGTGGTGATGGAACTCACTAAGAGTGGGAAGGTAAAGAAACGCTATATCCGCGGAAATGACCTGATATTTGCAGACAAAGGAACAGAAAATGCCTCTGGGGAGGCGTCCGGAAAACAGTACTATGTGACCGATTCGCATGGGAATGTGGTGCAGTTGACCGACGAAAGCGGCAGAGTTACAAAGACTTACGAGTACGATTCTTTTGGTAACGAAATCAAGTCAGATAGAAAAGACGACAACCCGTTCCGCTACTGCGGGGAGTACTACGATAAGGAAACGGAAGAAATCTATCTGCGGGCAAGGTACTATCAGCCAAAAGTGGGGAGGTTTCTGACAAGGGATACCTATATGGGAGAAGAGGATGAGCCGTTGAGTTTGCATTTGTATGCGTATTGTGAGAATGATGGGGTGAATATGACAGACCCGACGGGGCATGATGCTGTATGGTTACAATATAAAAATGCTGCTGCAAAGCAGGGGCATACAGGTCTTTTGATACAGAATCCAATAAATATATCTACGTGGTATTATTTCTTTTGGGGTCCGCGAAAAGAGAATCTGAAAATTTTAGCATTTGCTGAACCCAGAATTGTTCTGAAAGAAGTAAAAGGGATGTTTTCTGTTCTGCAAAAAAGGCTTAAAATATTAAAACATTCTATTTATACAAAAACTAATAAAAACGAATATTATACAGAGAAACTAACAGGGATAATATATTTTAGGGGAAATTTTATTTTAACATATCTGGCTTGTAATATGCTAAAGGAATCTGTCCAAAAAAATGAAGGGAAATTCCGTTATAATTTGTATTCATTTAATTGTCTTCAGGTTTCGGTGACAGCCTTAAGCAATGGGAAATTTAAAAATAGTAAACACAAGAAAATAATAAAAAATCTCAAGGGTATAGATAGGATACGACCAAATTCCGCATACAATACCGTAAAAAAGAAAATGAAAGGAAAGTAATGGACTATGAAAAATAGAAAAAAAGTACTTCTTTTGTTTCCTGTTTGTATGTTTGTTTTATGTCTGAGTGGGTGCAATAAAAGTGAAAGTGAACGTTATTTACAATTTTTGCAGAGGCAGGGGATTCGGGATAACTCGCAGCAGTATTGGCAGAATAGTGGGCTTGAGAGTGTGCAGATTTCAACGCATGGAACTTTTATAAGTGAGGTTAAAGACAAATATGACAAGACTCTTTACCAGATAGAAGATGGGAAATATAAAAAAATAGCGGAACAGGCATATCAATTTTTTGAATTTGAAGGTAAAGTGTATTACTATAACAGTGACAATAAGATTTATTGTTATGATATTGAGACAGAAAATACGGCGGTAGTTTTTTCTGTCGGAACAAATATTTTGTGGATTGGTTTATACAATAAAAATATTGTATGCGCCAGAAGAAAAGGCATATTTAATAATGCTCTGGAATTATATACTTTAGATGGAAAAAAGATGAGAACATACTCTCCCAAAAGCAGGGAATTGGGGCGAATAGTTCAGATAGGCAGGTTTCTTGTTTCTTTGGAGGATATCAGGATAGAAGTATATGACTTAGAGAATGAAACGAGCCATTATTTAATCTGTGAAGATGGCTTATCTGATTCCTATATGGTAAGTGCGCAGGACAATCTTTACATAAGTGTCGGCAGGTATGTAATTGAGGGTAATTACAACACTAAAAAAGCAGATTCCCGCTGGAATGGCTTATGGAAAATCAGTTTGAAAGATATGGAAATGGATAAGTGGAAGTTGACAAAAATATCGACTCACTCATACAGTAAATTTTATTGTGTAGGGAACAGGTTGTTTGATGAGAAATTTGCTTTGATAGAGTAAATACAGTTTATGTGTACAAAGAAAAAGAAGAAATAAATTTATTTTATATTTTATGAGGATATGATGTATAATGATAGAATATTAGAATTGGAACAGAATTTACATTAAAAATGGGGAGTAAGGAAAAAGATAAGATGAAGAAAACAATTTGGGGGATTCTGTGTTTTTTTATTATAATAGGAGTAATCTGTTGTATTCCAATTTATCACAATGTACAACTAAATAAATTTGCGAATCAATTAACTGATATAAATTTTCCGGATAATGTGGAAATTGTTGACCGTGTTAAAATTTGTGGGAAGCTTATGGGAAATGGAAATTCATTGGATTATTTATGATGGTGGTTATGAGCCGCTCTGGGATTTAAGAGGGCATTAGTTTGAAAAGGTAGAAGATACTATCATTTTCTGCAAAAAATGTTCGATTTCTGACATGGGGGAATTTTCCTATAAAGTAATTTTTCAAATATGTCGATTACCTAAATAACTGACGGAACAGGAATAACATGCAGGAGGCAGTACGGGGAGCATCGGTTATGTTCAGGATTGCAGTATGCGATGAGGACACAATGGTTCGTAAAAAGATGAAACAATTAGCGGCGGCGTATATGGAAAGCAGGGAGTGCAAAGCGGAAATATATGAGGCGGTTTCTGAGCAGGAAGTTCATGCCAAAGTTCATGCGATATTGGATTTACGACAATTGGTGGAAAACAAATTGCAGCAACAATTCAATAGTAAAGATATTTTGACTTTTCCCTTTCGCGAGGGAGAGAGGCGCCTGACGCTACATCAGATTGTTTATGTGGAAAGTAAATTACATCGTTTGTATTTTCATTTAGAGGACGGTCAAATCCGTACGATGTACGGTATCCTCAACGAATGGGAGGAGAAGATGTGTAATGACGATTTCCTGCGTATCCACCAGAGTTATTTGGTAAATATGCGCTACATACGGGAGATTAGCGGCTGTGTAGTCTTTCTGGAAAAGGGTACGGAACTGACTGTTCCGCGCACAAGGTACCGTCAGGTACGTGAGAGATTTATGGCATATCAGAGAGGAGTGTAACAAGTATGAGAGTAAGTAATCAAATGGGAGGCAATCGCCTGTACAAAAGCACGAAAGCAGCGAAAGAAAAGAAGATAGCCGCACAGGCAAGGAAACAATCAATGGATAGTTTCATTAACTCTTCTAAGTCGATGGGGCTGGAGGCGATTCGTTCTTCTCTTTATAATGATAAAGCATCCGGTCTGTCATTCAAACAGCGTCACGACAATTTGCGCCAGTTAAGGGTAAATTACCGCAAGGCGTCGCAGTTGATGAAATTGGAAAAGTACAAACCGCTGACGGGTGAAAAAGATGTCTGGACTTCATTAATCAATGGTAAGATTGGCGAAAAAGAGCTGGATGAGGCTTTAGTGAAATTGAAAGAGGAAGAACAGAAAAAAGAAAATGCGGCCGGTACGGAAGAAAAGAAAGAGGAGACAGAAAAGACAACGGAAACAAATTAATCGCTGTTGCGGTCAATCGGGTGATGGCTGTTCCGGTATTCGGTAGGGGTCATGCCGGTATGATGTTTAAACGCATACGAAAAGGCATGGCCATCACAAAAGCCGAGACTGAGTGCGATGGAAACAATGCTTCGGTTCGAGTTACAGAGCTCCACTTTTGCACATTCCATTGTTTCATTAATCAGGAACTGCTTTAAGGTGATACCTATTTCCTTGTGAAACAAGGAAGATAAATACTTGGGATGGTAGCCAAGATATTTGGCCAAATCGGAGACGGTGAGGTGATAGGCCCTATTCCATTTAATGTAATTTCTTACATTTTGTAACAGGTAGTCTTTAAAGGAATGGTTCGCAGACGAAGCGCTTGCCTGTATCTGGTTATAAATTTCCAATAAGATATTCATGGCATATAAATTATTTGTCCTCTTATCTTCATAAGTAAATTCTACATCATTGAGCTGCGTAAAAGCAGCTCTTATTCGATTCATGGAGGAAATGGTTCCGCGGAGAGGAAGGGTAAAAACCGGTTCGTTCGCAATGTGCAGCATGGGACATTCAAAATGAAGCCAGTAGAAAGAGCAGAGCGACGGCTTATCTCCGTATTGGTAGCCGGATTTCATAATCAGATATTCATTGGCGCTGATTTCATAGTGCTGATTGGCGTCGGCAATATGAAGAGTGCCGTCAGTGACGATAATCAATTGATACTCTTCTAAATGGCGCGACATATGCGTCCAGTCGGGAGACTTTGCTTCCAGTAATCCGCAGAACTTATAATTTATCTGTGCCGCTGTAGAAATTGTAATATTTTCCATTTATAAACCTCCTCAATCATAGCCGCCAACCGTATAAAAACGATATTTTCTGAATATTAGTATATAACAAAAATCTTACTTTTTCAAACCAAATATTTTTATTTTCTATTTACCAATTGCCGAATCTGTGAGATAGTAAATATAATAAATTTTTATGGAGGTAGGCGTATGAATGTCAAAAGATATCAAAAATGGTTTAAAAGCGGATTGGCAATCGTGATGGCAGGCGCCATGATGATTGGAACAGCCGTACCAAATGCAGCGACAATCTCACAGGCAGCAGATGCGGCTGCAGGTGAACAATCGGCAAGTGCGATGGCAATTGTTTCATCCGATGCGGCGGATATTAAGTTTTCGGCGAAACATATTGTATCCGATTTAACACTGCCGGCACAGGGGGCAAAGGGGAGTAAGATTTCGTGGAAATCATCAAATGAATCAGTGATTGCCAATGACGGAAAGGTAACGAGACCGAAAAAAGGGGAACCGGATGTCGAAGTAATATTGGAGGGAACAATCAAGATGGATGATTATGCAAAAACACGCAAATTCACTTTTGTTGTGCTGGCAGACTCAGAGATAGGGCCGGCAGAGCAGTTTGAATTAAATGAAGTCGAAGTTCTTGACAATTATTATTTATCGGCGCAAAAAGAAGATATCGTATTTCTCAAGAAATTTGATAATGACCGCATATTAGCCCATTACCGTGAGACAGCGGGTATAGATACGAGTGCAAAATCCTACGGCGGCTGGGAGAGCGGTCTGCTGGCCGGCCACAGCGTCGGACATTATCTTACCGCCGTTGCACAGGCGATTAAAGTAACAGGCGATAAGGAATTAAAAGATAAGCTGGATGCGATTATTGCCGGACTGGCAGAATGTCAGGATAAATTGGGAACCGGTTTTATCTTTGGGGCACAGGTTCAAGATAAAGAAAACGTAGAGAAGCAGTTTGACCTTTTGGAGCAGGGAACTACGGCAGGTACATGGGTACCGTGGTACAACATGCACAAAATGGTAGCCGGTCTCGTAGATACTTATAAGTATACCGGAAATGAGCAGGCGCTTGACGTAGCAAAGAAATTAGGCGACTGGATTTATAACCGTGTCAGCAAATGGGATGCTGCACTGCAGGCAAGAGTATTGGGAATCGAATACGGCGGCATGAATGATTGTCTGTACGAGCTGTATTTATACTCCAGAGACAAAAAGCACTTGGAAGCAGCTCATAAATTCGACGAGACAAATCTTTTTAAGACGATTGCAAATGGCAAGAAGAATTGTCTAAATGGTAAACATGCCAACACACTCATTCCTAAATTCGTAGGCGCGCTCAAGCGTTATACGGTATTAAAACAGACAGGCGATGCTGTGGCAGAGGATGACGTATATTTAGAATATACAAAGAAGTTCTTTGATATTGCGGTACAGAGACATTCTTACATAACCGGCGGCGTCAGCGTTATGGAGCATTTCCGCAAAGATAATGCTCAGGACAGCACGAGGACACAGACAAACTGTGAGAGCTGCTGTGCTCATAATATGTTGAAACTGGCGAGAGAATTATTTAAAGTGACAGGCGATAAAAAATATGCCGATTACTATGAGACAACGCTCCGTAACTCCATTATGGGAGCAGTAAAATCCGAAACGGGAGCAGCGGCATATTTCATTCCAATGGCAACCGGATATTTCAAGACGTTTGGTACTTCCGATCCGGCAACGAATAAGTTCTGGTGCTGTACCGGCAGCGGAATGGAAAACTTCACCAAATTGGGAGACAGTATGTACTTCCGCGCCAATGACACATTGATTGTAAACCAATATGTTTCTTCAAAAGTAACATGGGAAGAGAAAAACCTTGTTGTGACGCAGCAGTCAGACGTCACAAAATCAGAAAAGGCTACCTTTACGATTAATGCACTGGGCGAGGGAGCAATTGCTACCGCGGCATTGGCGTTGCGCGTACCTGATTGGATGCATAAGAATGCCACGGTAACTGTCAATGGACAGAAAGAGACGGCAGCAGTAGGCTCCGGCGGTTATATTCTTCTCGAGCGTGAGTGGAAAGATGGCGATGTAGTGACGATGGAATATCCGATGGCAGTAGATGCGTTCGGGCTTGCGGATAATAATTCCGTCTATGCATTCCGCTATGGGCCGACGGTGCTGGCTGCAAAATTAGGGAAAGAGAAAATGAGTTCTACGACATGGGCAGGCGCTGATTTAACAGCTCCGCTGTACAAAGTGGTAGGCAGCGAGTCAAAGTCGTATAAGATTGGGTATGGCGACTCGAAAGCAGCTCCACCATTTGCCAGTGAGACATTAACCATTCAGGAAAATATATCGGCGATTGAATATATCGACAAGATTGAGAACTATCTCGTAAAAGATACGAATAGCGAAACACTGTCATTCCATATTGCGGGAACAGATGCCGAGAAGACGTTTAACGGAGGATTGCAGTTCGTACCGTTTAATACATTAAACGATGAGCGCTATGGTATTTACTGGTACTTTAGCAGCGCTTACGCTGAAAGCGATGAAAGCCAGATATTGGCAGGAAAAGAAAATGCACGCTTGAGTGCCAGTATGTTAGACTCTACGCAGCCGGGATATGGTCAGTATGAAAATGATGTAATTCATCAGATGGAGGAAAAGAATTCCATAGCGGGAACGATTTCTGATGGCGGTAGTACCCGTCTGGCAAATGCCGGTGGTTACTTTACTTATAACCTCATCGTTAATCCGGATAAAGGAAATTCCCTGTTGTGCCAGTTCGCCAAAGAGGACAACGGCAAGACGCTGAAAATTTCCGTAGGCAACACGGTAATTGCAGATAAAAAGCTGGCATATGACGGTAAAGATAGTTTCTACACCGAATACATTTCTATTCCGGATGATGTATTGAAACAGAATGTAAAGAAAATTACTCCGCAGGGCGATACGAAAGAGTATACGGTATTGCCGGTACGCTTTGAGAGTGCTTCTGCCACAGAGGCAAGCGCGCGTCTGGTTGGCGGTCTGTACATGACGCAGAACTTCAGCAATCAGGCATCCCTGAAATCGCTGACAAGTTCGGTGGGCGAAGTAAGCAACAGCAATAAAACTTATACGGTTGTTGTTCCGAAAGGTACTGCTACCGTGGCGTTGAAATATGTGATTGCCGACACATACGGCTTACTGTATATCAATGATAAACTTGTAGATGATACAAAAGAGCAGAAATATAACTTTACAGGCAGTCCTCTTACATTAAATGTAAAAGTATATGCCGAAGACCATAAGACGACAGCAGATTATCAGGTTGTCATTAAAGCAAAAGAAGAAGCGGTAATAAATAATAATCAGAAAGAGGATAATAATAAAGTAGTAACAGTGACACCACCACCAAAGAAGAAAAAAGCATCAATTTCCATTGTTGGCAAGAAGTCAGTGAAGAAAGGAAAATCCATTGTACTTACAGTTAAGAAAAAGAATATTAAAGGTAAGGCAAAATGGAGTGTCAACAAAAAGAAACTTGCCAAATTGAAGAAAAAATCAGCGAATAAAGTTGTATTAAAAGCCCGCAAAAAGGGTAAAGTAAAAGTAACCGTAAAGGTTGGAAAGCTGAAGAAAACAAAAACAATAAAGATTCGCAAATAGAAAAAATAAAGAAAGGATATCAGGTTAATCCCTGATATCCTTTTTCTCTTATAGGATTAGGGTGTCCGGGGGTGAGAGAGCTGTAGCTCTTGGTCAGTCCACTTCCGGTAATTCGTAAATATAAAATAAGCAGGAGGAAAGTAAAATATGGATATGAGCGCAATGTTTCGTCTCAGCTATGGATTATATATTTTAACTGCGCGGGATGGCGATAAAGATAACGGATGTGTCGTCAATACGGTCACACAGGTGACGGTTTCTCCCAACCGGATTGTCGTCGCCGTAAACAAAGATAACTATACTCACGATATGATAGTAAAGACGGGTATTTTTAACGTATCCGTCCTAAGTGAAAAATCCACGTTTGCAACATATCGTCATTGGGGGTTCCAAAGCGGGGCGCAGGTAAACAAGGCAGAGGGAATCGAATTTTACCGCTCGCAAAACGGCCTGATATTTCTTGCCAAGGAAACAAACGCCTATCTCTGTGCGAGCGTTGTTTCCATGACGGATTTGGGAACACATACGCTGTTTCTGGCAGATGTCACAGACGCCGCCGTGCTTTCCGGCGTGCCGTCGGTAACGTATCAATATTATCAAGACCACATAAAGCCGGCGCCGCCGGAAAAGAAAAAAGGATTTGTCTGTACGGTCTGCGGCTATATTTATGAGGGTGAGACTCTGCCAGAAGATTTTGTATGTCCGGTGTGTAAACATCCGGCCGCTGATTTCAGACCGGCACAGTAAAAAAATAAAACCGGCAGGGCATTGCGCCCTACTTTTTAATCTGATTTTTTACTTCTCTTTCAAGATTATGAATGGTATCAAGGTATGCTTGCTCAACGGGAGCAATTGTTTTCTCCTGATATTTGCGATATTCTTGTTTGGCTTTTTCGATTGCCTGAGTGTGACTGATTGTTCCGCTGTTTTGCAGAAGTTTTCTGTTGCCAGATGATAGTACTGTATCAAGCTGGTCTATGTAGTCGCTCATATACATCGGTATATGCTCGATAGCATTGATTTCAGCAAAATCGAAATAACCGGAAACAAGATTATTAAGAACTTTAAGCTCTGTTTCAGATAAATAATTTTTCGCAACGCCAATATCTTTAAGCGCCGGTATTTCACCCGAAAACGAAGTTAATCCCATAAACGGCTTTTCTGCGTCTGCCCGCTGATAAATGACTTCAGCCGCCGTATGTCCGTGAGCCGCAAAGTGCAGTTTGTTTTGAACAATCTTAAAAAACTTAACGGATTCGGCGGCTTTCGGATTATAATCAACGCTTGTTGCGTATAAATCAAGAACTTGTCTGTAAAGAACTTTTTCTGAGGAACGAATATCTCTGATTCGGTCAAGCAGTTCTTTCCAATAAGAACCGCCGCCGTTCCCTTTTAAACGCTCATCATCAAGAGCAAATCCTTTCTGCATATATTCCTTTAAAATTCCCATAGCCCAAATTCTGAACTGTGTGCCACGAAGTGATTTTACACGGTAGCCAACAGAAATAATGACATCGAGGTTATAAACCCGCGTAATATTGCTTTGTGTTTTTCCTTTCATCGCACCGTGCGGACTGGTTGTTGCAATTTCTGCAACAACCATTTTTTCGTCCAACTCGCCTTCGGTAAAAATATTTTTGATATGGCGGGAAATCGTGGACTTATCCCTTTGGAATAATTCTGACATCTGCTCTTGTGACAGCCAAACGGTATCGCCGTCAAAAGTTGCTTCTACTTTTGTGATACCGTCATCCGTTGTATAAATAATTAAGTCTGTATTTGGGTTCATAATAATCTCCATTCCAAAGCTTAGCGGAGGAAGTACGAGCAAAAAGCAGCGTAGCTGTTTTTGCTCGTACTTCACTATCCCTCTGTCAAAACAGATTTCTGACAGCTAACCGTTTTCGGCGTCGTATGTTATTTTAGCTATTATTTTTTATCCCATTAGAAAATCCGTGTTGCAAAATTATACAATCCGTGTTTCCAGACTTTCATTTCATGGCCGCCATCGGTGACATAGAACATATGAGGAATCTCATTTTTCGTCAACACTTTATGGCAGGTTCCGCCCAGTGCATTTTCGCCGCCCTCAGACTTTCCATTGTTAAGCATAAGAAGCGTATTGTTCTTATACTCATCCGGAAGCCGGAATGTCTCTTCGGTAAACAGCCCTTTTTCGGCAACACCATTTGCCTCATAGGCAAAGACGCCATATCCCGGACTGAATGCCGCGATATAACCGAATGTTTCCGGCATATTGAGACCGATATTTAAGGATTCGCGGCCGCCCATGGAAAATCCGGCAATCGCCGTATTTTCGCGCCCCTCGGCAATCGAATAATTTTCTTTCATATAAGGCATGAGGTTGTCTCTCAAATCGTTAATAAAATTATCGAATGCCGCATAGTGCTCAAGAGAAAACTCGGTAACGGCCTTATCGTTTTCCCGTGCGCGGCAGTTTGGAATGACGATAATCATTTCTTTTGCCTGACCGTTTGCAATCAGGTTTCCGATAACATATTGCGGTTTGCCCGTCAACCACTCGTTTTCATCCCCACCGATTCCATGCAGGAGGTAGAGAACAGGATATTTCTTTTCCGTCGTGTAACCGGCCGGTAAAATTATATTTACCTTGCGGTCTTTTTTTGTTGTCGTAGAGTAGTAGGTCTTACTCTGTTTTTCTCCATAAACAACCGCGCTGTTGGATTTGTCATAATTGGCCGGTACTTCAAAGGTGCCCGGGCCCTGAAATACATAGCGGGCGAAGTTGTAAAAACCATTGCGCCAAACCGGCCAGTCATGCCCGCCCTTAATGGTATAGTAAAAATGTTTTACGCCATTGGCAGTAAGGGCATTGTGATACCGCTCCGGCTCCTTGTGAACCATCGTATCCTGAAGACCGTTATTAATCATAATCAGCGTGTTGTTCTTATATTCATCCGGCAGGGTAAAGGTCTTTTCCGTAAACAGACCTTCTTCTGTGAGACCGTTGTTCGTGTAAGGGAAAATTCCATAGGCAGGACTGAAAGCGCCTGTGTATCCGACTTTGTCGGCAAGGGAAATCCCGATATGAAGAGAGACGCGGCCTCCCATGGAGAGTCCGGCAACTGCGGTGTTTTCCCGGCCTTCGGCAACGGAATATGTCTTATTAATGAAAGGCATCAAATTATCTCTGAAATCATTAATGAAGTTGTCAAAGGACTGCACATGGTCAAGGGCGAATCCATTGGCATTGGCGGCTGAATCATCTTCACGGCATCTGCAGTTCGGCATTACCAATATCATCTCATTTGCTTCCTTAGAGGCGACCATATTGCCAATCATTGTCTGAACGCTGCCGGAAATCCAATCCTTTTCATCACCCATGCCGCCGTGGAACAGATATAATACAGGATATTTTTTCTCTTCCGTATAACCCTCCGGAAGAATGACAACGGCATTTCTCTCCTTACCCGTAGTAGTAGAGTAATATTTTGTCTCAATCATTTTTCCGTAGCCGACGCCGCTTTGTTTGCTTGTAAATTTATCCGGCGTTGCTTTCATGCGGGAATCGGATGGCTGTGCCGGAGTAGCCGTCGGTTTTTGCGTCGGTGTTGCCGTTGCGGTAGAGGACGGTGTGGCTGTAGCGGTGGAAGTTGGTGTTGCCGTCGCAGTAGGGGACGGCGTAGCGGAAGCGGTTGCCGAAGTATCCGCAGTCCGGTTTTTGTCCGGTTGCCGTTTTCTTACAGTCACGCTCACAACGCCTACCTTTCTCGTCTTTTTCTGCAGTTTTTCCCGAACGGTAATCTTAGCTTTGCCGACTTTGCGTGCGGTAATCTTACCTTTCTTGGAAACTTTGGCAATTTTTGGTTTGGAAGATTTGTAAGTATACTTAGCTTTCTTTTTCTTATTTTTCAAAGTTATGCTCTTTTTCTTACCAACATTTAATGTCAGCTTCTTTGTTTTAATTGTTGTTTTTTTCGCCTGTTTTGCCGCAATTGTGGTTCCGTTCAGCAAGACGGAAAATATCAGCGCCAAAGCAAGCATTTTCATTGTCCTTTTCACTGTAATCGTTTTACCTCCGTTCGTTAAATTTTAATTTTGTGTGTCAAATAACAAAGTTACGGGTCCGTCATTTACTGAGGCCACTTTCATATCGGCCCCGAAACGGCCGTGCTCTACGTGAAATCCCCTTTCCCGACAGGCAGAAATAAATTTCTCATAGAGAGGGATGGCAACATCGGGTTTGGCGGCTCCGCTAAAGCCAGGGCGGCGGCTTTTCAGATTTGCGTACAGGGTAAACTGCGAGACCACGAGAAGCTGGCCGCCCGCCTGCTCCAGATTGCGGTTCATTTTACCCTCTTCATCTTCAAAGACCCTCACGCCGCAGATTTTGTCCGCCAGTTTCAGAGCGTCCTCTTCCGTGTCGTCAGGCCCAACGCCCAGAAGAACAAGAAATCCTTTTTCAATTTGTGCTTCCACCTGTTGCTCAATAGTGACAGATGCTTCCGTCACACGGGTTACAACTGCTTTCATAGTCTCCTCCATTTTGTTCCATAGAAAGGAGTTTTTCCTTTCTTGTTATGCCTCCGGCATAGCCAATCATTTTACCTTTTGCTCCAATTACCCGGTGACAGGGAATCATGAGTGAAATCGGGTTGTGGGCGATTGCGCCGCCGACTGCCTGTGAGGACATAGAAGGAATTTTTCTCTGTTTTGCAATCTGTTCCGCCACTTCCCCGTAAGTCATTGTCTGTCCGAAAGGAATCGTAAGCAGGATTTCCCATACGGATTTTCGAAATGGTGTGGTTTCAATTGCTAGAGGAGGGGTGAAATCCGGCTCTCTACCGCTGAAGTAAGTAGTGAGCCAGTTATCGGCCTGCTCAAAGACAGGAAGATTTTTTTCTATATAATGTTCCCTGAGCGTAGAGCCAAAGTATTTTTGACCCTCGAACCACAAACCAATCAATGCCTCGCCGTTGCCTGCCAGTGTAATTCTGCCAAGCGGCGAAGCATAATGATGTAAATAGTGCGTGACAGCGCTTTCTCTAGTTGGCATTGAAATACTTAACCCCTGTCATTAATTTCTTTCCCTTGATGGCAAAAAGTTCCGATACGCTTACGACTTGAAATCCCTTTTCTTTGCAATATGCCAGAATTTCCGGAACTGCCTGCGCAGTCTTTTCGTGTACAGAGTGCATATTGATAATGCCGCCGTCTGCCAGAATCGAGGTCACATTTTTTACAATGGTGTCTTTATCTACCGCTTCCTGATAATCATGGCTCCAAATCGAAACATCAATAAACGGCTTCTCAATTACGTTAAACATTGTTTTACTGTAGGCTACGTTCGGTGCGCGGAAGAGAAAACTCTTATATCCCGTAATTTCCTGTAAAATCTCATCTGTCTTGGCAATTTTCTGCTTGATAGTATCCGCCTTTGCCGAGTTTAAGCCGCTCGCATCATAAGAATGATTAGCAACCTCAAAGCCTGCTTTCCATGCGTTTACCACTTCTTGTCTCGACTGTTCATCACGCTTGATGTGAGCGCCGATATAGAAAAATGTCGCATGTGCGCCGGCCGCTTTTAAGGCTTCCTGAATCTGTGTACCGTAATCCACATAGGAATTGTAGCCTCCCGGCCCGTCGTCAAAACTCATGGCAACAACCGGTTTGGATGTATCAATGTTATCCTTAATCCACTGTTCGTCTAATCCCTCGTATTTGAACTCGGAAGATTCAAATTCCGGTGTAGCCGCCGGTGTAGCTGTCGCCGTAGCGGTAGCCGTCGGTGGCGTGGATGGCGTCGGGGTAGCGGTCGGTGTCGATGTCGCTGGATTATCGGATGGCGTCGGTGTGGAAGAGCTGCCAGAATTGTCCGGCGTCTTCTGAGTATCTTTCGGTTTTGTAACCGTAACTTTGCAAGTCAGTTTTTTCTTGCCAATCTTTGCAAGTACGGAAGCTTTTCCCGCTTTTTTGCCCTTTACGACAACGCTTTTCTTTTTCTTCTTTGATAATGTAATGAATTTTTTACCTGTCTTCACAGACCATTTTGCTTTTTTGGAAGCGTTCTTAACTTTAATAGTTTGTTTCTCCCCGATTTGAATACTGATTTTTTTTGTACTCAGTTTCGCAGCTTTTTTCTTGGCGGCTGCCGGAGCAGAGGGAAGCGCTGCTCCCAAAAGCATGGCTGCTGTCAAGAAATAGCTTATGGGTTTGTAAAATTCTTTTTTCACTGGCGTTCTCCTATCTTCTTTTTTTAGAAAGTTTTTCCTGCTTCAAATACTTTCCGTATAGTAGTTTCAGTTTACTACAGAACGGCATATTTGTAAATGTTATCGTAAAGTAAATTATGCGCTTCTCAGCCGGCCATTTTTTACTACTCCCCTGTAAGCAATGACTTTGGTGTAATTTTCTTGATTTTCAAAGAGAGCAGGCACAGTGTCGCAAAGGCGAACAGGACAAGGCCAATACCGGCAGCGATGACAAATCCGACAGGAACGGAGAAAGTACATTTGACGATTCCAATCCCACTTAGGAACAATGCGGTTAATGGATTAATTATAAGACTGCATACCATCAACCCGATTATGGAAGACACAATAATGGTTGGCATAAACGACAGCGCCGTCTGCAGGATAAGCTGTCCGGTAGTAAAACCAAGGGATTTCAGTATACCGTAATCGTGCTGCTTATTATTCAGTACCGTACGCACAAGTAAATAGAGAACAAAGGCAACGATAATGGCGGAAAGCGCAAGTATGGCGATTACGATAATTGCTATAAGCGAGACATATACACTGCCGGTGCCGTCTATCATGGAACCTATATTGATTGTCGTATTTACACTGCCCTCAAACTCCTTTTCCATTTGCAGATTAAACGCATCAATATCGGTTTTGCCGGAAAGATGGATGTAGTAGCTTGTATTTGTGAGCAATCCCAACCGTTCATACCCCGTCCTTGTGAGCAGGCAGTCTCTGCCGAGATTGTTGCTGATTTGCGTAAAGCCGCAGATTAAATAGTTTTCCCGTTTTCCATTTGCAGTTATCTGTATTTCATCCCCGATTTTCATGCCGTTTTCTTTCGCATATTTTGCAGCAATGGCGATTTCATTATTATATTTAGGAAATCTGCCCTCAAATACGATGTCCTGATTGTTTATTTTTGAATAATCATTGCAGATTGTTGCCATAAGCTCCGCGCCCCCTGTATGCGATACATTCAGGGAAGTAAAAAGATAGAGTTTCTCTACGCGGTTGTCCGCATCCATTTTGCGCAGAAAATCATCTTCCGCTTCCGTCTGCACATTAATACAACTGTCTGCGGTTTCGCCTACGATTAAGTTCAAAAATGGCGCTGTATTTGTAATTACATTTTCAAGCATTAAACCGGAAAACACAACGATAAGGGATAGCACGAGCATGGTAATGCATATGGTTATATTATGTTTTACTCCGGACAATGTGGTTTTAAGCGCAAGGGCAAACGTTAAAGGAGCTTTTGTTTGTTCCAGCGGGATATGATTGTTTTTAAAATTGTGTGTCTGAATGCCGGAGCGGAGCGCCACCACAGGCTCAATTTTTTTTATTCTGCGCGACGCAAACCACACGGCAAATACAACGGCGCCGATTGGAATGGTGATTGAAAGTACGAGGGGTACAGGTAAAAACCGTATGGCGTAGGGGATTCCCGTCTGCGCAATCATCATTGTATTGACTGTGGGAAACAGTGAATACGAAATTCCCGCGCCAATGACGGCGGCAATTAAAGTCAGGCTTGAGAATTGCAGCAATAATGAGCCGATTAACTGTCCTGACGTATAGCCCATGGCTTTCAGTATACCGAGGTTCTTCATATTATTCTGGATATAATTGGTAATATTTGAGACAATTACCACAAAGGCAATCAGCAGTACGAAGAATGCCATAGCGCTTATAATTCCCGAACAAATCATTTGTGAAATATAGCGGGACTGGGAGACGATATCATAGCAGTTACTCACCATTGTGATATTCGGGTACTGTTTGGAAACGGCGCTTTTCAGTGATGATTCATATGTTAGATTTTCTGACTTATCCGTCAGCCGCGCGGAACACAGCGTCGCCTGCGGCGCATAGCCGCTGCGCTCAAGCTCCGCATACTTATCTTCCGTGAGTATAAGTTCTGTTATTACACAATTGTGCGAGCCCATCATAATGCTGTTAAAGAAACCGCACACCGTATAGGTCACTTTGTGGCTGCCAATCGAAATATCAATTGGTTTTCCCACGGTGATATTGTCTGTTTTATATATCATGGGAAGATATACGCCGCTTGTCAGATTACTTTCTTCGACGATTTCCGCTTTACCGATAGTGCGGGTTAAAGCCTCTTTCTTATTTAAAAAAGCAAGCCAGCAATTTACCTTGCCGCTGTTATAAGGAAACGAGCCGGTCATGTGCATACAGTTATCCAGCCGGTATTGTGCGGTGCGGTTATCGTCTTTGAGCGTCTGCGACAAAAATTCCTGCATTTTATCGGAATTGCCGTCCACTGCTAAAGTGACATGTTCTGCGTTAAATTTATCGTGATATCTGTCAAAATTTGATTTGTAGTCCATGGAGAGCATGAGCCAGAGATTAAGCATGGAAGCGGCAATCAGAATCAAAACGATGATGGAAGCCGTCTGGCCTTTTGCCTTTCGCATATTAGAGAGGGCAATCAAAAAAATATTTTTCATGTTACCACCCCATTTCATTTAAAAATGCGGAAAGTTTTTCATGCCGCTGCGTATCGCCGTGCGAGTATTTACCCAAGTCGCATTCGCCTAAAATTACGCCGTCCTGTAAGTACAGTATACGGTTGCCGCGGCGCGCAGAACGCATATCGTGTGTTACCATAACAATGCTTTGGCCCCGCTCATTACATTGAGTCAGCGTATCAAGCACGTCCAGTCCGGTTTTGCTGTTGAGGGCGCCGGTAGGCTCGTCGGCAAAAAGAATTTCCGGCGAATTAACGAGTGCGCGCACGATTCCCACCCGCTGCGCTTCCCCGCCCGAAATCTGCGTCGGGAATTTCTTCTGTGTGTCTTCGGAAATACCTACTGCCGCAAATAATTCCCGCACTCTTTGTAAAAGCGCCTTTTTCTCTTTGTTGACGAGCAGTCCGGCGGCAAGTACGTTGTCCATTACGCTCATGTTGTCAATCAGATAAATCTGCTGAAATACGAATCCGCAGTGGTCGCGCCGGAACACGGCAAGGCCGTCAGAATTCAAATCGGAAATAATTTTTTCGCCAAAGGTAATCGTTCCCAGCGTAGGCGTATCCATTCCCGACAGCGCGTACAAAAGCGTAGATTTACCCGCGCCGCTTGCTCCCATGATAACGGTAAAGTCTCCTTTATGGAGCGTCAAATCAATATTTTTCAAAACATGCTGCATAGAGCCGCCGTTAGAAAAGGATTTGCATAACTTCTCAGTCTTTAATAAAATTTCTTTCATATGGAATATCCTCCTCGTATCTTATAAGAAAAAGCCGCCTTGTGCAGAGCGAGAATCAGCGAAGCTGATTCTTAGAGCGGCGCGGTTTTTAGTCGCCGTTTTTTTATACGCTCTATTGTACCTTTTTAATTCTTAACGGTCTTTATGCAATCCTTAAATTTTTCTTAAATCCATTCGCTCAACGCAATCGCAATCGTCACCCGCAGTCCGGCGGAACCGTTTTCCATGTCAAGCCGTCCTTTCATTTCTCTCATACAATAATCCGAAATATAGAGTCCGAGTCCCGCGCCTTCAATGTTCTTTGTATTGCTGCCACGCCTGAATTTTTCTTTTATAAACGGCAGCTCCGCCTCGTTAATGCCGCCGCCGTAGTCTTCGATAATGACAGTCAGACAGCGCTCCTTTGTAAGTACCGTGACATCTATTGGAGTATTTGCGTATTTATAAGAATTGGCAAACACATTGTCAAACACCTGCTGTAGACGCAGTCTGTCTGCAAACAACAGACAATCGGGAACCGAAGGTATTACGGCGCGGTGCAGATAATCCGCATTTTCGAGCAGAGTCCGCAGTTCGCCGCTTTTTAAATTCGACGGTTTCACGGGAAGTTCCTGAAGCTCCTCCAACGTGGCGGAAAAGAGATTCGTAACTAGCGTATTAATCTGGTCTGCCTTTTGTATAATCTGCCCGTAATTTTTCCGATTCTTTTTATCTGACGACAAGGCTGCGCCTACTTCAGAAGCCGCTTTGATACTGGCAATCGGCGTTTTAATGTCGTGCGACAGCTTTGCCACCAGCTCCTTTTTGCTCTCGTTTGCTTTCGCCTCGGCAATTTTTGCTTTTTTCAATTCGCAGCGCATGATATCAAAACTCTCGGTAAATGCCCCGAATACGTTTTGCCGGTCCATTTCCAACGGAATATCGAGATTGCCTGACGCGACCCGCTTTGCAAATTCTTTCAGTTTATGAAATGGTTGAATAATCGCGCGCCGCATATAGAAAAAGAAACCCGCACAGATAACAAACTGTAAGAATATGACCGCTATAAAGGCGAAAATGACGGTCTGCTTTTCGGATTGGTAAATCAACCTGTCGTTGTTGTAAATAATAAGTTTGCCCACTGTCGTCCCATTTGCCTGAACATCAAGAATCGTGTCTTTATGGCGGATTGCCATATTGAGATTTTCACTGAGGCCGGATTTTGTTTTGTACAAAACAGTTCCTTCCAAGTCAATCACAACATAATCAAGAGCCGTCGGATTGGTAAGGCTATCCAGATGCTTCCAGTTGTCCTGCACAGTCTGGACAACTTCATTGACGGCGACAGTATCCTGCTCATTCTCTGTTTTTGGAAGTATGTACAGAATAAATACCGTTAATTCAATGAGAAAGAGGACAATTACTGCGCTGAAAAAAGTATGGCTTTTCATTCATTCCCTCCAATGAAGCGGTAACCGTCGCCCCAAACGGTAATAATATATTGAGGTTTGTCTGCGTTTCGCTCAATGGCTTTGCGTATTTTGCGAATATGCACATTGAGCGTGCCATCGCCCGTAAATCTATCTTCCCAGACGTTTTCAAAAAGTTCCTGCTTCGAGATTACCTGCCCTGCGTTTTGTATCAAATAAGCTAGCAGCTTAAATTCAAGCGACGTCAGTTTTACCGGAGTTCCGTCAATGCGAACCTGCTTCGCATGAAAGTCGACAAATAAATGCCCGTCCGTGTATGTTGCCGCCTCTTTGCTCCCATAGCGTTTGAGCACCGCCTTGACCTTTGCTAATAGGACGCTGAGGGAATAGGGTTTCTGGATATAATCGTCGCCGCCAATACTGAGAGCGATAATTTTGTCATTATCACTTGTGCGCGCTGAAATAAACAGTATGGGTATTTCCGTAGTTTCCCGAAGCTCTTTGCAAAGCTCGAAGCCGCTGCCGTCGCCGAGGTTTATGTCAAGCAAAAGCAGCTCCGCACTGTTTTCCCTGAAAAAATCCCTGCAGTCGGAGGCGCTGTACGCAATTGCTGTTTTAACACCAAACAGATTAAAATATTCTGCTGTGCTGTCGGCAAGCATTTTTTCGTCATCTATAATTAGACAATCATATGTCATTTTTAGTCCCCTTCCGTTTTTGGTGTATGTTTTATTATATGATGTTGGGGTCAAAAGGTATTTTGCCCCCAACAAATGATGCGAATTGCTTCGTTGTTTCACAACTCCCGCAATTCTTCAAACATCATTATATTTTGTTTTTTGGAAGATTACAAGCCAACATTGTTATGGAAAAATATTCTTTTATGCGGCTGCTATTTCTGCTATACTGAAAGCAGGTGAATGGAAAGAGAAAAGGAGAGGATTGCTTATGTCAACGACAGTGGAATTTCACGATTACGTGATAGAAAATCTCCGCAAAGCGGGGGATGTTACTTCACGTAAAATGATGGGAGAGTATCTTGTTTATTTTAATGGGAAGCTGGTAGGTAATATATGTGATAACTGCCTGTATTTGAAGCCGACGGATTCGGCGCTGGAGCTGCTGCCGGAGGCAGAGAGAGGATATCCGTATGAGGGTTCGAAAACGTTAATGGTTATTGTAGAAGAGGTAGAAGATACTGAACTAATGACAAAGGTTCTGCACGCCATGTACGATGAACTTCCACAGAAGAAAAAATGATGAAAGGGGGAGGAAAGCCCCTTTCATAAATAAGTCCTTAACTCTGCCCGCAGCGCTTCTTCGGTCTCAATCGTACGGCGGGCAAGGTTTTTGATTTCGTCCTCGGCTGCCGGATATTGATTCAGATAGCGGTAAAGGGATTTTATGCCCATGTTGCAACCGTCGGTGATAAGGTCTGCAATATTACAATCGTTATCTTCGCCTAAAGTTTTCAATTCCGTCTTTATTTTTGACATTGCTTTCGCTATGGCAGCAGGTTCTTTTCCCTCTTCATTATATTTTTCCAAATATTGTTTTGTCTCTTGTTTTAGTCTCGTATGGATTTCACGGCTGTCCTGTAAAATCTTTTTCAGACTTTCGTTCTGTACCTGTTCCATAACGTCATCCAGAGAGGAAATGCCCATCTTAATGCCGGCGTTGCACTCCCGTAAAAGTTTGATTGTATCATCTGACATAGTTTAACTTCCTTCCATGTTGTTTTTCATAGTATGTGAAAGGAGTTGGATATTATACTAAATCAGTTCTCTCCCCGTGACTTCCGAAACGCATTCGGCGACATGCCAAACTGTTTTTTGAACTGGCGGCTGAAGTGCTCGGTGTTAGAGTATCCGCACATTTCTGCAATTTTATAAATCGGTAAGTGAGTAGAAGCAAGTTTTTCTCTGGCAAGAATTAAGCGGTTTTTTATTACATCTTCCATGCAGGAAATACCATAGCGTTTCTGATACAGTTTTTGTAAATGTCTGGGAGAGATGTACAACTGCTTTGCCATATCCGGGACATACCACGGGGAGGCTGGGTTGTTTTTAATATTCATGTGAAGCTGCTGTAACGCCAGTTCCCGAAAGTCTTTGGATTTATTTGACAGGGATTCCCGCAGTTTTGAAAACAAAATCTGGAAGAGTGACTGGATGGTAAATTCCCGAAACTGATGTTGAAAGAAATTCTCGACTGCCAGCAAATGGATTAATTCACTGATAAAAAAGTGCTCCATTGCCTTAAAAGGCGTAGCAAAAGGAATGGTTCCGTTGCAGATAAACGGTTCGTCCGTGTAAAACCGTATCCAGTCGTCGCTGAAAATTTCCCCTTCGACAGAGCCGTATTCAATCGAAGAAAAGGGCGGGTATAGAACTATCGTATGGGCAGGCATAACGATTCTCTTTCCATCAACAATATAATAAGCCGGGGACTGGCTCATGGTCAGCAGCCACCAATCATTGGTTTTATCAATAATATATTGGAAACCGGCAGGATGAGTCATATTATTTTGTACATATAAAATGTCAATCATAGCAAGTTCTCCTTTCTACGCCCCCCCCCATTTTTTTCCATATGTCGCAATAGGTAAATATAGAATACACCTGTTTTTGGTATAAGACAAGAAAAAAGAAAAAAATATCCGAATATATCATAAAAAGAACATAATTTATCATGGAAAAACATTTTATTTTTGATACAATGATAATTACAATTATTCTAATTGATTTCCGTTCCTGTTCCGTGTTTTTGAAGCGGGAATTGTAATGTATCTGGTGCAGCCAAATGATTTCCTCAAAGGAGGCAGATGAGAAATGAAGCATTGAATTATAATACAGGTGTCCTCTTTGCAAAAAATAAGGGAACGCAGACGAAAGGAATAAAGCAGCCTTATATATTTCGCATGAAAGATGGAAGCTTTGGTGTTCTTGCCGTGCGTACAAATGAAGAAAAGGATGGCGAAGAAGAAATAGCAGATGTAGATAGGGGAAAGCTAATATTCTTTACATCAAAAGACTTACTTTCTTACAAAGAAATGGGTATGATAACAGTAAGCAGCACGGATACAGTAAAGAAGCCGGAATGTATCTACGACAAAGAATCGGATTGTTACTATATCCGTTGGACCAGCAAGGAAACCGGAGAAGATTATATAAATGAAACGTTGGACTTTTCTTCTGTGGGAGAAAAGAAGCAGCAGGAGCGAACCAGTCAGGAAAGTGTTTTATCTGATATTCCCTATGCCATTGAAAGCAATGTGATTGCAGTGACTTTGGAAGAGTCAGAGAGGCTCCTTAATAAATTAAAGCCTATTGTGAATACATCAGTAGAAGAAGCACAGGTAGAAGTTACTTGTGGAAGACCAAGGGATTTGTCTGGAGTTCGGGTTAAGGCAAATTATTCCGATGGTTCCCAAACAGAGAAAAGTGTAATATGGAATAAGGATGATTTGGCAAACGTTGATTTTAACAAGCTAGGGACATACAAGGTGACTGGTACAGTTAATACATTGGGAGATAAAATCTCAAAAAGCGATAACTATCCTTTTATAGCTGGAAATGCTGACCCTAATATTGTATTCTTTAATGGTAAATATTATTTTATTGCCACCAATGAATCTGGAAATTTGAATTTTTACATCCGCGAGGCAGATACGGTTACCGGATTGAAAACAGCAAAGAAATCTCTTATATATGATGAAGCGAAAGGAAAAGAAGGAAATATTGTATCTAAGAGCAATCATTGGGCTCCTGAACTACATGTGATTAACAATGAGTTGTATATGTTTTTTGCCACTAATGTAGGTACCGGATGGGATGTACAATGTGCAATCATGAAATTAAAGACCGGGGGAAATCCTACGGTATATGCAGATTGGGAGGCACCGAAGAGATATCTTGACAATACTGGCAAAAATTTGAGCCGTTCCTATGGAGGAATTACGTTGGATATGACACATTTCTCTTATAACAACCGTCATTATGTCATATGGTCCCAAAGAAATTTCTCTAAAAACGGTGGAACGGCGGATTTGTGGATTGGTGAAACAACAGCAGAGAATCCGGGGAAATTAATTAGTAAGGCTGTGAAAATTGTACCTTGTGAATATGGATGGGAACGCAATCATGAGTTTGTAACAGAAGGTCCCAATGTAATTATGGCAAAAGATAAATTGTATTTAACATATTCCGGAGGGGCAACGGATGAGACTTATTGCGTGGGAATGACACAGATAGATTTATCAGACAATGTGGACTTTCTGGATGCAGATGCTTGGAAAAAGACGAATTATCCTTTGCTGACAGGTTTTACATCACGGGGTGAAAACAAATATCATGGTCCGGGACACACAACTCCTATGTTACAGATGAAGATGGCAACTTAATCAATGTGTTTCATGCCAGACCGGGAGACGGCACAGCTTTTAAAAGGGATGCTTTTTTGCGGGTAGTTCAGTTTGGAGTGGATGGTGAACCTATACTGGATATGGAAGAGGAAGCAGAAGTGCTTCCGGAAAATAGAACGGTAACTATGATGGTTATAATAACAGATAAAGTAATAGAAACACCAACACCGATACCAACGGCCACACCAGTGCCAACAGCTACGCCAACGACCACACCGACGGATATTCCAACACAGATTCCGACAGGAAGCCCGTCAGATAAGCCGACTCAACTGCCAACAGAAAAGACAGAGTCAACAGATAAGCCATATAGGAAGATTGAGCCGAAGATGTCTCCAGTTATCAAAAAGCTTAAGTTTAGTCCTTCTTCCAAAAAAGTAAAAGCAGGCAAAAAACTGAAGTTGGGTAAATATTTAAAAATCACAAAAAACCGCAAGGATTCCGCGGCGTTCAAATATGAATTTACGAAGAAAAAGTATAAAAAATACGCATCTCTTACGAAAAAAGGAGTTTTGAAAACAAAGAAGAAAGGGAGGAAGAAGACAATTTATGTCAGAGTAAGAGCGTTGGATGGAAGTAAAAAAACAGCGAAAATAAAGATTAAAATACGATAGATAATTTCTTGAATTTTCTGATGATAGATAGCAATCAGCCTCCTTTATGGTGTGTTTGAATTGGTACTTTAATTATACTATGAGAGGCCGGTTGTTGCTATAAATACAGAACCAAAGGTTCTGCGAGTAATAAAAGAGGTTGCCATGCCTCGCAAACTTGCATAAATATTGAATATGTGGAGTTTTGCTCATGGTTATGATTATAAGGAAATGGAGGAATGAGGAAGAGATGAAGAAAAGAACATTAGCAAAAATACTGGCAAGCTTCTTCGTATTGTGCTGTGCTGCATTTTTTGCCGTAGTGCCATCCAAGGCGGATAATCCGATTGTACAAAATATTTATACAGCGGACCCGGCTCCGATGGTATCCGGAGATACATTGTATCTGTACACAGGACATGACGAGGACAAATTGGTTGGCGGTTTTTACACAATGAATGACTGGAAATGTTATTCCACGAAAGACATGGTGAATTTCACAGACCATGGAACCGTTTTGTCTTTAAAGACATTTAAGTGGGCGCAGGACCGTGCATGGGCGCCGCAGTGTATCGAGAGAAACGGTAAATTTTATATGTATGCACCGATACATAAGAAGAATGGTGGAATGGTAATCGGCGTTGCGGTAAGCGACAGCCCGACCGGTCCGTTCACTGATGCTTTGGGCAAGCCTTTAGTTGATGATGGAGAATGGAACAACATTGACCCGACGGTATTTATTGATGACGATGGACAGGCGTACCTGTATTTCGGAAATCCGAAAATCCGTTATGTAAAACTGAACGAAGATATGCTTTCTTATGATACGTCGATTGGTAAAAAGGGTATTGTAGATGTAGAAATGAATGAAGACACATTTGGGCCAAAAGTAACTACCGATAAGACCCGTACGTCGTCATATGCCGAGGCGCCATGGTTCTACAAGCGCAACAATCTGTACTATATGGTATATGCAGGATTCTTGCCGAGCGGTGGTTCGGAACATCTGGCATATTCAACCAGTACTTCCCCGACCGGCCCGTGGGAATACAGAGGAATCTTTATGCCGACACAGGGAATTCCGTCAGGTAATAATTGCTACACCAACCATCCGGGTATTGTAGATTTTAAAGGGCATACCTACCTGTTCTATCACAATCAGGCTTTGAAAGGCGGCTCGAGTTATCACCGTTCAGTTGCGGTAGAGGAATTTGAATACAATGAAGATGGCACAATTCCAACCATTAATATGACTCAGGAGGGTCCGAACGCAATTGATGTCCTCAATCCGTATGTATGGACAGAGGCGGAGACCTATGCATGGGGAACCAATATTGAAGTCGAGGGCAGCAAGCCGGAGGGACTGAATCTGTGTGATATTAAAAACGGAAGCTCTATTAAAGTGAAAAATGTTGATTTTGGAGAAAAAGGAGCAGCATCCTTTAGAGCAGCAATTGCCAGTGTGAAAGAGGCGAAAATGGAGCTGCACTTAGATGCCAGTGACGGGCCGCTCATCGGAACGATGAACATTGAGAATACCGGCGGCGATTATTTATTTAAAATTTTCAGCGCTGATATTACGAATGCAACGGGAGTCCATGATTTGTTTATGGTATTTAAGGGCGAAGATAAAGTCAGTCTGGCGAAATTTGACCACTGGCGTTTTATAGCGCCGGAGGATGCCGGAGATATTCCTGACCCGACGCCAAAACCGACGCCGTCACCGACACCAGTGCCAACACCGACGCCGACGCCAAAACCGACAAAGGTGCCAACACCTACACCGACGCCGACGGCTACTCCAACGCCAGTTCCGACACAGGATACGAACCAAAACGTTAATACACCGTCAGTGAGTCCATCACCATCACCAAAGGTAGAGCAGGACGAGAAAGTAGTAGTTGCCAAAGTGAAAGGTGTTTCCGTTAAAGTTGTAAAGAAAACAAAGAAAGCTAAAATTTCATGGAAGAAAGTAAAAGGCGCTGCCGGGTATAAAGTAATTTATGCTACGGATAAGAAGTTTAAGAAAGGCGTTAAGAAAATAAGCACAAAGAAAACAAAATGCGTTTCCAAGAAATTGAAAAAAGGAAAGAAATATTTTGTTAAAGTCAGGGCTTATAAGAAAGATAAGACGGGTAAGACTGTATATGGAAAATATAGTGCGGTGAAGAAAGTTAAGGTAAAATAAATATCGTTTAATAAAGATTAAGAGAGTATTAAGTAACGTTCTCATTCATTAATCCTTATTTAATAAAACATTAAAAACGATGCGTGAAAATGCGTCGTTTTTAATGTTTATACAGAAAGCGGAGGTTATTAGATATGTCGGAATACCAACTACACAGCCACGAGTTTTCACCGGTATGGGATAAGCAGTCCCGTATCTTGATTCTTGGCAGTTTTCCCTCTGTGAAATCAAGAGAGGAGGGGTTTTTTTACGGACATCCGAGAAATCGTTTCTGGAAAGTATTGTCTGCCGTTTTATCCTGTCCGGAGCCGGTTTCCATTGAAGAAAAAAAGAAAATGCTCCTTACACATGGAATAGCTTTATGGGATGTTATTGCTGTTTGTGAAATAAAGGGGTCCAGTGATAGCAGTATACGAAATGTCATTGCCAACGATTTTACGGATTTACTGCAACAGTCACAGATAAACGCTATTTTTACAAATGGAAAGACAGCGGGCCGGTTGTACCATAAATATGTGGAGCCGACGACCGGAATCACAGCGGACATTCTGCCCTCGACCAGTCCGGCAAATGCGGCATGGTCATTGGAACGGCTGATAGAAAGTTACCGTGAAAAAATAGTCCAATTTATTTCGTGAGCTCAGGATTTGCAAAGATACCGAGAGCCGGCGGATGGTAGGTAAACCAAAAAAATGCAAGAGCGGTCAAAACTGTAAGCAAGATTAGAAGCATCTTTTTGTTCTTTGACGGACATTGACAAGCGTTTTTGTAAGCGATGAAAAAGGCTGCTATAACGCTGATATAAAAAATAGCGATATCAACTGCCGTAATTGTGAATCCAAGAATCCCCTGATAAGTATAAAAGAGAATCGGTATGAGCGCAGTGCCGGCAAGCAGTCCGGCGAGTAAGGAAAAACCGATACATGGGAAGTCTTTCCGTAAATACAGCCAGACAGCAGTCCCGATTATGAGCATGGGAAAGAACAGAAGTTTCATGTGCTCCCATGTCGATTCATTGACGGGAGTAAACAGTCCGATAAAACTATTTTGCCCGGACCAATCATAGACGAAGTGTGCCAATGTACCGAAAACGGAGACGACAATAGCGGCGAGTATCATTACCCTTTTTGATGAATGCATAATATCCTCCATTCCGAAAACGTATTTTGATGCTGACATTCTGCTTATAGTATACGCAGAAAATGTATTTTATGTGCTTGACAGGAGGCTGCTTCTGTGCTAGATTATTTGGTAAACAAATGTCTACCAAATGGTTTTGCAAATAGGAGGAGTGCTATGCTATCAGCGATTGCATGTATATGCGCGATTACAATGATATTTTGGTTTTACAATATTATTATAATTGGAATGACGTTCGAATTTCTTATCTCAATGACGGCGCTTACCGCCCTTTTACTTTTGGTGCGCTTTTGCTTCCGCGGCCGGATTCGCGCTTCCGTTATCCACGGTTTATGGATATTGATTGTTTTGCGGCTTCTGCTGTGCGCCATATTTTCCTTTGGTGGTGAAAATAGCGCGCCGGAGGGGAGATGGAGTGCAAATCGGATGACGAACCGTGTTGTCCGAACATTCATGACGGAGCAGAGTGAGGGAGAAGAGGGCAGGATAGAGCCGGTCGTTTTTGATATTGAAGCCATTTCGCTGCCACTGTGGGTGCGGATAGTATGGCTGAGCGGCTGTCTTGTCTTTGTGGCTGTTTTCATTTTTCTTAATGAGAGGTTTCGCAGGAAAATATACAAGACAAGGACACGGGTACATCTCCCCGATGAAGAATATCCGGTATATCAGGCGCCTCGCATATTTTCTCCATTTGTACTGCGGATTCGCCGCGAGCGGGCAATCTATCTGACGGAGGAAATTGCCGCAGATGAGGAAAAGAGGAAATACGTCATAGCGCATGAGGCATGCCACATTCAATACCATGATTTATTCTGGGCGTTTGTGCGCAATATGGTCCTCGCCTGCTTTTGGTTTCACCCTCTTATTTGGATAGCTGCTATCCAATCAAAGCGGGACAACGAAATTGCCTGCGACGAGAGAGCTGTGCGAAAACTTGGCGGCAGGAGCGAACGCCAAAACTATGGGAAAGCGCTTCTTGCCGTCGTCGATGAACAGAACCGCAAAGAGGATATTTTTTATCTGGCAACGACTATGACAGCCGGAAAAAAAGAACTTTGTCAGCGGATAAAACTGCTGATGGGAGAGAAGAAAGAGAGGTTTATCACGGCGGCGTGCATTCCGCTTATCTGCCTATTATTGTTTGTCACCTGTTTTACTTCCGGCGCAAAGATAAGCGGTCTCAATGCAGAGGAGACAATACGGCAGTATCTCTACTATGACTCGCAGCAGTACCGGAGAGGTATGGTACAATTGTATCCGGATACTTATCTTTCCTATCATTGGGTCAATGACATATTTCGATGGAAATATTATGGCGTGGGAGCACAGAAAGTTTGCTCTATACAGAGGGAGGAAACGGAAACAGCAGTTGATATAAACGAATGGGCGCCGGATGGGGATGTTTCTTATACGGAGCTTGTCTGGTATCGTGTGGCTTTGATACGCGCTTGTGAGGTCTGGGACTATAGTAAATCTGATTTTGTTAAAAAGAATCTTCCGAAAACCGACTACGTTTTATTGGGAAAGGCAGAGACGGAAGATGACTGGCGAATCGTGTACTGGATGGATGAAGAAGAAAGGGAGGCGGACTGATTTGAACAGGATAAAGCTATCAGAAGCGGAATGGAAATTGATGAATGTGTTGTGGGATACTCCTTATATTACGATTAGAAACTTGACAGAACTCTTTGCCAAAGATACCAAATGGGAGAAACATACGATTATTACGATGTTACGACGTCTGGAAAAAAAGGGCGCCGTCAGTTACCGCCAGACGGGCAGGGCAAAGGAGTTTTATGCCATTATCAATCGGGAAAAGACGACGGAAGAAGAAGCGGAAAGTTTTCTGGAACGCGTCTATCAGGGAAGCCTGAGCTTGATGCTCAATCAGTTGGTCAGCCGGAATAAGCTATCGGAAGAGGAGAGGAAAGAACTGCGGAGGATGCTGGAGCAGGAACGGTGAGGGAGCTGGTTTTTGAGGTCATCTTCTTTCATTGGAGAAGTTTGACGATTTTTCAGGTCATTCTTTTCCAATGAAAGAAGATGGCTGAAAAGCCGACATTGCACGAACTCCTCGGCGGATAGCTTGAAAAGAAAACTTATTTGCGCGCCCTCAGCTTCTCTAATATCGCCATAACGTCCGGCTGCGTTGGAGTGAATTTAATACCACGCTTTAACATACCCATTACTTTTTTTGCTTTCTGCTCAATTTCTCTGGCAGTATGCTCACTCGTCAACATCAGATGATTTCCGGCGATTGTGTATTCCCGTTCTATGTATTCTTCGGTTATCGGGAACATATCCTGTATCAGAAATGCACTCTCTCGGCTGTCGTCCAGTTTGGCGATATGGAGAATGTCGCAAGGTTTCCCAGTTCTTTCTTTTTTCTCCATAATCCGCCTGTATTTATCAATGCGGCTGGATAACGGTATCATCCAATATATCTCGGTACTTGAATCTTCAAAACAGTAATAATGTGGTCTGTTTCCTGCCTTATTTCCTTTGAGATACGGGTCTGGCATATCTTCAAAGAATTTGTCCTTAATAATATAAAAGCCTGTTTTCTTCATTTGCCTGTCCTCATTACGGAAAAGTCCCTCGCCTTGCGGCGAAGGACTATACTTTCGACCCAACCATTTATATACCGCATATTGGTCAGCGGTAAACTTTCAACCCGACCATTTATATACCACATATCGGTCAGTGGTAAACTTTCTTTGTACCTACATTCTAGCAAGTGCAAAGAGGAAAGTCAATAGGGCTTTCCATTAAAATTTTATACAGAAAATGTAGAATTATGCCCTGCTTGCTGATTCTTGAATATTTCCATCAATAAGTATACATTTAACCTTTTTTTCTATCTTCTACTGTCAAAGTATTATAATAATCTTGAAAAGAATCTAAGCGTTTCCTATGTCCATTATCCTCGGCGGATAGCTTAAACTGGTTACTTTTCTCTGATTTATAAAGGTTTTATTATCCATACTCTTCAAAAATAGAACCAGTCAGAGCCGCCGTTTTTTATACTCTTAAACCCTTGCAAAATTAGCATTGCAAATGTTCTAACGCATAACACTTTCTACAACCACATTTATTTAGCAAATAGCAGTTTCCGTTCTCCCTTCCCTTAATCTTTTGCAAGGCAAATCGTTCTTGCATATTTGTTTACTGAATCTTCGACAATACAAATCTTCTTATGTTGAATATAATATTCAATCCTTTTTGCATACCACCAATCACCTATACTAATCTGAGAATACCCCAGAATATCGCCAATCAATCTGGCTTCCTTTATAGGATTTTCTGTTAATCTTTTCCATATTTGAAAATCATAAAAATCCTCTGGAACACCAAGTACCTTTCCATTTATCGCAGAACGTAAAGGACTGTTATCCTCAACTAAATCACTCCATAAAATGGCATACATTCGTACTTCTTCCTTTGAGAGTCTTTTTTCATAAGAAAGAAACCCCGCAAATTCTTCTGCCGCAGCTTCGCTCTCACCAAATAATATCTCAACCATAGCAACCTCTTTAACATCATCAAATTTGAATTTCTGCTGCAAGTATAGCACATTACCACATAATTTACCATAAGAAATAAGGGATACAGAGCCACCGTCATGTCCCACACTTTTTATCGTTCCAACTCTATCCAATATATCTGCCATTGTTTCCATGATATTTTTTCCACGTAAATTGTGTGAGATTAGAATATAAAGGAAAGTGGTTTTGAAAAAGAATGTTGCAGTAAACAAATCAGAGTGTCCTCATACAAAGGAAAAGAATTGCGGAGCAAACTTTTCCTGTAAACTTCCCTTTTTATTTGCTAGAAAAGCCGCCATGTGTTACAATGAATCATATATGGCGCTTTTTTCTTTTGCAAAGGGGGATTGCGATGAGAGATAGCAAAGAGATAAGGAAAAGAGGAAAAACGATATTTGCCGGCGGACTTATTTTTGCCCTGTTATTAGGAGTTTTACCGGCTGATACCGCAGAGGCGGCCAATACGCCGAAAGTAAAGCAAAAAAACATCACGCTGACGGCAGGAAAATCAAAGACAATTAAAGTCAGCGGCAAGTACATAAAATCAAAGAAGTTTAAGTCTACGAAAAAGAAGATTGCCACGGTGAGCAAAAAAGGAAAGGTAAAGGCAAAGAAAGCAGGGAGCTGCAAAATAAAAATTACCGTAAAATACCGCAAAACAAAAAAGGCGAAGAAGATAAGCACAAAAAAGCTGACATGTTTTGTGAAAGTTGGCAAAAAACTGCTGCGGCCGCAATTGGACTTGACCGACGCCTTTGTGGCACAGATGGCGGACACTTCCGTTAGGCTTGTGAAAGCAAATGCACAGGAGCCGGTACAAAAAAAAGAGAACGTATTAATCTCCCCCGAATCGATTATAACCGCGATGGCAATGGTCGTTCACGGTGCGGGTGGCGACACGCAGACACAGCTTAGAAACTCACTCTATGGGAATTTATCAGTGTCTGATTTTAACAAATATATGTCCAACTACAATGACTATCTGACGCTTTCCAAAAAGATACAGTTCCATCAGGCAAACTCTATCTGGGTGAAAAGTGGAACGTCGGTGAAAAAGGACTTTTTAAACACGAACGAAAAGTTTTATCATTCACAAACCTTTACAGAGCCGTTTAATAACAAGACAAAGAACAAAATAAATAGCTGGGTAAAGGAAAATACCAATAACATGATACCGTCTATTATTGATAAGATTAATAGTCGGGATATTATGTATCTGATTAATGCGCTTGCCTTTGAGGGCCGCTGGATGACGCAATACAGCGACTATCAGGTTCAGAAAGATACTTTTACCAATGCCGATGGTACGAAACGGCCGGTCAATATGTTAAGTAGTATGGAAAGCTTATACTTAAAAGATTCTCAGGCAACCGGAGTAATGAAATTATACGAGGGAGGAGAGTTTGCTTTTGTGGGAATTTTGCCAAATCAGGGCATTTCCGCAGAAGATTATCTGAAAGACATGACGGGGGATTCCTTTATTCGTCTTATAAAGTCACAAAATTCAGAAAGGGTGCTGACGAAGATACCGGAATTTTCCTATGATTATAAAACGGAGATGAAGCCGGCGTTACAGGCGCTGGGGATTTCCAAAGCATTTACAGTGGATGCTGATTTTAGTAGAATGACAAAGGAAGACGTATATATTGAGAATGTTTTGCATAAAACGCATATCGAGTTAGATAAGTATGGGACAAAAGCGGCTGCCGTGACGGCTGTCAAGGTGGCGAAGTCGTCGGCGCCAACCAATCAGAGCCCGCCGAAAGAGGTTTATCTGAACCGTCCGTTTATCTATTCGATAGTAGAGATAAAGACAGGTCTTCCTGTTTTTATGGGCGTTGTTAATACACTAAAATAAGAGGAGGATATCTGGTGAAAAAAACAGGAAAGAAACAATGGACATGGGCCGTAATCGGCCTGCTTCTGCTCGGACTGATAGTTGGCTTGTTTTTTGCCGTATCAAAACAGGCAGGAGAAGAATTTATCGTAGGCTTTGACGCGGAATTTCCGCCATACGGTTATCGGGATGATAACGGGGAGTATGTGGGATTCGATTTGGATTTGGCGGCGGAAGTCTGCAAGAGAAACGGATGGAAATTAGTAAAAAGGCCGATTGCATGGGATTCCAAAGATGCGGAGCTGGCTTCCGGTTCAATTTCCTGTATCTGGAATGGCTTTACGATGAATGGGCGCGAGGATTTATATACATGGTCGACGCCATATGTAGATAATTCGCAGGTAGTTATCGTGAAATCGGATTCCGGCATTGCCAAATTGTCTGATTTGGCGGGGAAACGCGTTATTGTACAGAGTGACTCTTCGGCGTTAGCCGCCCTTGAGGGTGAGGATGCGACGGATGAAAATAAAAAACTGCGCGCGTCCATGAAAGATTTGCAGCAGGTGGCAGATTACAATTCGGCATTTATGAATCTGGAAAGCGGTATGGTAGATGCCATTGCCATGGATATCGGAGTGGCGTCGTATCAGTTGTCAAAGAAAGAGGGACAGTTCACGATGCTCGAAGAGCGGCTGTCATCAGAAGAATATGGGATTGGTTTCAAAAAAGGGAACACCGAGCTGCGCGATACCGTGCAGAAGTCGATGATTGCCATGCTGGAAGACGGAACTTTTGAGAAGATAGCCGAAAAGTGGAAATTGACAGACAGTATTTGTCTGAGTAAAGAAGATAAAGTGTTGGAGGAGTCTGCAGCGGAGAGCCAGCCGGAACAGGCCTCTTCCGGTATCTGGAATACAATGCGGCAGTTATTGGAGGGTATGCTTGCCACACTGGCAATCTTCTTACTGACCCTGCTGTTTTCCATGCCGCTCGGTCTTTTGCTGGCCGCTGTGCGAATGTCGAGGTTCCGACCTTTGCAATGGATTGCGCGGATTTACATATCCATTATGCGTGGTACACCACTGATGCTTCAGTTGCTGGTTGTCTTCTTTGCGCCATATTATCTGTTTCATGCGAATACGCCGTATGCGTATCGGTTTTATGCCGTGATTATCGGCTTTTCGCTGAATTACGCGGCGTACTTTGCCGAGATTTACCGCGCCGGCATTCAGAGTATTCCGCGCGGGCAGCGTGAGGCGGCACAGGTAATGGGCTATAGCAGGCGGCAGACTTTCTTCCGCATTATTTTCCCACAGATGGTAAAACGGGTACTGCCGCCAGTTACTAATGAAGTAATTACTTTAGTAAAAGATACCTCGCTGGCATTTGCCATTGCCTATACGGAAATGTTTACGATGGCAAAACAGATAGCAGCCGCGCAGGCTTCCCTGATGCCGCTGTTTATCGCAGGTTTGTTCTACTACATTTTCAATTTCGTCGTAGCTTTCGCCATGGAGGGCATCGAGAAGAAATTGAATTATTATCAATAAGAAAGCGAGGGATTTCGATTGAGTGTAATGATTTTAGAGCATATAAAGAAGAGCTTTGATGGCAGAGAAGTATTAAAGGATATTAATATTGCAGTGGAAGAGGGAGAGGTCGTGTCGATTCTCGGCCCGTCCGGCTCCGGAAAATCTACCTTGCTGCGCTGTGCTACCGATTTGGAGGAACGGGATTCCGGTGAAGTCCACTATGAAAAGAATGAGGAGGGAAAGGCGGATTTTGGACTTGTATTTCAGAATTTTAACCTTTTTCCGCATTTTTCCGTCATGAAAAATATCATAGATGCTCCGATAAAAAATCAAAAGCGTCCCCGTGCGGAAGTTGAGGCTGAAGCGAGGCAGCTTTTAAAGAAGATGGGACTGGAGGATAAAGAAGAAGCCTATCCCTGCGAGTTGTCCGGCGGTCAGCAGCAGCGCGTGGCAATTGCCCGCGCACTGGCGTTAAATCCTAAAATGCTGTTTTTTGATGAGCCGACGTCAGCGCTTGACCCGGAAATTACGGCGGAAATTCTCCGCGTGCTGAAGACACTGGCGGCTGAGAAGATGACGATGGTGATTGTCACACATGAGATTGAGTTTGCCAGAGCGATATCCGACCGCGTCATATTTATGGATGATGGCATGATTGTTGAAGAGGGCCGGCCGGAAGATGTCATTGACAATCCGAAAAATGAGAGAACAAGAGCCTTTTTGCAAAAATTTCATGTGTAGGAAAAGAGGAGTATGGACATCGAACAGACAACGAATACATCCGATAAACGGGTAGTGTTAAAGCTGCTCGTTGCCTTATCTATCCCTACGGTTCTCGAACAGATTTTATCCACGCTGCTCCAGTATGTTGACACGGCTATGGTAGGGCAGTTAGGGGAACAGGCAACGGCAGCAGTAAGCGTGACAACGACGATTACGTGGCTTGTGAACAGCCTTTCATCGGCACTTGGCGTGGCGGTGCTCGCCATGATTGCCAAAGCGGTGGGAAGCGGGGATAAGAAGCGTGCACAGGGGATTGCCGGACAGGCATTGTTGGCTGTCATTGTCTGTGGAGTAGTAATCGGCGGTATATCCATCATTCTTTCTCCGTTTATTCCGGTTTGGATGGGGGCAGAGCAGGCGGTACAAAAGCCGGCTTCCCGCTATTTTCTCATTGTCAGTCTGCCCATGGTGTTTCGTGCCTCAAGTACGATTTTGGGGGCGGCGATACGAGCCACACAGAATACAAAGACGCCGATGCTCATTAGCATGGGAGCGAATATTATCAATGCCGTACTCAATGTCGTATTCATTTATATATGCGGCTGGGGCGTTGTGGGAGCTGCGCTGGCGTCGGCAATTTCCTATGTATTTTCGGGGATTGGCATGTTTGTCGCTTACCGGAAAAATCCGTGGCTGTGGTGGCCGTGGCGCAAGTTTGCCATTGATAAGAAGATATTGCGCGAGGCTCTGGTAATCAGCGTGCCGGTACTGGCAACGAGTATGGTGTCCTGTCTCGGCTATGTGTTTTTTGCCGGCATGGTTTCCGGTATGGGAACGACAATTTTCGCCGCCCACTCGATTGCGGTAACGGCGGAGACAATATTTTATATTCCTGTCTCCGGAATGCGCACAGCAACTTCCGCGATGGTAGGAAATGCTCTCGGGGAGCACAATCAGGAGAAATTCGAGAATACGAGAAATCTCAGTGTCATCATTACGTTGGCAATGATGTTTGTCAGCGGCATTGTCTTGTACTTTGTTTCCTATCCGCTGATGTCTCTGTTTACAAACAGTGACGCCGTGGCCGTTCTGGGAGCGAAAATGCTGCGTCTTGTTGCCTTCTCCGAACCCTTTTTCGGATTGACAATTGTACTGGAGGGCATCTATTATGGTTTGGGGCGCACCCGTTATCCCTTTTTTGTCGAGTCGGGCAGTATGTGGGGTGTGCGGATTTTACTGACTTATTTCTGTGTCAACGTGTGGCATCTCGATTTGCAGGCCGTATGGTACTGTATGATTGCCGATAATGTCTGCAAGGCGGTGTTGATTGCCATTCCTTTTCTCGGGAAACGCGGGAAACATATGAATGTGAGAGAAGAGTAGACAGGAGGTTCATGTGAATATACTTATATCTGTTATATATACAGCAATCATTGCCTTTTTGGCGAACAGCTATGCACTGAGCAGTTTTCTGCCCGTTCCGGCAGTTCTGTTGGGGATGATAATTCTCGCTTTTCTTTGGATACAGTTTGTTCCCGCTTATGGGCTTCGCAAAATACATACAATGCGGCTGCGCGTATGCCAGAGCGGTTGTCAGCTTTTGCTGCTTTTCATTTTTTCCACGGTAATTACGGTAGTATTCAGCGTCGTCGGTTTTGTCGGAGGATTACCTGTCGGCGGTATATGGGAGCGGCCGTTCTTTTGGATTGCGCACAGCCTGATAGCGTTTCTGGTGGAGGCGATTGTATTCTGGAACGGCATGATACGTGTATATGCCACTTCCGTGCAGTTGGGAATTAAGCTCCGCGTTTTGGGGGCGCTGTTAGGTCTGATACCAATTGCCCATCTTATTATGCTTGGCATAATTATTCATAAGGCGCGGAAAGAAGTGAAAGTCGAGGAAGCGAAAATCCGGCTGGATGAGGAGCGCCGGCAGGAGCAGATTTGTCATACGAAATATCCGATACTTCTCGTTCACGGCGTGTTTTTTCGGGATACCCGCTATATGAATTACTGGGGGCGCATTCCCAAAGAGCTGGAGACAAACGGCGCCAGAGTGTATTATGGCAATCAGCCGTCAGCGCTGTCAGTCGCCGACAGCGCCCGCTATCTGGCTGGCCGGATAGAAGAAATTCTGGCGGAGACGGGCGCGGAAAAGATTAATATTATCGCTCACTCGAAAGGCGGTCTCGACAGCCGTTATGCGATTAGCAAACTGGGGATAGCAGATAAAGTCGCTTCTCTGACGACGATAAATACCCCGCACAGGGGTTGTGAGTTTGCCGAATATTTACTGGAGAAAATTCCCAAGTCACAACAGGATGCGATTGCCAATACTTATAACCGGACACTGCAAAGGTTAGGAGACCCGCAGACAGATTTTATGGCGGCGGTCAGGGATTTGACGTCCTCCGCCTGCTGTGAACTTAACCGTCAGGTGGAGGATGCCCCGAATGTCTATTATCAGAGTGTCGGTTCGCAGATGAATGTACCGAGGGGAGGACGGTTTCCGCTGAACTTTACATCGCGGCTGGTGGCGCGTTTTGATGGGCCAAATGATGGCCTGGTCGGGGAGGATTCTTTTATCTGGGGAGACCGGTATGAAAACCTCACCGTCAAAGGCACGCGCGGGATATCCCACGGCGATATGATAGATTTGAATCGGGAGAACTATGATGCGTTTGATGTCAGGGAGTATTATGTCTCACTGGTGAGCGAGTTGCGGGAGCACGGATTTTAAAGTTTTATGAAGCAGCAAATAAAATGAATTAATGGAGGAGAAACGATGTACGATAAGTTGACGCGCGGAGATATAGAAAAGATGGAAAAGGAGATTGAGCATCGTAAACTTGTTGTCCGCAAAGAAGCCTTGGAAGACGTGAAAGAAGCGAGAGCACATGGAGATTTAAGCGAAAATTTTGAATACAAGGCGGCAAAAAAGTTTAAAAACGAAAACGAGAGCCGTATACGGTATTTGGAAAAGATGATAAAGACGGCGCAGATTGTCGAAGATAATTCAGGTGAAAATGAAGTGGGCTTAAACGATACGGTAAAAATATTTGTCGAAGACGACCAGACGGAAGAGGAATATAAGATTGTCACTACCGTGCGCAGCGATGCGCTTAATCAGATGATTAGTATTGACTCACCGATGGGGAAAGCGCTCCTCGGGGCAAAAGAGGGCGAGCGCATCCTCATTAAAGTGAACGATGCCGTTCGTTATTATGTGCGGATTTTGGAAATTTGCAAGAGCGACGACGAATCCGAAGAAATCAAAAAATTTTAGGAACTGTCGGTAAAGACAGTTCCTAATGAAGAAGCAGATGACGGGAATCGAACCCGCCTCCCCAGCTTGGGAAGCTGGTGTTCTACCGATGAACTACATCTGCACTATCTATAAGTATAGCACATTTTTTTTATCTGTCGAGAGTAAAATTGCAAATTTCTGTTTTTCACTGCTTTTTCCCGTTTTTTAAACGTTCTATCATCTGTAACAACAACGCAATGTCTTCCTCTGCCAAATCGCTTACATCAATGGTGAATCCGGTTGGCATACCGAGAAGATAATCGGTTGAAACATGATAAGTGGTAGCCAGTTTGATAAGAATCGCATAGGAAGGATACCGTAGTTCTGCTTCATAGGAAGAGATAGCGCTAATGGCTACTCCGACGCGTTCAGCGACTTGTTTTTGTGTTAGATTTCTCTGAATCCGAAGCTCTTTCAGCTTCTTTCCCATGTTCAGCAAGAGTACCACCTTCTTTCACGCTTAGTGTATCAACAAGTATTTACCAGTTGGTGAAATGAAATTCACATAATGTGAAATTAATGCTTGAAGACGAGAGCTTGTTGTGTTAAAATATGGGAGGAAAAGGTCGTTTGCCTTAGAACGGAGGTCAAAATGAAAAAAAACCGGTTTGTCTTTTTTACTCTCTTTGCCGCATTTTTGGTTTTACTCATTTTTATAATTATAACCCGGCAGATTTAATTTCTATTGTTTTCTTTCATCTTAACAGAGTCGTTCCTAATTGACATTTTTAGTTGCGTATGATACGATGAACTCGAATGCATAAAAGAGGGAGAGTGATTTCGTGAGTATGCTGGATGAATTGCAGGAAATCGGGGTAGATGTCAATGAAGGACTGCAGCGTTTTATGAATAATACGTCGTTATACGAAAAGATGCTGCGTACATTTCCCAATATGATACATAGTAGTAAAATTTCACCGGATTTTGATGACAGTGAATGTGACGATATGATAGAAAAAACACATGCTCTGAAAGGGGTGACAGGGAACTTATCCCTTACACCGCTTTTTGTGTCGTATACGAAAATAGTAGATTCACTTCGCAGCGGAGAACCGGAGGAAGCGAGAGTTGAGCTGAACCAACTGCTTCCGGTTCAGGAAAAAATAGTCGATTGTATTGAACGATACAGCAATTAGAGGGCAATAACATGGAATCAGTTTTGAAAGGAGCTCCGCAGAGATGGAAAAAAAGATAAAGCGCTTTTTGTGGTCTAGTGTTACAATAGCAGTGTTAATTTGTGTAGTTATTTTTATTAGTCTGATATATTTTATGTCGAACAAAACCGAGGAGTCAATAACCGGTATCGGTGAGATTTATATGTCGGAGATTAATGTGCAGCTGGAGCAGAAATTTAACACTATTATAAACCTGCGTCTGGAACAGGTGAAAGGTATATATGAGCGCACAAAGCCGGCTTCTATGGATAATAGAAAAGAAATGCTGAACGATTTGAAGCTGAGCGCCGAAGTAAGAAGTTTTTCTTATCTGGCACTGTATGATAAGGATGGTCAGGCAGAGAAGATATTTGGAGATGACAACATAGAAATATCAGATTTTGATGATGTTACAAAAAATCTGAATGCGCGGGGGAATGCGATTGCCCTCGGGAAAAATTCCAAGGGACAAAAATATTTAATGCTGGCGCAGTCGGCAGAATATATGCTGGAAAACGGCGGTACCAGTTGTGCCATCATTGCAGCCGTACCGATAGATTATTTGAACAGCGCCTTGTATTTGAATGAAAAGGACGCCATGCTCTATTCCCATATTGTCGATAAGGAGGGAAATTATATTATCCGCAGCGGCGAGGCGTTCCGGCAGAGTTATTTCCATCGTCTGGAAGCAATATTGGATAAGGCTAATACCCAGAACCCGCAGTATTATATTGATGCCATGAAAGCGGCGATGAAGAAAAATGAGCCCTATTCCACGGTTTTACTCGTTGATGGGAAACGGCAGCATATTTTCTGTACTCCGATATCACCGGATGTAGACTGGTACTTAATTTCTGTTATGCCGAGCGGCGTTTTGGATAATCAGCTAACGGAATTGGATTTTAGCCGAATCGTATTGACAGTAGGGGCGTTATTAGCCATTTTAATTGTCATGCTTATTACCTTTATGCTATATTATCGTTTATCCCGACAGGTAATGAGGGAACTGGAAGGAGCCCGTCAGGATGCGATGCAGGCCAATCGTGCCAAGAGTGAATTTCTCTCGAGCATGAGTCATGACATTCGTACGCCGATGAATGCCATCGTCGGAATGACGGAGATAGCGTTGAAAAATATCGATGATTCCATGAAAGTAGAGGATTGTCTGAAAAAAGTGAAGCTGTCAAGTAAGCATTTGCTTGGCCTAATCAATGACGTATTGGATATGTCGAAGATTGAGAGCGGCAAGCTGACCTTGAATTATAATCAGATTTCGTTGAGAGAAACGATGGATGATATTATAAATATTATGCAGCCACAACTGAAAAAGAGAAATCAATATTTTGATATATTTATTGAGCAGATTCAGACAGAAAATGTAAATTGTGACAGTGTGCGTTTGAATCAGATTTTACTTAATCTTTTATCGAATGCCGTTAAATTTACGATGGAGAGTGGAAGAATAGATGTTCATCTGTATCAGGAAGAATCACCGAAAGGGGATAAATATGTCAGAACCCACTTTATCGTAAAGGATAGCGGAATAGGAATGTCCGAGGAGTTCCAGAAGAAAATATGGGATTCTTTCACCAGAGATGAATCGAAACAGGTTCAGGAAATTACCGGAACGGGTCTTGGCATGGCGATTACAAAGGCGATTGTGGACATTATGGATGGAAGCATTCAGTTGACAAGCGAGCTCGGCAAAGGAAGTGAATTTCATATTGTCCTTGATTTAGAAAAGGCGCAGGTAGAAGAAAAGGATATGAAGCTTCCGCAATGGAACATCCTTGTCATTGATGATAATGAGCAGTTATGTCTGAGTGCGGTTGCCAATTTGGAAGAGCTGGGAGTGCACGCGGACTGGACGCAGGATGGCCAGCAGGGCGTGGAGATGATAGAAGAGCATCATAAGAGAAATGATGATTATCAGTTTGTTCTTATCGACTGGAAGATGCCAAAGATGAGCGGCATGGAAACGATACGCAAAATCCGTGAAAGAGTTGGTGTTAAGATACCGGTATTTCTCATTTCTGCCTATGCATGGCATGAAATCGAAGAGGAAGCAGGTCTGGTAGATATTGAGGGCTTCATATCGAAACCGCTGTTTAAGTCGACCTTATATGAGAGACTGATACAGTATGTTGAGGGTCAGAAGCAAGAGGCCGAAAAGCCGGAGGCGCCTACGATTGACTTTAAAGGAAAACATATTCTTCTCGCAGAGGATATTGACTTAAACTGGGAAATTGCGGAAGAGATTTTATCCTCTGTAGATTTGGTACTTGAGCGGGCGGTAAACGGAAAAGAGTGCGTCGAAAAATTTGAGGCGTCTGAAGTCGGATTTTATGATGCTATCCTCATGGATATCCGTATGCCGATTATGAACGGATATGAGGCAACGGAGAATATTCGTGCATTGGATAGACCGGATAAAGATTTACCGATTATTGCGATGACGGCCGATGCCTTTTCCGACGACGTGCAGCACTGTATCAATTGCGGTATGAACGCTCATACGGCAAAACCGCTTAACGTCAAAGAATTACTTCGGTTGCTTGAAAAGTTTTTGTCTGAGTAAAAGAGTATTTTAAAAAGGGGATGTTTAGTCATCCCCTTTTTTGCGTACTGTTTTATCATTTGCGCCAGATTCCCCACAAATTTTTTATCTGTGTATAAAACTCACTATATTTCCAAGACTTCCTACTCCGCTCTAACGAATTCGGGTCGTGTATTTGAAATCCCGATTCGTCATACCCATACAATTCAATATAATGCCCCTCGGCAGTGAAATCTCCCGGCCCCATGGCACATATTATTTTGCCGCCCTCGTCCAGCGTTTGATACAGGCGTTTTTCAACAAGAGGCAGTTCGCTAACATGCAAATCATAGTATTCGCTTCCTTTCGGTATTAGCTGCCATCTGGTCCCGAGTCCCTCGACAAAGTAGTCGTTTTTTTCGCTGTATTTTGCTACTTCAGGCGGCGTTATTTCGCAATTGCCTGTCAGCGCAGCGACAACCATAGCGAGACAGGCAGGGCCGCATCCAGACTTTGCAATCGTACTGCTTCCATATGTTACATCTTTCCAGCGCTCATCGGTCTGTAAAAAAAGCGGCTCCTTTCCATTCCGCTCTTCCTCTGTCAGTTTCGTTAAATCAGTTTTGGATAAGCCGGACTCTGCCTGAGATGAGTATTGGGAAGAATGCTGTTTATCTAAATTACTCAAAGTAAAAAAGAGTCCTATAAGAGTAAGTAGAAAACAGGTAGTAAAGAAAATCCATGCGGCAGTTATGTTTCTTCTCTTTCGGATGCGGTGCCTGTAATATCTTTTGTCTGGTACCATAAAAAAACCTCCATTCTGATACATATTCTTTTGCCCTTTGATATTGTCATCATAACAAAAGAAAGAATGGAAGTTTTTTTCTTTTTATAACAAATTTCTCACGATTTTCTCACGATGATAAAATCGGTAATATGACTTGAAAACAAATACGGTTATTTTCACTTGCCGCTGTAATCAATCCCCCGTGTAGTTTCACAATTTCCTTGGCAATCGCCAGTCCCACGCCGGCGCCCCCGGTCTTTGTTCTGCGGGCGCTGTCCAAACGATAAAATTGCTCAAAAATGTGGGAGAGTTTTTCCGGTGGAATCGTATTTCCCTCGTTTGTAAAGGTGATGACAATTTCCCTCTCTCTCAAACTCACATTAATAGTAATCGTAGAACCGGAAAAAGAATAGTGTATGGCATTTTTTAGCAGATTGTCAAAAACCCGCTGGATACGGTTGGCATCGCAGAAAAAAGGACAATCCTTTTCTGCCGTCAGCTCGCACGATAAATCGCGCTCTTGAAGCATTGGCCGAAATTCAAAAATCAATTGCTCCAGCATTCTTGTCATATTAATCTTCGATTTCTCCAATATAATTTGTGTCAGATTATATCTCGTTATCTCAAAAAATTCGTTGAGCAAATCTTCCAGACGCTCCGCTTTTGCATATGCTGTCTGCATATATTTGAGCTTAGTTTCCTCAGGCAGCTCCGGAGTTTTCTGCAATAACTCAAGATAGCCGAGTACAGAAGTCAGAGGCGTCTTTAAATCATGTGCCAGATAGACGACTAAATCATTTTTCCGCTGTTCCGACTGCGCCGCTAATTTTAGAGCTGCTTCCCGTTCCTTTGTCACCAGATTTTTCATCTGCCGGTAGTCGTGCCACAAAATGGCAAAAATGCCGAGAGCAAAAATACCAAGCATTATGGCGGCAAGATTTTCTTTGAGAAGATGCAGATACGGATAAACCGGCTCCCACGAGTACCAGACAAACGTAGACAGATAAAGTTTAGACAGATAGCCGCACACACACAGCAAAATCCAGATAAACACGTAGATTAGTAACTTAAATTTTGTATTTCGGTATTTTATTTCATTTATACTATTCAATTGTATACCCCACTCCCCATACTGTTTTTATAAATGTAGGCTTTTTCGCCGATTCTTTCATTTTTTCACGTAAGCGGCCAATATGTGTCATTACCGTATTGTTCTGGTCGTAATATTTCTCTTTCCAGACAGCTTCAAATAACTCTTCCGACGACACAACCTGTCCCTGTCTCTTTGCCAGATAAAAAAGAATGGAAAATTCAATCGGCGTCAATTCTAATGCGTCTCCGTAAAGGGAGGCCTTATGTGTCAGTCCGTTAATATACAGTCCGCGAATATCAATTTCTTCCTTTTCGGAAACAATTCCCTGCTGGTCATATGTTTTATAACGACGCAATTGTGTGCGGATACGCGCCATTACTTCCATTGATTTAAAAGGTTTCGTAATATAGTCATCCGCACCGAGCGTCAATCCGTTTAAGATGTCTATTTCTTCATTTTTCGCGGTCAGCATTATAATGGGGAAATATTTAGTTTCCCGTATCTTCTGGCAAATGCTGAAGCCATCCATATCCGGCAGCATGACGTCCAAAACCGCTAAATCAACTTCATGGTCTTCTAAATAATCAAGCGCCTCTTTTCCCGTACTAAAAGTTACTACTTCGAAATTTTCATTCTTTAAATATACTGACAGCAGCGTGCAGATTTCTTCTTCGTCGTCAACTAATAAAATGCGGCCTGCCATAAAATCTATCCCCTCCCTGTTATTTGCGCTTTAATTTTACTGTGCAGACGGCTTTTTTGGAAGAACCGTCCTTTGCTTTGGCGTATATTTTTACACGGTGGCCAATGCCCCGTTTTTTCGCTTTCACAACTCCTTTTTTGGATACGGAGGCATATTTCTTTTTGGATACGCTCCACTTAATTTTCTTATTCGTGGCGTTGGCAGGAGAGACTGTCGCCTTTAATTTTAGTTTTTTGCCGTACCGGAGCGTTGCCTTTTTCTTATTTAATTTAATCTTTTTGACAGCAACCTTTTTCGGTTTGGAAGTTTCCTTTTTATTAATGACGGGAGTCTGTTCCTGCGGCTTTGACAAAAGCGAGGCGTCATAAGTGGCAGAAGACAATTTGCTTAAATCCAGAACGGCGCCCGTCTTGCAGTAAGCAGTCAGGTTCTCTGTCGCGCGGGTGCAGTGCATAAGCCGTGACTTACGCTGCGCGGCCGTGTCGGATGGGTACATGGCGTATAAAAGCGCCGCTGCCGCAGTAACGGTCGGAGCTGCCATTGAAGTGCCGCTCAGGGCGTTATATTTACCAAAAGATACACTGGAAGTAATCGGTACGGAAACTGCAGGATTGTCAAAATACATTTTTCTGGAGGAACGGAAATCACCGCTCAATGAGACAATGAGCAGATAAGTGCGCCCCCGATAGGTATGGAAACTCTTGCTATTGCGATAGGAAAAATAGTGGTCCCATGAGATACCGTCCTCTTCTTCCAAACCCATCTCGTAAGATACATAATAGGATTTTTTTGTGTCAAGATGTAAATCCGTCACATCCATATACAGCGAACAACTGGCGGCAGGCGTAGTGCTGCCCAGAGAAAGGCAGAGGGAGCCGCTGTCATCCGCCCCGAAAAAGTCTGCGTCCGAATATTCTTTCTTTTTATAATTAAGATTGTCGCTTGGTTTTCCTGCCTCCGGAGCAGTATAGAGAATCGTTTCGTTTGTGTCATAAGAAGAAAAATAGGAGCACAGGCGGTCTCTTTGCTCCTTTGTATACAGAAACGGAGTAAAACAATCCTGATTGACAGTAGAAACCATCATCTCCCCCGGCGCAAATAAATCCACAGTCGTTTTTCCGTAATCGGAATAGGAGGTTCGGTTATCGTTAAAGCCGGATGCTCCTACCGTAATCACATAGTCGCTGTCGATATCGTAAGGACAGGTATTTTTTCCGCCAATCAAATCGTGATTGATTCCATCATTGCCGGCGGCAAAAATAAACAGGCTGCCGTTGCTGCCGATTTTTTCTATCAGCACTTTTTCGGCGGCAGGAGTTCTTCCGCCGCCGCCCCACGAGCAATTAGCGGCCGCAATATTGGCGCCAAGCATCTGCGCTTTATAAAGATAAGAAAAGGCAGAAATAATGTCGCTGTCTTTCGCTTCGCCATTTTCATCAAACACTTTCAATGCCATCAGGCGGGCATCGCTAAGTCCGGCGATTCCCAGCGCATTGTTCCGCATGGCGCTTATAGTGCCGGCACAGTGTGTACCGTGTCCGTCCTCGTCTTCATCCATAGGGTCGTCATCGTCATCCGCAAAATCGTACCCGTAAATGCCTTGCAGAGTGGAATATGGATTTATCCACATATGGTTCCTCAAATCTTCATGCCGGTAATCAATGCCGGTATCAACGACAGCGACAATAGGAGCGTTTCCGTTTGCGGCCGCTGGCAGTTCCTTCTCCTGTATGCCGGAACTGTTCACCCGAAACGAACCCTCTCCGTTCAGATACCACTGAAATGGGCGGTAAGAATCGTTGGTAGAAAGCTTTTTGCGGACGAAATTAGGCTCGACGGAAACGACGGATTTTTCCTCTTCCAGAGTATCTATTAGCTGCTCCGTAGACATTTCGTCGGAATGAACCTCCGAGATGCAGATATCTCCGAAGTCCCATGATTCTTCTACCTCAATTTCGCAATCGGACGTATTCCGGCCGGGAATCGTCAGCGCAGAACCGGAAGTATTATCCAACGTAACGATTACTTCCCCGTCTGCGTAGGGCAGCGTCATATCATCCGCTGCTTCTTCTGCTTGGGCAAAAGCGGGCGGATGGCAGAGAGAGAGTATCAGGACAAGAGGGACAAATAGCGATAAAAAGTGGCGCATAGTAAAATCCTCCGCAAAACATAATAAGATGTTTATATAAAAATATTGCAACATTAATGGTTTACTGATATTATATAGTTAAATGATGTTTGGGTCAAAAGGTATTTTGCCATATTTTTGTGACGGAAATAAGTCGAGGAGGTAGTTTGATGTTATTTGTAAAGGTAGATGACCTTAAGGTGGGAATGCGGTTGGGCAAACCGATTTATAATAAGAATGGGGTATTGTTGTATGACCGTGATACAAAGCTGACGATGCAGGCGATTTACGGTATTAAAAATTTCCGGCTGCTGGGATTGTATATTTTGGAGCCGGCAGAGCCGGTGCCGCCGATGACAGAAGATGATATAAACTTCGAGCGCTTCCAGACAATGTCGGTATTTAGTATTCGGGAAGACTTGGATTTAATCAGCGCAGGCAAAAAGGACAAGGGATTGGACTGGCTGTGCAGCCTGATTATTAAAAATTACGGCGGGCTTGACCACAAGATTAATTTTGTTCAGAACTTGCGCAGCGGGGAGGACTATGTGTACAAACATGTCCTTAACGTTGCCATTTTATCAGCGATTATCGCCGGACAGATGGGCTTTTCCCTCGGACGGATTAATACGCTTGTAAAGGCGGCGGTTCTGCACGATATCGGCGCGCTTAAGATGAAAGACGTTGACGACGAAGAGCTGGAGCAGGATGTGAAAGAAGCGATTAAAAAGAATACGCTGGAAATCCTGAAAAATTATGGTGATTTGGACGAGGATATCATGCGCCTGATTACCCAGATGCAGGAGATTTATACGAATGCCGAAACGGAAGAAAATTCGGAAGCATTATTGAGTAATATAAATGCCAATATTCTTTATGTGTCCGATGCGTACGACCGGATGACGGCCATGAAATCAAGTGAGGAGCCGACTTCCGAAGTAAAGGCGATTCGCGCGCTGCTGGCGGACGAAAAGCGGTATAACCGCACGGTAGTCAATGCCCTGATAAAAGCGATTAATATTTTATATCCGGGTGTCTGCGTGGAACTTTCCAATGGAGAAAAGGGATTGGTAATCCGCGGCAACGACGATAATATTTTTGAACCGGTTGTTTTAAATTTCCGCGACAATACACTGCACGATTTGTCTCTTCCATCAGTAAAAGACGAGTTGCAGATAGCCGATGTAATGAAAACGATGGATAACCGCATTAAATTGGATTCGAGCTTATTGGAGGAATATGCGGAGAACTAAAGATTTTTACACTTTCGTCCGACATATAGGTATAAGGATTGGAAAGTGAGTGTGAAATCTATGGTGATTGAATCAAATAAGATTTCCCTTACCTTGCAGGATACCGACGCGATGAAAAATATCGGGGTATCTGTACCGAACGCCAAGGACGGCGATATCTCCCGTGTGAACAGGGGAGTGACTATGGATGGTCTCGTACATAAAGAGGCGGGAAATGCAACAAGTGTATATACGGAGGCAGAAGCCAGACAATATAAGGAACAGGAAGTTGTGCTGCCGACGGATTCTCAAATGTCTCCGGCTGATTTTATCAGCCGCTGTACGACTGGGGAAGACGCGAAAGCAGTATCCGATGAGGGCACTCCGTTAGAAGAATATACTTCATCCCAACTGGATAGAGCGATTAGCCGCATCAAGCAGGAGCGGCGTGAAAAGGAAGACGCTATTGAGCATCAGGTAGACAGGGAAAGAGAAGAAGCAGAGGCGATGGACGAGGCGGCAGTACAGAACGCCGCCAGAGAACAGGTTTCTTCCCAAATACAGGCACAGATGCAGCAGAGCGGTTTGCCGGTCACGTCAGAAAACATGATGCGTCTTTCTCATGCCATCGAAATGACGGCAGGGATTTACTCTTTTTCGGAAGGTTCGATGAAGTTTTTTATTTCTCAGAATTTAAGTGTTACGCCGGAAAATATCAGTGGCAGCATGTACAGCGTACAGGGGGAACAGACAGAGGCAGCAGTTACGGAAGAAAGTACGTTTGCCGAAGTGGAAGAGCAGGTGCGCGACGTCTTATCGGAATATGGCGTGGAGCCGGACGAAGAGACGCTGGAAACGGCAAAGTGGCTCTATGATAATAACCTGCCGGTGACGCCGGAGCATGTGAAAACCTGTGAGAAGCTGACAGAGTTGAAAGAGACGGATTCGGAAGTTCTGACTGCGAGAATTATTGACAGTATGGCGGATGGCGTCCGTCCGGAAAAGGCAAATCTTTTAAAGATTTCCGTGGCGGAAGCGATTACTGCCCGACGTCAGTTGGAGGAAATCCGCCTTTCCATGAGTATCGAGGCGGTGCGAAATATGTCGGCAAAAGGGATTGATTTGGATATTTCCAATCTGGAGCAGATTGTCGACGAGCTGCGGGTGCAGGAACAGCAGGCAAAAGAAGCAATGCTGCAGGAAACCGGATTACCAGCGACCGATGAAAATAAGCAGTTAATGAGCGATACGATACAGGCCGCAAAACAAGTGCTGGCAGCGCCGGTGCCGTTTCTCGGAAAGGCAATGGAAGCACAGGATACAGATACATTGCGGCAATTATCGGAAAAGGCTGTCAATTTTACGGATTCGTTTGCTAAAGCAGAACAGAGTTATGAGGCGGTAGGCACGGAAGTACGCCGAGACCTTGGGGATTCGATACAGAAAGCATTTACGAATGTAGATAGTATTCTGCTTGATTTAAACATGGAATGTACGGCGCAGAACCAGCGCGCCGTCAGAAGTCTGGCGTATAATCAGATACCTCTGACCGAAGAAAATATTGTACGCATGAAAGAATATGATACACGGATTACGTCTCTTATGAATGCGATGAAGCCTCCGGTTGTGGCAGAGCTTATACGGCGCGGGATTAATCCGCTGGAGATATCGTTAGACGAGTTAGGAGCAGAGGCGCAGACTATTTTAGAAGAGACAGGGGCAGAGGATATTGCTTTTTCCAAATATATCTGGAAGCTGGAGCATCAGAAAGCAATTACGCCGGAAGAGCGGGAAACAATGATAGGCGTGTACCGCCTGTTAGATAAGATAGAAAAGAGCGATGGCGCGGCTGCCGGCCAGTTAATGAAAGAGGGGCGGGAATTGTCGCTGCAATCGTTACTCTCCGCTGTGCGCACCCGAAGAGATTCGGGAATGGATGTGCAGATAGACGACGATTTTGGCGGGTTAGAACAGACGATTGCCAACAGTACGTCTATTTCCGAACAAATTCAGTCCGCATACCGGAAACAGGTTGCGAGACAGTTACGGGAATGCCTGTCGCCAGAAGTACTGCGCGAATATGCGGAAGAAGACATGACGTTAGAGCAGTTGCTGGAACTGAGCCGGAGCAGCGTTGGAGAGGAAGCGGAATACTACCAGCAGATGGTAAGCGAGTGGCAGGAGACGCTTTCCGGTGCGCAGGAGCAGGTAAAACAGTTTCTGGCACAGCTTGATTTGCCGGGCACAATGGCAAATCTGCAATTTGCGCAAAATTTCCTCAAACAGGGGAACAAAGATTTTACTACCTACTGGGAACCGGAAGACAGTGGGGAAATCTTAGAGGCCATGGAGCAGCCGGAGCAGTTGGATGAAGTTTATGAAGCGCTGGATAAAAGACACGAAGAAGCGCTTGCGAAAGTCCGTGAAAAGGACGATATAGAGTATGTGGATATTCACAGCATGGCGATGATGAACAATCGCATTTCCTTTTACGGAAAGCTGAGGAATTATCAGATGTACGAAGTTCCGGTAATTACGGAACAGGGTGTGACAACTTGTAATGTCACTGTTCAGTCGGATGCCTCCCAAAAGAAAGGCACGGTGGAGATTGTCATGGAATCGTTTGAATTTGGCCGTTTGCAGGCAAGTTTCAAATTGAGCGGCAACCGTATAAAAGGCTTCGTGACGGTTGCGGACAAAGAGCAGGTAGCAAATTGTCAGACACGTATGGATGAATTTGAAAAGGATTTGGAAGAGCGCGGATTTACAATGGATGGTAATAGCCTGATTGCTGGCAGCCGGGATTCTCTTCTTATTGGAGATAGAGCAGAGGGTGCAAAGAATACGGACTTGTACCGGATTGCCAAAACATTTATTATTGCGATGAGTAGAAAGGACGATGCAGCATGAAAATTAATACAAATGTGACCGCACTTCGTGCGAATTTTAACTTGAACAGTGTACAGAACAACCTGACTGCCAGTACGGCGAAATTATCTTCCGGATACCGGATTACAAAGGCGGCGGACGACGCAGCCGGTATGGCAATTTCCCAAAAGATGAAAGCGCAGATACGCGGCTTGCAGCGGGCTTCCCAAAATGGTTCGGACGGCGTTTCTTTTATCCAGACGACAGAGGGAGCGTTGGCTGAGATTGAAAATATGTTACAGCGTTGTCGCGAGTTGTCGGTTCAGGCGGCAAACGAAACGAATACGATTGATGACAAGAAATCAATACAAAACGAGATTGATTCTTTACGGGCGGAAATTGACCGTCTTTCCGAGCAGACGGAGTATAATACGATGAGCGTACTGGATGGTTCCTGCTGCCGTCAGTCATCTTCTTCCAACGTGGGAGTCAAGTTGATTATGGCAAGCGACGACGTACCGCTTACGTCCTATGAATTTACGATAAATAGTGCGGCGACACAGGCTACGGCAGTGACGGGCGCGATTAATTTTACACCTGCGGAAGAAGTGACAAAAGCAGCGGCAGGGAAGATACAGATTAATGGAGAAACAATTCAAATTAAAGAGGGTATGACTTATGAAGAAGTCTATGCCAACATTCGGGATTATTGTGAGATGATGAATATAGATGTGGCGCCGGTAAATGCTGCAGGAACGGAATGTGAGTTGTCGCAGGCAACAAATCTCTCTTTCACTTCCGTATTATATGGCTCCTCACAGGAGATTAAAATTACAACGGACAATGCAGATTTGGCGCAGAAACTTGGTATCAATGGTGTCACGGCCACAAAGGGTACGGATGCGTCGGTTACGTTAGATACGGCTTCCGGCTTTTCGAATACGGCAACGGTCTTTGTCGATGGCGCCCGCATGGAGATTTCCGACCGCGACGGATTCCGCATGGTGTTTGATGTGGCGAATGCAACAGCGCCTTCCGATGCAACGGTTACGATGCTGGATGCCGGATATATTTCCGTACAGATTGGCGCTAACGAGGGACAGACGATTGATTTGTCAATTCCGGCGGTGAATACGAAAGTACTGGCAGTAGAAAATTGTAATGTATGTACTCACGAAGGGGCATCGGCCGCTATTACAGCGTTTAATGACGCAGTTGATGAGGTATCGGCGATACGTTCCAAACTGGGAGCTTATCAGAACCGTCTGGACTCTGCCATTACCAGTCTGGATTTGACGGCGGAGAATTTGACAGAAGCTTGTTCCCGTATTGAAGATGTTGATATGTCGGAGGAAATGACGAAATATACGCAGTATAGTGTGCTGGTACAGGCAGGAACTTCCATGCTGGCGCAGGCCAATAACCAGCCGCAGACGATTTTGCAGTTGCTTCAGGGCTGATAGGGGGAAAGCCGGATGGAGAAAAGTAAATTACAGGAGTTTGCCGCACGGGTGACGCAGGCGAACCGGAGTGAATTAGTCGTTGTTATCTATGAAGCAGTGTTGGCGAGTATTGCAGAGGGAAAACGCTGTCTGACAGAAGAGCAGATAGAAGAGGCGCGGTTGGAAATCTCCCGCGCCCGCAGTCTGATTACCGAATTGATGGGCAGTCTGGATATGCAATATGGAATTTCTCATTACTTGCGCCAGCTCTATATCTTTGCTTACCATGAATTATGTCATGGGATAGCCATGCGCCAACCGGAACTTTTTGACCACGCTTCCGACATATTTGAAAAATTGCTGCCGTCGTTTCAGGAAGTGGCAAAACAGGATGATTCGGAAGCGGTTATGCAAAATGTTCAGACAATTTATGCCGGTCTTACTTATGGACGGGGAACTCTGAATGAAACTATTGGTGTCGAAGTAGATACTAACCGTGGATTTCAGGCTTAGTAAGTGGTGATGTATCGTACCGTCAGGCTGTTAAAAATTTTTTTGGCGGGTTACGCACGTTTGTCCTGCACTTGGCGTAAGAGGTATTTGTAGCGAAACGATAAGGCGTTTATTTCATAAATATAGCTATCAATCAAATCGGGGTCGCAGACATTTTCAAAATTGGAATTGGCTGTTTCCAGCGCCTGTTGTAAATCTTCTATTTCCTGCATTAGTTTGGCTTTTGCCAAACTGGCAGGGTCTTTTTTTTGTTTCATAAAAACCTCCATTCCCAAATTTTTCTCGAACTCCTAAATGCTTTTGCGGAAAAAGTTGTATTGCAATCTGTTTATTATAAGTATAGTCTCAAGCGGCAAAACTATTCATTTTAAGTGGCGTTATACGCAAAAAAAAGTTGTTGACAAAAAAATACCGCTGTGATAATTTGTTATTCAAATCACACGAAAGGGGTGAGATTGATTTTCGAATACGGGATACTGTTTCCTGTTCTCGTATTAGCTTCTCTTTTTGATTTATGGCAGTACAAAGTGCCGAATGCGCTTTGTGGAGCCGCTCTTATTATCAGTTTAATCACACATTGGGAAGAACAAAGTTTTTATGGCCTTGTTCTTTGGTTCTCAGGAATTATCATTCCATTTATTCTATGTTATGTACTATATTGCTGCCGCATGCTCGGAGCCGGTGATAGTAAATTGCTTTCCGTTATCGGGAGTTTTGTCGGGGTTTCCATGCTGCTGCGTATTATGGCAGGCGCCATCGTTGTCGGTGCAGGTATGTCAGTCTTTAAAATGTTGCGGTATCGCAATGGAAAACAGCGTTTTCTGAAACTTTGGCGCTATATCGTTAAGTGTATGAAAAACTGTCGTCCGGAACCCTATTACGACTGGCAGCAGGAGGGCGACGAGGGAGTGATTCCATTTGTAATTGCCATATCAATATCGACATTATGGTGTCTGTACAGTCATCAGGGAGGTGGTTGACACTTGGAAGTTATTTTACTCTTATATGTGAGGGAAGAGGACTATGGACGCCGATTACTGCGCTTTCTGCTCGGAAAGAAAAACAGTTTTTTACATCCGGAATTAGTAACCGATGAGAGAATGCTCTGGAATCGGGCAGGAACGCAGACACAGAGAATTGTCGTCTTGACAGATAGGGAAATGGCGGTAAAAGAAGAAAAAAGAGAAATCATTTATCTGTCGGCACAGCGCAGTGATGAATGGAAAAGTGTTTATCAGTATCAGAAAGCGGAGAGTCTGTACAGAGAATTGATTGCAAAACTTGGAATTGAAGAAAAGAAGCCACATGAGCCATTATCGGATAGTGCGGCACACAGCGGGGGGATATGGTTTCTTTTTTCAACGGATGGCATTGGTTTGACAGCAGCAGCCGTAATGGCGGCGCAGTACTTAGCCCTGCAAGGGAACTGCCTGTATGTAAATCTCACGGAATTTCCAGTATGGTTTACAGAAACTCTTTGTGAGAAACCGGATTTTCAACTGGCGGGAGCAGGGGAGCTGTTATTTATCTCGGAAGACAGGGAATTTATCCGACGGGAAAAAGAGGTGCGGAAAGCTCTGGGAAAAGCGTACTTACTGCCGCCGTTCCATCACTACAAAGATTTGCTTGACAGCACAAAAGAAGACTGGCAGCAGATGTTTCACCGTCTGCGGAGCGATTGCGGTTATGATTCTATTGTGGTGGAGCTTGGCTGCCTGACAGAGCATACGCTCGATTTACTGAGTCTTGGCGATAAAATCCTGCTTTTTAACCAGAAAGGAATATTAGGCGACATCCGTTTCCATGTATGGGAACAGTACTGCCGGATGGAAAAGAGAGAAGAATTGCTGCGGCAAATTCACCGATGTGCGATACCGGATGAATGGCAGGAATGGGAAACGATGATGCTAGATGAATCGTGGGAAGAAATGACAGAGAATAAGCAATTCATGTCAAAGATAGAAGCGATACTTTATCAGGAGCAAGAGGAGGAAGAAGATGTGTACTGTCTGGAGGGCTTTGAGGGAGAGACGTAGTCTGCTAAAAGAGAATGTGCTTAAAAAAGTGCCGGTGGGGGTGGAATTAGGGGATAACGAGCTTCTTACCCTTATTGAAGAGGAGATTCAGGGTATGCAGCAGGACGGGTATCTTCGTCTGGAAGAGAAAAAGCAGTTACGTCATATGGTGTTCAATGCTCTGCGGCGGATGGACGTATTACAGGATTTGCTGGATGATGAAGAAGTGACGGAAATCATGGTAAATGGTGCGGAGCGTATTTTTGTGGAAAAGGAGGGAAATCTTACGGAAACCGGATACCGGTTTGAGAGCCGTCAGCGTCTGGAAGATATTGCGCAGCAGATTGCCTCTTCCGGAAACCGCCTCGTCAATGAATCGAATCCGATTTTAGATGCCCGATTAGAAGATGGTTCCCGCGTCAATATTGTCGTACCTCCGATTGCCATAGAGGGGCCTGTCATTACCATCCGCAAGTTTCCAAAGGAAGCGATGACAATGGAAAAGCTCATCCGTATGGGGGCAGTAACCGAAGAAGTAGAGGAATTTTTGCGAAAGCTTGTGCAGGCGAAATACAATATTTTTATATCGGGAGGAACCGGCGCGGGGAAGACAACGTTTTTAAATATTCTCTCAAATTATATTCCGTCAGCGGAGCGGGTCATAACAATAGAAGATTCGGCAGAACTGCAAATTCAGAACATACAAAATCTTGTCCGTCTGGAGGCAAGAAATGCCAATGTAGAGGGAAAGAATCAGGTGACAATTCGGGATTTGGTCAAAAGCGCGCTGCGTATGCGGCCGGACAGGATAATTGTCGGAGAGATTCGCGATACGGCGGCCATTGACCTCTTGACTGCAATGAATACGGGGCACGACGGCAGCCTTTCTACCGGACATGCTAACAGTCCGGCGGATATGTTGAACCGCTTGGAGACACTTGTTCTTATGGGACTTGACATTCCGTTAGCGGCCATTCGGCAGCAGATTGCATCCGGCATTGATATCGTTGTACATCTGGGACGCTTACGGGATAAATCCCGAAAGGTGTTGGAAGTAAGTGAAGTTGGCGATGTGGTAAATGGGAAAATATGTCTGCGGCCTCTATATCGGTTTTGTGAACGGGGGGAGAGGGACGGAAAAGTAATAGGAAGACTGGAAAAGACGGACAGGGAGCTGCAGGCGGTAGAAAAATGCCAGAGGGCGGGAATTGATTTGATAAGCGGGGAGATGAGAGGAACGTGAAAGATTACAATAGTTATCGCTATACGTGGAGAGAGTGGCTCCGCAACAGTTTTATTGGAATGGCGGCGGGCGTTATACTAAGCTATCTTTTCTATCAAAATTGGCTTTTGTGCCTTGCCACTGGATTGACTGGAGGGGCGCTCTATCCGAAATATCGGAAACGGGTATTAGCAGAGCGTCAGAGATGGTCGCTTATGGTGGAGTTTAAAGATGCTATGGAAAGTATGATTGCCGCTTTAGCAGCAGGATACTCCATGGAAAATGCCATAACGGAAGCTTACCATGATATGCTGTTGTTGCAAGGAGGGGAGACGGAAATGATTCGGGAATTGTCCGAAATCAAGAAAAAACTCCAATTGCAGCATACGTTGGATGAACTTCTGCTGGATTTGGGGAGACGGAGCGGCGTTGAAGATATTGTGACATTTGCACAGATTTATGCAACGGCGCGCCGAAGCGGCGGGAATCTCATCCGCATTATGAAAAGAACGGCAGATAACATAACGGAGAAAATAGAAATCCAGAGAGAAATTCAGACGATGATTGCGGGAAAGAAGATGGAGGCAACTTGTATGATGGTGATACCCTTATGCATTATCCTCTATTTGCAAATCGGTTCTCCTGACTTTTTGTCTCCGCTCTATGGCAATCCAATGGGAGTAGTTTTTATGAGCGCCGCCCTGCTCATTTATCTGGCGGGTGTAATATGGATTCGGCGCATTATGAATATCAGATGTTAGGGGAGGGATAACGTGAAAGAAGAATATAGAAAAATATTGACAAAGTATATGCAGTCGGATGACTATATGGCGCGCGTTCATGTAAGAGAAAATGCGGAACAGGTTTTCCGCTCCGTCTGGAAAAAGCGCATACAATTGTTACTGTTTTTACTGCTCTGTCTGGTCGCTTCTATTCTCTACTGTTGTTTTCAGAAGACGGAAGAACCGCCATTATCCGGCAATCAGTTGGCGAGGCAGGAAGAGGATACGGACATGGACATATTTGTCGAGGGGCAGTCAAAATCCGCAAACTGGCAGCAAAAGATAACGCTTCCGGTAAAGTCCAGACAATTTACAAAGAAAGAGAGGGAGGAGCTGACAGAGCAAACAAGGCAGTATGTAGAGAGTCGATTGGCAGGCGGCAACGAGTCGTTAAAAAAGGTAAGTCAAAATCTTGTTTTACCGAAAAGCGTACCGAATACGGATATCGAGATTCAATGGGTAGCGGACGGGGCGTATCTCACGGAAAAAGGCGAACTTCTCTATGAAAAAATCCCGGAAGAGGGAGTGGATACGGAGCTGATGGCAAAGGCGTCTTGGAAAAACTGGAAACAAACTTTTTATTATCCGGTTCATCTGCTTCCCAAGGAGTACACAAGCGAAGAATTGTCGATTCGCGAAGTAAAAAAAGTTTTGCTGCAGGCAGGAGAACAGAACAAAGAAGAAAAAGCGATTACCCTCCCTGAAAAAATCGGGGATATCAGTCTCCGCTATGCCATGGAACGGGAAGAAAGAAGTTTTGCGTTGGTTTATTTGGTGCTGGGATTTATTATACTGCTCCCCATAATATGGCACCGGAAGGAGAAGAAAGAAATGGCAGACAGGGAGGAGGAGCTTCTTATGGAGCATTCGGGTTTGGTAAACCGGTTTATGCTTCTTTTGGGGGCAGGACTGACGGTGCGGAAAGTGGTGGAGCGTCTGACAGATGAATATGAGAGGGAGAGGGCGGCGGGCGGGAGGAAGCGGTATGTCTATGAGGAAATGTGTGTGATGGCGCAGGAAATGAAAGACGGGGTATCGGAGACAAAGGCGCTGGAGGGTTTCGGCAGGCGGTGCCGTCTTCTTCCCTATCTCCGGTTTTCTACGGTAATGACACAAAATTTAAAGAAAGGAGCGGATGGCATATTGACTTTATTGGAAAATGAGGCGCTGGAGGCATTGGAACAGAGAAAGGAACGGGCGTTGCAGCTCGGCGAAAAAGCGGGAACAAAAATGTTATTTCCCATGATGTTAATGTTGGGAATCGTTATGGCGGTTATAATGGTTCCCGCGTTTATGACAATGTAAAGGAGGGATGTACAATGAAAGAATTGCAGAATTTCTGGCGTGAGGAAACGGCGATAGGCGTAGTGGAAATTATTTTAATTTTAGTTATTCTGATTGCTCTGGTCTTAATATTTAAAGGGAAAATTACTTCTGTAGTAAATAACGCCTTTAGAAATTTTGAAAAAGATTCGGGGGAGATACTTGGCTAGTTCGAAAGGCAGTATAACCGTGTTTTTATCCCTGACGGCAATACTCATCTTTGCCCTGCTGGGAACACTTGTGGAAACAGCGCGTTATACTGTCTGCAAAAATCATGTGCTGCGCACGCTGCAGACAGCGGCGGAGGGGCTTTTGACAGAATACAGCCGCCCCCTCTATGAGCAGTATGGACTGTTTTTTATCGAGAGTGAGGGAACTCCCTATACGGATGTAATGGCAAAATATATAGGCGATACTACAGAGGCCGCCGCAAAAGGCAATAAAGATTTCCTGGCGGGACATTTGACGTCTCTTGACGTTATTGATAAAACATATTCCGGCGACAACAAAGCGGCGGCGCTGCGGCAGGAGATTACTGATTATATGGGGCGGGAGGTGACAAAAGAAAGTCTCGATAAGCTGCTTGGAAAGTCTTCTCAACTGCAAAATATCGAGGAACAGGCAAAGAGGCTGGAAGAGACCGTTGAAAAAGAAAAAGAGGAGGCAAAGATGGACAGGCAGCTTTTGGAGCTGATGCGGCTCGTAGACGGGATTTCCGTTACAAACGGTAAAGTCTCTTGTTGCCGTGATTTTGTGAAATGCTTTGCCACGCGGGAGAAGAAAGGTCAAAATTTTTCAGTGACAGAGCCTGTTGTATGGGAAAAGATGAAGCCGCAGGTGGATGAGCGCACGCGTACATGGAAGATAACGGGCAAGGCGGATTTCTTAGTAAAAATCAGCAGAGTAAAGCAAATTACAGAAAAAGCGATAGAAAAGGGAAAAGAGCTTCAGGCAGCGTATTCTTCTGCTATTTCCGCACAGGAAAGCGAAGAAAACGGCATACAGAAAATATTGGCGGCGCTGCCGTGCCTGCCGGCAAACCTATCCATATTGGAGAAAACGGAACAATTATTACAAAAAGCCTCTGTCGAAGAATGCAGGGAGGATTTGCAACTTCTCTGGCAGGATTACGATACGACGTCGATTGTTTTTGATTATACGGGCGTTCAGGAGAGCGGCGGCGCAGACAGTCCCAAAGATGCCTTAAAAGGAAGCTGGGGAAAAGGGATTCTCAATCTTGTCTGCGCCAATCCGAAAGATTTATCCAAGAAGTCGATAGCGAATCCCGATATGTTCGCCCAATATTATGACTGCAATGAAGAAAGTGCGGATTATGACAGCCGTATTGGAGCTTTTGCGGACACGGATACGGTAGGATTAAGCGGGGTATTGGGCGATATGGGCGAATATGCGCTGGATGAATTTTGTCTGGACAGTTACATTCAAAAAAAGTTTGGAAGTTTTGTGAATCAGATAACAGAATGGAAGCAGGCGTTGGATTACGGATTGGAATATGTAGTAGCAGGAAAAGGTTCGGATGAAGATAACTTAAAATCTGTTCTAAATCGTATTTTGCTAATACGGACAGTAGTAAATACCGCAGCACTGTATCAAGATAAAGCCAAAAAGGCAGAAGCGCAGGCGGCCGCTGTGGCGGTAGTCGGGTTTACCGGACTGCAGCCGCTGATTACACTGACAAAAACGATGATTCTCATTACATGGGCCATTGTCGAGAGTCTGGTAGATATTGCAGGGCTGCTACAGCAAAAAGAGGTTCCGGTCTGGAAAAAACCGTCGCAGATAACAACCGATTTTTTACAGGTTTTCCAAATCAACCGCAATGCGATTGTGGGGCGGGCCTCAAAGCTGAAAAAACAGGGAAAACATTCCTTTGGTTATCAGCAATATCTGTTACTGTTTCTGGCGTCAACCGGACAGGATATCCGACTGTATCGGGTTATGGATTTGATTCAGCAAAACATGAGAATAAATGCTTATAAGGACTTTCAGTTGGGATTATGTGTGCATGATATAAAGGTGCGGGGAACGATGAATTTTCCCACGCAGTTTTTCCGGCTGGCAGTGTTACAAAAAATGTCAGGGAGGAACCTGAAAAATTATTCGCTGACGCAGGAAGTTGTCGTTGGATACTAAACGCTTCCGGAGTGAGAAAGGGTATTCTGCTTCTCTTTCGTCAAAATAACAGAAAGGGGAATGACCCAAATTTTACCTAAAAAATATTTTTACATCATACGGAAAGGGATAACTGTGTTTAAGGATACCCTTTCTCACTCCGGAACACATGAAATGGAGGAAAAGATGAAGACACGAGCATCTCTGACAGTCGAGGCTTCACTTATACTGCCGGTCTTTCTATATGCCATGCTCTTTCTTGCCTATATTGGCAAGCTGGTTATCTGTCAGGATGAAGTACAGTGGGCGCTGACAAGAATTGCGAGAGAGGCATCCGCAGAATATGGTGCGGCACATAACAATACATTAAAGAGCACGTTATATTATCAGACGAAGTTTGTGGCATATATGAAAGGGAGCGGTCTCACGGTTTCTTTTGCCGATTCACAGTTGTTACAACATAACGATGAGATTGATTTGGTAGCCACCTACCGCATGAAACTCCCGTTTTCCATCTTTGGTATTCCCGCAGTCTCCATGCGCCAGCGCGTGCATACGCGCGCTTTTACCGGAGTGGAACGGCGGGAAGAAAAAAAGAAAGACGACAGAATTGTTTATATTACAGAGACCGGACGGGTGTATCATGTTACGGCGGAATGTACCTATCTGAAACTGAGCATTTCACAAATACAATATGGTGATTTGGAAGAAAAGAGAAATGAAAGCGGTGGGAAATACAAGCCTTGTGAGAGGTGCCGCGGCGATAAAGGAAGAGAGGACAACATGCCGGTATGGATTACCAGCTATGGCGATCGTTATCATACCAGCCTTTCCTGCAGCGGTTTAAAGCGGCATATTCGGGAGATACCGCTGTCCGAGGCAGGCGGGCGCGCACCTTGTGGGAAATGCGCCCATGAAAGATAGATAAAAGTATGAAAGGGGGAATGGGATAAATGACAGAGATTTTATTAGTAGTTATCGTAGGCGTATATTTATTGGCTATGGCGGTTATAGACGGGAGAAAAAGGAAAATTCCCATTTTACCGGGAGTGATTTGCCTTGTTTGCATTATTGCAGGACAGATGGCAAATAACGTTTCGTGGCGGGTCTGGATGCCGGGTATGTTAGTTGGCGTTATACTGTTTGTCGTCAGCAAGGCGAGCCGGGGAGCGATTGGAGAGGGGGATGCGCTCGTTTACACACTGACAGGAGCGCTTCTTGGCATTACGGGAAACATGGAACTGCTGTTGATAAGCCTGCTGCTCTGTTCACTTGTTTCACTCGGGCTTATCGTCTTTCGCCGTGTGGGACGACAATATAAAATTGCTTTTGTTCCCTTTATTGCGATTGCCTATGGGGTGGTGGTTATCGTATGAAAAGGCGGAGAATGGAAAAGGGCGGTTATTACACGGTAGAAGCGGTATTTATTGTAACGATATGCATCTGGGTTGTGATGGCGCTCCTCTATAGCGGGTTATATATTCATGACCGCATGGTTGTCGTATCGGAGATGAATCAGAAGTTAGCGGAGAAGTTTCAAAGGGGAGACGGCGAGGCAGCATTGGAATGGCAGGATGAGGCGAGACAGTCGATAGCGAACAAACTCATGCTTATGCGTATTAAGAAAATAAAAGTAAAAAAGGGGGTGCTCTCAGCAGAGATGACGGTCACGTATGATTTGCCTGTCTCGCTGCGGGGAATAAAATCCCTTTTTAGTGGGGGCAGACCGAATATGTCGCTTGCTGTGGCAAGAGAGCTTGTCAATCCGGTAAAGTATAAGTGGGATTATGATATTTTAAAAGGAAAGGGGAGCCGGTGATGGAGCAGGAAGTATGGACGGACGGAACGGGGAATTATTTAAGGATTCGTGGCGAGGGGGAAGAAACGCTGGCCGACCGGATGTTTCAGTATCAGGATATTACGGGTTTTCTTCCCATGGAGTTAATTCGCATAGATGGGCAAAAAGATTATATCTATGACATATCGGGAAAGATTTCTCTCGCCCGTTATTTGTCCGGCAATGAAATAACAAGGGAGAGGTTGCAGGACATAGTAAAAGAAATTCTTATGTTATCGGATACTGTAAGGGAATATTTGCTAGATGGCAATGGCGTCGTCTGCCACGAAGAATATATTTATATCGACCGCAGCAGCGGACAGGTAAACGGTATCTATCAGGAGCAGTCACCGTATGGCGATGTAAAGGCATTTGGCAGCTTATTGGAAACGGTAATGCAGACGATGAATGCGGGAGATGAGAGTTTAGCTTTCTTCGTGTATGGAATGCATAAACTGACAAAAGAGGTTGGCATGACGCGCCGAATCTTACTGGAGTACGCCTCAAAAGAGAGGGAAAAGTGTCCGGCAAAGACCGTTGTTCCCACGGGCGGAAAAAGGGAAGAAAAAAGAATAATACAGTCGGGAATGCTACAGGCGGAAGCGTCAAAAGTCAATGAGAGGGCGACATTTGTTTTTTCTCTCCTGTTGGTAGCTTTCGGCATATTATTGACGGTTTCGTCATGGTGTCTTGGGTGGTTTCGGCAGCCGGTTTCGGGGGAGACGGATGTGGCGATGGGAATCGGAGCCAGTTTGTTTTTTCTGGGAATTAGCGGCTACGGCGCTTGGAAAATCGGCCCCTTTAAACGTTTGTCTGATGTTGTATGGGAGGGTGAAAGCAGGAGCGCCAAAGCATGCCTTATCTCCTGTCAGGGAAAGATAGAAAGTATACCGATTGTGCATTGTCCGTTTATATTGGGAGCAGAGAAAGAGAGAGTCGATGGTATCATAGCTGCGTCGGGCATAGAGGCGATTCACGCACAAATTTTTTGCGAGGGCAATGATTTTTATGTGCAGGATGAAGATTCGCAGCAAGGAACTTATCATAATGGGGAAAGGCTGGTTGCCGGATATAAAAGGCGCTTGCGGGACGGGGATATTCTTTGTCTGGCAGAGACAGAGTTTGTAGTGGAAATCAGTTGAATAAAGAATTGTAAGCGGATAATTATTGCGAATCCGGAAAATGCATATGCGAGAGAAACTGTTTTTGAAAATAGTCATGCTCCGCAAGATTGACGGGAACGACAGGGCGGGGAATAGAGAGAGGCAGTTCTTCTGTGGCTATACGAAACAGACCCTGTAGACAGCAGTTCCCTACTGGACGGATGGCTTCATAATCCAATGAAGAAAAGAGTCCCAGAGTACGGCAGTCTTTCGTAGCAATGTGAAAACCAAAACCACCGCCAAGGAACAGCGAGGATACATCGGAAAAAGTGATTCCGGCTTCGTACAGAAGAGTATCTATGCCGGCAGCGATAGCAGCGACGGCAAGCTGAATATTTCGGAAATCGTCTTTCGTAAAAACAATTTTTGTTCCGGTGGCGCCTAGGGAGAGCAGTAGTCCCTCTGTGGGAAATTGCTCCGTAAAAATGCCGTCTTTTGTAACAAATCCTTTGCGCAGCAATTCGGCAGAAACACTGATGGCTCCGGAACCGCACAGTCCAATCGGAAGTTTGTTGTCTATCGTAGTCAGTTTAGGTTGTAAGCGGCGTAATGCGACCTGACTGATGGCGCCTGATACGCTGGCGCAGCCGCAGTGAAGATTGCCGCCCTCAAAAGCGGGGCCTGCTGCGGTAGAAGTGACATATTGCACTCCGTTATGGGAAAGTACAATCTCGCCGTTCGTTCCCAAATCAAGAAGAATGGCAGTCTCTTCTGTCTCCCACATATGGCAGGCGTACAAACCGGCGCAGATATCTCCCCCTACAAAAGCAGAAAGCCACGGAGAAATAAAGACGTTACATTGCTGATAAGTGAGGGAATCCGGTATATGCTGCTCTACGATAAACGGACTGTGCGACAGAGGTGCACAATCATATCCCATCAGGAGATGAATCATTGTCGTATTTCCACCTATATAGCAGGAGGTGATGGCTTCTTTCTTTTGTTTGTTATTATTGCACAGGCGGGCTGTCTCCGTTTGAATCGCCTGTATAAGAATGGTCTGCAATTGTTCGCCTTTTCCCTCGCAGGAAGCTAAAATGCGGGCGATGACGTCAGCGCCAAAACAGCGCTGCGGATTCTCAATGGCAGAGCGCTGGCGGAGTTTCCCGTCCATTCGGGAAATCAGGGCAAAAGCAATTGTCGTTGTGCCGATGTCAATGAGCATCGTATCTCCCTCGCCGTCTTCGGGAGAAAGCACCTCCAATGACAGACCATGTATGGCGCTCGATGGCGGATTCCAGTCGATAGTGAGAGGGCTCTTGGGAATATAGGCGCAGTCAAACGGATAGCGCGCTCCGTTGCAGAGATGTGCGCCATGGCAGTTGCAAGGGATGGAATATCCCATTTCCTGTAGTAAGGCGGGAATATTTTTGGAATTGGCGGAATCCGCTGAAATCGAAATTAACATAGACTATTCATTCGTCTCCTTCATTGACCGGAATTTTATTCTGTGATACAATCAATCATACCACAAATAATAAAATCCGTCTATGAAAAGAGGTTGCTATGAATAGAAGCAGAAAGATTCCCCTGATAACTTTTGTATTGTTGGCGATAAATATATTAGCGTATGTCTATGTAGAATTTTTTGGCTCCGTTTATGACAGTGAATTTATGTTAAATACGGGGGCTTTATATGAACCGCTTCTGATACAAAACCATCAGTATTATCGTCTGATTACTCATTTCTTTTTGCACTTTGGTTTCGACCATCTCGTAAATAATATGTTTTCCCTGCTTATCCTTGGGTATTCGCTGGAGATGGAAATGGGAAAAGTCCGTTTTATAATTTTATATTTTCTCTCGGGAATTCTTGCAGGTATAACATCAATCATATATAATATATATGTCGGACAGGAATCTATATCCTGTGGAGCATCCGGTGCTATTTACGGGTTGATGGGCGCGCTGCTCATTATGCTTATAGTAGGAAACCGCAGAAAGTTTTCTTTAGAAGTACCGAGATATTTGCTGTATATTGGAATTAGTATATATAGTGGTATGCAGGATGAAAATATAGATAACGCTGCACATATCGGAGGATTTGTGGCCGGCGTTCTGGTTTGTCTGATTATGAGCCGGTTTTTCCGGATGGAGGTTTCGTATGAGAGTTAATATTTATTATGGCGGAAGAGGACTAATTGATGACCCGAACTTATTCGTATTGGAGAAGATTACCAAAGTACTCGATGAATTGCGGGTGACGGTAGAGCGGTATAATTTGTATGAGGACAAGAGAAATATTACTGTGCTGCCGAAAACATTGAAAGATGCGGATGGTATCATTTTGGCGGCCTCTGTCGAGTGGTTTGGGATTGGCGGCTTTTTGCAGCAGTTTTTAGATGCCTGCTGGCTCTATGGTGACAAAGAAAAGATGGCGAATACTTATATGCTTCCGGTTGTCATGGCGACCACGTACGGAGAGCGCGAGGCGGAGTACTGCCTTATTCGTGCATGGGAGCTGTTAGGTGGTATTCCGGCAGAAGGGTTGTGCGCATATGTAAATAATCACGTTGAGTTTGAGACAAATTCGCAGTTTAACCTGATGATAGAAAAGAAAGCGGAAAATTTTTATCGCATGATTTCGAAAAAAGTGGTCGCTTTTCCGAATAGTAACATGGTTGTAAAGAAAACTGTTCTCCGTAGCAGCAATTTGTCCCTTACGCCTCAGGAAAGCGAGCAGTTGTCGCTTTATGTATCTAACGACAACTATGTGAAAAAACAAAAAGAAGATATCGAGGAATTGGCAAATCTCTTTAAGGGGATGTTAGGAGAAGAGCAGGAGCCGGATGAGTATGTGGAAAAATTAAAAGAACACTTTTATCCGCTGGACGGATTAGAAGCGGTCTTCCAAATTGACCTTTTAGATGAAAATTCATCCCTCATCATTCGCATCGAGGGTGAGAATCTATCTTGTACAAGAGGGAAACCAGATTCGTCTTTAAAGCCGGATGTGATTGCAAAAATCCGCACGAAAGTATTTCAGGAAGTTCTCAGCGGAGCCAAATCTTTTCAGAGCGCTTTTATGTCAGGAGATTTATCGGCGCAGGGGAATTTCAAAATACTGCGTAATTTTGACACGATTTTCCGTTTTTAGTACAATGAAAATTAAGTCTTTGATATATTCACGCAGGATAATTGTTTCAGATACAAGGAAGAAAACCGGCGAGATATCAGGCTGAGGGAAAAGAAAAAAATATATGCAAAGCGGGCCATGAAAGGCAGCGCGGAAATGAGGGAAATTATGAGAGACGAAAATTGCATTTTTTGTAAAATTCTGGCGGATGAGATTCCGTCTGCCGTTGTGTATGAAGACGACGATTGCCGTGCGATTTTAGATAATGCGCCGGCGGCAAGAGGACATGTAATAATATTATCCAAAAAGCATGCCGCCAATATATTTGAATTGCCGGATGATGATGTATCGCAGATTTTTGTTGTGGCTAAGAAAATTGCGGCAGCAGTACAAAAGACGTACTCCTGTGATGGTGTGAATATTTTGCAAAACAATGGCGAGGCCTCCGGCCAGACCGTATTCCATTTGCATGTACATGTGATTCCCCGTTTTGATAATGACAGAGACCATATAAACATTGGCTGGAAACCGGAAGGAACGCCGGACGATATGTCAGAAATAGCTGCAGAGATTAAGGCAAATCTGTAAAGCCAGAATGGAGGATAGGATGAAACGTATAGTTTTAACAGGCGGTGGAACCGCGGGGCACGTAACTCCGAATATTGCGCTGATTCCCGAATTGCAGAAGAGAGGATTTGAGATTCATTATATTGGCTCAAAGACAGGGATTGAGAAAGAGTTAATCGGGAATTTTGACATTCCGTATTATGGGATATCTTCGGGGAAGTTACGCCGCTACTTTGATTTGAAGAACTTTACAGACCCATTTCGTATTTTGAAAGGATATTCGGAAGCAGTAAAATTGTTGAAAAAAATAAAGCCGGACGTAGTTTTTTCCAAAGGAGGATTTGTTACCGTACCGGTAGTAAAAGCGGCCAGCCGCAAAAAAATCCCCTGCGTTCTGCATGAGTCGGATATTTCACCGGGCCTTGCTAACCGTCTTTGTATTTCTTCTGCGGCTGTCATTTGTGCGAATTTTCCGGAGACGATTGAGCATTTGCCAAAAGACAAGGCGTTTTTGACAGGTACGCCCATTCGCGGAGAGCTGTTTTCCGGCAATCGTTTAAATGGATTGGATTTTTGTGGTTTTACTGCAGGCAAACCGGTCATTCTTGTTATCGGCGGAAGTCTCGGTTCAATTCGCGTAAACGATGCCGTGCGTGAAATCCTCCCGCAATTACTAGAGAATTATCAGATTATACATCTTTGCGGCAAGGATAAGATTGATGAGTCGCTGGAGGGAACGGCAGGGTATCGGCAGTACGAATACATTCAGAAAGAATTGTGCGACCTTTTAGATGCGGCTGACCTTGTGATATCCCGTGCGGGGGCCAATGCGATTTGCGAGCTTCTGGCGTTGAGAAAACCTAATATTTTGATTCCGCTTTCTCTGGAAGCGAGCAGAGGCGACCAGATACTGAACGCCAACTCGTTTGAGAAACAGGGTTTCAGTTATGTGATTAAAGAAGAAGAACTGACTGGTGAGAGACTTCTTGATGCCGTGCAGTTTATGAGTGAAAACAAAGAAAAATATCGGGAAGCGATGATTAACAGCAATCAGCATGACGCCGTTACAAAAGTGGCGGATTTAATCGAAAAAGCGTGTGAAAAAGAAGAATTGTCGTAAATTGTGTCGAATAAAAAAAGAAAATGGCGAACGATTGTCAAAGAAAATAGGATATGTCTCTGGTCAGAGGCATATCCTATTGTTATACTTGTCCCAAAAAGAGAGGAAGGGATACTTATGTGGAAAGAATTTTTAAATCAAAAAAACATGACAGGGGTCGCCGTTATTTGTCTGGTTAGTCTCTTTGTCAAGTTAATGCTTCGCCATACATATAAAAGACTGCTGCGTGCCGCTTCGGATATCGGGCATTCCCGCCATTGCCTGATGAAAAATATTTGTATGAGATTTGAAGCTTGTTATCAGTTAAAAATAGGTGTGCCAAACGTGCCGCTTTTTGTAGAAAAATATTTGCGGCACTACCGTGTTTTGGGAGTACATATGAAAGCATGGGAACATATAAATATGTTATGCGTTATTCTTGTGATGGCGGGAAGCATGGCCAACAGTATATGGAATATGATGCAGGGGGGGGAGAGTACGGAAGTATTTCTTCCTCTGTTGACGGGAATTATCGGAACCGGCGTTTTGCTTTTCATGGATTTTATGTGGAATACGGAAGAGCAGTGGAAACTGTTACAGATTGATATTACCGATTACCTTGAAAATGTTTGCAAGCCGAGGCTGGAAAATGAAATTTATCATCCTGCGGAATTGCAGAATTATCAAAAAGAATATTTTGACGAGGCGGATAAGGTTGTGAATTTTGAGCAGAAACAGGCGGAGAAGAATGGCGAGCAGACAGCAGTACCGGAGCTTAATTTTACGGAAGAAGAAGAGAAAGTGATTCGGGAAGTAATTCACGAATATCTGGGATAATAGTTGACAGAGAGAATTGGAAAAGAGTATAATTCAGACAATAGGTCATACTTTATGACAAACGTGAAAATAGGAGGAAATAAGTATGAAGAAACATGTTACGTTTGATTATTCACTTGCCAATCCTTTTATTGGCGATGAAGAGCTGAATTTGATGAAAGAATCCATCGAGGCAGCAAGAAAGACATTGCAGGAGAGAACAGGGGCCGGCAATGATTTTCTCGGTTGGATTGATTTGCCGGAAGACTATGATAAAGAGGAATTTGCGCGGATTCAGAAAGCGGCGGATAAAATAAAATCCGATTCAGAAGTATTAGTCGTAATCGGTATTGGCGGCTCGTATCTGGGCGCGCGCGCGGCGATTGAATTTCTGCGTCACAGCTTCTATAACAGCGTGGACAAGTCTATTCGCAAAACACCTGAAATTTACTATGCAGGTAACAGTATAAGCGGAACGTATTTGTCGCAGTTGATTGAGACGATTGGAGACCGTGATTTCTCAGTCAATGTAATTAGCAAATCCGGAACAACGACGGAGCCGGCTATTGCTTTCCGCATTTTTAAAGAAATGTTAGAAAACAAATACGGTAAAGAAGAGGCTGCGAAACGCATTTACGCGACGACGGACAAGGAAAGGGGAGCGTTGAAGAGTCTGGCAACGGAAGAGGGATATGAAACTTTTGTAGTGCCGGATGATGTCGGCGGACGCTTTTCTGTTTTGACGGCGGTAGGTTTGCTGCCAATCGCTGCCAGCGGGGCTGACATCGGCAAATTGATGGAGGGCGCCCAGAGTATGCGGAAATTATGTCTGGAGAACGACATAGACAACAACGATGCGATAAAATATGCGGCAATCCGCAATATTTTGTATAAAAAAGGAAAATCTGTTGAGATTTTGGCAAATTATGAGCCGATTTTCCACTATGTAGCAGAGTGGTGGAAACAGCTTTATGGAGAGAGCGAGGGAAAAGACCAGAAAGGTATTTTGCCGGCTTCCGTTGATTTGACAACTGACCTGCATTCCATGGGACAGTTTATTCAGGACGGCTCCCGCATTATGTATGAGACGGTTATGGAATTGGAGAATCCGTCCCTGAATATTACGGTTAAAGAGGCGGAAAATGATTTGGACGGTTTGAACTATCTTTCCGGTAAGACGCTGGATTTTGTAAATAAGAGCGCCATGAAAGGAACACAGCTTGCGCATACGGATGGAAATGTGCCAAACCTGATTGTCCGCATACCGGAACAGAATGAGTTCTATTTGGGAGAATTATTCTATTTCTTTGAGTTTGCCTGCGGTATCAGCGGCTATCTGTTAGGAGTAAATCCATTCAATCAGCCGGGGGTAGAGAGTTATAAGAGAAATATGTTTGCACTGTTAGGAAAACCGGGCTATGAAGAATTAGGAAAAGAATTGCGCGCCCGTTTGTAGGCAAATGATGTTGGCCTGAGTAAATAAATTAAAAGTACCATTTTCCTTTCTCTGTCATAGGATAAGTTAAAAACATCCTATGACAGAGAAAGGAATTTTTATGCCAAAACGAAGTAATGGTATTGATGTAAGCGAGTGGCAGGGGAAAATAAATTGGAGAAAGGTGGCGGAATCGGGCATTGAATATGCCTATGTCCGTGCGTGCGTTGGCAGCCGTTTTGTGGATTCCCAGTGCCACCGCAACCATATCGAGGCGAAGAGAAATCGCATCAAAACCGGATTTTATCACTATATTACGGCGCGCAGTGTTGATCAGGCACGCAGACAGGCGCGGTTTTTTGCCAGAACGATAGAGCCGTATCGCTACGATATGCGCCCGGTAATGGATTTTGAAACATTCGGCAGTTTATCGCGGGAAGAGATAAATCGCATTGCCATCGCATATTTGCGCGAGCTGGAAAGGCGTACCGGAAAACCGGTTGCCATTTATTCGGACAGCAATAATGCCATGCATACATTTACCGATTCGCGTTTATTAAGATATCCGCTCTGGGTTGCCGCCTATGGCGTTGACCGGCCGGAGACCGGACGCTGGGAAAGATTTGCCGGATGGCAGTATGCCGACAACGGCAGAATCGAGGGTATCAATGACGATAGTGTAGATTTAGATTATTTTCGGAGAGGGCTTATGTTAGATTGCTAAAGAGCATGTTTTATTCTTAAAAAAGTTCCCATGCTGGCAGTAAAAGCCGCTGGCATGGGAACTTTTCATATAGTCTGATGGTATTTACGTCAGGCTAAGTAATGATTACTCAGCTTCAATTGCTCCAGTAGGACATGCTGCTGCACAGGAACCGCAATCCAAGCATGCGCTTGCATCAATTTCGTAATGTGCATCGCCCTCTGAAATCGCGTTTACCGGACATTCAGAAGCACATGCGCCACAACTGATACAAGAATCAGAGATTTTGTATGCCATTTCTATATCCTCCTTTATACTAATTTTAACCTACACACATAATAATACAATTTCCCTAAAATTACAAGTGGATTTTGGACATTTCTCTTCTTGACAACGGATAGGCATATGACTATAATCGAACGTAGGATTTTGAATTATTGCCAAAAAGGAGGACATATATCATGATGAAAGAAGTAACCAAGGATATGCTAATTGGCGACATATTGCGGGAAGATGCAACGATTGCCCCTATTCTGATGGCTTCCGGTATGCATTGTATCGGCTGTCCGGCATCTCAGGGCGAGAGTTTGGAAGAGGCAGCTCTGGTTCACGGGATTGACAGTGATGAGTTGGTTGCAAAGATTAATGAGTTTTTGTCGACAAAGACCGTTTAAAACTATGAAAAAAAGAGTTGCGGGCAGAAGCTTCCCACAGCTCTTTTTTATAGGAAAAAATTTGTTATATTAGATTTGTGATAATTGTTCGAGTGCCTTGTCTTTTATTATCATCTGAAAATGTTCGTTGAAATATGCCTGTGTTGCATAAGTAACCGTCTCTTCTTTTCCAAATTCTGAAATCAGGGAACAGGTAGCTTGAAAAACGGCTTTCCCGTGCCCGCGGTTCAGCAGAAGATAATAAGTTTTTCTGACAGGGTCTTTCCAAATCGAATTTTTAGCGGTATACCGCGGATCAATCAAGTGAGAGAGCTCAATAATCGTATTGAGCGAATGAAAAGAAAATACCCGTACCGATTCAATAATCGTTTCTGTCTTTTTCTTTTTATTCTTTTTAGTATTCTTTTTCTGTCCCTGCAGGGATTCGCTCAAAGGAACAAATTCGCCGGAACGGGATTTGGCGCCGGCTTCTTCAAGCAAATCGTAAAGCTGTTCAAAACAATTGACCAGTTCAGGTGTTTCCGATTCGTCATCGTCCGGTACTTCGTCTAAATCAAACTCGACTTCATCTTCTTCGTCGAACTCATCCTGCTGTATTCCAAATCGAGAGAAGCGTTCATCAAATTCTTCTGGATTTTCTACTTTGGTAATAACTAAAATTATGGACTCTCGCGAGGTAGGAATCGCTTCTATCATCAAAGGAATATCATCGGCATCAAAGCCAAAATCAATGTTAGCTTGTTCCATCATGTCACGAAAAAGCTCTTTGGCTTTATCCGAACCATATGCCAATTCACTTATCTTAAGATGACGCTCCATCAAATCATGTTTGCTGAGAGTACAGCGGATTTGATTTTCACTAATTCGTTCGATTTTCACAAGCACACTTCCTTTCTAAACATTTATTTGTAGAAAAGTATAATTTATATTGTTGGTAAAGTCAACTAAAATAGCCAAAAAAGCAATTGGAAATATTTTTTATTTGTTATTATATGTATTTTTAGCGCTGGAGAACACTTGAAATGGAAGAAAAAGGAACAGTATAATAAAAACAGGTAAGTTAGCAAAAGGCAGGGGGGTGGTTGATGGTACATAAAGTTATTCTATTTTAAAGAAAGGAAATTTCTTTTCCTTTTATCTCAATTCTATGCTCTAGGTAATTTCTATTATCTGGAAAAGTTCACAGTTACTATTATCTTATGACGCGACTTACCAAAAGAGACTATGGTAGGGCGATGATACGAATGAAAAACACTTCTTTGTCACGGCATCGGATGTGGTGTCATTGTCCGAAAAGGGAATTATAAACATTTAATATCACGGTGCATCTTCTTTTCCATAGTCAGCAGGAGGATACATATGCAGAAAAATCAATGGATTTTAGATGAAGTTGCCTATGCCAGACAACAGGGGATGCAGGTCGATATCGACGGCGTACCCTGCACGGAAAAGCCGGTAGAGGAAATTTCCAAAGTATTGGAACGGGGCTGTTACATGCTTGATTATGAAGGTGATGTGCAGGGAAAGCTTGTCGCTTTACATATTGATTTGGTAGAACCATGTTATAAAGCTTCCTATCCATCTTCACGGAGTACAAAATAAACGGGTCAGAAAAGGAAACCGTGAAGAAAGAAAAAAAATTGCATGCATTTGCAACATTTCCTCCCATTCAATCGTATTATTGATATAAGGGCCCCAAGAGACAATATGTTTCGACCGAAAATAAAAAAATTGAATGGGAGGTTTTTCCGATGAAAAAACAATTTATATTAGCAGCAACTGCCCTTATGATGGCAGTAGGCATTGCAGGAGGAGTAAGTAATCAGGAAGCACAAGCTGCTTCCAAAACGGTAGCGATTAATAAAAAGAATTTTCCGGATTTGGTATTTCGTGAACTGGTAAGAGCAAATTATGATAAAAATAAGGATAAGAAGCTCTCCGCCAGCGAGATTAAGAGAGCGAAGAAGTTTGGCAGCAGTTCTTGTAAAAATACAGTGAAGATTAAGACCTCTAAATATGGGAAATACACGAAAAAGTACATTCGTGATATTAAGAAATTTAAAGGTATTGAGAAACTGACAAATTTACAGAAGTTTATAGCCAATGAGACACCGGTAAAAACTATGAATTTGAAGAAGAATAAAAAATTAACCTATCTGGAAATGACAGATGGAAAACTGCAGAAACTGGATTTGAACAGCAACAAGAAGTTAAAGTATGTATATTTAGGCTATAACCAGTTGACTTCCTTAAAAATGAATAAGTGTAAGAAACTGTTGCGTGTGGATTTGACCGGACATATGGTAAAGAAACTGAAAATAGACCGCAATAAAAAGACAATCGTCATTGGGGAAGAATATTATGTACCGTATAAGGCAACAAAGGTAAAGGCTGGATTGACAAATCTTAACAATGGCGGCATGATAGACGCATCAGGAAACTATTGTGTGTATGAGTGGGCAGCGGATAACTCTTCCTGTGTTAAGAAGACACTGAATGGAAAGGCAATGAATAGCAGCTTTGTTGCACTTGATGGCAATACTGTTGCCAAAGCAAAGGAAATGCAAAAGATTACGGCACAGTGGCAGGATGCACAGGGGAACTTCTATTTTCTGGCAGATAAAGATGGAAATATGGTAGAGCAGACAGTGTACTATTTATATAAAGTGAACCCTCAGGGTGGGATTGAGAAAGAAGTAGTTATCAACGACCAGATAATCGTAAACGATTACGGCAAGAGCTTTTCGATGAACTATCTGGGACAGGGGAATGGTTTGATAATTCTCGGAGTTACATCGAAAAATTCTAAGGACGGTGTTGTTTACTTTGATACCGGCAGCATGAAAGCAGTAAAACAGGCGATTTGTAATTTTACTCCACAGACGGCTGAAAATGATGTGATTGCCGGTAAGCGTTATTATGATGATGAAATCGTAGTCAGCAAGATGGTTGCCGGAACAAAGCAGGAGTTAGAAGACGGAACGGAGATTGAAGTTTGTAATCTGGGCTCGGGACATGAGATGGAAGTTCCACTCCGCTATGAGGACGATCCTTTTGCAATCAGAATTTATAACAATTACTTGTATCTGATAAGCGGAGAAGGCTTTTATAAAGCAAAACTGACGGCAACTAAATTTAAACAACTGTATGGTATCAGTAAATTATCACATATGCAGGATGTAGGGGTTAAGTTCATGCTTACGATGAAGAATGAGAAAGAAATCTATTTTATCACCGAAAAAACGGAGGATGAGAAGACTTCTTATACATTCCAGATTGGAACAATCGGATAATAGGCGCAGGGAGTAGTTAGTTTTATATAGAAGAGGGCGACCCATTGGGAGGGGTCGCCCTTTGCGTTAGATAATAAGTGGTCGTGCGGTCAGCTTGGCTATGTTTTAAAGCAGCCTCAACAGATTACTCGTTTTCAAATGTAAAGAGTATAATTATCTCCTTTGTGTTTTTTGTAGTTAATATCTGAATAAAAATAGTTGGCAGAGCCCTCCGAAATTTTTCTAAGAGCAACTTTTGTCATTTCGGTACAGTCACTTCGTGTTAAAGCTTCTGATATTTCACAGAAAAAAGCTTCGCTGTTTTCGTGCATATCACTTGTGGGAGCGCCATCTATATAGTTCATTTCCAATAGTATATACCAGGTTTTGCGATCACAGCGGATACCGGCCATACGTTTGACTTCTGCTGTAATATGTGTTTCTTCAAAGACTTCTCGAACAGCGGCATCTTCGGGCAATTCATTTTCATGACAAAAACCACCGGGAATCAATAGTTTCCCCTTTGCTCCACCGTATGTATGCCTTACAAGCAGAACCTGATTTTCCTTTTTTACAATACAGCCTACTGAAAAATTATAATTATCATTCATGTTTTATACCCCTTTCTTTATGGTGGCGCCGCGGAAAGCGGCATGGAAGTTTAGTAAGTTATCCAGTTCCTGAAAATTATTTATAATATTACCGGAATAAACCACGTTATCTCTGTTAAACAAAACAGGATGTATTCCTGTCTTTTGTGCCGCATTTAGATTCTGAACACTGTTATCAACAAAAATACACTCCTGTGGATTGCATTGCAGATGCTTGATTGTATAGGCAAAAATTCGGTTTTCAGGTTTGCGCATATGAAGTTCTCCGCTGATAATGCTTTCTTTAAAATATTTTTGAAGTCCATGTAATTCAAATAAGTATTTACTCCATTCTTTCACATCATTTGAAAGCAGCACAAAATCATATTGCTTGTAATGGCGCTCGGCAAATCGCAAAAAATCCTGATCCAGAGTCAAAAAATTAGTGAGATAATCCCGCATTGTTTCTGTTGGATTTGAGTATCCGATTAGGGAAAGAAATTCATTAGAACTCAATTCACCGTTGCCGGCTTTTGTAAATAAACATTCTTCCCGAAATGCCCTTACGAGTCTGCTGTGTTCATTTTTGTTAAAATGCTCAAATGTGTATGGAATAAAGGCTCCCTTGCTTTCTTTTATAATTACGCCATACATATCAAGAAGAAGTATTCGCTTTTTTTCCATAGGAAATCATTTGTCCTTTCATAAACGTATATCCCGCATCTGGATTGTCTGAAAAGAAATTCGCAATTTCAATATTCCGGTTACAGTAATCTTCGGCTTCTTTATGGGATAAGCCATGCGTCAGCAAATGAAGAATCAGCTCATCTTTGTCTTTGTTGCTAATGCCGGAGGTCCAGTCATTATATGTGATAAAATCATTTTTTGTTTCATTATAATCTGCAGATTGTGTAGTAACGAATTCCACCTTATCGTTCATTCTTACATCAACATTGATGAGTCCCAGCTTCTGCATCATATGTGCAGTCCTGATTGCCACCGCATAATCCCTTCCCTGCATTTCAAGTTCAGCCAGCCACTTTTTTTCCAACCCTTCATGCTTACATAGTGCTTGATAGTCCATGCCGTCGATATAAAGCCCACAGCATTCAAATTCTCTGTTTGCATCAATACATACAACGTATCCGTCCGGTTTTGCAAAATGGATCATTTTCTGTATAAAAGCTTCCGGATTGTCCAAATGCCTGAGTACCGCCTGACATATTACGAAATCATACTGATTTTCGGCTGAATATTCATAAACATTTTTACAGAGAAAGTCCACCTTTATGTTTTGACGCTCAAAAAGAGTTTTTCCCTTTTTGATTAAATCTTCTGCAAAATCAACTCCTGTATAGGTGCTTCCCTTGGGCAGATGAGGAAGCAACAGTAACCCTAAAAATCCATATCCACAACCGCAGTCTAATACAGAAATCGGTTTATCAATTTTCCAGACCTGCGAAATAAGGAATTGGGCGTAGTCATCATTCCAGTACCCCTTTCGTGTTCGCAGAAGATATTCCAGTTTTTGATTCCAAAAGTCTTTTGTAGCTGTTTGTTCGGGAATATATGTTTCTTCATCTAGCGGCTTTAAGCCTAATAACTGGTCTGTTGATACCGAAAAGTAGTCTGCTAATAGTGGAAGGATGGTAATATCCGGCATATTGACCCCTGTTTCCCACTTACTGATGGTTTGGAACGATACGCCAATACAGTCTGCCAGTTCCTGCTGTGTCACTCTGTTCTGTTTGCGTAAGTCAGCAATGCGCAATGATATCTGTTCCATTTGCAAAACCTCCTGTTATAAATAAATTACTTATATACTGTGTCATTTTCTTAGATTATATCAGAAATTAGAGATGTTGTGTTCGCATCAAAAAGAGAATATTTTCGCTTACAGGTCGAGACGTTGTATAAAGCCGCTGCAGGGGACTATTTTTCCCTTGATTTATCATGCTGTCCAGAAAATAAGTCAAAGATGCTTTTTGACCGGAAGTCTCGCCAGTCTTGCGGGGAAAACCGCCCCGCAAGCCCGCGTGCTTCGCACTATAAAGCAAAAAATCCAGAAAAAATTTTGAGTAAACTCAACCTTTTCTGGATTTTTCACTTTGCATTGCTTCATTTTTCGCGATATTTCGTCGTGCGGTCAGCTTGGCTGCGCCAATCTGCCCACGGACTTTCGTCCTATAAGAAAGAAAAAATACAACAATTTGTGAGCAAGCTCCCATTGTTGTATTTTCCCTTTCTTACACTCCTCAATATCTTCGTGAGTACTCCCAGTTGGAATCGAACCAGCAATTCACCCTTAGGAGGGAGGAGGTGGGGGTATTATGCGATATCACAGCATAGTCTGAAATGTTGTCAAATCCCCGATTTTTCGGTATTCAGAGACGTTTTATCTTTGGGGATGAGCTATGCGTTTTGAGGTGCAAATACCTCTTATTGATAGTTGGTGTTAGAAAAGTGTTAGAAACCTATACAAGGGATGGAATTGTGTTATAAATTAAGGAGTCTATATGGTACAGTTCAATATCTTTGCAAACTAATTTTTTGTAATTAAACATTGCATAATTTAACCCTGATATATTTAGTGTACTTCTATAACAAATTCCATCAAATCCTAATCCTTTTACAAAATCAGAGATATATTGGGCTGGCAAATAATCTAGTTCGCTATCTTGCCTTCGAAGGGGTTTGGCAATCTCATTGCTGATTTTTTTTAGGATTGGCATGTTGATAGCAAACCATTCTGCACCAAAAGCTCCCATCGAAAAAGGACTTATTTTTTCCAAGTTTGATAAGTCTATAATTTTAAGTTCTTTAGTTGGGAGGAAACTTGCAACTGCGACATAGTCCAAATCTCTTGCTCTAATTTCATGCAATGTAGTGGTTACATCGCTGGCAAGATATAAGCAGCGTATTCCTGCTGAGTTGGCTCGTCCTGCTGTTACAAATTCAAGAGGGGGAGGCCCCATTTCTTGTTTCTTTAAACCCTGTTCGCTACATATTCTTCCTCTGTAAAAATGCCTCTCATTTTTTGCTATAGTAATTTGCATGCTTGGGCTATTAAATAATTTAGTTAATAAATCTAAATTAATGTGATTAGAATGAAAGCGATTAATACTCTTTATTGAACTCATAAAGCGTTCCCATGTGGACTCTTTCATCAAACAATTACTTTTTAAAAAATCGTGATCACATAGTTTTTCAATTCCTACTTTTTCGGTAAAAAGTAAAGAATTATTTGGATATGTATCTTTACAAATCTCTTTCAGTACCAATTTTATTTTATCATTAGGTAAATTAAATATAGACCAGTCTGTCATTAAAATATCTTCAATAGTGTTAAGGCAATCTTTTGGAAAATCAGCAGGCAACTCAGACTCTGGTGTATATACATCTAATATTTCGGAAAAATATGCTGATAAATCTAAGCTTTGACTTAAATCTTTTGTGTCATAGACAGCGATATTTTGTTCCTTTGTGATTTCACAAGTTCCAATTTTGCCCTCTGAAGCAATAATCGAGCGTATTTCAATATCAATAAAACAATTTATTCCGATTTGCACTAGATTTCTCCTTCTAAGTATTTATTCATTAATTCAAGATGATGCATTATTGAATATTTTTTGACAGTACCTAAACCCGGATATTTTCCGGATTTTTCATATTCAAGTAACATATCTAAACCCAAGGTATGGCAAGGATTGTTTTCTTCTACCCATTTGGCAAGTTTGCGTACAGCTTCACCAAACTTGCCGGCAGGATCATTATAATCAGTATTTGAATCAGACACAAAATGGTGTACGCGTAACTCTTTATTTGTACCTAAATATACAATATGAATTGCTACGGCTAAAGGAGCAAAACCTGATTCATTATAGTCAGAACCAATTATAGAGTAATCGGAAAAACCTTTGAAGCCTTCTATATCAAAAAACAGATGATCCTCCGAAAAAAATTCATCTACGTTTTTACAATAGTCAGCATTTTTTTGTGCTTTTGTAAATCTGTCCATAAAAAGAACTTTAGAGGTAGGAGCCTTGCGGCAAAATGTTCTGTCATCTGGAAGTAGAGAATAGAGGGGTTCTGTTTTATTATAAATTTTGATATAATCATCTAAACAATCTCGTTTTGGACTGACAATCATTAATTGATCTAAATTTTGATTGTTTGCAAGATGAGCAGGTGTTGTTTTTTTCATCAAATATCCCTTGATTAAATAATCCGATGCTAAATTATTGTATATTTCATCTGCCACACTATCTTTTTCTTTGCGTTTTTCCTTGATTTTGCTGACAAACTCACCAACTTCAGGATTCATAATCAAAGCGTGAACATGACGTTTTTCAGTATATAGTTTTAAAGTTTTTACTAAAGTTGATGTTGGTTTCACTGGTTCGATTACTGGTATTACTTTTTTTCCAATCAAGTTGTTATCTAATAATTCTCTAAGGGCGATCAACTCGAACTGTCTACCTCTTAAATAAGGAAAATACATAATTAACCTCCATAATTTTCATTTAATTTAGTTATAAAACGTTCTTTGTTGTTTGCTGTTATATCATCAAAATATGTTAAGAAATGTAATTCAGAAGGGGTATCACGACAAAATTCAACCAGTTCAATTCGCATTCTTTTTTTTAGTTGCATAAGCATAGCTTCTTGTAATAAATTAATATTAATACATTGAATAATCTTGAGACATTCTTTGTAATAATCAAATTGAATCACTTCAGGTAAATCAAAACCGTGGTCTACTATTATATTTTCAAACTCTTGTTTCCTAAGAATTTTAAAAATGGTATAATAATCAAGATGTTGGCTGTTATGGCGGGGTTCTCTAATAGTCCTCAGTGCTTTTCTTTTTGTAAGTTGTATTAAACCGACTTCCTCGGGAACTAAGTCGAGTACTTTATTAAGATTTTCTTCATAGGTAACAATAACAACTTCGGTAAATGCCTGATAATAGTCATTAACTTGACTATTTAATCTATCAAGATTATCTAATTCTGTTTTTATTTCGTATACAACACCTTTTCCATTAATCATAACAAAATCAGCTTTTGAGTTAGCAATAGGCAATTCTGTCAGTGCAATAGTCTTTTTGTAATTATGTCGTTTAAACAAGAGCTTATTTAATATAGTATTCTTGTAAAAATATTCAGTGCGGTATTTCTTATCAACATATGTATAAATTTCACTTATTAATTCCTCATATTTTTTTCCGGCTGGATTGTTGATATATCTTCGTACCACGCAATCAAATAATTCGTTTTGTTTATCTGAGAGCAAACCATGCAACATAGTCTTTGAAAAAAAACGTTTTAAAATCAAATTGTTTTCCATAGCTGCCTCCTCTTTTAATCTATTAGAAATACCATGAATTTTAAGGAATCAAAGAAAAAATTAGTTGCAAAAATGTTTTTTGTAGTACTTTTCTATAAAATAAAATTTTTCATACTGTATCAGTCCTTGTAAATATTTCATTTTACAATAGCTCCAAATTCATTTATGAACATTATACCCTAAATATGAAGAAAAGTCTATGATCTTTTTGGAACGGACACAGGACACAACTTTTCAAATTTGTTTTTTACTGCTTTTTGTTAAAAAACCGCCTTAAATACAGTTAAAAATAAAAATGAAAACCGTGTGTCCTGTGTCCAGTGTGTCAAATTAGTGCAGATATATGTATTACATTCCCATCCAAAACTCCAGCAATTCTTCCAACTCCGTCCAACTCAGAAATCCCAAATGTTCCTGCTTAAGATAGAGCAGCCACATATTGAGGATAATTTCGTCTTTATCCAAAAGAAAAGTAAAGACTTCTTCAGATATCTGGTCATTTTCAGAAAAGAAAATCATGACGCAATCATAGAAGTGGATTTTGTCACACATATTTCGCATGGTTTCCTTATCATAAAGCAAAGTATGGTTTGTAAAGTTTTCCCATTCCTGACGAATTCGGTTTTTAATGATATCCTGATTATTCATTGGATGTTTCAATGACCTCACCCTCTTCCACATCAATGATATCCTCCGGCACCACCTCAGACATGTCCACTGCAAACTCCGTCTTAATCGTTCCGTCATTGCTCAAAGCACGCTGGAAATCCGATTTCAGTGGAGCAAACTTGAGAACCCGCTTAATCACGGTCTTCTTTGCCATATCCTCATAGTTTGTTTTCCATGGCGAATATGTTGACGAAATTCCCTTACTGTACTTTTTTGCGAAAGAATCCATATCCGGTCTGCTCATTACCTCGAATCCGTAACCGCCGTTTTCCAGTTTGAACAGAGCGTAGAAAGCAACCGCTTCCCCGCGGTCGGATAATGCTGGCACATGTACCAGCTCGCTGTTCAGACCAAGAGAGTAGCGGAATTCATCATGTTCATACACGGTCTGTGCCTGCACAGTCTGTACCATGTCATTCCGATATACGAGGTCTAGAAGTCCTTTGTAGCCAATCTGAAACTGGCATTCCAGTACACCCTTGTTTTTATATGGGATGAGATAAGCTTGTCCGAGCGGCGTGTTTGGTTCCAGTCCCAGCTGGGCGGCGCTCATCAGTGCTCCCAGAAAAGACATCTGCGTGCATTCTGCAAGTTTTGGTGTGTTGTTCAGTGCGTTCAGCGCCATTCTTGTGAAACGCTCCGGCGTGATAACGCTTGGCAGTGCTCTGGCAATCTCTGGTTCCAGAGCTTTAATCATATCGGCAATTGCCATGTTTTTGGTTAGTTTTACTGGATTTTTGTTTCCGGCTTTTTTCTCCAGTTCGTTTTTTACGTTCATTTTTTCTCTCCTTTTTCTTCTTTTTTTCCATTAAAAAAGGACGCTGGTGCGGAACCAACGCCCTTTTCTTGGAATTTATTCTGTTAAGCCTATCCTCTAAGCTGCCGGGATAGTTTTGCTGAATTATGTACCTCATGTATAACAATATCAGTGTCACGGATTTGGTACACAATCGTATAGTTTTTATAGTACAATTCTCGTACATTGTTGTCATGAATCCATTTTGCCGGAGTCCCCTTCCACGCTTCCCCTTTCTTGCTTAACGAATCTCCTAAATCAATCAGTTCATTAATGAAGGATACGGCACGGCTTGGATTGTCTCTCGCAATAAATTCTTCGATATTGTTCAAGTCTTCAATTGCCAGAGCAGACCAGATTATATTCATGCAAGAATCGTCCTTTCCTCATGTTTTTCCTGAAACATTTTGCGTACTTCGTCTGTTGTGTATCCTCCGTTTTCAGCAACAGACTGCTGGCTTTTCTTGAAACGAAGCAGTTTATACAGGTTTTCCATGATTTCAAATTCGTCCTGAATATCATCCGGTATGCTGGAAAGAGTATCAATAATCAGTTTTTTGGCTGTACTCATACGTCCACCGCCTTTCTTACTAGCCATTATACTAGAATTCTTCCCCGCTTGCAATCTTTTTATGAACGGTAACAAGAACACATTACACGGAAATAGAAGATACTGCAAATTCCGTCATGCCACCGGCTTTACTAGAAACCGGCGGCTTTCCGTGGTCTTTGCATACTTCCGGTATATCTCCGGCTGTTCCTGCTTCAGAGCCTTTGTGTCAAGACGCTCTGTCCGGCTGTTCTTCCATGTGATGCGGTAGCGGTCATTTTCTGCAATCTCCGCATCTCCCATGTAGAGTTTTAACTTCTGCTCGATGGTTCTCTTTTCCATGTCAAGCTTATCCATCAGTTCCGCTATCTCCATCCTACGTTTGAGCTGCTCGTCAAAGCCTGACAGCGGGATTTCTTTTTCGGACGCTGCTTTTCCTGCCAGCTGTCTTATGAGACGTTCCGAGGATTCCGAACCGTCCGGTTCCGGCATGAGGCGGGGGATGACATGGTCGTTCCAGAAAGCGCTTTCGATGGAAATCAGGTTCCGGATGAGGTCTTCGTCCCGCTCAATCCGGTGCCAGAGGAAGTCTTTTCCGAGGATGATGACCGCGATGTACCATGATTCTGCTCCGGTAACTGCCATGTAATGGTGGCACTGGAGCTGGTAGCTTTCCGGGATGTGTCCGTCTTTCCATTTGTCGGCGGAGTAGGCGGAGGCGGTCTTGCACTCCAGCCCGGCGTTTTCCCCGATGATGAGACGGTCCACGTTGGCATACATGAAGGGGTGTTCCGTGCTTTTGTAGATAGCGTTGGCACGCCTTGCCTTCTTCCCGGTCTGCTCCATGAAACGTCTTGCCACATAGTCCTCGAAGTCGCGCCCCTGACGCATGGATTCGCTGTCAGTGTCGTCGGTTTCCGTGCCTGTCTTGTCCTGGTAGACAGCGAGCGGAGAGCGGTAGGGGTTCAGCCCGCAGACGGCTCCGGCGTCGGAACCGCCGATTCCGTTTTTTCTTTCTCCCAGCCATTCTTCGTGGGTCATGCCTATGGTCGGGATTCGTTCTACATTATTCATTGTCATCACCTCCGGCTTCGTGCAGGATGAGTTTGTTTCCGTCGTAATAGTAGAGGGAGTCAGATAGGCGCTCTTTTTCCGGTACATGGCTGCGGTTGACTCTGTGCAGAAGCTGCTTTATTTTATTTGGCGAAAAGATTTCTTTTGTACTGTCGTTTTCCGGTTCCGGGTAGAGGAGTGTTTCGTGCACACTAGTGGGGATAACGTAAAAGGGCTTCCCGAACCGGCGGCAGAGTCCGGCGAGAAGCCCTTTGTGGCAAATGGTGACGGCTCCGTTTACCATCTGCTGGTTTGTGAGGATGTAGAGGGAGGGCGGCAGGAAGCCGTTTCCGTGAATCATTTCTCCGGCTTTCAGCTCTTTGTCTCCGTGTATGGCACTGGCGTAACGGCAGAGCAGGAAGTCGCCCATGTCAAATAGGGAAGGCGGAAAGAATGTTTCCGTGTTTTGTCTGGCTGTCCGGAAGATTTCCTTTTCGGGGATGTGCCAGTGTTTTTCTGCGAGGAGACGGGTGATCGGGAAACTTTGGACCATTCGTTTCGTGCTGGCAAGGCGATAGTGAACCGTGAGCTTCAGGTCAAGGCAGCTCTGGCTGAGTGTGCCTTCGGGCAGGGGGAGTTCAGCGGATACCAGAGTGAGGAAGATGTGGTGTTTTGCCTTTTCCCAGTCATTGATGTCGGATTCTCTGATGTCCGGGATTTTGAGGAGAAGTTCTTTCCAGTCATCTAAGATGTCCTGTACGGTATCATTGAGTGGCTTTCCGTTTTCATAACTGTCGTGGTAGCTGTCCAGCGAGAGGAGGGGGGATGCCTTTTCCCCCTTTTTGCTGATGCGGATGCGGTTTTTGTTTCCGGGTGTCTGCGTCTGCTCCCGCTGTATAGTGATGTCGGGGTGGTTTGTTTCAATGGCTGTTTTTATGGTCTGATAATATTGGTTTATGTTCATTTTTGCAGTCCTTTCTTTTTGTCTTGTTAAAGTTTTGGTTATGGTTATTTTGTGCAGAGTAAAAATCAGCTTTGCTGATTCTTGGGAGGTGTGCGTTTCTCAGCCGCACTTTTTTACGCTGCTCCCATTTGGAGTATCATCCGGTGCGCCCGGTCGATGAGCGGGTGTCCGTCGATGGTGCGGGCGAAGAGGTTTTCCTGATGGTTTGGTGTCTGTCTCAACGGCTTGTTGTGGGTGGCAAAGTCGCTGACAGCGTTGATGAGACGGTAGCCGGTTCCGGGGAGTGCTGTCAGGTCGGGAGCATGATGGTAGCGCACCTTTAGCTCATCCCTTAGTTTTTCGGTGTTTTTCTCCTGCACTTTTGTGGCATTTTTAGGCAGGGCAATGAGCTCTTTGATGAAGGCGTCTGCTTCATGGTCGCTGATTCGGATGGATGTGAGGTAGTTCATCTCGTTTCCGAGTTCGTCCATGTACTGCTCGGCACGGAAGAGGGTTTCCCTTGCGTCTTCCAGCTTGAGCCGGATGTCCCCGGTGTGTTTGGTGGACCAGCTTCTTTTTGCCCTTCGCAGTGCGAGGTTGAGGGTGTTCTGGCAGGTGACGCGGATGGGCGTGAGTGCTACCTTGAGGGAGCCGGAACCGTCGTGTGTGTTGTAGAACACGAGGTAGGGTTCAATCCAGTCGCCAGACATCTGGTAACGCTGCGGCATTTTCGCAAGTATCCATGTTTTTCTGCCTCCCTGTAACATGCCGGCGGTTTCGTAGCGGACGCCGTGTCTCAGCAGTTCTTCGGTAAAGGCGAATGCCTCGTGGTTCTGTACGACCTGATATTTGTCGGTGACGACACCGAGCACCTGATCGTCAGTGTCCCGGATATTGGCAAGGTAGCCAGCGACCGGAATGTTTTCTTCGGTTGTCATGGTCTGTTGATAGACGTTCCAGTCGAGTCCGGAGAGGGCGAGCGCCTCATATGTGGTCTGTGCCTGCCGGATGTCTGTGCCGAGTCCGTTCCATGTGGGTTTTCTTGTTTCAAAGTTTGTGTTCATGTTGGTTTTCCTCCTTTACATGTGATTCTGCTTATAACGCAGATTTGGTGTGTTTTAAGTTTTCCGTTTTTCCCTATGTATTGTCCTTATCGTCGATTAGGTGGTCGACGACATTTATCAGGCTTTTTATCAAGGTAAGGATTGCAAAGGCTAGATGTCTGGTTGCCTGAGGTCTTTTCGGTTTGTCTGGTGTTTTTTGGTTTTTGCTGTCCATTGGAATACTGTCCTTTCTCCTAAGCATAAAGGGAAGTAGCAAGCGAAAGAATGGTTTGCAGAAATTTACGGATTCTTTTAAGTATCTTTTTAATCATGGTGCAGTGCCTCCTTTTTTAGTTTTTCTTTCTTTTTTGTGAATAAATATGTGATTCTGCATTAGTGCCTGACTGCGAAAATAACGCAGATTATCCATACATCCAAAAAAATAATATATTTTTGAAAGGATGAAATAAACGGCTTATGTACGAAATGGTGAACAATGGGATAAGAAGGGAGGTGCTCATATGCTGAAAGATTATCCGGATGTACTGACTCCGTCGGAGGTAATGGAGATTTTGGGAATTGGAAGAAATCTTTTATACCAGTCTATGCGGGATGGTACAATCCCTGCGTTTCGCATGGGGAAGAAGATGTGGAGAGTGCTGAAAAAGGATTTGATTGATTATGTGGAACGGTAGAGTGGGGGAAGATAAAAATAGGAAAGGCGATGAGATGCCTTTCCTATTTTGAAATTATTTATATCGCTCATGATAAATAAAGAGACTAGTTATTACGTTGATTACAGTCAAAAGAAATACATTTATATGAATCGTTTTCGACTAAAAATGTCGCTGTTACATTATAATCGTTCCAAAAATCCATAGCTATCGAACTTGCCTTCATTTCAACAACAGATAGACCATTGGATTGTGTTATCGACCAGTTTTTATAGTGAAAGAGTGGGATTTTATACATACTTCCATTTTTATACCAGTCCTCAAATTTATTAATGGTTTCATTCTTCAAGTTATTTTCATTAGCTTGCTTCTGGCGTTGCCTTTCCCATTCCTCTTCTTCCTTTTCTTGTTCTGCGATAAAAATATCCTGCCTCTCCAAAAATTCTTGTAATTCTGCACCTCCGATATTATAATAGCGGACAGTATCATCAAAAATAATTGTTTTTATATCTTCCCGTATTGGGTCCGAAGAACTTTCAAATGTAAAATGGTGAAATCCAGTAGTATTTTCATATTGGTAATCAAATTCTGGATGCGAGTTGATTATTGCTCCCGTTATATAATAAGGAACTCCAGAAATTGAGAATTTGTCAATTACTATACTGTCTCCGGACGCATTATACCATGTACCATAAAAGTCAGCGTCAAACCAACTTTCCATGTATTCATACAGTTCAATAAGGGTGCTGTCATCCGGTTCAAGACCACCCAAATAGCTGCCATTAATATCAAAAGCGGAATATTTATTTGCCAAATTGCATTTATCAAGATATTTTTTCGCTTTTTTGTAGTCGCCTATTATTTCAAAGCATGTTTTAGCATCACTGTATTTTCCATCTTTAAATAAAGAGCGTCCATATTTATATGCACAATCTTGAATTTTTGATTTTACATCCTTATACGAAGAAATCTGTTCAAATTCTTTTAGTGATTTTTCATAGTCTTTTGCTGTGGCATAAGAGATAGCGAGCTGGTAGGTGCATTCATTATAGTTGTCTTGTAAATTGTATTTCTTATAGATTTCTCTGGCTTGTTCATATTTGCCTTGTTTCATCAAGCTGGCAGCGGAATCCAGTTCCGGCTGGCTGTCACATTTTGTTACCCATTCAGCAGAATCTTTATATGAGCCTAACTGGGTAAAAAGTTCTTTTGCGGCAGAATAATCTTTTTGCTGAAAGCATTGCTCGGCTTGTGAATAGATGTTTGCTTTCTGACGCTGTTTTATTCCATAAAACCCGCTTGTACCAGCTAACGCAATTACGATTAGCGCAATTAAAATAATGATAGGTTTTTTACTTCTTTTCTGTTCTTTCATAGAAATTGATTCTCCTTCTCAAAACATAAGTTTACTTATTTTCTAAAGCTGCGAAATGCTTAGACAGTATTTCATCATACTCTTTGGACTGTACGAAATGTGCATAGCGGGATTCCAGTTCTTCTTTGGCGTTATTGATTGCCGATGTTTCCATTTTAGCCATTTTTTCACTTTTATCCTGCATAATTTCAATGTATCCTTGTCCCTGTACCATTTCGCTCATGGAGCATAGCATGGCTTCCATGATATTTGAGGAGCATATATCGAAATTGAATTGCAGATGTGTATATTCCAGATCCCACGGATACGGATGGTTATGAAGAGCTCCTCCATTATCATATAAGTACTCGACAAGAATTCTATTACTGTCAATGTCAGCATGCCCTCGTTTCGCAAGTCGTTTCATTTTTTCATAGTTATAATCATCGTCTCCGACGGCTACGACGCCATATTGCCCGTTCGTAAGGTCTTTTACGATGTCGCCGGTTCGGAACGGATTCCGGAAAGATGCCATATAATAAGATTCAAACCGTTTATTGTCCCAATCGCCAAAGCGGTCTTGATATTCATATGAAAAAAGCTCAGTTAGTTTTCCAAAGGAATTAAAAAGGGCATATCCAAGAAGAGAGGATGCCTCCCATCCGTCTTCGTCAATCAAAGGTTTTTGCTTGCCCCTATACAGCGGGTGCTTTGTGATTTCGTATTTTTGACAATCTGGAAAACCTTGTTGCATATACTCTCTGGCGCATTCGGATGCCATCTCAAAAGTGCTGAAATATTGTTCGTAGTCAAAGTCACTGCCGTCTTCGTAATAGAACTGTACTTTATAAATTGCCTTGTTCATATTTGAAAGGAAGGCAGCCAGATTTTTTTCATCTTCTTCAAGCCGTTCGGCAATTTGCTGCCTGAGTGTTTTATTCTGCGTGCAATTCATGATTTCTTTCAGACAATCATGTTGCTTCTCTATGCCATATGCTGTCCCGACGTTGTAAATGAAACTTGCTTTTTCAAAATCTGTTAATTGCATTTTTTTAAATTCCATATACTTTTTAACTGCTTTTGATGGGATGTATTCGTACATAATTAATTGGACCTCCTGCTCTTTTTGTGAAAGTTGCTAATGTTTCATAAAAACAATATATTGCTAAAAACAGCGAATTTACTTGTGTTTTTAATTAAGTATAGCAGGTTGGGTAGACAGATTGTGTCCTTTCTTACTGTCTTTTATTTTGTTTTTCAAGTTCTTTTTCAAGATAATCAAAAAGAATTTTGGCACCTTTTTGCATGCCTTTTCCCATTTTTTTAAGCCTTACTTTTCTTAATAGTTTTTTTGCATCCTCATTTCCAAGTTTTGAAGAAAATTTTAACATAGTATACAATATGCTATCATATTCATCATCCATTGCGCCATAATATAGTTTGACACATTCGCAAATAAGATTGGAAAGATAGCTATCTTGATTTGTTTTTCCACAATCGTGATAGTCCCATAATGTCCATATTTCTAAACGGGTTAGTGAAAAATTGAATTCTTCGTTTCCATTCATTCTACCCTTCTTACATAAGGTGGCAAGTTCATAATAGTATTTTGCTAATATTTCATTTGACACAATGTAATTTTCCGAATTTGCGTAGTTGTAAATTTCGTGTATTTCCCATAGTGCATTAATATCTTCGTAAGTATTCAGATCAATACAGTATTTTAATAAGTCAAACCTGTATTGATTCATACCATTATCAATAGCTTTTTTTATATAAGAGACTCCGAGAGGAATATTTCTTTGAGTACCCAATCCAAAGAGATAACATAATCCCAATTTATACTCTGCACCTGAATCATTTAATTCCGCTGCTTTTTTATAGTAAAGAAAAGCAAGTTCACGGTTTTGTTTAATGACGCTATATCCGGCAAACCAGAAATCACCAGCTAATGTTATAGCATCTGCGTTCATATTATCACAATCACATCGAAGGGAGATATAATCATCATAATTTGTATGTTTTTTAACATATTCGTCTACAGATACAAGAGGATAGTTTATGATATATTGATTTGCAATTTTAGAGTTCTTATTTATCCATTCATGAGAAACGGAATCTCCCAGCCGCTCTGCAATTAAGAACTCATAAATAGATTCTCCATAACACTTATTATACATTATATTTGCTAGTTCTCCTCGCAATTTAGGATTCCCAATAGCATTTATATGTAATTGGTTTATATCATCAGTCATTTAAGGTCCCCCTGATATTATCAACCTACTTGCAGTCGATTTATTTAATCGATAAAGAGTGATTTTATAATATTAGCGATAACTAAAATAATACAGGAAATGGCACATATTTTGGCAAGAGTTATCAATAGTGGTTGGGCAGCAATTAAATTAATCAAAAGGCATCCGATTGTAATAGCAACCAGACAAAGAATAATTTTTGAAATTACGCCTCTTTTAAGTGCCGAAAAGAGACTGAAAATTGCGATTATGACAATAATAAGTATCTCCATAAAAATCTTTCCTCCTTACAATTTACACTCGAATTTGTTGCAGCTCGCAAATCCAGGTTTGTTAGTATTATTAAGAGTGCAGATATTTTTTGTTTGGTGGTCAAACTTCCATAATCCCTGAGCAGGTTTTACTGGTTCAATCGCATGGTTTGCTGGGTCATACCAATGTTTGCAAAATGCACATTTTTTAGCCATTTTAATATTACAAAGTATTTTAGAACTCATTATTAGTTGTATCCTCCTTAGTTGAGAAATAATGCTAACTTCATTATTAACATCTTTAAAATTTATATAAATTATGTCATTTCATTTTCGTATTTAACAAACAGATATGAGTGCAAAAGATAGGCTTTTACACTCATATTATCTTTATTGCCTTACTTTTTTCGATTTACCATCCATGAATGGGGTCCACCATTAGATTTTTTGGGACATTTACCTGGCAATGGACGTCCGCCAGTTGCTGTCATAGTTTTCTTTGTGCCGCAAACTCGACACATATATTCAATGTATTTATAGCTTGCCATATGTTTTTGCCTCCTTTCATCATATAATTTTATAAAAACTTCTTCAAATTATTCTTGTTAGAAGTTCTAATCAAGAATTCTTGATAAAACTAAGTATATCACAGAAAAATGATACAATCAAGAAGAATTCTTGTTAAGAACGCACATAATGAAAGGCAGGAGATAGGAGGCGACTTCAATGAAAGCATTTTGGTACAATGAAGAGCGAAAAAATGTTTGTGGATTGCGAATACGTGAACTTCGTCAAGAAAAAAATTTGACGATACAAAGGCTATCTGTGATGGCACAGCTGGCAGGATATGAGTTTATAACACCAAATGGTATTTCAAAAGCAGAGCTGGGAATACGGTTTATACCTGATTATGAGGTTTCCATATTTGCAGAATTACTGGAAACTACTCCGGAATATTTGCTGGGATTTGGAGAGCAAGGCGGGAAAGAGAGCTAGAGGGCATCACGGTAAAAGCGATGCCCTCTAGTTGGTTTACTGTAGCAAATCCTTAAGTTTTTCTTTTAATTCTGGCGATTCTTCTAGCAGTCTTAGTAAATCCGTTGCGGAGATTTCTGACTTTTTATTTGGAACTTCCACATGAAGATCAGGCTTGCTGTAGAATTCTGCATTGAACTTTATCGCATTATTTTTTCTGCTTTCATCTAACATATGCGAATATACGTCAGTGACTAACTGTGCGGTCGCATGTCCGGTGTCACCCTGAACATCTTTGATATTTCCGTTGGAAAGTGCCAGCTTGTAAGTTGTGCTTGAATGACGCAGGCTGTGGAAAACGACATTAGGAAGATTATGCTCTTTCTTCAATTTGTTAAATGCCGTTTCGATATTACGGTTTTCGCATGGTCTTCCATCGTTATGGGTTATGACTAAGCCATAATCGGCAAAATCATCCTGCAAAATCTCTTTTAGCTTATCCTGCTCCTGCTTCCATTGGAGCAGGATGTGAGCCAGTGTTTTGGGAAGCCAGATTTTCCGTTTGCTGCTTGTCGTTTTTGGCTCTTTCAGGACAAGCCGGGTTGTAGCGTTTTTCTTACTTGTAGGAAATACAGTCAGGATATCTTTGTTTGACAGAGCGTCCATTGCAGATACGCTGACGCGGGTTAGTTCTTTATCTACATATATCCAAGCTTCATCATTGAGAATATCTTTCTCAGATATATGAACATTGTCCCAGGTCAAGCCGAGTGCCTCGCCAAGCCGGAGGCTGCAAGCAAAGCTTAGGTTCATTGCAAGATAAAGTCTGTGGTCTTCGCATTTGTCAAGGGCATCCCGGATAATGTCGGCAGTCCAGATATCCCGCTTTTTATATTCTACCTTTGGAAGCAGGGCGCCCTCCGTGGGGTTGCTCGGCAAGATATCCCATCGGACTGCTTGTTTCATGGCGCTTGCCATCAAATGAGCAATTTTTTCGATCATGGCAGGTGTCAGATATTTGGTGCGGGGAGCTCTGCCATGCGATTCAACAGGGCATGTCTGAGATAGCTGTTTATAAAATTTATCTATCACGCGTTTGGTAATGTCCTGCACTTTCATTTGCCCAAGGACTGGAGAAATGTAGTTGCGGATAAGAGAAGTATTGCTTTTATAGGTAGATAATGCCCACTTCTGTTCTCCATATATGTTTACGAAGTCCTGAAGAAACTCATCGACTGTCTGGGAAGATGGCGATATGTAGCTTCCTATATTTATAGAGTTTTCTATTTCTGCTTTCCTGCGTTTGGCATCTGCAAAATTTTTTGCTTTTTCCCACATCTGTTTATAAGTCCCATTTTCCTGCTTGTGGCGGTACACGACATAAAAGGAGTTGCCCTTTTTCTGTATACTTGCCATCATTCATCATCTCCTTCCAGCCATTTTTGTACGGTCGTCTTTGGAATCAGAATTTTCCGACCGACTTTTATCGTATGAAATTGTTTTTGTTTTATCAGGTCATAGGCTGTTGTAAGCCCAATGCCCAGCATTTCCGATAACTCACGAACGGTTAAAGTAGCTTTTTCAATTTGCATCGTAAATACCTCCATTTCGTTATTTCACCATATGAATAATATAGGCTTTTGAATTATTGGGATGACACATGGACACATGGACACAACTTTTCAAGTTTGTTTTAATCATATTTTTATTAAAATAAGTCATAAAAGCAGTAGAAAATCAAAACTAAAAACGTGTGTCCTGCGTCCAGTGTGTCAAATCACTGTTTTAACTGCAAATTAAGGATGCATCTTGTTCCCTGTACTTTTTGGCGCGTAAATCCGCATTCCTCACACAAAGTTCTAGAGAAATGGTTTTTGGGTAAGTATCGCCATGAGTTTGCACCAGCGTATTCAACATACGCATCATAGAGTCTTCCGACAGGTTCATGTAAACCATTCCCGCTTATACAGCATGTGTCAACAAATTCTTGTACGGATGACGTATTGGCAAAGGGACTTGTGTTTTTGACGAAGTCTTCTACGGGCTCGATGTAGCTGAACTCAAAGTTATTGCGAACTAAGTCCTGCAATCCTTCCATTGCTCTTTGCAAAAAATAGGTTCTATTTTCATCAAGAATCTGGTCCATGTTGTGGCATTGTGCTCCGGGTGGAATAGATTCTTGTAACTGAAAACCCCGGATTCGATTCAAAAGTGGAATCGAATCTCCGTTACTGCGGATAGCAATCCTATTGTTCGTACAAACCAAAAGCTTGGCTTGGCACTGAAAATAAAATTGCTGTTCGTGTTTACGGTTTCCTTGAATATAGTCATTTCCGACCACCTTTTTCAGAATGCTGATGTCTTTTTCTCGTAGAGTGGTTGCGTCCATTTCGGAATCAACACATAACCGTTTGCCTTGCAGTTCTGCAAGATTGAAAGTTCCCGATAAATCCCGGATTCCTAAAGAAACGCAATTTTTCGTTCCGACGATACGCTGAATGAAATTTGCCAGCGTAGATTTGCCGGAATTGGAGGGACCATAAAAGACAACCATTATTTTTTCCTGATAGCTGCTTAAAAGATAGCCGACTAACTCCCAAAGATAGGCTTCTTTCTTGTCATCAAAGGAGCAGAATCTTTGGATAAAGTGCCTGGCGTCCGGAGTTGGTCCTGCTTTAGTGTTCCAGTGCAAGGGAAAATCAATTTTTGAAAATTGAAAATCCTCTTTCATCGGAGACTGTATAGTTCCCTCTCGGACTATAAATGCGCCATCGGAGAACAAAACAATGTCCGTATTAGTCCTGCAATCTTCGGGGCATTTGGCGATACATTCTTGTGCCTTTAACTGGTTTACGATTTCTTTGTATTCGCAGGTCCGAAAGGCGTAATTGATTTCGTTTTTCCGAAATGTTTTACGGAGAAACTGACCGGCATAGGCATATGTGAATAGGTGATAATAGTCTTCTGTATATACATAGAGAGCCATGCCCTCTATGTATAGGAAAGAAAATTGTTCACACAGCATATCAACGATGGAACAAATTATCTGCGGTGTTACTTTGACCTCTGAATATGAGTCCAGATTCAAGCCTTTTATTGTTAATGGATTTTTTTGTTTCTTTTCCGTTTTCTTTTTCTTTGCCGCTATCGCTCTTCCTCTCAAGTTCTCATTTAAAGTTATTTTCTCAAGTCCAGGACTTGAAAATGGTTTTGAAATCTGAGATATTGAGCTCTTTAGCTTGTTACTTTTTTTTAACTTGGTAGCCATTTTCCTATATCTTTCATTTAAAACGATACTTTCTACTCCTCTTTTCTTTTTGCTCTCATACGTTTCCTCAATACTTTTTTGGTTTAGTATAGTTGCCATATTATTCATTCCCCCCCTACATATACAGAAATAAGCATAAAAAGTGCAAAAGCAGTTTCCGCTTTTTGGTCATTAGGGATATAGCATTGCTTTATTTCTGTTGAATTAATGCCTTCAGGAATACAAAAGCAAAATAGACTGTCTCTACGCTCCTTTCCGCTATCGTCATAATAGGGACAGCTGACTAAGAGCGTAAAGTCGTTCTGTTCCAGTTTGCAGCTTTCTCCATTCAAAAACGCGAGTTCCAATTGATATAGGTTAGTCGATTTTTCTCTTGTAATAAGAATTTCTTTCAGTTCCTGATGCCCGTTATAACTGAATTGTTTTTCCATCTCTCCCTTAACATTGGAAGCAAAAAATATTTCTTTCTGATTAGACAGTTCTGCAATCAGAATATAGTCAATATTAGTTCTTTCCTTTGTTTTTTTGCTCCATAATTGTCTGGAAGCAGGAGTTAAAGTTAGTAGTGATTTTTTCATTTCTTCATTTTCCTTTCTTTTTGTTTCATCTTGAGAACTAATTTGCAAATTTTTTTAAGATGTTTTATACTGTCTCTAGATTACACGCTTAGTATATAAAATATATTGATAAAAGGGGAGAGACTTTATGACACAAAAAAATGATACAAAAAAGTGTGATGGATGTAATAGAATAATAAGTTCCTTGTATGAGAAACTTGAAAAGTCAAATGTTTTTTGTGATTCTTTGCTAGACAATTTATCAAAAAGGAATTTTGTAAAAAATTTACTATATGATGGTATCTGTGACATCACAAGTCAAAAGTTGCTTGTAGAATGTGTCGAGGGAAGATGGAATGAAGAGTTTAAAGGGAAACTTTATGATGCATATGAATTGATGGCAGAAAACTGGTCTGTGTTGAATAAAAAAACGATGCACGATAGCTATTATCCGATTGTGGAACAAAAATTCAAGCAATTATATAAACATCATGCTTTATTATGCGATAAACTATTTCCTGTTGTTTTTTTTGCTATTATTGACAATATTCAAAAGTTAAAAGGAAAAAAGGAGAATGAAGTATATGAATATATCAAAGAATGTCTTTTTGGGGTACGTAGAGAGGATTATATCTTTTCAATATTAGATGATAAAGACAAAGAAAGGAAGAAACTTTCAGGGAAAGGGCAGAGAGAGCGTTTTCAAAAGATATTATTCAAATCAGAATCTGATATAATAAATTCAGAAAAAACAAAGATTTTAGATTTAGTAGAATTGGGCTTGGTAGATTGGGATGATGAGACAATTCATAAAAACGAAATATGGATTGATAAATTTCGTCAAATATATCTGCGAAAGCACCGGAGGGAAGAAAAGATTGAAAATGCTGAGAAAATGATTGCTTTGTTTCAATTTATTTCAGCGACTTGGGAGAGTAAGTCAGATAATAAATGGTACTCCTATGACAGAGGACTCACATTATATGTGATAAATCAAATGACTTCGTGGATAAATTTATTATTCCTTCACTTGTATAAGGCAAATTATATGATTTTATTTGCAAATGCTAGCTTGTATAGTGTATCAAATTATTTGACGGATGAAAGAAATAAGCAACGAGGGAGCCGTGAGCAAAGTAACTTTTTTATGAGAATTGCAGATTTATCATGCATTTATGAATTGATTGAAGAGGCGTACACTAGTGGAAAGGCGCAGGACAAGTTAGAGTTAAAGAAAGGATTGGAAAATGCTGCGGAACATATATTGGAAGTAATAAGAAAATATTTGAAAAATCCAGATCAATTATTAATGGATCAGGCAATCAATTATGTGTTATATATCTATTTATCTGAAATGATGGAAAGAGAAGAGGAATTTAAGCCCTCTTCTTCGCTAGAAGAAAAGCTTGAGAATTATTTTGCTACGATGCGAACAGATGAATATCTGGATGATGGGGAATTTCCATGTTAGAAAATCCCCCTCTTCTGTTAGAAGAAAATTCTCCAATTTTCGATTCTCAGTCAAAAAATGTTGAAGAAAGCTAGCACAGAAAAAAACAAACTCGTTGGTGGCAATTCGCAAAAACCAAGTTTTCGCAATGCCAGTCTTGCGGGGAAAACCATCCCGCAAGCCCACGGGCTATCGCCCTATAAAATAATGAAACCATCGTAAAATGCGAATAAATTCTCATTGCGGTGGTTTCATTATTTTGCACGTCTCAATACTTTCGTGAGTACTCCCAGCTGGAATCGAACCAGCAATTCACCCTTAGGAGGGGTGTGTTATATCCATTTAACTATGGGAGCAAATGCCCTCAGCCGGAAACGTCAGCCGTCTCCTTAGGAGGGGTGTGTTATATCCATTTAACTATGGGAGCAGATGTCCTCATTGAAAGTCATTTATAATCTTCCGATGAGGACTTTTCATATAAAAAGTTTTATAAATATTTTTTCAATTCGTCTACTTTATCTAATTTTTCCCAAGGTAAGTCTAAATCATTTCGTCCGAAATGTCCATAGGCTGCCGTCTGGTTGTAGATAGGACGGCGAAGATTTAACATTTGTATGATTCCGGCTGGTCTTAAATCAAAGTTTTCGTTAATAATATCCACCAGTTTTTCTTCTGGCAGTTTTCCGGTTCCAAATGTGTCAATGCGGACGGAAGTAGGTTCCGCTACACCGATGGCATAAGAGAGCTGTACTTCTGCGCGGTCACATAAACCGGCGGCGACGATATTTTTGGCAACATAGCGTGCTGCATAAGCTGCGGAGCGGTCAACTTTTGTCGGGTCTTTACCGGAAAAAGCGCCTCCGCCGTGCCGTGCCCATCCGCCGTATGTATCTACAATTATTTTGCGTCCGGTTACACCGCTGTCACCGTTTGGGCCGCCAATAACAAAGCGTCCGGTCGGATTTATATACATTTTTGTATCCGCATCTATCAGTTCGGCCGGAAGAACGGCATCAATAACGTATTTGCGGATGTCCTTTTTTATCTGTTCCCATGACACGTCCTCGTTGTGCTGACTGGAGACAACGACAGCGTCTAGACGGAGAGGTTTGCCTTCGGCATTATATTCAACTGTAACCTGAGCTTTGCCGTCCGGACAAAGATAAGGTAACGTGCCGTCTTTGCGAACTTTCGCCAACTGTCGGGATAACTTATGTGCCAGATGGATGGGATACGGCATATATTCATCGGTTTCATTTGTTGCATAACCGAACATCATGCCCTGATCACCAGCTCCGATGGAAGCGATTTTTTTATCAGAAAGTTTTGCTTCCAGTGCCATATCAACGCCCATTGCTATGTCAGAAGATTGTTTGTCCAAGGAGATTATAATGCCGCACAAATTACCGTCAAATCCCTTTTTTGTATTATCATATCCAATCTCACAAATAGTTTCGCGAACAATCTTTTGTAAGTCGACTTGTGCATTGGATGTGACTTCACCCATTAAAAGTACAAGGCCGGTAGTAATAGCAGTCTCACAAGCAACACGGCTCATTGGATCCTGTTCAAGCATGGCGTCCAAAACGGCGTCCGAAATCTGATCACAAATTTTATCCGGATGCCCCTCTGTCACGGACTCAGATGTGAAAAGTATCTTACCCATGATAATCCTCCTCAATTCGTATATATTCTCATATATTCTACTATAAAAAAAATATATCGTCAAGGAAAGAAAAGCGCTGTTAATGGAGGAGGAAAAAAAGGGGTTTTTCCCTATTTTGATGCTATCGACAACAATTTATAAAGAAAAAAGTCGAAAAAGAGTGATTTATAAATGCAAAATAAAAAAATATGTGATATAATATTAAAAAAATTAAGTTTTTTTAATGGAATAGGATACTGTTTTCTGTATTATATAAGGAAATAGTATGCTTATACATAAGAGGAAATAAAGAAGAAAGAGTAAATATTAGGGGGTTTGGCAAAAGCCATTGTCGCTCAAACTAAACAGAATGGAGTAAAGAAGATGAATATTTTAATTATTGACAATGATTTAACCATTGCAAGAATGGAAAAAGATTATTTGGAATTGAGTAATTTTAAAGCAGATATTGAAACGGATGGACTGAAAGGTGAGAAGCTGGCTATGAGCGGGGAATATGATATGCTTATACTTGAGGTCGATTTGCCGGGACGGAGCGGATTTGAAATCTGTCGGAAATACCGGGAAATATATTTGAAACCGGTGATTTTTGTCTCTTCAAAAGAAGAGGACATTGATATTATTCACGGATTTTCTTTGGGGGCCGATGATTACATTCGCAAGCCTTTTCGTCCCAATGAGCTGGTTGCACGTGTGAAAGCGCATCTGACCCGTTATGAGGCGCTTGTGAGATACCAGTCCACTTTGGCAGAACCGAAACGGGATGTAATTATTTCCGGCCCGCTGAAGATTGACAGAACGTCGAGGCGTGTATTTGTGGATGAAAAAGAAAAGAAATTAACGGCCAAAGAGTTTTCCCTGCTTTTCTTTCTGGCAGCTCATCCAAACCGTGTGTTTTCAAAAGAGGAGCTGTTTCATCAGATTTGGGGATACAGTCCGGGAAGCGAGACGGCTACTTTAGTTGTGCACATTAGAAAAATCCGCGAAAAAATTGAAAAGGATACTGCGAATCCGGAGTTCATACAGACTGTATGGGGAACCGGCTATCGTTTCCGCGATAAAAACTGAAAATTTTGCCAAGGATAAAATGAATCTTCATGTTCATAATAAGGTAGCAAGCGAAAATGTGCGGCTGCCTTATTATGAAAGGGGAGATTGAAATGAAAGTGAAATATGTAAAACTTGCAGGGATTATTCTGCTTATTTTTCTTACTTTTCGTTTTTTACTTCCTTTGGTGCTGCCTTTCGTTCTCGCCTATTTTTTTGCGAAAATGGTTTCTCCCATCATACAGTTTTTAGAAAAAAAACTTCATTGGCGACACAAAGTCAGTGTTCTTATGGTTGTATTTATTGTATTTACCGCCTTGGTAAGTTTTATCGGATATATAATCAGTATTGCTGTGAGCCAAACGATATTATTACTGCAGAAACTTCCGGTTTATCAACAGATGATAAATCAGTTTTTGGAAAATATGTGCTGTCAGTGCGATAAGATGTTAGAGTTGGGGGGCGGTACGAGTTACCGCTATGTCGAGCAGCAGGTACAAAATTTGTATCATACGATTGGAACCGACGTGCTGCCTCGTATGTCAGGATATGTAACCCAGATATTATGTAAAGTATTTGCCATAGCCAGTACGGTATTTATTTTTATTATTTCGGCAGTACTGATTCTTCTGGATGAAACATTTCCCAAAATTCGGGGCAAATTGCGCCCATTTGCCGGACGTCTGCGCAAAGCTGGTCTGGCGTATATAAAATCACAGAGCATAATTTTGTTCATTATTGCGACTGTCATTTCTGTCGGGTTATTACTGATGGGAAACGACTATGCCATTATATTTGGGGCAGGAATCGCCGTATTTGACGCTTTTCCGGTTGTCGGAAGCGGAATAATCCTGATACCGTGGGCTATAATCAAGATGCTTGGTGGAAATTATTATGCAGCGGCAATACTTATAACAGTATTTGCCATAGCCGCTTTTTTACGAGAAGTATTGGAGCCAAAACTGTTTGGCAAAGAATTGGGGCTGAAACCTTTGTATATATTGATTTCCGTCTATGTAGGGGCGGAATTGTTAGGGCTTGCCGGTGTGTTGCTGGGACCGGTTGGGTTGACTATATTAAAGGCGGCAGAAGAGGAGATAGAATAGACATTATTTGCTAATCCAGCGGCTCATTCCCGAGCCGTGATTGTCAAATGGGCGTTTGTGAAAGCCGAGTTTCTCATAAAAGACTTCTTTATTCATAGCGGACATGAGATTGACCATAATGGTCTCACCCTCATCAATTTGTGCTTCCAGCCATTCGAGGACACGTTCAATGATGGCTCGTCCTATGCCTTTTGACTGATGGGCCGGATGAACAATAACATCACAGATAAAGTACACATAACCGCCATCGCCAATCACACGCGCCATGCCGAGTGGAGCGCTGCCATCAGTGGCGACGAGGATATATAGGGAATTGTCCAGAGCGGTACGCGCCTGCTTTGGACAAATCGTAATAAAATCCACACTGGCACGTAACGCATTGTATTCCTGAATGGAAATGGTATGTGTAAATTGTATGGTGCTCAATTCCCATTCCCTCCTTCTCATTACATCAATCGTTATACAAAGCGGTTAGTTGTTTCATCGTAATGATAATCAATCGAATCTAACGTGTCGCAAAGCTCTGCCTCGTCCACATCATAAGTTCGACAAAATTCATCCAATGTGGCAAATTGGTCTCTTAATTTCGTATTTACATAACTAACCAAAATAATTGGGTCTTGCGGTATGTCCAAAATGACACCTCCTAAAATGAATAAGGTATGTAATAGTTCCCCATAATAATACATAGAAAAGGTGTTTTTTGTCAACCCTATCGTGGAGGCAAAAACTTTGGCGGTAGATTTATAAGCAGGAAAAATATGTAAATGGAGGAGATTATGGAAAAAAAGACGGAATTTTCAAAAGATTTTGATAAAAATAAAAAACGAATCGACGAACTTCTTCATATAGAAAAGAGTTTTGATTTGCTGTATCGGGTGGTGACAATTGGTGGTAAAAAAGCTTGTTTTTACTTTATTGATGGTTTCTGTAAAGACGAAGTTATGGAGAAGATATTAGAGTTTCTCTATAAAATTACGCCGGAACAAATGCCGGCGACGGCACACGAATTTTTAAAAGACCGTCTTCCTTATGGGGAGATTGACTTGATAAGAACAGAAAATGATTTGTTACAACGTATACTTTCCGGTGTTCCGGTTCTTTTGATTGACGGGTACACGGAATTACTGGCAACGGATTTTCGTACTTATCCTTCCCGCTCGGTAGATGAGCCGGAAAAAGATAAAGTCATGCGCGGTTCCCGAGATGGTTTCGTGGAAACCGTAGTGTTCAATACGGCGCTTATCCGCAGGCGCATACGCTCCCAAGACCTCGTTATGGAAATGCATACGGTAGGAAAGAGTTCCAGAACAGACGTCGTAATTGCCTATATGGGAAATCGGGTTGAGCCGGAAATGTTAGAAAACATACGGCAGCGGGTAGACGCCATCAAGATTGATTCATTGTCCATGAATCAACAAAGTCTGGCAGAATGTCTCTATCAGCATAAATGGTTTAATCCCTTTCCTAAATTCAAATTCTCGGAACGGCCGGATACTACAGCAGCCAGTATTTTGGAGGGCAGTATTGCTGTTCTGGTAGATAATTCCCCCTCAGCTATGATACTGCCGACTTCCGTTTTTGACATTGTGGAAGATGCGGATGATTATTATTTCCCACCGATTACGGGAACTTACCTGCGTCTGTCGCGGATGGTAATTGATGTTCTGGCGGTTGTAATGACGCCGCTTTTCCTGCTGCTCATTTCCAATCCGGAATGGCTGCCGGAAAGTATGAAATTTATTGTTATCAATGACCCGATTAATGTCCCCATCTGGCTGCAAATGCTGATTTTGGAATTTGCCATTGACGGACTCAAGCTGGCGTCAGTCAATACACCGAATATGTTGAGCACGCCGCTCAGTGTAGTAGCGGGTATTATATTAGGAGATTATACGGTAAGCTCCGGCTGGTTTAATTCCGAAATCATGCTTTACATGGCTTTTGTTGCCGTGGCAAATTACACGCAGGTCAGTCTGGAATTAGGTTTTGCACTCAAATTCATGCGTATCATTCTCATTTGTCTGACTGCGGCATTTGGTTTGTGGGGACTGATTGGCGGACTCATTTTTGTAGCTGTCTGCATTGTGACCAATCGAACCATCAGCGGCAAAAGCTATATTTATCCGCTTCTTCCGTTTAATGCCAAACAGTTTCTGCGGCGCTTCTTCCGCGTCAGTCTGCCGACATCAGAGCAGTAAAAAAATTGCAGTAATTCGGGAACTTGCCATCATCAGGCTACCCCATCAGTTCCCGAATCGCTGCAATTTCCTCTTTGTAAGGAGGATAACTTTTCTTTGAATCATCGGCGTCTTTCAGGTAAGGCGTCTCTAAAATTTTTGGTATGTCTTCAAAACGGGTATCGCGGATGACCTGCATCAGTGCATCCGTACCAAGATATCCTTTTCCGAAATTTTCATGGCGGTCTTTATGGGCGCCCAGCTCATTTTTGCTGTCGTTAATGTGAAAAGCGGCAATCTGGTCAAGGCCGATAATTGTATCAAACTGTTCCATCACATCTTCGTAATTGTGAACAATGTCATAGCCGGCATCGTTGACATGACAGGTATCCATACAGACACGCAGCTTATCCGGATGTGCGCACCCGTCATAAATGGCGCGGAGTTCTTCAAAGGAACGGCCAATCTCACTACCTTTTCCCGCCATAGTCTCTAGGGCAATTTTTACCGGTGTGTCTGCTGTCAGCACTTCATTGAGTCCATGGACTATTTGCGCAATACCGGCCTCAACGCCTGCACCCACATGGGAACCGGGATGCAGTACAAGTACCTCCGCGCCCATGGCAGCAGTGCGTGAAATCTCTTTTTCCAAAAATTCAACAGCTAATTCAAAAGTCTCCGGTTTGACCGTATTGGCGAGATTTATAATATAGGGCGCATGGACAATGAAATTTGCCATGCCGTGTTCTTTCATTAATTCTCTCGCGGCGGGAATATTCAGTTCAGATGTGTCTTTGCGGCGTGTATTTTGTGGCGCGCCGGTATATACCATAAACGTATTGGCCCCATATGAGATAGCTTCCTTTACGGAACCAAGCAGCATTTCTTTTCCATTCATTCCAACGTGTGAACCTATTAATAACATAGTAATCCTCCATTCAAAAGTGTTTTTGTCAACATCTTTATTAAGATTCTTTTCCAGTGTAACGGATTTTACACAAATTGTAAATGGGAAAAGTTTGTAACGATTGACGAATACAAGACCTTGACAATTGCTTTTAATAGTGTTATAGTGCTTACAAATTCAAAACAAAAAGGCTTTGACGAGGAATAGTAGATATTAGGGATTTCACAGAGAGAAGATGGTTGGTGCGAATCTTCATTGAACTAATATGGAAGCAGCCTCTGAGCTGTGGACCGAACAGATATATCTTAGTAGGCTTCAACGGAGTTCCCCCGTTAACATAGGAAGCAATATCGGAGAAATCCCGTATTGACAGAGTGCAGAGAAATCTGAAATTAGGTGGTAACACGGACATGAAAGTTCGCCCTAAGTTGATATTTTATATCAACTTGGGGCTTTTTGTTTTGGAAAATAATAGAAAGACGAGGAGAATGAAATATGACAGCAAATGAATTGAGAACAATGTATGTAAACTTTTTTAAAGAAAGGGGACATAAGGAAATCGCGTCTGCGTCACTTCTCCCAGAGAATGACCCAACTGTTTTGTTTACTACCGCAGGAATGCATCCGTTAGTACCATATTTGCTGGGCGAGAAACATCCGAGTGGGAAAAGGCTTACGGATATTCAGAAGTGCGTGAGAACAGAAGATATTGATGAAGTAGGAGACGATACGCATTGTACCTTTTTTGAAATGTTGGGAAATTGGTCGCTGGGAGACTACTTTAAACAGGAATCCATCTCTATGAGTTTTGACTTCCTGACTAATTATCTTCATATCCCCTTGGAAAGACTGGCCGTAACGGTATTTGCTGGCGATGAATTAGTACCGGCTGACGTGGAGGCTGAAGGAATTTGGAAGAGTTTTGGACTTAAGAGTGACCAGATTTTCCGATATGGAAGAGACAATAATTGGTGGGGCCCGGCCGGACAGACTGGCCCCTGTGGATCGGACACCGAAATCTTCTACGATATGGGAAAACCGAAATGTAACCCGAATTGCGGACCGGCATGTCAGTGTGGGAAATATGTAGAGATTTGGAATAACGTTTTCATGCAGTTTAATAAAGAGGCTGATGGTTCTTTTACAGCGCTAAAACAGAAAAATGTAGATACGGGAATGGGTTTGGAACGTGTTCTGACTATTTTTAATGGAAAAACAAATGTATACGATACGGAGTTATTTATCCCCATTATGCAAACGCTTGAAGAAATTGTTGAAAAAGAAGAAAAAGACATCCCTGAACGTGATAAGAGAATTATTTGTGAGCATACCAGAACGATTACTTTTATTCTTGGAGACCCGATGAAGATTAGTCCGTCCAACACAGAGCAGGGATATGTTTTGAGAAGACTAATCCGAAGAATTATCCGATTGTTTAAGAAAGCCGGTATTAATGCAAACTACCTGTGCAAATTATCTAGAGTGATTATTGAACAATACGAGCCGGTTTATCCGGAACTCGGGGAAAATAGCGAGTTCATTTTGGAGCAGTTGCAAAAGGAATATGATTTATTTTCCAAGACATTGGACGAGGGACTAAAGAAAGCAAACAGATACCTTGATGATATACGGCAAGGCGGAGTTCTTAATGGCGAATTGGCATTCAAACTGTATGACACTTATGGTTTTCCTATTGAATTTACATCAGAACTGGCTTTGGAAAAAGGATATCAGGTGGATATGGATGGATTTTGGAAAAAATTTGAGGAGCACCGGAACAAATCCAGACAGGGAGCGGCAGGTAAGTTTACAGGAGGTTTGGCAGACAATAATGAGCAGACAGCCAGACTTCACACGGCAACACATTTGTTAAACGGAGCGCTAAGGAAGGTACTTGGTGATGAAGTGTCTCAGAGAGGCAGTAATATAACTTCGGAACGTTTGAGATTTGATTTCTCCTTTGGGCGGAAAGTTACAAAAGAGGAGTTGGAAAAAGTGGAAGCTATTGTAAACGAAGCCATTGGGAAAAAGGTTGATGTCATTTTGGAAGAAATGACTCCGAAGAAAGCTTATGAAGAGGGTGCGGTCGGTGTTTTTTCGGGGAAGTATGGTGAAATAGTCAAAGTGTACACAATCCCCGGATACTCGAAAGAAATTTGCGGCGGCCCACATGCAAAAAATACCGGCGAACTTGTCTCTTTTAAAATTATAAAGGAGCAGGCGTCCTCCGCCGGTGTCAGACGAATCAAGGCTGTTATTGATGTGCAATGATTGATGAAATAAAAAACACTATTGCGAAACTATTTATTGCCACCGCCTCTGTCGAAAAATACCGGAGCCTGATAAGATAAACGTATGTAACAAAGAGCGGAAACAAAAGAAAAACCGGATGCAGGGGAAAGTACTTCGCAAAGCATTTACGAATGACAGAGTGACCCAAAATACATAAGACAGGAATAGTTCCATCCGGATACAAACCGTGTTTCCGGATGGAATTATTTTTTCTTATAGGAAAATTTCCCCTGTGCGGAGCAGGAACCGCATAGCGATTCTTAGAGAACTTTAGTTCTTTGCGGGGCGCTTCTCAGCCGCCGCTTTTTTTGCAAAAATAACACAAAATTTACAGACAGTGTCTGACAGAACCAAGCGGACAGACATAGGAAAGGGGAGTACCAATGAAGCGAAACATAAAAACCATAATCAGCGGGTTATCGGCAGGAGCATTCCCGCTGGCATCCGTAAACATCACCGACTTTACTGTCACACGGGAAACAAATCGCTGACAAAAGAAGAGCGGGTAGAAGTCGCCGTCCTGCTTATGAATGGACCTATACGTTTGGTGAAGTGATATAGAAACTAGATGCAGGAATAACAGTGGAAGAACTGAAAAAGCAGAGTCTTGATTGAGTGTTGACTGTATAAGAAAGGAGTTTGAAATCTATGAGAAGATTGGGGAAGCTATTAATGGGAGTAACAGTTGCCTTGATGTGCGGATTTGTTTTGTCTGTAAACAGCAGTATCTGTCAGGCTGCGGAGGAGAACCTCACCTTTGGCGAAAACCTCACCTTTGGTGAGGTGTACAGCACCGCCGTCGAAGAAGCCTATGGAGAAACGTTCCGCAGCGTCTACGAAAACCGTTTGGCAGGTTCCCCCTTAGAAGCCGAATGTGCCGACGGCGTAGACACCGCCACCGGCCACCTCATCCTCACCCGCAGTGACCTCTCCCTCGAAGGAACCGGCG